>NZ_JBKFEH010000018.1:0-77943 GCF_053572355.1 Duganella kummerowiae
TCAAAATACTGACTTCAATACTTTTTGTGAACATTTGATTTTTTAAGTTTCGCGCCATCCGTAGACTGCGCGTGCACCTCATCAAACGTCCACACTTATCGACTGTAAATTGTTAAAGAACTCATTCGGTACTGCGTTTGCTGCGGAGCGTTTTGTCCTGCAGCAGAGAAGCGAGATTATGTCGTGTTTCGTATAACTCGTCAACCCCTTTGTTTCGTCTCGCTAACTCTCGTCCTTCATCGCACTGCTCTGAAGGACTTTGCGAGGGACAGAATCATATCAAAGGCCGTCGTAGTTTGGCAAGCGTTTTTCCAGGAAGGCGTGCATACCTTCTTGTTGGGCCGGCGTACCGAAGGCGGCTTGGAACAGACGACGCTCATAGCTGACGCCGTCGCTGAGCGGTGATTCAAAGGCGCGGTTCACGCACTCCTTGACCATCATGGCCACCGAGGTCGGCATGGAGGCGATCTGCGTGGCCACGGCCAGCACTTCCTCGGTCAGCTTGTCGGCCGGGACTACGCGCGACACCAGGCCGATGCGCTCGGCCTCGGCCGCATCGATGGTGCGCGCGGTCAGCAGCATGTCCATGGCCTTGGCCTTGCCGATGGCGCGCGGCAGGCGCTGGGTGGCGCCGGCGCCGGGCGGCACGCCGATCTTGATTTCCGGCTGGCCGAACTTGGCGCTGTCGGCCGCGATGATGAAGTCGCACATCATGGCCAATTCGCAGCCACCGCCCAGGGCGTAGCCGGCCACGGCCGCGATCACCGGCTTGCGCACGCGCAGCACGTGCTCCCAGTTGCGGGTGATGTAGTTGTCTCGATAGGTATCGACAAAGGTGTAGTCCACCATGGCGGCGATGTCGGCGCCCGCCGCAAACGCTTTCTCGCTGCCGCCCAGCACGATGCAACCAATGCCAGGGTCGGCGTCGAACCCGGCCAGCGCCACGCCCAGCTCGTTCATCATGCGGTCGTTGAGCGCATTCAGGGCCTTGGGACGGTTCAGGCGCACCAGCGCCACCTTGCCGTGCACTTCGACGATCAGGTCTTCATATTGCATCGCAGCCTCCATAGTGGAATCGGATAAATGTAGCGTTTATACCCTATATGGCCCGAGGTGGCACTGGTATTATTGGAAGCCGCACTCTTCCATGCCGAGCCCATCATCTATACCGCTTTCCGCCGTTATCTTTCCGAAAAAATAAGCGGCGACGAACTGCTGCGCAATGTGGATTTCCGCCGCTGGTGGTTCAGCAGTGTGCTGAACGGCTTCGGCAGCTATGTCAGCGCCCTGGCCCTGCCGCTGTGCGCAGCCGTGCTGCTGAAAGCCACGCCAGCCGAGATGGGCACCCTGGTGGCCTGCCAGGCCATTCCGTTCGCCCTGTTCGCATTGCCGGCCGGCGTGTTCCTGGACCGTAACCGCAAATTCCCGCTGCTGCTGGTCAGCGAGACCATACAGGGCCTGACGCTGGCCAGCATCCCGCTGGCATGGTGGCTGGGCCTGCTGTCCATCCACTGGATGTACACCACCTCCTTCATCCTCGGCATCTGCTCAGTGGTGGGTGGCGGCGCCGACCAGATTTTCCTCACCTTCCTGGTCGGGCGCGACAAGCTGATCGACGCGCAGGCCAAGTTCGCCGCCACCGATTCCGCCTCGCGCCTGCTGGCGCCCGGTGTGGCCGGCCTGCTGGTGCAGTGGCTGTCGGCGCCCTACGCCGTGCTGCTCAATGCCTGCGGTTTCGTGGTCTCCGTGCTGAACCTGCGCCGCATCCGCAACCGCGATCCGCAGCCGGCGCCGTCCGACAAGCATCCCTTGCGTGACGTGCGCGATGGACTGGCCTTTGTCTGGAGCCAGCCCCTGCTGCGCAGCCTGGCCTGGGGCGCGGGCTGCTGGCATTTCCTGTTCTATGGCTACGGCGCCCTGTCCATCCTGTATGGCACTCGCACCCTGGGCATGAGTCCGGGCATGCTGGGCGTGATCAACACCCTGGGCGGGGCCGGGGTGCTGGCCAGTTCGCTGCTGCTCAAGCCACTCAACAAGCGCTACGGCCCTGGCGCCACCATGCTGATCGGCGTAGGGGCAACCGCCGTCGGCTTCGCCATGGCGCCCATGGTGCCACCCCGGCTATTCGGCAATACCCAGTTCACCCTGGCGGCCTGCGCCGCGCTGTCATTCTGCATCGATTGCGGCGTGATGCTGTTCTTCATGCCATATATGACGCTGCGCCAGAAGGTGACGCCGGACGAGCTGCTCGGCCGCATGATTTCCAGCATGCGCTTCCTGACCGTGGCGACAGCGCCGCTGGGAGCGCTGTCGGCAGGCTACATCGCCGACCATTTCGGCGTGCGCACCGGTTTGTTCTGCATAGGCGCCGGCGGTATCATCCTGACACTGGCCATGGCCAGCTCGCAGGCCATCCGGGCCAACGTCCCCCAGCCCGCATAACGTGCGCCGGAGAGCTTGGTTAAACATTACGCTCACTCATAACCGCATAACCGGGAGAAAGCCATGTTCCACACCATCCTGTTCCCCACCGACGGCTCCGAGCTGTCCAACCACGCCATCGATACCGTGATCCAGTTCGCACGCTTGAACCAGGCGCGCATCGTCAGCATCTATGTGATACAGCCGCTGCCCATGCCCACCCTGGGCGACAGCGGCGTGGCGCTGGATGCGGGCCAGTTTGAAAACCAGCTGGAGGAAGCGGGCAAGAAGGCCCTGGAAAAGGTGGCGACCGCCGCGCGCGCCGCCGAGGTGCCGTTCGAGGGCGTCATCACGCTGTCGCCCAGCCCGTATGAAGAAATCGTGGCGGCCGCCGGCAAGCACCAGTGCGACATCATCGTGATCGCCTCGCACGGCCGCAGCGGCCTGAACCGCTTCTTCCTGGGCAGCGAGTCGGACAAGGTGCTGACCCACACCTCGCTGCCGGTATTGGTCCTGCGTTAGAAGGCCGCTTCGAAACGACCATGGCAGCGTTGCGGCGCCTCGCCACGCTCGTTTGGAATCAGCCTCTAATTAGTGGTCTTCGGCAGCAGCACCCATACGCTGCCGCGCTGCTTCATGCGGCCGGCGTTTTCGGCGGCCTCGGTGCCGAAGCCGAAGAAGTAATCGATACGGATGGCGCCACGGATGGCGCCGCCCGTATCCTGGGCCATGACCAGGCGCTGCAGCGGGATATCGCTGTTGGGTTGGGTGGTGGACAGGAAGATGGGCGCTCCTAGCGGCAGCTGGGTGGCGTCCACCGCCACCGAACGCTGCGGCGTCAGCGGCACGCCCAGCGAACCTTTCGGCCCCACCTTGGGATCAGGCAGCTTCTCCTCGCGGAAGAACACATAGCTGGGATTCACGTTGAACAGTTCCTGCATGCGGGTCGGATGGCCGGCGATCCAGGCCTTGATGCCCTGGGCCGAAGCCTGTTCCACGGTCAGCTCGCCCTTCTCCACCAGGTATTTGCCGATCGATTTGTAGGGATGGCCGTTCTGGTCGGCATAAGCCACGCGCACGGTTTCCTGGGTATCGGTCAGCTGCACCCGGCCCGATCCCTGCACCTGCAGGAAGAAGGATTCGACCGGATCGTCCACCCACAGCAACTCCTTGCCGGCGAAGTCGCCGCGCTCGATATCGGCGCGGGTGGCGTAAGGCACCAGCTTCTTGCCGACCAGCTTGCCGCGCAGCCGCATGCCTTTCAGTTCGGGGTAGACGCTGGCCAGGTCCACCGTGATCATGTCGTCCGGCACCTTGAACAGCGGGGTTTGATACGGGCCGCCCTTCTTGCGGGCGCCGCGCAGCAGCGGCTCGTAATAGCCGGTGACCAGGCCGTCGGTGGCGCCGTCGGGCGCGATCACGCGGTTGGGCTGCAGGAACGCTTCATAAAAGGTGCGGATGGCGCGCTCGTCATTGGCATTGACGGTGCGGGCGATGCCGCAGCTCTCTTTCCAGGCCGGCTGCTTGGACAGCACGCTGCAGGACGACAGGAAGGCTGGCCAGGCGGCGCGCAGATCGTCCTTGTCCCAGCCCGGCAGATCGGCGAAACTGCCAGGAACCAGCTGCAAGGCCGTGGGCTTGGGCGCAGGCGGCGGCGCCGGAGTGGGAGCCTGGGTTGGCGCCGGCGCCGGGGTGGGGCCGACCGGCGGCGGCATCTGGCTGTCGCGCGGCAGCGGGGTGGAAGTACAGGCGGCCAGCGCCAGGGCAATTATTGTGAGTGGTACGGTACTGCGGATAAATGACATAAGGATAGCTATGTGGGTATTAATGTTGGAAGCCATCGTGGCCCTGTTCCTGCTGGTCTTCATCGTCTGGTGGACCATGTATCCACCCAGGAAGAAACCCAAACGGCCTGAAGACCAGAATAATTAGTGCAGGGTGCGCGGCAAGGACAGCACGAATTCCGGGATGGGCGCTTCGAACTGGTGGCCATCCTCGGCCACGCAGAAATACTCGCCCTGCATGGAACCCTGCGGGGTCTGCAGCGCGGTGCCGCTGGTGTATTCGAACTGTTCGCCCGGCTGCAGCAAGGGCTGATGGCCGACCACGCCCAGGCCGCGCACTTCCTCTATGTGATTGTTGGCGTCCGTGATGACCCAATGGCGCGAAATCAGCTGGGCCGCGACCGTGCCGGTATTCTTGATCGTGATTGAATAGGTGAACACGAAGTTGGTGCGCTCCGGATCGGACTGCTCCGGCAAATATTGGGTGCGTACCGACACCGTGAATTCATAAGTGGCCATCAAGAAGATTCCTTAAAGCTAAAGAAAGGCGTCGGCGCCCGGGCCCTGTGCCCATCCTCCATTGCACCCGAAATCGGGGCCGGATGCAAGGTGATACGCCAATTGGACTAAAATAGCGCATCTTTTTCAAACACAAGCTACTGCCGGCACCATCATGACCACCTACCGCATCGCCCCCAGCATCCTGTCCGCCGACTTCGCCCGCCTGGGCGAGGAAGTCCGCAATGTCGTCAGCGCAGGCGCCGACATCATCCACTTCGACGTGATGGACAACCACTATGTGCCCAACCTGACCATAGGCCCGCTGGTATGCGAAGCGATACGCCCGCACGTGCAAGTGCCCATCGACGTGCACCTGATGGTCAAACCGGTGGACCGCATCATTCCCGATTTCGCCAAGGCAGGCGCCAACATCATCACCTTCCACCCGGAAGCGTCGGAGCACATCGACCGCTCGCTGCAGCTGATACGCGATAACGGCTGCAAGGCCGGCCTGGTATTCAATCCCGGCACCCCGTTGCACTACCTGGACCACGTGATGGACAAGATCGACATGATACTCATCATGTCCGTCAATCCCGGCTTCGGCGGCCAGTCCTTCATTCCCGAGGCCCTCAAGAAAATCGCGCTGGCGCGCCGCAAGATCGATGAATCGGGCCGCGACATCCTGCTGGAAGTCGATGGCGGCATCAAGATCGAGAACATCGCCGCCGCAGCCGCAGCCGGCGCCGACACCTTCGTGGCCGGTTCCGCCATCTTCGGCAAGCCGGACTACAAAGCCGTGATCGACGCCATGCGCGCCCAGCTGGCGACCGTATGAGCATGGGCGTCCTGGCCGGCGTGCGCGCCGCCATCATCGACCTCGATGGCACCATGCTGGACACCCTCCCCGACTTCCAGGTGGCCCTGAACGGCATGCGCGCCGAGCTGGGACTGGCGCCCATCAGCCAGCGGCAGATAGAACTCATGGTGGGCAAGGGCTCGGAGCACCTGATCCGCAGCGTACTGGCCCTGGACTACGACGCGGCCGAGGTGGAACAGCGTTTCGCGGCCGCCATGGAGGCCTACCAGCGCCACTACCTGGCCATCAACGGCCAGCACAGCACCCTGTACCCGGACGTCAAGGCCGGGCTGGAGGCCATGCGCGCCCAGGGCCTGCGCCTGGCCTGCGTGACCAACAAGCCGATCGCCTTCACCACCCCGCTGCTCCAGCAAAAAGGCCTGGATGGCTACTTCGAGCTGGTCTACGGCGGCGATTCGCTGCCGCGCAAGAAGCCCGACCCGCTGCCGCTGACCACGGTCTGCCAGCAGTTCGGGCTGGCCCCGGCCCAGGTGGTGGCCATCGGCGATTCATCCAATGACGCCCAGGCCGCGCGCGCCGCAGGCTGCCCGGTCCTGAACGTGCCTTATGGTTACAATCACGGCGAATCTATACACGACACCGATTCCGATGGTATAGTAGCCACGCTGCTGGAAGCGGCACATCAGATTCGTTCGCATAACGCAGTGTCAAATTAACCCGTTCGCTGAACCACCACATCGAAATGTCTCCCATCAAAAAACACAACGTCAACGCAACCGGCCCGCTTGAGGCCTGGCTGTGGCGACGCTGGCAATCCTGGCACAACTGAGCCGCATACGATTGCTGTCGCCGCATCTTGCCGCGACAGGTTTTTTGACCCGCTAGCCGCCCCGCGCACACCCGCACCCATCACGGGCGGCATGGAGAGCACACATGACCGAACTCGAATTCAAATCGTTGGCCAACGAGGGCTACAACCGCATTCCGCTGATTGCCGAAGCCTTCGCCGACCTGGAAACCCCGCTTACCCTGTACCTGAAGCTGGCCCAGTCGCAGAACAGCGGCAGGAACACCTTCCTGCTGGAGTCGGTGGTGGGCGGCGAGCGCTTCGGGCGCTATTCCATCATCGGCCTGCCCGCCAAAACCGTGCTGCGCAATAGCGGCCGCGTGACCGAGATCCTGAAAGACGGGGCGGTCATCGAGACCCACGAAGGCAATCCGCTGGAATTCATCCAGGCTTACCAGTCGCGCTTCAAGGTGGCGCTGCGTCCGGGACTGCCGCGCTTCTGCGGCGGCCTGGCCGGCTACTTCGGCTACGACGCCGTGCGCCACATCGAAAAAACGCTGGCCCACAGCCAGCCCAAGGATGACCTGGGCCTGCCCGACATCCAGATGATGCTGACCGAAGAACTGGCCGTCATCGACAACCTGTCCGGCAAGCTGTACCTGATCGTGTACGCCGACCCCTCGCAGCCCGAGGCCTACAGCAAGGCGCGCCAGCGCCTGAAGGACTTGCGCGTGCTGCTGCGCCGCAGTGTCGACCTCCCGGTCACCACCGCCTCGGTGCGCACCGAAGCCGTGCGCGAATTCGACAAGGCCGACTACCTGAAAGCAGTGGACCGCGCCCACGAATACGTGATGGCCGGCGACTTGATGCAGGTGCAGATCGGCCAGCGCATCCGCAAGCCCTACGTGGATTCGCCGCTGTCGCTGTACCGCGCGCTGCGCTCGCTGAACCCGTCGCCGTATATGTACTACTACAACTACGGCGACCTGCAGATCGTCGGCGCCTCGCCCGAGATCCTGGTGCGCCAGGAAACCGCGGCCGACGGCCAGAAGAAAGTCACGCTGCGCCCCATCGCCGGCACCCGCCCGCGCGGCGCTACGCCGGAGCGCGACGAGGCGCTGGCCAGGGAACTGCTGGCCGATCCCAAGGAGATCGCCGAACACGTGATGCTGATCGACCTGGCGCGCAATGACCTGGGCCGCATCTCCGAGACCGGCAGCGTCAAGGTGACCGACCGCCTGGTGATCGAGAAGTACTCGCACGTGCAGCACATCGTTTCCAATGTGGAGGGCACGCTGAAGGAAGGCCTGACCAACCTGGACGTGCTGCGCGCCACCTTCCCGGCCGGCACCCTGACCGGCGCGCCCAAGGTGCGCGCCATGGAAATCATCGACGAGCTGGAAATCTCCAAGCGCGGCATCTATGGCGGCGCCTGCGGCTACCTGTCGTTCAGCGGCGAGATGGACCTGGCGATCGCCATCCGCACCGGCGTGATCAAGGACGGCACCCTGTACGTGCAGGCCGCGGCCGGCATCGTGGCCGATTCCATCCCCGAGATGGAATGGCAGGAAACTGAAAACAAGGCGCGCGCCGTGCTGCGCGCCGCCGAACAAGTGCAAGACGGCCTGGATGGGGAGATCTAAGATGCTGCTGATGATCGACAACTACGACTCCTTCACCTACAACATCGTGCAGTATTTCGGCGAGCTGGGCGAGGACGTGCGGGTGTACCGCAACGATGAAATCACCATTGCCGAAATCGAGGCCCTGGACCCGGACCGCATCTGCATCTCGCCCGGCCCCAAGGACCCGGCGCAGGCCGGCATTTCGATCGCCGTGCTCAAGCACTTCGCCGGCAAAAAGCCCATCCTGGGCGTGTGCCTGGGCCACCAGGCCATAGGCGAGGCCTTCGGCGGCAAGGTGATACGCGCCAAGCAGGTCATGCATGGCAAAACTTCTTCAATCGCACATACCGGCGAGGGCGTGTTCCACAACCTGCCCACGCCATTCACGGTGATACGCTACCACTCGCTGGCGATCGAGCGCAGCACGCTGCCCGACTGCCTGGAAGTGACGGCATGGACCGACGACGGTGAAATCATGGGCGTGCGGCACAAGGAGTACGACATCGAGGGCGTGCAGTTCCACCCCGAGTCCATCCTGTCCGAACACGGCCACGCACTGCTGAAAAACTTCCTGGAACGGGTGTGAGCGCCCGGCGCTTTTGTTGAGCGCCGCCTCACGCTGTTCCCGCCGTCTGCGCCTACATTGAAGAACAAGGAATCGCCATGCCCATCACCCATCAAGAAGCACTGCTGCGCTGCATAGAACACCGCGAGATCTTCCACGACGAGATGCTGCACCTGTTCCGCCAGATCATGTCCGGCGAAATGTCGCCCGCCATGATCGCGGCCCTGACCATGGGCCTGCGCGTGAAAAAGGAAACCATAGGCGAAATCGCCGCCGCCGCCCAGGTGATGCGCGAATTCTCGACCAAGGTGCCGATGGCCGACACCACCAACCTGCTCGACATCGTCGGCACCGGCGGCGACGGCGCGCACACCTTCAATATCTCGACCGCCTCCATGTTCGTGGCCGCCGCCGCCGGGGCGCGCGTGGCCAAGCATGGCGGGCGCAGCGTGTCGTCCTCGTCCGGCAGCGCCGACGTGATCGAATCGCTGGGCGCCAACATCAACCTCAAGCCCGAACAGATCGCGCAATCGATCGCCCAGACCGGCATCGGCTTCATGTTCGCCCCCAACCACCACGCCGCCATGAAGCATGCGGCGCCGGTGCGCAAGGAGCTGGGCGTGCGCACCATCTTCAACATCCTGGGACCGCTGACCAATCCGGCCGGCGCGCCGAATATCCTGATGGGCGTGTTCCACGCCGACCTGGTCGGCATCCAGGTGCGCGTACTGCAGCGCCTGGGCGCCCAGCACGCGGTGGTGGTGTATGGCCGCGACAACATGGATGAAGTGTCGCTGGGCGCCGGCACCCTGGTCGGTGAACTGATCAACGGCGAAATCCGCGAATACGAGATCCATCCGGAAGACTTCGGCCTGCAGATGACGGCCAGCCGCAACCTGAAGGTGGCCGACGCCGCCGAGTCCAAGGCGAAAATGATGGAAGCGCTGCGCGGCGAACCGGGACCGGCCTACGACATCGTCAGCCTGAACGCCGGCACGGCGCTGTATGCGGCCGGCGTGGCCAGTTCCATCGAGGATGGCTTGCAGCGCGCGCGCCAGGCGATACAGTCAGGCGCGGCGCTGCAGAAGATCGCCCAGTTTGTCCAGGTGACGCAGGCGCTGGGACGCTGACATGGTCGCACCCGCGCACGCGGGTGCCCATACTGAGCGCGCCGGCCGGCTCAGCATGGATTCCCGCGTGCGCGGGAATGACGCACACGGGCCGCTAACCATGACATCCGCAATCACTACCTATGTTTGGCATACACGATCTACCGTTGTTCATTATATCCGGGCTGCTGCTCAACATCATGCCGGGCCCGGACTCACTGCTGATCATGGCGCGCAGCGCTACCCAGGGCTGGCGCGCCGGCTGCGCTGCGGCCCTGGGCATAGGCTCGGGCACCATGGTGCACATCCTGGCGGCGGCGCTGGGCTTGTCGGCGCTGCTGTCCGCTTCCGCCGCCGCCTTCGCGGTGGTGAAGTGGGTGGGTGCGGCCTACATCGTCTATGTGGGTGTCGGCATGCTGCGCAGCCGGCTGCGGGACCAGGCTCCCGAGGCCGATGCGCCGGCCCCGTCCAACCTGCCCTATGGCCGCATCTACTTGCAGGGCTTCCTGACCAATGTGCTCAATCCCAAGGTGGCGCTGTTTTTCCTGGCGTTTGTGCCGCAATTTATTTCGGCCGATTCCAGCAGCAAGCCGCTGGCCTTTATCCTCCTGGGCTGCATTTTCAACTTCAACGGCATGTTGTGGTGTAATGGCCTGGCCGTGTTCACGGCGTTCGCCTCGGCGCGCCTGAAAGTGCAGCCGCTGGTGGCGCTGTGGCTCAAGCGTGTCACGGGCGGCCTGTTCCTGGCCTTGGGCGCGCGCCTGGCGCTGTCAGAACAACACTGAATTTAACTCCGGTATCCATCATGTCCGACATCCTGAACAAAATCCTGGCGGTGAAAGCCGAAGAAGTGGCCGCCGCGCAGAAACGCCAGGGCTACGCCAGCCTGCGCGCCGAGGTCGAGAGCAACGCCGAGCTGCGCGCCGGCCTGCGCGGCTTCGAGGCCAGCCTGCGCACCACCATCACCGCTGGCCGGGCCGGCATCATCGCCGAAGTGAAGAAGGCATCGCCCTCCAAGGGCGTGATACGGGCCGACTTCCGCCCGGCCGATATCGCCGTCAGCTATGCGGCCGGCGGCGCTTCCTGTTTGTCGGTGCTGACCGACCAGCAGTTCTTCCAGGGTTCCGTGGACTACCTGAAGCAGGCGCGCGCCGCCTGCACCCTGCCGGTGCTGCGCAAGGACTTCATGGTCGACCTGTACCAGGTGTACGAGGCGCGCGCCATGGGGGCCGACTGCATCCTGCTGATCGTGGCTGCGCTGGACCACGGCCTGATGGCGGAGCTGGAAGCCTGCGCCCATGAATTGGGCATGGATGTGCTGGTGGAAGTGCACGACGGTGCGGAACTGGACGCCGCGCTGCGCCTGAAAACGCGCCTGGTCGGCATCAACAACCGCAACCTGCGTACCTTCGAGACCTCGCTGGAGACCACCCTGGGCCTGCTGGACCGGGTCCCGGCCGACAAGCTGGTGGTGACCGAATCGGCCATCATGGTGCCGGAAGACGTACAGCGCATGCGCGCCGCCGGCGTGAACGCCTTCCTGGTCGGCGAAGCCTTCATGCGCGCGCCCGATCCGGGCACGGAACTGCGCCGCCTGTTCGCGTAGAACCCGGACCATGGCGTCGTTGCCGCTCCCTGCCGTACACGCGCACTGTCTGCGTCGCCCCGGCCTTGGCCGCGCCTAGCCCTGCTCATTTTGAAACGGATTCTTAGGCTACAGCCCGCAAGGGGGCCGGGTCAGCCAGTTCGATGCGGTCGCGGCCGCGCTCCTTGGCGCGGTACAGGGCCCGGTCCGAACGTATCAAAATATCATCAAGGTCTTCGGCGCCGCCGGTCTGGCAGGCGATGCCCATGCTGGCGGTGCAGCAGGGTATGTCGCGTTCAGCACCGCCCTTGGGCTTTTTCAGGGCCTCGCGGATGCGCTCGGCAATGGCCTGGGCGCGCTCCAGGCCGGTATCCGGCAGCAACACGACAAACTCCTCGCCGCCAAAACGGGCAAGGTGATCGGAGCTGCGCAATACCTTGCGGATAATTCGGGCCACTTCGACCAATACCTTGTCTCCCACTGCATGGCCGTGGCGGTCATTAATGGCCTTGAAATAATCGAGGTCTATGCTGAGCAGCGACATCATGCCGGCCTCGCGCTTCAATAATGCCCGTTCGCGGCCATAGACATCGGCAAATCCCCGACGGTTCAATACCTGGGTCAGGGGATCCAGCGTGGAACGCAATTCCAGCGTGACTTGCAGGCGACGTGTCGCCAGCAGCATGAACGATACTGTCAGCATCAAGGTAATGAAATTGCTCGCGGCCATATACATCTCGACAAATACCCCGGGCTGGGCCAGGTCCACCTGTCCAGTCCTGGCGGCCGCCATCAGACCGCGTACACATACTACCGTAGTCTGCATGAGCAATAATCCACCGAATATCATCGATGAAATATGGCGGTCGCCGGATTTCCATACCAGGTGCAGCAAGCGCAAATAAAACAATATGGTACCGAATGAGGCGATCGCCACCCGCATTTTAACGTCGTGCTCCACCAGCATGTAATAAGCCAGTCCCAATACCCCGCATATCCACACCACATGAAATGCGCGCCAGCTAGGCCTTCGGCCGTAAAACAGCTCGGTGCCTATCATGGTCAAGCCTATACCCCAGAAAAACAGCGCATTACCGGGTAACAGGGAAACAGCTTCCGGCACGCCCGGTATATAACGGGCCGCGAAAACAAATGCGCATGCGAACAGCAATGCTATGCCCTGGGCCCATTCCTTCAATCCTTTTATTTCATGGGGAAAGCTGCGATACGCGGCGAACAGCACCATGGCCAGGGCGCCACCGATGACAGTGGACATGACGATGATGGTGGAAGGATCGAGACGCATGATGAGCAAGCTGAAGGGACGCCCCCGATTGTACCGCATTGCCACACGTCAAGAATCGCAGGTACAGAACAGAATTTACCAGTTCAAACTCGAATCTGGCTTTTACAAGCCAATTTCTGGCATGAAATGGCGAAAAAAAACCACCCTGTCCCGCTAAGGGGATGGGTGGTTGGAGGGACGGGCTGAACTCAGCTGGCGGCGCTGGGGCGCGGCGGTCCGCTGAACTTCTTGCCGCTGGCGTCCAGCGTGAGGGAAATGGCGGGCACGCGGTCGCCTTGCAGCACCGCTTTATATACCTGCAACTCATCGCGGCGGAAAGCATGGATCTGCACTTCCTGGCCCACCGCGTAACGCGACAGCAGATTATCCAGATTGGTGGCGGTAACGCGCAGGCCATCCACCGCCACCAATATATCTCCCGCCGACAAGCCGGCCCTGTGGGCGGCGCCGCCTTCATGGACTACGGATAATTTACAGTCATTGCCATCCTTGCCCAGATTCGCATCCAGGCTGGGCTTGGCAGACTTACGCTCGTCCACATATTTAACACCAAACGGCGCCAGCAATTTCGCCAAAGGTAGATCTTCGGTGCCGCGTACATATTTATCGAAGAAGGGCTTGAGGCGTACACCGGCAATTTCATCGAACAAAGCTTCGACTTCCGCAGGCGTGACGCCGTGGGTGCCTTCCGGATAAAAGTCGCGGCCATAGCGAGTCCATAAAGCCCGCATCACATCATCCAGCGATTTACTGCCGCCCGTTTTGGAGCGTATGGTCAAATCCAGCGCGAGGCCTATCAATGAACCTTTGGTGTAATAACTGATGATGGCATTGGGCGCATTTTCATCCTGGCGATAATATTTACCCCAGGCGTCGAAGCTGGAATCCGCCACGCTTTGCTTGGTACGTCCCGATCCGCGTAATACACCGCCTATGGTCTTGGCCACCAGCTTGAAATAAGCCGGCTCGCCAATCAGG
Organism: Duganella kummerowiae; assembly: GCF_053572355.1. Classification (NCBI taxonomy): domain Bacteria; kingdom Pseudomonadati; phylum Pseudomonadota; class Betaproteobacteria; order Burkholderiales; family Oxalobacteraceae; genus Duganella; species Duganella kummerowiae. The sequence goes on from NZ_JBKFEH010000018.1 coordinate 13,482, forward strand.
CCGGCGCGCGCCAGCATTAAATCGTCGTAATAACTGGTGAAACCCTCGAACAGCCACAGCAGCGGGGTGTAATTCTCCACCTGGTAATCGTAAGGGGAAAATACGGCAGGCTTGATGCGCTTTACATTCCAGGTGTGGAAATATTCATGGCTGCACAGTCCCAGGAATTGCAGGTAACCGTCGCTGATGTCCTGGTTCCTGCCGGCGGCCGTGGTCGGCAGGTCGGCGCGCGAGCAAATCAGCGCGGTCGAGGCGCGGTGCTCCAGGCCGCCGTAGCCATCGCCCACGGCCAGGGTGAGGAACACGTAGCGGTCCATGGGCGCCTTGTGGGTATGCGGCTCGAAGAAGGAAATCTGCGCTTCGCAGATGGCCTTGAGGTCGGCGCACAGGCGCGGAAGGTCCAGGTTGGGTACCCGGCCGCTGATCACGATGTCGTGTGGGACCCCATGGGCCTTGAAAGTGGCCAGGGCGAAGTCGCCCATTTCCACCGGATGGTCGATCAACTCATCGTAGTCGGACGCGATATAGGTGCCAAAACCATAACGGCGCGCCTTCAGTTCGGGCAGAGCGGTGGCCACGCGCCAGCTGCGGGCCGCTTCATCGGCCGGGCGCTGGATGTCGACCACGTGGGCCTCGTGCTCGCGGCCCAGCACCCGCAGGAATACGCTGGTGCCGTTGAAGAAGCCATGGTTGCGGTCCAGGTGGGCGGCGCGCACCGACAGGTCCCAGGCGTAGACTTCGTAATGCAAGGTCAGGCTGGCGTTGGGGTCCTTGAGCGGCGCGGCCTGCCAGGAGTGCTTGTCCAGCTTGGTGAGCGCCACCGGCTGGCCGCCGGATTCGGCGCGGATGCGCACGATGTTGCGCGAGAATTCGCGGATCATGTAGCTGCCCGGAATCCAGGCCGGCAGCGCGAGCACCTGGCCGGCCGGATCGGGCGCATCCACGGTCAGGGTGACGTGGTACAGGTGGGCGGGCAGGTCGTGGCCGACGATGGTGTAGGCGACGGCCGGATAGTTCTTGCTGTTTTTTTTCATCTTGGTCTCGGTGGCGGGCTCAGATGAATGAGATTCTACAGGTCGGCGGGGGTATCGATGTCGTGCAAAATGCCGGGATCGTCCACGGCGATGTCGGCCACCGGATGGCTGCGCAGGATGGCGCGCGCGCCCTGGTCGCCGTCCAGCGCCAGCAGCAGCGGCAAATGATGGGCGCTGAAGGCCACCGGATTGCCGCGCCGGCCCTGGTGCACAGGGGCGGCGATGTGGGCGCCGGCGGCGATGGCCTGCGCCAGGCGGCGCATGGTGTCCGGGCGCACGTGCGGCATGTCGCCCAGGGCGATCAGCCAGCCTTCAGCGGCCCTGGTGTGTGCGATGGCCAGGGTGAGCGAAGCGGCCATGCCGGTGTCGGCATCCTCGCAGACACGCACTTCGCAGCCCAGCCTGCCCAGCAGGGCCGCGGCCTGGTCGTCGCCGGGACGGACCACGGCAATCACGCGCGGCACGGCCGCCAGGAGCTTGCGCGCGCTGGCCGCCACCACCGGATCACCGTCCGGCAACGGCTGCAGCAGCTTGTTCAAGCGGCCGCTGGGATCGAAGCGCTTGCCCCGTCCAGCGGCGAGAAGGATGCCGGTTAGTGGCATGGATATCCCATCAAGGTCGGGTGCCGTCGTACCCGCCGGCTACCCATGCTGACCTGGCGCGCCGCGGGCATGGCAGGTGGCCGCATAGTCAGCATGGGCCACCGTATGCGCGGTAGCGACGGCCTGGCCGTCAAGCCAGGTCGAATGGCAGCTTGCGCAGCCGCTTGCCGGTCAGCTTGAACAAGGCGTTGGCAAAGGCCGGCGCCAGCGGCGGCAGGCCGGGTTCGCCCATGCCGGTCGGCGCTTCGTTCGAAGGCACGATGTGCACTTCGATGGCCGGCATGTCGGTCATGCGCGCCACCACGTAGTCGCTGAAGTTCTGCTGCTCGACCACGCCATCCTTCAAGGTGATTTGCGCGCCCGGCAGGGTCATGCCCAGGCCCATCAGCGCCGCGCCCTGGATCTGCGCTTCGATGGTGAGCGGGTTGACCGGCTGGTTGCAGTGGACGCCCGCGTAGACCTTGTGCAGCCTGGGCGCGCCATCCTTGACGGAGGCCGTCACCACATAAGCGACCACGGTGTTGAACGATTCGTGCACGGCTACGCCCCAGGCCTGCCCCTTGGGCAGCTGCTTCTTGCCGTAGCCGGACTTGGCCACCACCAGATCCAGCGCCGCGTGGTGGCGGGTAGCCTTCTCGCCGAACAGCTTCTTGCGGTAGGCCACCGGATCGGCCTTGGCGGCGGCGGCCGCCTCGTCAATCAGGGTCTCCATCACGAAGGCGGTGTGGGTGGAGCCCACCGAGCGCCACCACAGCACCGGCACATTGGCCTTGACCGTGTGCGCGGTGAGGTTGAGCGGCACTTCATACGGTTCGCCCATGCCTTCGACCATGGTGGCGTCCACGCCGTTCTTGACCATCATGCCTTCGAACGGGGTGCCGGTGACGATGGACTGGCCGACGATGACATGGTCCCAGGCCACGATATTGCCCTTGTCGTCCAGGCCGATCTGGGCGCTGTGCACGTGGGCCGGGCGGTAGTAGCCGCCCTTGATGTCATCCTCGCGGCTCCAGATCACTTTCACCGGATCGGTCTTTCCGGCGGCGCGCCACACCTTGGCGATGTTGGCCGCTTCCACCAGGTAGTCCGAGGTCGGCACGGCGCGGCGGCCGAAACCGCCGCCGGCCATCATGGTGTTGAGCGTGACCTGCTCCGGCTTGAAGCCCAGGGTGGCGGCAATCGCGGCCTGGTCCACGGTCTGGAATTGCGAGCCGGCCCACACGGTGGCGCCATCGGCGCGCAGATCGATCACGGCGTTCAGCGGTTCCATGGGCGCGTGCGCCAGGTAGGGGAATTCGTAGACCGCGTTGATTTTCTTCGGCGCCGAGCCCAGCTTGGAGATGTCGGCCTGTTTGGAGACCTTGCCGTGCTGTTTGGCCAGCTCCTTGTAATCGGCAAACTGCTGGGCGGTGCTGACCTTCTCCACGCCGCTGGTATCCCACTCGATCAGCAGCGCGTCGCGGCCCTGCTTGGCGGGCCAGTAGCCCTCGGCGATCACCACCACGCCATTGCCGCCGCGGTCGGTGGAGACCGGCAGCACCTCGATCACGCCCTTGATGGCCTTGGCCTTGCTGGCGTCCAGCTTGGCCACCTTGGCGCCGAACACCGGCGGACGCGCCACCACGGCCACCTTGCTGTTGGGGGCCTTGAAGTCCATGCCGAACTGCTGCTTGCCGCTGGATTTCAGGCGCGCGTCCAGGCGCTTGACCGGCTTGCCGATAATGGTGAACTGTTTCGGGTCCTTGAGCGTGACGCTGGCGGGCAGCGGCTGCTTCATGGCGGCGTCGGCCAGTTCGCCATACGTGGCTTTCTGGCCGGCGGGGCCGGTGACCACGCCCCTGGACGTCTTGATCTGCCCGGCCGGCACCTTCCACTGTTCGGCGGCGGCGGCCACCAGCATGGCGCGGGCGCGGGCGCCGATCTCGCGGTACTGGGTGTACGAGTGGGCCACGGTGCCGGAGCCGCCCGTGATCTGGATGCCGAAGGCCGGGTCTTTATAGGCTTCGCCGGCCGGCGCCAGGGCGCCGCGCATCTGGCTCCAGTCGGCATCCAGCTCCTCGCAGATCATCATGGGCAGCGCGGTCTGCACGCCCTGGCCGAATTCCAGGCGGTTGACCTGCACGGTCACCGTGTTGTCCGGCGCGATGTGCAGGAAGGCGTTCGGTTCATAGGTCTTGGCGGCCTGCTGCTGGGCGCGCGCGAAACGGCCGCCTGCCGGCAGGAAGAAGCCCAGCACCAGGCCGGCGCCGGCCACCGCGCCGGTTTTCATGAAGGCGCGGCGCGACACGCCGCCAGCTTCCACAGGCGCGGCGGCGCCGGCCAGGGCTTCCTGGTTGATCCATTCGATACGCATGCTGGCTCTCCTCAGGCGATGGCTTTGGCCGCGTCCTTGATGGCGGCGCGGATGCGTTGATAAGTGCCGCAGCGGCAGATATTGCCGGACATGGCGTTGTCGATGTCGGCGTCGCTGGGCTTCTTGTTGGTGCGCAGCAGGGCCGTGGCGCTCATGATCTGGCCGCTCTGGCAGTAGCCGCATTGCGGCACGTCCAGCTTGACCCAGGCCTCCTGCACGGCCTTGCCGACCTTGTCGTGCTCCATGGCTTCGATGGTGGTGATCTTCTGGCCGACGGCGGCCGAAATCGGCGTCACGCAGGAGCGGATGGGCTGGCCGCCCAGGTGCACGGTGCATGCGCCGCACAGGGCCGCGCCGCAGCCGAACTTGGTGCCGGTCATGTTGAGGTTATCGCGCAGGGCCCACAGGATGGGGGTGGATGGATCGGCGTCCAGCTGCGTGTCTTTGCCGTTGATGTTCAGAGTGATCATGCATATCTCCCTTGGATTGGAGTGACTAGGCGTAAAAACGGCGCACCCAGTGGGGTACGCCGAATGCGGCAGCGGATCGCACTTCCGCTTTTATATGGTGCTTATTGCTTGACGGTGGCCAGCTTGTCTTCCAGCGACTTTAGGTCGATCGCACCCGGCACCCGGCTGCCGTCGGCGAAGAAAATGGACGGTGTGCCGGTGATGCGCAGCTTGCGGCCCAGCTCCAGCACTTGTTCGTTCGGGGTGGCGCAGTTGGCCGGCGCGACGGGGGCCGGCTTGCCGGACACCATCCAGTCGTCCCAGGCCTTGTTGCGGTCCGGCGCGCACCAGATGTTCTTCGACTTGGTGAAGGAATCCTCGGCCAGGATGTTGTACATGAAGGTATAGACCGTCACGTTGTCCAGTTCCTTGAGCGTGGTCTGGCGGAAGCGCTTGCAGTAGCCGCAGTTGGGATCCTCGAAGATGGCGATCACGCGCTTGCCGTTGCCCTTGACCGTCTTCATGGCCTGGTTGAGAGGCAGGTCGGAGAACTTGATCTTGTTGATCTCGTCGATGCGGTCCTTGGTCAGGTTGGCGTTGGTCTTCAGGTTGTAGATATTCCCGGAGAACAGATAGGTGCCGGTCTTGTCGGCATACAGGATGTCGCCGCCGACGCGGATTTCGTACAGGCCGCCGTAGGGCGTCTCCTTGACCGAATCGATCTTGGCGCCGTCGCCCAGGCGCGGCTCCACCAGTTTCTTGATGGTTTCCTCGGTGGGCGTCTCGGCGCCGACGCAGGAGGCCATCAGGGCCGACAACAGCAGCAAAACGGTCTTACTCAATCTCATGACTTCTCCGGTGATACTTCTACAGGCCGCGCTACCTGCCCATGGCGTGGGAAATCAGGCGGCGCTTCAATACGGGCAATTTATCCAGCAAGTTTAATCCGAAATTGCGAACCGCGCGCAGCGGCTCCAGATCCGCGCCGAACAGGCGCGCCAGGCCGTCGGTGGTGAGCATCATCAGGGCCACCTCCTCCTTGCGCGCGCGCTGGTAGCGCGCCAGCACGCGCTCGTCGGCGATGCCGCGCTGCGCTTCGCGTTCGCCGATCACGCGCACCAGGTCGGCCACGTCGGCAAAGCCCAGGTTCATGCCGTGGCCGGCCAGCGGATGGACCACGTGGGCGGCGTCGCCCACCAGGGCCACACGCGGCGAAATCAATTGGTGCGGACGGATCAGGCGCAGCGGGAAATCGCGCACCAGCTCCGGCTGCAGCGGGGTGAGCTTGCCCAGTTTTTCATCGGCGTAGACGGCCAGGCGCTGCGCCAGCTCGTCGGCGCTGCCGGCGCGCAGGGTGTCGGCCAGGGCCTCCGGCGCCGACCACACCAGCGATACCTGGTTGCCGGGCAGCGGCAGCAGCGCGACGATGCCGTCGCAGCCGGTGAACCACTGGTGGGCGGCGCCGTGGTGCGGCTTTTCGCAGGCGAAGTTGGCCACCACGGCGCGCTGGCCGTAAGTGCGGTAATCGAGGCCGATATCGCACTGGCCGCGCACCCAGGATTCGGCGCCGTCGGCGCCCACCACCAGCTGGGCGCGCACGGCGCCGCCGTCGGCCAGCTGCACGCTGGCATGGCGCTCGTCGCGCAACAGGGCGATGGCGCGCCCGGAGACCGTGCTCACGTTCTGGGCGAAGCGCAGGGCCGCGTCCAGGGCCTGGTTCAGGTTGCGGTCTTCCAGTATCCAGGCCAGGTTGGTGGTGTGGGCGCCGTAGGCGTCGAAGGCCAGGCCGCCCGCGTGCGGGCCGTCGCCGTGCACCAGCATGGCGTCCACCGGCGCCACCCGGCCGGCGTCCAGCGCGCCCCACACCTTGAGCGAGGACAGCAGCTTGTGGGCGGTGTGGTTGAGGGCGTAGACGCGGGCGTCCCAGCCGGGATTGGCGGCCGGCGCTCCGGCGGCCGGCGGCTGGGCCGATGGCGCCGGCGGCGTAAGCAGGGTCACTGTCAATCCCGCCTGGGCAAACGCCAGGGCGGCCGTCTTGGCAATGGCGCCATTGCCAACGATGCAAATCTCGCTGTCGGTGACGCGCTGCGCCGCGAGCTGGGATGGATTGTTCATCCGGCCATTATAGCGGCTAAGGTGGCGGAAAATTGCCATTGCAATCGCGCGCGGCCATGCTATAATGCTGCCTCTTGGCCTGGTAGCTCAGTTGGTAGAGCAGAGGACTGAAAATCCTTGTGTCGGTGGTTCGATTCCGCCCCGGGCCACCAAGAATACGCAAACGCCACCTTCGGGTGGCGTTTTTTGTTCTGGAACCTCATAACGCAACGGCTATCCAACGCCGCTCAGTGACAGCTAGAAGCCCGGAGTTGCGCTCTTCGACTTGTTCATGAAATTGATGACCGCTTGATGAAAGCTCGGGTCAGTCAACTCAAGCCGATTGCCAGACAAACTAAGCGTAGGTCCCTGAAACCCGTGACATCCTTCGCCTACGTTTTGGCTGGGACGCGCGCACCATTGATAGGTGACACCAACACTACCATTGGATGTCGGGCCGTACTTCTGTATCGCGGCGGCTTGCATGGCCTTGACGTTATCCGGAGTCCAAGGCATCTCGTAGATGATATGGCTTACAGCCATGGGGGCGGCCCTGTTGATGGGCACGCGGGGGAGGAAATGCACGGAAAGTATCGCCAAGCCACTTTTAACGATGATGTACGCAGGTTCTTTCGACTGGGTCACTGGATTCGTCTGAGGGAACTTATCGATTTCAATCGCGCGTTTGTCGATTTGAAGTTTGGAGGCTGCAGCTGCAACCGCCTCAGCCAGGCTCATTCCTAGTTTTACACCGGCCACATCAAAGCTGCTTGCATCCACAGATCTGGCGGTCTCTGCTGCACTCACAACGGCACCGCCCGATAACAAAACCGCGAACAAGTTGATTTTCAGACGGTGCATTTGGTTTCGCCTCCTGAGTTAATTATCCCCTGACCTCTCCCAAGATTGTCTAGCGAGCTGCCCTGCCACCATTTGGGCAAAAGCAAACCACGACCGGTTAGTCAGGACTTCTTGGGGCAGTGCCTGCGCTGCAGCTCAAGGGGCCCAACGAGCAGGCCAAGCGCAGGCCATGCCGATGGGAGAGGCGCGGTTGCGCCGCCCGTCCTATCCTGATCGATGACGCTACCGCTCGGAGGCGAAACCATGCAAGTGACCAGACTGGATTTGCTGGACCAGCTGCTGCAAATACACGCGCCAGCCATCGGCGCGGACCTGCCCGGCTACCGCAACCACGCCTACCGCCTGGTCAATTTCACGGCGCTGTCGCAGGACGGGCCGGAACGGATGGAGAAGCTAGCCATCGCCGCAGCCTTCCATAACCTGGGCATGTGGACCGCCCATACCTTCGATTACCTGCAGCCCTCCATTGCAATGGCGGCGGCCTACCTGGACCAGATGGACAGGAATGCATGGCGGGATGACATCACGGCCATGATGGAACTGCTCCGCAAGCTCACGCCCGGCACGCCGCCGCTGGCCGAAGCCTTCCGTCGCGCCGACTGGGCCGACTTCAACTGGGGCGTGCTGCCCGGCGGTGTGCCGCGCGCCCACATGCGGGCGGTGCGCGCCGTCTTTCCCGACGCAGGGTTCCACGCGCCCATGCTGCGGCTGTCATGCACGCGCCTGCTGACCCATCCGCTCGATCCCCTTGCGATGATGAAGTTCTAAGCAGCGCTTGCCAGCCTACCTATTAGTAGGTAATATGCGCGCATGACGAATGTTACTCCCACCGCTGAAAAAATACTGGATTGCGCGCGCACCCTGATCATCCGGGGCGGCTACAACGGCTTCAGCTATGCCGATATCGCCAAGGTGGTCGATATCCGCAACGCCAGCATCCACCACCACTTCCCCGCCAAGAGCGACCTGGTGCGCACGCTGGTGCAGCGCTACCGCGAACAGGCCCGGGACGGCCTTGCCGCCATGGAGCAGCACCTCCAGGACCCGGCCGCCTGCCTGCGCGCCTACGTGGATTACTGGGAAGCCTGTATCGCCGATGCCTCGGCACCGCTGTGCGTGTGCGCGCAGCTGGCCGCGGAGATACCCGTGCTGCCGGAAGACGTGGCGCGCGAAGTGCGCGCCCACTTTCGCACTATGTCGGCCTGGCTGGCCTCGGTGCTGGAACGGGGCGCCGGCCAGCAAACGCTGCGGCTGCCAGCGGCGCCGGACGTCGAGGCCGAGATCTTCCTGGCCACGGTACATGGCGCCATGCTGAGCGCACGCGCCCATGGCGACGCAAGCATGTTCGGCGCCATCGTGCGGCCCGCGCTGCATCGTTTTACGTCCTGACCTTGTTTGTCCCGCGTAAAGACTGCGGGCACATGGTCGGCTTTTAACCTACCTATTAGTAGGTAGTACTGATGAAGGAGTTGCATCATGTTTGGTATTTCGACCTTGGGCTGGGTGCATACCCTGGGCAGCCTGCCCGCCATTCCAGCGGCGCTCTACATGCTGGGGCGGCATGGCCGGATAGTGCCGCGCTCGGCCGCCGGCAAGCTGTATTTCGTATCCATGCTGGTTGGCGCGGCCACCGTGTTCCTGGTGGCGAAGCAGCCGGCCAGCGCGGTGGTGGGTGTGGTGACGCTGCTGTTCCTGCTGGTCGGCTATGGCGCCGGCCGGATCGGATCGCTGGGCCGCGCCACGCCCTATGTGGAGACGGTGTGCCTCAGTATCTCCATCTTCCTGCTGATGCTGCCCACGGTATCGGAAATCCTGCGCCGCGTGCCGGACGGCCATCCCATGGTGACGGACCTGAAGTCGCCGCTGCTCCTGGGTGCGCAGGGCGGGCTGCTGGTGCTGCTGCTGGCTGGCGTGGCCGCGCAGGTGATGGCGCTGCGCAAACGCGCCAGGGCTTGAACAGGCTCGGACCGAGGCAGCCACGGGACCGGTAGTCTGGTGCGGAGTACCGTGCCACCATTGTGCGGCGGCGGACATAGCGTTAGATTGACAGTATCACCAGCCCGACCTAGCCGCGCATGTCCCACCCTGACGCCGATGCCGATGCCAGCCAAACCACGCTACGCATACTGTTGGTCAACCAGCAGGCCCTGGACCAGCAATTGATCTCCGCCACCCTGGCGCGCAGCGACCTGGCTTGCCAACTGCGGCGAGTCGCAACCGCACAGGAGTTCCGCGCTGCCCTCGACAGTCCGGTGGACCTGGTGCTGAGCGAGATCGAGCTGCCGCAGTTTGGCGCGCTGGCGGCACTGCGGATGCTGCGCGAACTGCAGCGCGATATCCCCCTCATCCTGGTAACCGACTTTCACGACGAGGACCGCGCCACACGGCTGCTGGATCTCGGCGCGAGCGACTACGTGCTGAAAGACAGGCTGGGTCGCATGGCGCAAGCCATCCGCCTGGCGACGAGCCAATCCGCACTGCGCCAGCGCCTTCGTCAGAAAAACGCAACAATGGCGCACTTGTCGCTGCAGCTGGTGAAGGCGCAGGAAGCGGAGCGCGCCAACCTCGCGCGCGAGCTGCACGATGAACTCGGGCAGCGCATGACGGCGCTCAACATGCTGCTGTACCGGCTGCAGCCCGATGCCGCCAGCCCGTTGCAGCCGGTGTGGCAGGAAGCCTCGCACACGCTGGGCGCACTGGTGGACCAGGCGCGCAACCTGTCGATGGCGCTGCGTCCGCCCGAACTCGATTACGTGGGGCTGCAGGCCGCCATCAGCCATTTGCTGGCGCGCCGCTATGCCGGCCTGTGGGACAGCCAGGTATTCGAATACGTGGGCTTGCCGCACCGCTTGCCGCCGCTGGTGGAGATCACCTGCTACCGGCTGGTGCAGGAAAGCCTGACCAACATCGCACGCCACGCCCAGGCCAGGTCGGTGGTGATCGAGATGATAGGCAATGGCGACGTGGTGGACATCATCGTGCGCGACGACGGTGTAGGATTCGACATCGGCAAATGGGAACGCGGCATCGCGCTGCGCCCCTCGGGCGGCGTGATCGGCATGCGCGAGCGCGCCGCCCTGCTGGGCGGCGCGCTCGCCATCGACAGCCAGCCCGGCCACGGCACGCGCATCGGCGCCACCCTGCCATTGAACGATGGAGACGCCTTATGAAAGTCATGCTGGTGGATGACCATGCCCTGGTGCGCGCAGGGATACGCAGCCTGATCGAACAGGTCGGCGATTTCGAAGTGATCGGCGAGGCCGCCGGCACTGCCGAAGCCCTGGCGCTGGTGGAGCGCCTCAAGCCGGAGATGGTGGTGACCGACGTCGCCATGGGCCAGGAAAACGGCCTGGACCTGCTGCGCGAAGTACGCGCCCGCAATCCCGACATACCGGTCGCCATCCTGTCCATGCACGCCTCGGAGGAACTGGTGTCCGAAGCGCTGCGGCTGGGCGCGGCGGCCTACTTGTTGAAGGAAGCTGCGCCCAGCGAACTGGAGGTGGCGCTGCAAGCGGTGGCGCGGCACGAGGCCTATCTGAGTCCGGCCGTATCCACCAAGGTCATCGCGCACTTCGTGCGGCCCGCATCTGTCCAGGACAATTCACGGCTGCCACTGACGGCGCGCCAGGTGCAGATACTCACCATGATCGCCAACCGCATGTCAACCAAGGAAATTGCCTACGAACTGGACCTGTCCGAAAAAACCATCGCCGCCCACCGCGCGCAGATCATGGAACGCACCGGCGTGCGCGATGTGGTGGGCCTGGTGTTCTACGCCGTCGAGCACGGCCTGGTAAAAAAAACCTAGGCAGCGCCTAGGGAATTTGCTGACCGCCACCGAGAAGAATCCCAATACCGCGCAACGCAGAGCTTGCCTACACTGGTGACGTTTCGTGCAGAACGTCCTCAACCCAGACCAGGAGGCACCGCGATGGCGCTCGTCAAGAAAGTACCCAACACCGGCAATGACGCCGCCCCCGAAGCCCGCAACGGCGCCACCGCGGCGCGCGCCGCCGAAGTCCAGCGCAAGCGCGCGCGCACCCTGGCCAAGCAGCAGCAGGCCGCCGAGCGGATTGCGGCGGCCGCCGCCGAACTGGCGGCCGGCATCAACCAGGCCGCCTCGGCCTCGGAGGAATTGAAGCGATCGTCGGACCAGATCGCCACCGGCGCGCAGCAGGCGTCGGGCGCGGCGCAGCAATCGCAGACCGCCTTCCAGCAGGTGGAGATGGCCATCAACCGCCAGCTGCAGAACGCCGACGCCAGCCAGGTGCGCATGGATGGCGCGCAAGCGCTGGTGGCGCGCACCGCCGGCGAAATCTCGGCCATGGTGGCCAATGTCAGCGTGGCGGCCGAGCGCCAGGCCGAGTCGGTCACCATGGTGGCCGAGCTGGAAAAGCAGGCAGCCAACATCGGCGACATCGTCAAGGCGGTGGCGCGCATCGCCGACCAGACCAACCTGCTGGCCCTGAACGCGGCCATCGAGGCGGCGCGCGCCGGCAAGCATGGCAAGGGGTTCGCGGTGGTGGCCGACGAAGTGCGCACGCTGGCCGAGACCTCCGAGAAAAGCGCCAAGCAGATCCAGGACCTGGTGGGCCAGATCCAGCAGGAGGTCAAGCAGGTGGCCGAGGGCATAGGCACCTCCGCCAACACGGTGCTGGGCGAGGTGGCAAACGGCAAGACCATCATCGAACAGCTGGAGCAGATACGCAGCGACGCCAGCGAGATCGTGGCGGGGGTGCGCGAGATCGCGGTCGGGGCCCAGCTGTCGGCCACCGCCGCCCAGCAAGCCTCCAAGGGTTCGCAGGAAATCGCAGCCGCCGCCGAACAGCAGTCGGCGGCGGCCGAACAGTCGGCCAAGACCGTGGCCGAGCAAAGCCAGGCGCTGGCCGAATGCGAACAGACCTCGCAGGCGCTGTCCGAGCTGGCCGAGGACTTGAAGAATTCCACCGACGTCGCCAAGAGCGCGGAAGAAGTGGCGTCGGCCGCCGAGCAGCTGTCTTCGGCGGTGCAGGAAATCACCCGCTCCGGGGCGCAGATCCTGGGCGCCATCGATCAGATCCGCAAGGGTGCGCAGGTGCAGTCCACCGCCACCGAGGAATCGGCCAGCGCCGTGCGCGAGATCGAAAAAGGCTTGCAGGTGGCGCAGGCGCGCGCCTCCGCCGGCAACGACAAGGTGGGCGCGATACGCCGCCTGCTGGCCACCAACAAGACCAGCGTCGACAGCCTGATCAACGGCATCTCCACCTCGGTCGAAGCCTCGCGCGGCAGCCTGCGGCAGATCAAGGAGCTGGAACTGGTGTCGCGCCGCATCGACAAGATCGTGGACGCCATCACCACCGTGTCGATACAGACCAATATGCTGGCCGTGAACGGCTCGATCGAAGCGGCGCGCGCCGGCGAGTTCGGCAAGGGTTTCGTGGTGGTGGCCACCGACATCCGCAACCTGGCGCACGACTCGGCCGAGAACGCGGACCGCATCAAGGACCTGGTCAAGGCGGTACAGGACCAGATCGGCGTGGTGGGACGCGACCTGTCCGAGATCATCAGCACCGCGCTGGGCGAAGCAGAAAAGGCCAAGATCGTCACCGCCAACCTGGTCAGCATCGAGGGCGATGTGGAAGTGGTGGAAACCGGCACCAAGGAGATCCTGGCCGCCGCCAACGACATCTCGTCCGCGATCTCCCAGGTGAACACCGGAATAGAGCAGATTTCCTCCGCAGCCCAGCAGGCCGACAAGGCCGCCACCGAGGCCGCCACCGCCGCCCGCGAGCAGCAGCAGGGGGCGGAGGAACTCTCGTCGGCGGTGGAGGAAGTCGCCTCGCTGGCCGATGAACTGCAAAGCGCGTAAACGGAGCCGCCATGAGCGCCACTCAGGATAGCAGCGCCGCCCAGGCGCAGGACGATACCGAGGTACGCCAGTTCGTCACCTTCATGGCCGGCGACGAGGTGTTCGCGGTGGACATGCATCCGGTGCAGGAAATCATCCGCGTGCCAGAGGTGGTGCGGGTGCCGCTGGCGCCGCCCACCCTGGACGGGCTGGCCAACCTGCGCGGCAGGGTGCTGCCCATCATCAGCCTGCGCCGCATATTCGGCTACGCCGAGCGCGTGTATGACGACGCCGCCCGCGCAGTGGTGATCGACCTGGGCCAGCCGCTCGGCTTCGTGGTCGACCGCGTGGCCAGCGTGGTCGGCGTGGATGTGCGCCAGATCGAGGACACCGCCGGCCTGCAATCGACCGTGCGCGCCGAACTGGTCTCCGGGCTGCTCAAGAACGTGGGCGGGCACGCCATGGTGATGGTGCTGGACTTCGCCAAGCTGATCAGCACTGAATTCGCCTACGCCTCGCAGGCCGGCGGCGCCGCGCTGCAAGGCGCCGCCGGCGCCGGCGCCGAGGAGGAGGAACAGGCCAGCGACGAGCTGCAGCTGGTGTCGTTCGACGTGGCGGGCCAGGAATACGCGATACCGATCGAGGACGTGCAAGAAATCGTGCAGACGCCGGAACAGATCGTGCAGGTGCCGCAGGCGCTGCCGCACGTGCTGGGTCTGATGTTGCTGCGCAATCGCCTGCTGCCGCTGGTCTCGCTGCGGCGCATGTTCGCGCTGCCGGACCGCGCCGCCGACGAGCAAAGCCGTATCGTGGTGGTGGCCAGCGCCGGCCATGCGGTGGGCCTGGTGACCGACAGCGTCAACGAAGTGCTGCGGGTGCCGCGCAGCGCGGTCGATGCGGTGCCGGCCCTGCTGGCGCGCGAACCCGGCATGGCGGACATCCGGGATATCTGCCGCCTCGACGGCGGCCGCCGCCTCGTATCGATCGTCAGCGCGGACAGCATGTTCCGCCAGAACGCGATCCGCGAGGCCTTGCAAACGGTGGATGGCATGGACCAGCAAAACGACAGCAGCACGGCGGCCGAGGAGCAGCCGGAAGACGAGGAACAATTGGTGGTGTTCCGCCTCAACCGCGAGGAATTCGGGGTGCCGATTGGCAGCGTGCAGGAAATCGTGCGGGTGCCCGACATGCTCACCCAGGTGCCCAAGGCGCCCGCTTTCGTGGAGGGCGTGATCAACCTGCGCGGCGCGGTGCTGCCGGTGATCGACCTGCGGCGGCGCCTGGGCATGGAAGCGGCGCCGCGCAGCGACCGCCAGCGCATCATGGTATTCCTGATCGACGGGGTATGCACCGGCTTCATCGTCGACTCGGTGGCCGAGGTGCTGAAGGTCGAGCGCCGCGCCATCGAGCCGGCGCCGCAGCTGTCGGCCGAGCAGTCCCAGCTGCTGGCGCGCATGGCCAACCTGGAGAAACAGCAGCGCATGGTGCAATTGCTGGAACCGCGCCACCTGGTCAGCGACGGCGACCTGGCCGGCCTGGCGCAGCTCGGGGCCTAGCCCGGCCATGAAGCTGCTGATCGTGGACGACTCGGCACTGATGCGGCGCCAGCTGGGCGGCCTGTTCGGGGAGCACGGCTACGAACTGCGCTACGCCCGCAATGGACGCGACGCGGTGGCGCAGAACCTGGAGTTCCTGCCCGACGTGGTCACGCTGGACATCAACATGCCGGAGATGGACGGCCTGGCCGCGCTGGCGGAAATGATGGTGACGCGGCCGGTGCCGGTGGTGATGCTGTCCTCGCTGACGGAGAAAGGGGCGTTGGCCACCTTCGAGGCGCTCAACCTGGGCGCGGTGGATTTCGTGGCCAAGCCGGGCGGCACCATCTCGCTGTCGCTGGACGCCATCAGCAAGGAACTGCTGTCCAAGGTGCGCGCCGCCGCCCGGGCCAGGGTGGCGCGCACGGCCGGCGGAGCGGCGGCGGGCCCGCCGGAAGCCAGGAGCGCGCGAGGCGGCGCTGGCGCCGGTCCGGCGGCGGCTGCCCCGGTGCCGGCAGCGGACGCTCCCGCGCCAGGTGTGGCCAGCGCCGGTGTGGTGCTGATCGGCGTCTCGACCGGCGGCCCGCGCACGCTGGAAGCCATCCTGCCGCCGCTGCCGGCCAGTTTTCCGTGGCCGGTGGTGGTGGCGCAGCACATGCCGGCCAGCTTTACCGGGCCGTTTGCGCAGCGGCTGGACGGCCTGTGCAGGATGCGGGTGGTGGAGGCCAGCCGGCAGCTGGCGCTGGAGCCGGGCACGATCTACGTCTGCAAGGGCGGGGCCGACGCCCAGATCGTCAACCGGGGCGGGCGCAACGCGCTGCAGGCCAGGCCCGAGCACGCCGGGTATTTGTGGCATCCGTCGGTGGAACTGCTGGGCCGCAGCGCACTGGAATGTTATCCGCACGCCGCCATCATCGCCGTGATGTTGACAGGCATGGGCTACGACGGCGCCGAGGCCTTTGCCGAGATCGCGCGACGCGGCGGCCGCACCATTGCCGAGAGCGAGGACACCGCCGTGGTGTTCGGCATGCCGGCCGAATTGATGAAGCGTGGCGGCGCCCAGCTGGTGCTGCCGGCAGAACGCATCGCCGCCCAGCTGCTGCTGTGGGCCGCCTGAATGAGGGAGAAAGCCATGCCTTTGACTAAAACGACCACAGCGGCGGCTCCCGGGCAGGACAGCCCCGACGCCATGCTGGCGGCGCTGGAGCACGCCGACCCGGAACAGCGCCGCCGCGCCGCGCTGGCGCTGGCTGCCCATCCATCCGCCAGCGTCGCGCTGCTGGCGCGGGTGCCGCTGGAAAGCGACCAGGCGGCGCGCCAGGCGCTGCTCACGGCGCTGGCCACCATCGGCAACGCGCAGGCGGTGGACGGCATGGCCGGTTTCCTGTCAGGCGAAGATGTCTGGCTGCGCAATGCCGCCATCGATGCGCTGCGCCAGTTGCCCGACCAGGTCGCTCCACTGATGGGCCAGCTGCTGACCCATCCGGACCGCGACGTGCGCATCATGGCCATCGGGGTGCTGGACACCCTGCGCCACCCGCACGTGGAACGCTGGCTGCTGCATGTGATCGCGGCCGATACCGACCTCAATGTGTGCGGCGCGGCGCTCGACCTGCTGGCCGAGGTCGCGACAGGAGACGCCATCGCGCCGGTGCGCGCGCTGCTGGCGCGCTTCCCGGACCAGGACTACCTGCGCTTTGCCGGCGAGCTGACGCTGCGCCGCGCCGCCGGAGGCTGAATCCATGACCAAGGTGACGATCAGCGCCGACGACTTCGAACGCTTTCGCGAATTCTTCTATCGCAAGAGCGGGATACAGTTCGAAGCGTCCAAGCGCTACTTCGTCGACAAGCGCCTGGCCGAGCGCATCCGGGCCACCAACTGCGCCGATTTCCGCGAATACTTCGCGCTGCTGCGCTTCGAGGCCTCGGGCCGCGAGTGGCAATCGCTGGTCAACGAGATGACCGTTAATGAAACCTACTTCATGCGCGAGGACTACCAGTTTGACTGCCTGGTCGAGTCCATGCTGCCCGAGATCGTGGCGCGCAAGCACCGCCGCGAGACGATACGTATCTGGATCATGCCCTCCTCCTCCGGCGAGGAGGCCTACTCGGTGGCGCTGGTGCTGCTGGAACGCTGGCCGGGCATCCATGAGTGGGACGTGGAGATCGTCTCGTCCGACATCGACACCCGCATCCTGGCGCAGGCCCGGGCCGGGCGCTACTCGCCGCGCGCCGTGCAGCACGTCCCGGCGGCCTGGCTGCAGAAGTATTTCACGCGTGAGGGCGACGGCTACCGGCTCAGCGCGGAGGTGCGCGATGCCGTGGCCTTCACCCGCGTCAACCTGAACGATGCGGCCGAGGTTGCCGCCTACCGCGACTACGACGTGATTTTCTGCCGCAACCTGCTGATTTATTTCGACGACCTGTCGCGCCGCCAGGCCGCCAGCGCCATGTACAACGTGCTGCGTCCGGGGGGCTTCATCTGCCTGGGCCATTCCGAGTCCATGAGCCGCATGTCTTCGCTGTTCCAGATCCGCAAATTCAAGCAGGCGATCGTCTACCAAAAGCCGCTGGAGGCCCCATGAAGCAGATACTCGTCGTCGACGACGCCGCCACCGTGCGCATGTATTACCGCAGCATACTGGAGGGCGCGGGCTATGCGGTGCACGAAGCCGTGAACGGCGCCGAAGCGCTGGAAAAAGCCCTGGCGCGCGGCCCCGCCGAACCGTTCGACATGTTCCTGGTGGACGTGAACATGCCGCTGATGGATGGCTATGCCTTCCTGCGCGCCTTGCGCGAGGCCGCGCTGCCGCAGGCGCCGGCCCTGATGGCCAGCACCGAGGGCGCGCAGCACGACCGCGAGCGCGCCTTCCTGGCCGGCGCCAACGCCTACGCCGTCAAGCCGCTGGCGGCGCAGCAGCTGCTGGCCACCGCGCGCCTGCTGATGGGGGTGGCGGCATGACCACCATGCTCGAACAATTCCTGTCCGAGGGCCGCGATTTCATCCAGTCCATTGGCGCCAGCCTGCTGGCCCTGGAACGCACTCCGGACGACGCCAGGCTGATGGACGAACTGTTCAGGGTGGTGCACACGCTCAAGGGCAACTGCGGCATGTTTGATTTTCCCGACATGTTCCGCGTGATCCACGCCGCCGAGGACTTGATGAGCGAGGTGCGCGAGGGCCGCCTGCCCTACACCCGGGAATGCGCCGACGCGCTGCTGGAAACGCTGGATTTCATCACCATCCAGTTCGACGAGATCGAATTGGCGGGCGCGCCAAGCGCCGGGCATGCGGCGCGTTCGGCCCAGCTGGCGGGCGCCCTGGCGGCGCTGACCGGGGAACGGCAGGCGGCGGCTACCCCGGAGCCGCCAACTTCGGCCCCCGCCCTGCGCCTGCCCGCCATGCTGGCGCTGCTGCCTGCCGGCGCCCTGCCGGCCTGGCAGGCGCAGGGCGGGCTGACCATGATCGAATACCGGCCCGAGGCCGATTGCTTCTTCAAGGGAGAGGACCCGCTGTACCAGGTGCTGCAACTGGAGCAGGTGGTGTGGCGCTCGGTGAGCGCAGAGCCGCCGTGGCCGGCGCTGGACGTGCTGGACCCCTACCAGTGCCGGCTGGTGTTCCGGCTGCTGACGCGCATGGCGCCGGCGGCGGTCGAGCACCATTTCCGCTATGTGCCTGAACAGGTATGGTACGCCGCCGTCCCGGCCGCCGATAGCGCGCCAGCGGCGGATGCCCCGCAGCGGCACGATGAACGGGAGGCGGCGCTGCTGGTGGCCAGCCAGCGCCTGGGCTTGCAGGCGCCGGACTGGGTGCCGGGCCGGGTGCAGGCGGCGCTGGCCACCATCCGCCACTGCCTGGTGGCGCTCGGCCAGCATGCGGCACTGCCCGGGCTGGAGAGCGCCGCCGCCGCCGCCTTCGGCCAGGGCGCGGCGGCGCCGCTGCTGGCGTGGCTGGACGCCTACCAGGGCGCGGAGGCCGGCAGCGTCGCAGCCGCCCCGGCCAGCGCGGGCGGCGGGGACGGCGGCATGCCTCCGCCGCCGCCCCCCCAGGACGCGGCCGAACCGCGCGACCGCCGGGCCGACGACCAGCCCGGCGCCCGCGTGCTGAAGGTCGAGCAGGCCAAGGTCGACCGCCTGATGAACCTGATCGGCGAGATGGTGGTGGCGCGCAACGGCCTGCCCTACCTGGCTGCCCGCGCCGAGCAGCAATACGGCGTGCGCGAACTGGCGCGCGAGATCAAGACCCAGCACGGCGTCATCAACCGCATCGTCGAGGACATGCAGGACGCCATCATGCAGGTACGCATGACGCCGGTGTCCTTCGTGTTCCAGCGCTTCCCGCGCCTGGTACGCGACATCGCACGCCGCCTCGGCAAGGAAGTCGAGCTGGTGCTGGAAGGCGAGAACACCGAGGCCGACAAGAACGTCATCGAGGCGCTGGCCGACCCGCTGGTGCATATCGTGCGCAACAGCCTGGACCACGGCCTGGAAACGCCCGAGCAGCGCGCCGAGGCCGGCAAGCCGCCCGGCGGCCGCCTCACCATAGGCGCGCGCCAGGAGGCCGACCGGGTGCTGATCGAAATCAGCGACGACGGCCGCGGCATCGACCCGCAGCGGGTCAAGCGCAAGGCCTACGAAAAAGGCTTGCTGGACGAGGCCGCGCTGGAGCGCCTGAGCGACCAGGAGGCCGTCAACCTGGTATTCCTGCCTGGCTTTTCCACCGCCGACCAGGTATCCGACCTGTCGGGACGCGGAGTCGGCATGGACGCGGTGCGCTCCGCCATCGCCAAGCTGAACGGCACTGTGAGCCTGAGCAGCACGCCGGGCGCCGGCACCCGCCTGCAGCTGGCGCTGCCGCTGTCGATGGCGGTGACCAATGTGATGACGGTGCGCTCCGGCGGCACCCTGTACGGCATCCCGATGGACAACGTGGCCGAGACGGTGCGCCTGCCGCGCGCCGACGTGCGCGGCATCAAGCAGCACCAGACCGCCGTACTGCGCAACCGTGTGCTGCCGCTGCACGGCCTGAACGCGCTGCTGGCCCTGCCCGCGCCGCAGCAGGCCAATGCGGACGACGAGCTGGCGGTGCTGGTGCTGCGCCTGAACGGCGAATACGTGGGCATCGTGGTGGACGATTTCCGCGAAGTGGTGGAAGTGATATTGAAACCGATGGGCGGCATCCTGGCCAGCCTGACGGCCTACGCCGGCTCGGCGCTGCTGGGTGACGGCTCGGTGCTGATGATACTCAACCCGGGGGAGCTGCTGCGATGACGATGGAACTGAGGGACGGCGTGCTGGTCTGCAGCGGCGCACTGACGGTGGAAGATGCGGAAGCGCTGCTGCAGTTGCTCAACCAGGATGTGCGTACGGTCGACCTGGCGGCATGCGCGCAGGTGCATGCCGCCAGCCTGCAGGCCCTGATGGCGGCGGCACTGCCGGTTGCCGCCTGGCCCGCCGATGGGACGCTGGCGCCCTGGCTGCGCGCGGCGCTGGACAAGCAAGGAGAATGACGATGGCAAAAACCATACTGGTCGTGGACGACTCGGGCACCATGGTGCTCAGCCTGAAGAACAACCTGGAGCTGGCCGGTTTTACCGTGCTGACCGCCAGCGACGGCCTCAAGGGCCTGGAAAAGCTGGCCGCCGGCCCCAAGCCGGACCTGATCATCACCGATATCAACATGCCGAACATGAACGGCATCGAGTTCATCGGCAAGGTGCGGGCCACGGCCGGTTTCCGCTTCACGCCCATCCTGGTGCTGACCACGGAAAGCCAGCAGGCGCGCCGCGACGAAGCCAAGAAGCTGGGCGCCACCGGCTGGATGGTGAAGCCGGTGGGCGGCGCCGATTTGCTGAAAATCGTGCGCCAGGTCCTGCCGGGTGCCTGACATGGGTTTGTTTTCGCGCGCAGCGGCCTGGGGGCCATGGCGCTGGCTGGTGGCGGCATACACTGCGGCGCGCAGGCGTGGCCTGTCGCCGCCGGAGGCCGGCAAGGCGCTGACCGCCAGGATACCGTTTGCCGGAGCGCCTGCCGCAGGGTCGCCTGCCGCCGGGTCGCCTGCCGCCGGGTCGCCGACCGCAGGAAGCACGCCGCTGGCCGCGAGGTTGGGCGCCGCCGGCAGCGCGCTGGACGGCGCGTTCGCGCACAGCCTGCAGCAAATGGTGGACCAGACCGAGCAGTCCACGCTGGCCGTGATGGAGAGGATGCGCGCACTGTCGGAGCGCAGCTCGGGCCTGCTGGCCAGCCTGGACCAGGCCATGGCCGAGGCCTCCAGCCAGGAGCAGCACGTGGCCAGGGATGTGGCGCTGCTGGAACGGGTGGCGGCCTTCCTCAACGACCTGCCGCGCCGGGTGCAGCACGACATGGACACACTGGCCAAGTTCAGCTCGGAAATCCGGTCCCTGTCCGGGCTGGCCGAAGCCGTGCAGGCGATCAGCATGCAGTCGCATCTGCTGTCGGTCAACGCCGCCATCGAAGCCAGCCGCGCCGGCGCGCAGGGAGCGGCGTTTGCCGTGGTGGCCAACGAGATGCGCATGCTGGCCTCCAATTCGCATGCCGCGGCCAGCCAGATCGGCGGCGCCCTGGCTCGCGCCCGCGCCGTGCTGGAGGACGGCATGGAGGTCAACACCACGGCCGCCGCGCGTGAATTCAGCGAGATGGCGGCGGTGGCCGAGCATGTGAGCCACCTGCAAACCCGGCTGGACCAGCTCTCGTCCTGCTACCGCGCGCCGCTGGAGGCGGTGGCGGCGCACGGCGTGGCCCTGGCCGAAGGGACGGCGGACGTGCTGGGCGCCATGCAGTTCCAGGATATCCTGCGCCAGCACGTGGAGCGCCTGGTGGCGGCCAACCAGGAACGGGGCGCCATCGCGGCCCAGCTGGCGCCCCGGGTGCAGGAAGATGCGGAGACCACCCAGCTGGCGGACCGGCTGGAAGCCCTGCTGGCAAGCTATACCGAGGAGGAAGCGCGCCACGGCCAACCTGGCGCCGACGGCGACGGCGCGCCGGCGATCGAGCTGTTCTGAGGTGCGGCCAGGGCGGCAGGCGAAATGGCGCCGCCGCGGGATGGGCGACGTTTGCTCCTGCCCGGCGTCAGCCATGCTATTCTGGCCACACTCACCATTGCGGGGGACTTATCATGCAGCGCTTCCTGTTCGCGGCAGCCATGGCGATATCGCCCGCCGCCAAGGCCGACCTGGTCGCCGACTGGAACCAGTATGCGAACACGGCGATGATAGCGGAAGGCCCGGCGATAGCGGGCAATCCCCTCGTGATGTCGCGTACCCTGGCCATCATGCACCTTGCCATGTATCAGGCCATAGCTCAGGGGGGGCGGAAGGATGGGCAGCCGGCCGGGGCGCCAGGCGCCGCGCCCGAGGCCGCCGCGCACGCGGCCGCGCACATGGTGCTGGCCAGCCTCTACCCCAAACAGAAGGATGCCATAGACCGGCATTACGGCGAAGCCCTGGCTGGTGCGCAGGCCGGGGACGGCAGGGCAGCCGCCATCGCCTCGGGAGAGGCGGCCGCGCGCCTGGTGCTGGCCCAGCGGCAGAATGACGGCACCATCGGCGCTGCCGATACCTACCGTCCTTATGCCGCACCGGGAGTGTATGTCCCCACCGGCTTGCCCGTGGTCAGCAACATCGCCTTGCGCAAGCCATTTTCACTGGCCGCCAACGCCCAGTTCCGGCCGCCGCCGCCGCCCGCGCTCGACAGCGCGGTCTGGGCCCGCGACTTCAACGAGACCAAGGAATGGGGCGCCATCGACAGCACCCGCCGCAGCCCGCGCCAATCGGAAACAGCGCGTTTCTGGGAGCAGTTGGGGCCGCCAGCATGGAACCAGGTGGCGCGCATCCTGTCCGGGCGCCGCACGCTTGCGCTGGCAGACAATGCACGCACCTACGCGCTCCTGAACGTGGCGCTGTTCGACGCCTACCTGGCCGTGTTCGATGCCAAGTACCACTACAATTTCTGGCGCCCGATCACCGCCATCCGGAATGGCGACCAGGACGGCAATCCTGCCACCGAGCGCGATCCGGCCTGGCGCCCGCTGATCGATACGCCGCCGCATCCCGAGTATCCATGCGCCCACTGCGCAGCCGATGGTGCGGCGGCGGTGGTGCTGACGGCGGCCTACGGCGACCGGCAAAGCCCTGCCTTCGTGCTGGACTTCCGCGCCATGCCGGGCACCACCCGCGAGTACGACAGTATCCGGCAGCTGGTGGACGAAGTCGCGATGGCGAGGATCTGGGGCGGCGTACACTACCGTAACAGCAACCAGGCCGGCGAGAAGCTGGGCGCCAGTGTCGGACAGCACGTATTGTCCACCATGCTGCCGTCCCGGCATCCGTAGGCCGCCGCCTTGCCTTGACGGCCGGCCTTATCCCGCCAAAAACGCCGCCGGATGTTGTTCGAACAGCGCCTGGTGCGAAGCCATGCAGAAGTAGTAAGTCTTGCCGCGCCAGGCGGCAGACAGCGTACGGTCCACCTCCATGTCGCACACGGGGCACAGCGGGTGGGCGGCGCTGGAGCGGCGGCGCCGGGCATAGGCTTGGTTGGCGTCCGGGTTCAGCCAGCCCTGGCCCTGGTATTCCAGGCTGTCGGCCGTGCTGCTTGCCACGGCGCGGCCGAAATAGCGCTCGACCACACGCAGCGCCAAGTCGATACCGGACGACAGGCCGCCAGCGCTGGCCAGCTTGCCGCTCTCGACATAGCGTGCGCCGCGCTTCAGGGCGACGTCCGGAAACGCCATCGCGAACTCGCTGTAGGCGCCGTGATGGGTGGTGGCGGGCAGGCCCGACAGCAGTCCCGTTTGCGCCAGCAGGAAGGCCCCGGTGCAGACCGACATGGTGAGGTCGGCGCCGCGCGAGGCGGCCCTGACCCAGGCCAGCACGGCCGCGCTGGGCGCTTGCTGCGCCGGGATCACGATCACCTGGGGCTGGGGCGCGCTGGCAAAGGTATGGGTGGGGATGATGGTCATGCCGCCCACGGCGCGGACCGGCGCCAGGGTCTCGGCCACGGTGTAGAGCTGGAACACGGGCGCGTCGCCTCGGCCCGGCACGGCCACGTTGGCGAACACTTCCCAAGGCCCGGCGAAGTCGATCACGACGGCGTCGTCCGACAGCAGGAAGGCCACGGCGATGGCGCCATGGGCGGGCGGCGCCAGCGGTGCGGCAGCCGGCACGGCCGGGCGGGCGGCCTGACCTGGAGCAGGCAGCGCGGCGGCCACACCCAGGGCGGTGGACAAACGGAAAAGGTCACGTCGGTTCATCAAGTTTCCATGCAAAGAGCCACCCGTGGTGGCGGAACGGGTAGTGTCGCCCCGGCGCGGCGGCGGCGCGAGCCGCTTGCCTGCAGCACGCCGTGACTTGGCTGCATGAACGCTCCGGCCTCGCCGTTTTCCCCTATCATGACGGCCATGACCGCTTATTACTCTACCCGGGGCTGGCGCCAGGTGACGGGCGCCTGGCTGGCCCTGGCGCTGTTCGACGCCACCCAGACCGTGGTCTCGATGCGGGCCATGGGCATGCAGCATGCCTGGCTGACGCTGTTCTTCGTGACCATGGCTACGTGGGCGGTGTGGGCGCTGTGCACGCCCGCCGTGCTGGCCCTGCTGCGCCGCCAGCCGCTTCCGGCCAGGTCGGTCCGGCCCTGGCTCGCGCATGGCGCGGCCTGGCTGGCGACAGGCGCGCTGTGGGCTGCCTGGGGCGCGCTGCTGGAACACGCGGCCAATCCCTACGCCTACGCTCACGCCGATCCCTACGGCCTGCTGTGGCGCGGGAAATTCCTCGGCAACCTGGTAGGTGGCGCCATCCTGTACGGCGCCATCGTGGTGCTCAGCATCAGCCTGGACACCCAGGAACGGCTGCAGCAGGAGCGCGAAGCGGGTGCGCGCCTGGCCGCACTGCTGGCCCAGGCGCAGCTGGCCGCGCTGCGCCTGCAGCTCGAACCGCATTTCATCTTCAACGCCTTGAACGCCGTGACCGGGCTGATACGCGCACGGCGCGAGGCCGAGGCAGTGGCCGCCATCGCGGCCCTGGGCGACCTGCTGCGGCGCGTGACCGACCGTTCGGAGCTGCAGTTCGTTCCCCTGCAGGACGAGGCCGGCTTCGTGCGCCAATACCTGGACATCCAGCAGCTGCGCTTTGCCGAACGGCTGCGCTGCCAGATCGATATTCCGGAACCGCTGCTGGCGGCGCAGGTGCCCGATTTCATCCTGCAGCCGCTGGTGGAAAACGCCATCAAGCATGGCATCGCGAAACGCGCCCGGGGTGGCGCGCTGCGGGTGATGGCCGAGCGCGACGGCGGACTGCTGACGCTCTCCGTGTACAACGAGGGACCGGCACTGTCCGAGCCGCTGGCCGACGGCGTCGGCCTGTCCAACACGCGCCTGCGGCTGGCGGCGCTGTACGGTGAGGCGGCCACGCTGGTGCTGCGCAACCAGGACGGCGGCGTGCTGGCCAGCGTCGCCCTGCCCTGGCGCCGCGCATGATGGAACCCTTGCGCGCCCTGATCATCGACGACGAGCCGCTGGCGCGCGCCAACGTGGCGGCCCTGCTGGCGCGCGATCCGGCCATCGTCCTGGTGGGGCAGTACGGCTCGGCCGAGGAAGCGCTGGCGGCGCTGCCGGCGGCCCGGCCCGACCTGGTGTTCCTCGACGTCGACATGCCCGAGTGCAACGGCTTCGCACTGCTGGAGCAGCTGGGCCCTTCGCCCGCGTTCGCCATCGTGTTCGTCACGGCGCACCACCAGTTCGCCCTGCGCGCCTTCGAGGTCGGCGCGCTCGATTATCTGCTCAAGCCCTTCGACGACCAGCGCTTCGCCACGGTATTGGCGCGCGTTCGGGAGCGCTGGCGCAAGCCCGGCGAGCAGCACCGCTTCCTGGTCAAGCACGGCGGCACGCTGGAGGTGCTGAATTTCGCCGACATCGACTGGGTCGAGGCCAGCGACTATTACGCCACCCTGCACGCGGGCGGCCGCGCCCATTTGCTGCGGCGCAGCCTGGCGGAGCTGGATCAGCTGCTGGCGGCGCACGGCTTCCAGCGCATACACCGCTCGGCCATCGTCAACCTGGAGCGGGTGCGGGCGCTTGAACTGCGCGCCGACGGCGAATACGAAGTGCTGCTGGCGGGTGGACAACGCCTGCGCCTGAGCCGCCGCCACCGCAAGGCCATCGTGGAACGGCTGGGTACGGCATAGATGCGATGTCGAATCCGGTATCTGAACATGCGCAAGCGTTATTGGACCGTCCCGGCGGATAGTCCTACCATCGCCGCACCACTCACCGGAAGAGAATAACAATGAAGAGACTACTTGCCGCCCTGGCCCTGGCGGCCGCCGCGCCATGCTGCCTGGCCGCTCCACCGGCATCCACGCCCGTCAAACTAACGGTCGACGCGGCTCAGACACAGGGCCCGATGACGCCGATCTGGGCCTGGTTCGGCTACGACGAACCCAACTACACCACCGCTCCCAACGGCAGGCAGCTGCTCAGCGACATCGCGGCCCTGAGTCCGGTCCCCGTGTATGTGCGGGCCCACAACCTGATGACCTCGGGCGACGGCAGCTATGCCCTCAAATGGGGCTCGACCGGCATGTACAGCGAGGACGCGGACGGCAAGCCGGTGTACGACTGGACCATCATCGACCAGATCTTCGATACCTATATCCAGCGCGGCATGAAGCCGTTGGCGCAGATAGGTTTCATGCCGCAAGCCCTGTCGCAGCGGCCCCAGCCCTACCAGCACCAGTGGAAGCCGGGCGCGCCCTACCAGGACATCCTGACCGGCTGGGCCACGCCGCCCAAGGATTACGACAAGTGGGCCGAGCTCATCTATCAGTGGGTGCGCCACTGCGTGCAACGCTACGGCCAGAAGGAAGTCGAAAGCTGGTACTGGGAAGTGTGGAACGAGCCGGACGGCCTCTACCTGATCGCGCCCGACACCAAGCTGGCTTACTTCAAGATGTACGACTACGCGGCCGACGCCGTCAAGCGCGCCCTGCCGACGGCCCGTTTCGGCGGTCCGCACACGGCCGGCCAGGGCAAGTTCATGGACGACTTCCTGCAGCACGCCCTGCACGGCGTCAACTACAAGACCGGCAAGACCGGCTCGCCGCTGGACTTCGTGGCCTTCCACGCCAAGGGCCAGCCGCAGGTGGTGGGCGGCCGGGTGCGGATGGGCATGGGCATCCACTTCCAGCGCCTGGACCGCGGTTTCGCCCTGGTGGAAAAATATCCCGAACTCAAGGGCATCCCGGTCATCATCGGCGAGTCCGATCCGGAGGGCTGCGCCGCCTGCGGCATGCAGACCAACCCGGAAAACGCCTACCGCAACGGGACCTTGTACGCCAGCTATACGGCAGCCTCGATCGCGCGTGAATACGAGCTGGCGGCGCGGCGCGGGGTCAAGCTGATCGGGGCGGTGAACTGGTCGTTCGAGTTCGAGGACCAGCCCTGGTTCGCCGGCTTCCGCGACCTGGCCACCAACGGCGTCAACAAACCGGTGCTGAACGTGTTCCGCATGTTCGGCATGATGCGCGGCGAGCGGGTGGCGGTGGGCGGCGACCAGGCCTACGATACTGCCGCCATCATGGCCGGCGGCGTGCGCGGGGCGCGCACCGACATCAACGCCCTGGCCAGCCGCGATGCGCACGGCATCGCGGTACTGGTGTGGAACTATCACGACGACGACATCATCGACGCCGGCTCCCCTGTGGAATTGCAGGTCAGCGGCATCCCGGCCGGACAGGTCAAGCTGCGCCATTACCGCATCGACCAGGAGCACAGCAATGCCTACGCGGCCTGGCTGCGCATGGGCTCGCCAGCACAGCCGACGGCGGCCCAGGTCGCGCAGCTCAAGCAGGCCAGCGAGCTGGCCGAGGCCGCCCCGGCCGGAACGCTGGCCACGCCCGAGGGCAAGGCCAGCATCCGTTTCCAGCTGCCGCGCCAGGCGGTCTCGCTGATTACGCTAAGCTATTGAAGCAGGTTCAGGGGCGGGCACGGCGCGCATCCAGCTGGGCCCGCAAGTCCCTGATTTCGGCTTCGAAATTGTCGCGCGCGGTGGTGGCGCCCACCAGTTCCATCTGCACCGCCAGCAGGGCGTCCGACTGGGTGGCGGCCTCGGCTACATTGCGCTCGATCTGGTTGCGCAGGTCGGCAATCTGGCGGTCCTTGCCGTCTATGGCAAGCTGGTCCTTGGCCTTGCCGACCAGGGCCTCGGAGGCGATATGGCGGGCGTTGCGCAGTTCAGCTGTCAGGCTGTCTATGGTATCGCGCAAGTCGTCGCGCTCGGCCTCCAGCCGCTCCACGGAGGCCAGCAGCGCGGCCGTATCGCCTTCCGATTGCGACAGGGCGTCGCGCGCGCCGCTACCCGCATCCTGGGCATACTGGCGGGCCCAGTCGCCCAGCGCGGCCAGCAGCGAGTCTGGCAGCTCGGCCTTGGGCGCCTCGGCCGGCACGGCGCTGGCGGCGCGCCAGGCCGACAGGTGGCGGTGGATGGCGGCGACGGAGCCTGCGCCCAGGGCCTCGCGCACGGCGTCGGCGGTGGCGCGGCCGCCCTCCTGCTCCAGGTTGGCGGCGGCGGCCGCGACCGCATCGTAGGTGACTTCTGTCATTACCATCTCCATGCTGGGGGTGAACCATATCTTAGGCGCTCACGATACCGGATGTGCTTGCTAGCTGGCAATAGTGCGCGGCCTTTTGACAGCGCAAGAAGGGATTGGTATGTTGCAATTTGATGCAATATGACAAGCCGATGACCTGCCCCATGCTGAAACCCGCACTTTTCCTGCTGGCCCTGCTGGCCACGCCGCTCCCCGCCCAGGCCCAGGCGGCAGCCATCCCGGCCGTGACGCCGCAGCCCGGCTCACCCGAATACGCGCAGATACGCGCCCTGCTGGACCGCCTGTACCAGGCCTTCAACTATGCGCCGCGCCAGGAGCCGGACTGGGCAGCCATGCGCGCCTGCTTCCTGGACGGCGCCGCCTTCGTGGTGGAGGCCGTGCCCGGCCAGGCCGCCCGCGCCCAGGACATCGACGCCTTCATCACCGGCTGGCGCAACTACATGCGCGAGCACCGCGACGAGAACGTGGGCTATGCCGAAGCCATCCGCGAGGCGCGCATCACCCAGGTGGGCAGCGTGGCCCACGTCGATGTGATGTTCTACGGCAGGGAGCCGGGCGATCCGCGCCAGCGCCAGCCCGGCCTGGACAGCCTGCAGCTGGTGCTGGTGGATGGCCAGTGGAAGGTCGCAGCCTTCGTGGTGCAGCGCGAATCCAAGCTGTAGCCGCCAGCCGTGCTACGCCAGGCGGCGGAACACGCTAGCATGGCCGCACGCTCACCCACCGCAGGCACAGCATGCCCGAAGGCCCCTCCATCGTCATCCTGAAGGAAGAAGCCGCCAGCTTCATCGGCAAGACCATCGCCCACGCCGGCGGCAACAGCAAGACCGTCGATATTCCCAGTCTGGAAGGCCAGACCATCCTCGACTTGCGCAGCTGGGGCAAGCATTTCCTCATCGTGCTGCCGCACACCGTGCTGCGCGTGCACTTCCTGCTGTTCGGCAGCTACCGCATCAATCAGCGGCGCGACGCCGCGCCGCGCCTGGCGCTGGGTTTTGCGGATGGGTCGGAACTGAATTTCTATGCCTGCGCCATCAAGCCGGTCGAGGCCGACCTGGACGCCGTGTACGACTGGCGCGCCGACGTCATGGCCGAGGCCTGGTCGGCCGCCCTGGCGCGAAAAAAACTGCGCGCCATGCCTGCCAAGCTGGCCTGCGACGCCCTGCTCGACCAGGAGGTGTTTTCAGGCGTGGGCAACATCATCAAGAACGAGGTGCTGTTCCGCATCCGCCTGCACCCGCTGTCCGAGATCGGCGCCCTTCCCGAGCGCAAGCTGCGCGAACTGGTGGAGCAGGCGCGCCAGTACAGCTTTGATTTCCTGGCATGGAAAAAGGCCGGGGTGCTGAAGCAGCACTGGCTGGCGCACACCAAAAGCACCTGCCCGCGCTGCCACATCCCCTTCCACAAGGGCCAACTGGGCACGACGCGGCGGCGCAGCTTCTGGTGCGAGAATTGCCAGAAGCGTTACCAGGTGAAGTCGTCCGGGATCTTGAAATCGGCGTAGGGATCGTCCTCCGCCGCGACCGCCTCGCTGGGCTTGTTGACGCGCACCACGATGGCGGGATTGCGCTCGGCGATCTTGTCGGCCACCACGCGCGGCACCAGCTCGGCCTGCTCGCCCTGGCGCACGATCACCAGCCGCCCGGCCACCAGATGCTCGCGCACCTTGTCCGACACGTAGATGCGCTCGACCTTGTTGTCGTAGGTGTAGTGGTAAGGGCTGTCGGTGGCCTTGCCCTTGTCCTGGCGGTTTTCCCTGACCAGCTGGGCGATCTGGGCCGCGACGGCCTTCTGGGCGGCAGCCGCATCGCGCTGGGCGTTCAGTTCACGAGCACGCTCGGCCTGCTTGCGCTGGGCCTCCTGGGCCGCCAGCCGGGCTTCGTCCACGCTTTCGGTGCCGCTGCGGCGCTCCTGCTTTTTCTGGTTGTTCTTCTCGTGATTGACTTGCTTGACCTTGCCCTTGTTTACCAGGCCGGCTTTCAGCAGCTGATCTTGTAGGGAAACCATGTGCGACTCCATTCGTAAGCCCACCGGGACGGCGGAAAAGCGTAAGGATAGCAAATCCACCCGCCTTCGGATAATTGACAAAAATGAATGTATGCTGATACCCTGCCGAAAGTTGCCACAATAACATTCACCTGGGGATCACCATGTTCAAGACCTTGTTGGGCCGCGTATTGCGGCCCATACTCCCTCACGTACTGCTGCCCGTGCTGCTGTGCTGCGCCGGCGCCGTCCAGGCCGGCAGCGTCACCCTCTATGAAAACCAGCTGGACGCCATCTTCGGCGTGGCCGGCCTGGGCATCGACATCCGGATCGACGCCGCCCGCACCATCGTCCATCCCGACTGGACGGTGCTGAACCAGGCCGAGTTCAACACCATGGCCGGCTACAGCTATGCGCATAGCACCCTGGGCGTAGCGGCGAAGGCCGTGCCGGTGTTCTTCATCGATTCCTTCGATCCCAGCCTGGGCGGCGCCCCCACCAGCGGCGTGATCGGCCTGGGCTGGGTCGGCCTGGGCGGGTTGGCCGTCAATTCCTATGTGGCCGGCAACGCCGTGTACGGCAGCACCGTGGTGGCGCATGAGCTGGGCCACAACCTGGGGCTGAGCCATGGCGGCATCCACGGCGACCTCATGTATCCCAACCTGGATGCCAGCGGCAGCGCCACCCACTTCGAGAGCTACGAGATCAGCACCATCCTGCGCAGCAGCCTGGTGCAGGTCGACGCCCTGGGCCAGAAATACATAGAAATCGCCCCGTTCGCCGTGGTGGCCGCGCTGCCGGTGCCGGAGCCGGCCAGCTGGGCCATGCTGCTGGGCGGGCTGGGGTTGATCGGCGCCATGCGCCGCCGCAACGCGCGCTAATCCTTGTGGGTATGGGTGAAATAGCGCAGCGCCACCTGGTCAGACAGGGCCTGCGCCGCCACCACCAGCCGTCCCAGCAAGTCCTGCAGGTAGGTGCTGCCGCCGTATAGGTCCTCGCTGGCGTCCAGCGCCAGCAGCTCGGCGCGCAGGGCCGGCAGGGCGTCGCCGCCGCCCGCGCTTTCCGCCTCCATGGGCAGCTTGCGCAAGGTATTCAGGATGCCCTCGACCTGGAACACGATGGAGCGCGGGTTGCTCTCGTCCAGCACCAGCAAGTCCAGTAGCGGCAGCCACTCCGGCTGCGACTGGTAGCGCGCGCGGTAGGTGATCACGCTGTCCGACAATTCCAGCAGCCAGTCCAGTTCACCCCGGTCGCCCATGGCCAGCCCGCGCTGCAGCAGCTGGCACTGGAACAGCAGCCGTTCCAGGCGCCGCCCCAGCGACATGAAGCGCCAGCCCAGGTCGCGGTTCATGCCGTCCAGCGCATAGCCGGACATCAGCATGTTGGCTTCCACCGCCGTGTCGAGCAGCTGCATGGCTTCGGCCCGGGTCAGCGGCTGCGGCCCGGGGGCGGCCTGGCCCATGCGCTGCAGCGCGCGCCAGTTGTCGGCCGAGAGCCGCTCGCGCAGCTGCATGGCGCTGCCGTACAGGGCCTGCTGCTGGCACACCAGGCCGGGACCGTCGCCGCAGCCGACCGCGCGCAGCAGCTGCTCGGCGATGGCCTCGTCGTCCGCCTCGTCCCCGGGCCGCAGCAGGCCGAACCAGGCGCACAGGCCGGTCATGGCCTGCCACTCGGACCCGCGCTGCTCGGGATGGCTGTAGAACTGGTAATCGAGGCAGACTCGCAGCAGGCGCGCGACATCGTCGCAGCGTTCGGCGTTGCGGCCCAGCCAGAACAGGTTTTCCGCCATGCGGCTGGACAAATGGGTATCGTCGCGCACCAGGTCGCGGCTGGTGCGCAGGCGCGCCTCGGGCGGCGCCGCCACCACGCGCGACCTGGCCTGGACCCAGGTGTCCTTGGAGCCGCCGCCCTGCTGCATGGTGATCACGCGCGCGTCCGGGCCGGTGGCGACCCGGGTCAGGCCGCCCGGCATCAGCACATAGCCCTTGGGCGTGGCGCAGGCATACACGCGCAGCCCGGTGGCGCAGGGATACAGACCGGCCGGTCCGGCGTCGCGCTTCCACACCGGCGCCTGCGACAGCCGCACCAGCTCCTGCGCCACATAGTTGGCCGGATGGGCGCGCAGCTGCGCCTCCAGCGCCGCGCGGCCGCGCGCGTCCAGGTCCATGCCGTACACCGGCCGCCAGCGCAGCTGCGGATGGCTGGGCGAGATCACCAGCCGCTCCAGGTTGGCCACCACCTGCTCCAGCGCCTCCGGCTGGCCACACCACCAGGTGGCCACCGACGGCATCTTCAATTCCTCGCCCAGCAGCTGCTGGCACAGCGAGGGCAAAAAACCCAGCAGGGCGCCCGATTCCAGCAGGCTGGAGCCGAGGCTGTTGGTGATCAGGACATTGCCCAGGCGGGCCGCCTCGGTCAGCCCGGCCACACCCAGCGCGGAGTCGGCGCGCAGCTCCAGCGGATCGCAAAAGTCGTCGTCCACCCGGCGCAGGATCACGTGCACGCGCTGCATGCCGGACAACGACTTGAGCCACACCATGCCCTGGCGCACGGTCAGGTCGCTGCCTTGCACCAGCGGCAGGCCCAGATGGCGCGCCAGGTAGGCGTGCTCGTAGTAGGTTTCGTTCAGCGGACCGGGCGTCAGCACCACCATGTTAGGCGGCTCACCGGGCCGCAGCGGCGCCGCGCCCGGGCCGTAGGCGGCGCACTGCCGGCCCCAGGTCGACAGGCTGGCGCGCATGGTGTCGAAGAAGGGGTTCAGGTTGCGCACATTCAGTTCGCGCAGCAGCTCGGGGAAGGCGCGGCTGATGACGGTGCGGTTTTCCAACGCGTAGCCGGCCCCGGACGGGGCCTGGGTGCGGTCGCTGACCACCCACCAGCGTCCGTCCGGCGCGCGCGCCAGGTCCAGGGCGTAGAAATGCAGGGCCACGTTGCCCAGGTGGCGGATGCCGTGGCAGGGCCGCAGGAAGCCGGCATGGCCGTGCACCAGGGCCGGCGGCAGCAGGCCGTCGGCCAGCAGGCGCTGCGGCCCGTACACATCCAGCAGGATGCGGTTGAGCAGGGTGGCGCGCTGGATCACGGCCGCCTCGATCGCGGCCCACTCGTCGTGCGGCAGTATCAGCGGCAGCGCGTTCAGGTCCCAGGGCCGCTGGTTGCCTTTGAGGTCGGCGTAGACGTTGTAGGTGACGCCATTCTCGCGCACCTGGCGCCGCACGGCGTCCACCCGCGCCTGCATGGCCTCCTCCGGCTCGGACTGCAGGATGTCCAGCAGGGCGCGCCAGTGCGCGCGCGGGCGCTGCTGGGCGTCCAGCATTTCATCGTAGGCGTCGGCGGCGGCCGGATAGCCGGCCAGCAGGCCGCCCGGCGGCGGTGGCGGGGAGTTGGTGCGCATCCCTCAGCATACCGTCATGGGGCTTGCCAGCGCAAATCCAGGGTCAGCGGGAAGCTGGGATTGGCCGCCTCGCGCCGCACCGCCATCGGACCCGGCGTGTGGCCGTGGCTCCAGAAGCGGGCGAAGCGGCGCGCCTCGGCCGCGTTGGCGTTGACCGGCGCCCCGGTTTCGTTGCGCCCGCCCGGATGGGCCACGTGGTAGGTGCAGCCGCCGATGGCGCGTGCGCTCCAGGTATCGACCAGGTCGAAGGTGAGCGGCGCCTGCACCTTGATGGTGGGATGCAGCGCCGACCACGGGCTCCAGGCGCGGAAGCGCACCCCGGCCACGTATTCGCCCGGCACGCCGGTCGGGTGCAGCGGCAGCTGGCGGCCGTTGCAGGCCACCACGTGGCGGCCGTCGGTCATGCCGCGCACCAGCAGCTGCATGCGCTCGACCGAGGAATCGACGTAGCGCGCGGTGCCGCCGCCGCTCATTTCTTCGCCCAGCACGTTCCACGGCTCGATGGCCTGGCGCAGCTCCAGCTCGACCCCGGCGTAGGCCACGGTGCCGTAGCGCGGGAAGCGGAATTCGATGAAGGGGTCGAACCAGCCTTCCTCGAAGGCGTAGCCGGCGCGGCGCAGGTCGGCCACGACGTCGCGCATGTCCTGGGCCACGAAGTGCGGCAGCATCCAGCGGTCGTGCAGGGCCGTACCCCAGTGCACCAGCTTGCCCTGGTAGGGTTCGCGCCAGAAACGCGCCACCAGGGCCCGCAGCAGCAGCATCTGCACCAGGCTCATACGCTCGTGTGGCGGCATCTCGAAGCCGCGGAATTCCAGCAGGCCGAGGCGGCCGGTGGGACCGTCCGGCGAATACAGCTTGTCGATCGAGAATTCGGCGCGGTGGGTGTTGCCGGTCAGGTCCACCAGCAGGTTGCGCAGCAGGCGGTCCACTATCCACGGCTTGTCGCCCGGATGCAGGGTGGGCAGCACCTGGTCCATCTGCTGGAAGGCGATGGCCAGCTCGTACAGGTTGTCGTCGCGCGCCTCGTCGACGCGCGGCGCCTGGCTGGTGGGGCCGATGAAAGTGCCGGAGAACAGATAGGACAGGGCCGGATGGTTCTGCCAGTAGGTGATCAGGCTGCGCAGCAGGTCGGGACGGCGCAGCAGCGGGCTGTCCTCGGCGCTGGCGCCGCCCAGGGTGGCGTGGTTGCCGCCGCCGGTGCCCGTGTGGCGGCCGTCGTACATGAATTTTTCCGTGCCCAGGCGGCACAAGCGGGCTTCCTGGTACAGGGTGCTGGTGTTGTGCACCAGCTCGTCCCAGCTGGTGGCCGGGTGGATGTTCACCTCGATCACGCCGGGGTCGGGCGTCACGCTGAGCAGCTTGATGCGCGGGTCGCGCGGAGGCGGATAGCCTTCCAGCCACAGCTTGACGCGGGCCTCGGCGGCGCTGGCCTCGACCGCCGCCACCAGCGCCAGGTACTCCTCCAGCCGGGTCAGCGGCGGCATGAACACGTACAGGCGCCCGGCCCGCACCTGCACGCACAGGGCGGTGTGGATGACGTCGCGCGCGGCCACGGCGTCCGGGTCGACAGCGTCAGTATCGGCGGCTTGAAGGGCGGCCGCCTGCTGCGCGGCGTCGCCGGGACGCACGCCAGCCAGCCCGGCGGAGGCGCGCAGGCTGGCGCCGGCAGCGGCGCCAGCAGAACCGGTCCCGGCGCCGGCGGTGGAACTGGCTGCCGCGCTGGCAGCCAATCCGCTTGCGCCGGCCGACGCGCCGCGCGCTGCCGCCTGCGCGCCCAGCGCGGCATGCTGCGGCAGCGGATCGCGCGGCGCGAACGGGTCGATATCGAAGCGCGGCTCACGGTCTTCCGGCTGCACCCAGGGCAGCGCCCCCAGCGGCAGGCGCAGGCCCATGGGCGAATCGCCGTCGATCAGGTACAGGTGTTCGCGCCTGAGCGGCCAGGGCGAAGTGCGCCAGGCCGTGGCCTTGCCGGGCTCCGGCTCGCGCGGCTGCAGCGGCAGCACGTAGCCGACCACCGCGCCCAGCCCGGTCTCCAGCAGGCGCGCCAGGCGGCGCCGCTCGTCCGGCGCCTTGAGGTCGGCCTTGAGCGGATCGACGTTCACCGGCAGCTCCTGCTCGCGGCGCGCCTGCTGCAGCACGTCCTCGTAGGCCGGCAGCGCGCTGCCGGCCGGCAGGCGCAGGGCCCGCACCAGGGCTGCCGTGAAGCGGGCCGCCTCCTGGTCGCCATAGCCCTCGGGTACGGCCTCGTCGGCAAACAGGCCGGCATCCTTCCATACCGGCTGGCCGTCGGTGCGCCAATAAATATTCAGGGCCCAGCGCGGCAGCGGTTCGCCCGGATACCACTTGCCCTGGCCGTAGTGCAGCAGGCCGCCGGGCGCGAAATGGCGCTTGAGGCGCTGCGCCAGCTGGCCGGCCAGGGCGCGCTTCTCGGCGCCGTGGGCGGCCGTGTTCCACTGCGGGCTGTCCATGTCGTCGATGGAGACGAAGGTCGGCTCGCCGCCCTGGGTCAGGCGCACGTCCTGGGCCACCAGGTCGGCGTCCACCTGGCGCCCCAACTGTTCGACCCGCTGCCATTCGTCGTCGCCATAGGGCTTGGTCACGCGCGGGTCCTCGTGGATACGGGTGACCGTCATCTCGTGCGAGAAATGCACCTCGGCCGGATCGGCAAAGCCCACCACCGGCGCCGCCGACGAGGGCGTGGCGGTGCAGGCCAGCGGGATGTGGCCCTCGCCGGCCAGCATGCCGGAGGTGGGGTCCAGGCCTATCCAGCCGGCGCCCGGCACATACACCTCGGCCCAGGCATGCAGGTCGGTGAAATCGACCGCAGTGCCGCTGGGGCCATCCAGCGCTTCCTGGTCGGCGGCGAGCTGGATCAGGTAGCCGGAGGCGAAGCGCGCCGCCAGCCCCAGGTGCCGCAGGATCTGCACCAGCAGCCAGCCGCTGTCGCGGCAGGAGCCGCAGCCCAGTTCCAGGGTTTCCTCCGGCGTCTGCACGCCGGGCTCCATGCGCAGCAGGTAATTGATGTCGCGCTGCAGGCGCTGGTTGAGCGCCACCAGGAAGGCGTTGGTGCCCATGTCCGGCTCCACCAGCTCGCTGCGCGCCGTCTCCAGCCAGGCGCGCAGGCGCGGGCCGGCCGGTTCCGGCTGCAGGTAGGGCTGCAGCTCGACCGCCAGCTGCTCGGCGTAGGCGAAGGGATAGCGCTCGGCATAGCCTTCGATGAAGAAGTCGAAGGGATTGATGACCGTCATGTCGGCCACCAGGTCCACCGTGAATTCCAGCAGCGCCGTCTTCTCCGGGAACACGTAGCGGGCAATGTAGTTGCCGTAGGGGTCCTGCTGCCAGTTGATGAAGTGCTGCTCGGGCGTCACGCTGAGCGAGTACGACAGGATGGGCGTGCGCGCATGCGGCGCCGGGCGCAGCCGCACTTCATGGGGCGAGAGCGCCACCTGGCGGTCGTAGCGGTAGCTGGTCTTGTGGTGCAGAGCGACGCGGATGGCCATGCGGGTATGCTCCTGTAGCGAATTGGCGGTCTCGCCACGGGTAAGCAGGATTTGTACCACTTTGACAAGGGCCTCCTGCACCATGGCGGTGCAGCGAGGCTGGCGGTATCGCCGCGCTCAGGCGCCGGGCCGGTGCACGCCCTGCACCTGCACCTGGCTGGCCACCATGGGCGGCGCCGGCCTGGCCGACTGGCGCCCGTCCAGCGGGGTCATGGTGACGTTGACCTGCAGCTGCTGGCAGCCGCCGCCCAGCACCACCCCGCGCAGCGGCGTGACGTCGCTGAAGTCGCGCCCCCAGCCCAGGGTCAGGTGCTCGTACTGCACCAGGCAGCGGTTGGTGGGATCGAAGTCGATCCAGCCGGCCTGCGGGCAATACACCGAGACCCAGGCGTGCGAGGCGTCCGCCCCCACCAGGCGCGGCTGGCCCTCGGGCGGATGGGTCAGGATATAGCCGCTGACGTAGCGCGCCGGCAGGCCCAGGCTGCGCAGACAGCCCACCATCAGCTGGGCAAAATCCTGGCACACGCCGCGGCGGCCGGCCATGACCTGTTCCAGCGGAGTGGAAATGTCGGTAGCCTGGGGATCGAACTCGAATTCGGCGCCGATGCGCACGGCCAGCTCCATGGCCGCCTGCAGCAGGGCGCGGCCGGGCTTGAAGCTGGCCCGCGCAAATTGCGCGATCTCGCCATTCCAGCGCACCTGGGGCGACTCATACAGGTAGCGGCAGGCTTCCAGCAGGGCCGGATCGGACGAGTGCTGGACCAGGTCGCGCAGGGACTCCCAGGGCGGCGAGGCCGCCAGCACCTCCGGGCCGGGACGCGCCAGCATGGCCACCACGGCTTCCGAGCGCACCAGCAGCGACTGGTGCGGCGCGCTGATGCCGACATGGCGCACCAGGTTGCCGAAGTAGTCGCTGCGCTCGCTGCACTCGTCCACGGCCGGCTCGATGTGGATGCGGTGCGACTCGGTGCGCTGGTGGGCGAAGTCGCGCGGGGTCAGGTGCAGCACCTGCTGCGACAGGGTGACCACGCCCTGGTAGCGGTAGCGGGTCTCGTGCAGGATGTGGTAGCGGCAGTGTGGCGCGGCCTCGGGAGGTAAGCTCATGCGGGTCTCCGGCGCGCCCTGTGCGCGCGCCCTGGTGGCTGTGATACAAAATATAAGCCGCAATGTAACACGGCTGCCGGCTGGCCGGCATGCGCCCGGCCGCTCCGGCGCCGGCCGGGGGAAGCATGCGCACCGCCGCCGACCGGCGATCAGCCGGCCTTGGCCTTGGGCGCCGGTTTCAGGATGGCGTCCGCCTTGGCGCGGTCCTGTGCCGTCAGCTGCGGCTCGACCGCCTTCAGGGCCGGGCCGGCCGCCTCGTTGGCGGAGGCCTTGGCCAGGCTCAGCCACACATAGCCCATGGCCAGGTCCTTGGGCCCGCCCTCGCCCAGGGCCGACATCACGCCCAGGTTGTACATGGCGTCCGGCTGGCCGTGCATGGCGGCTTCGCTGAACAGCTTGCGCGCCGTGGCCAGGTCCTTGGGCACTTCCTGGCCCGCGTAGAAATAGGTGGCCAGGGCAGCCTGGGCGTCGGCATTGCCCTTCACCGCCGACTCCTTGTAGTACACCAGGGCGCGCTTCTGGTCCGGGTCCACGCCCTCGCCCAGGTCATACATGCGGCCGGCCGCGAACAGGGCGTCGGCATTGCCGCCCTTGCCTGCCTCCACGAACCAGGCGCCGGCCTGCTTGAAGTCCTGCGGTACGCCGTTTTCGCCCGTGTAATAGGCCTTGGCCAGGCTGTACTGCGCCACCGTGTAGCCGGCCTCAGCGCCCTCCTTCAGGTAGGCCAGGCCCTTGGCCGGGTCTTTCTCGCCGCCCAGGCCGCCCAGGTAAGCCAGGCCCAGGGTGTTGCTGGCGGGGATATAGCCCATGTCGACCGCCTTGGCATACCATTTGCGCGCCTCGCCCGCATCCTTGGGTACGCCCTGGCCCAACAGGTACATTTTGGCCAGGGTCATGGCCGCCTCGCAGCGGGGGTTCAGGGCGCCGGGGTTTTTCGGGTTGAAGCGCAGCCGGTCCTGGGTCGGGTCATAGCGCGCCTCCACCACTTCGCGGAACCACTTGACGGCCTGCTTGCTGTCGCGCGGCGTACCCTGGCCGTACAGGTGCATCTTGCCCAGCATCAGGGCTGCCTCCTCGTAGCCGACCTTGCTCCAGGCCACGTTGAACTGCTGCAGGGCGGTGGCGTAATCGTTGCGGTCCAGGGCGTCGAAGGCTTGCTCCAGCGATTTGTCCTTGCGCGCGATGGCGTTGCGGCCGGCCGCGAAGTTGCGGTCGTTCTGGCCGCACTTGACGGCCGGCTCCATGCCGTCCGGCATGGCCACGCCAGCCATGGGGTCTTCGATCGACGAGGACAGGGCCATATTGGAGACGTCGCCATTCGGGGCAGTGTCGCTGAATTTGTCCAGACCATTGCCGGCCGTGTTGCCCAGCGAATTGAAGTCGCTCAGATACTTGAGCATGACGTCGTCCTCGGCCGGGTTATAGGTGCTCATGAAGGCGCAGGAGGACGCGAACTTGCGCGACAACACCTTGCTCTTGGCCGTGATCACGTCCGAGGGATCCACTGTCTGGCGCTTGGCGTTCACCGATACCGAGGGGATGGGCGCGGGCGCCTGTTCGGCCTGGGCGCGGGCGGCGCCAGCCAGCATGAGCAAACTCATCAGCGATACGGCGGTCTTCATGGGATCTCCTGTTTTTATTGGTGGAATAAGTTTGTTTTAAATAACGGCGGTCCGCAAATGAGTAACCGTTATGGCTTTGATGATAAATCGCGCGCGCAACTATCGCATTGCAGCAACAGAGCAATCTTTTGAGAGATTTGACCACCACGTTTCAAGATACTATGCTGCTCAGCTTGCTCAAAAGCTTTATTTTTTACCCAAGAGGAATTCATGGACGCGTTCACGCTGGTGGTCACCTCCGGCCTGGCGTCGGCCATCATGGCCGTCACCATGCTGCTGCTGTACCGCGCCAGCTCGCGCGCGGCCTGCCTGCTGGACTGGTCGGCGGCCGGCACCCTGTTCCTTGCTTCCAACGCGGTGGCCTTCGTGGCCGGCGTGACCGACTTCAAGCACCCTGCCATGCCTGCCCTCGGCAACGCCTTCTATATCGGCGGCCACTTCATGATCGCGGCCGGGCTGCGGCGCCACCTGGGCCTGCGCCCGCGCCATGCATTGCTGGCCGCGCTGCTGGCCGGCGTGCCGCTGCTGCACCTGCTGCCGTTTACCCAGAGTTCGGTGCTGCACCGGCTGCTGCTGCTGACACCCTTGATCGCGGCCTGCAACGCCCATGTGGTGTGGTGTATCTGGCGCCTGCCGCCGGGCGAGGCCAAGCCGTCCTACCTGCCGCTGATGCTGGTGGAAGGCGCCTTCATGCTGCAGCTGGTGGTGCGCGCCCTATGGATCGCGCTGGCCGGCGGCCAGCTGACCTACATGGGCAACCAGTTGTCTCAGACCATAGGTTCGCTGTCGGTGCTGGTATTCCTGTCGGCCGGCGTAATGAGCTGCGCCCTGATCGTGATGCGCCAGCAGGAACTGGCGCTGCGCCGCGCCGCCCTGCGCGACAGCCTGACCGGCTGGTACAACCGGCGCGCGCTGCAGGAACAAGCCCGGCGCGCTTTCCAGCGCTTCAGCCGCGGCGGGACAGCGCCGGCCTTCATCGTGTTCGACATCGATTACTTCAAGCGTATCAACGACCGCCACGGCCACGCCGTGGGCGACGCCGCCATCGTGCACGCCACCCGCGTGGCTGGCTGCAGCTTGCGTGGCTACGACGCCCTGTTCCGCACCGGCGGCGAGGAATTCGCGGTACTGGTGGAGGACACCGGCGCGCCGGCCTGCCGCCAGATGGCGGAGCGGCTGCGCGCCGCCATTGCCGCCGAGCCGCTGCAAGCCGAGGGCCACGAGGTGGGATTGACGGTCAGCGTCGGCCTGGCGCTGGCTGAACCGGGCGAGGATTGGGAGGCGCTGCTGCGCCGCGCCGACCAGGCCCTGTACCTGGCCAAGCAATCGGGCCGCAACCGGGTGTGCGTGCACGGCGAGGCGGTCCCGACGGCCGCCATGGCGGCGCCAGTGCCAGCCTGGGCCTGACCCACCTTCAATTCCCCTGCACGCTGAGCGCCCGCACCGCGCCGCGCAGCTGGGCGTGCAGGCGGCTGAGCTCCTGCTCGGACAGGCCGGGGAACATGCGCGCTTCCACTTGCGCCACCACCACGTCGCAATCGCGCAGCACGGCGTGGCCGTGCTCCGTCAGGCTGATCTGGATGATGCGGCCGTGGGCCGGGTCCGGCGTGCGCGCGATCCAGCCGCCCGCCTCCATGGTCTTGACCATCTCGTTGGCCGATTGCGGTGAAATCATGGTGCGCTCGGCCAGCTGGGCGTTCGATAGCGCGCCCTGGGCGCGGAACACCGACAGCGCCGTGTACTGCGGCACCGTCAGCCCGTGGGGCGCCAGCACCTCGCGCAGGCGCTTGTTCAATACGTGGTCGAGGCGGCCGGCCAGATAGGCCAGCCCCATGGGTTTGGACGGGGAATGATCAACCATAAATTGTGCTTGTAATGCGGTTCATGTGGGTATAGTATAAGTCACATATCAGGAAGCCTGATAATAATTTGACCCCAAGGAGACATTGTATGTCCAAGTATGAAGCGCGCTGGCAAACCGTGAAGGTGGATGTCGAAAACGGCATCGGCTGGATCACCCTGAACCGCCCGGAAAAGCGCAACGCCATGAGCCCGACCCTGAACCGGGAAATGATAGACGTGCTGGAAACCCTGGAACTGGACGACGACGCCCAGGTGATCGTGCTGACCGGCGCCGGCGAAGCCTGGACCGCCGGCATGGACCTGAAGGAATACTTCCGCGAGACCGACGGCAAGCCGGAAATCATGCAGGAGCGCATGCGCCGCGACTGCTCGCAATGGCAATGGAAACTGCTGCGCATGTACAGCAAGGCCACCATCGCCATGGTGAACGGCTGGTGCTTCGGCGGCGCCTTCTCGCCGCTGGTGGCCTGCGACCTGGCGATTGCCGCCGACGAGGCCGTGTTCGGCCTGTCCGAAGTGAACTGGGGCATCCCGCCCGGCAACCTGGTGAGCAAGGCCGTGGCCGACACCATGGGCCACCGCCAGGCCCTGCACTACATCATGACCGGCGACACCTTCACCGGCAAGGAAGCGGCCGCCATGGGCCTGATCAACAAGAGCGTGCCCAAGGAACAGCTGCGCGAGGCCGTGATCGAGCTGGCCAACAAGCTGCTGGAAAAGAATCCGGTGGTGCTGCGCTACGCCAAGATCGGCTTCAAGCGCTGCCGCGAACTGACCTGGGAACAGGGCGAGGACTACCTGTACGCCAAG
Source organism: Duganella kummerowiae (assembly GCF_053572355.1). Taxonomy (NCBI): domain Bacteria; kingdom Pseudomonadati; phylum Pseudomonadota; class Betaproteobacteria; order Burkholderiales; family Oxalobacteraceae; genus Duganella; species Duganella kummerowiae. Next base: position 56,130 of record NZ_JBKFEH010000018.1, read on the forward strand.
ACCGACCAGTCCAACCACCGCGATCCGGAAAAGGGCCGCAAGGAAGGCCTCAAGCAATTCTTGGACGACAAGACCATCAAGCCCGGCCTGCAGGCCTACAAGCGCCCGGTCTGAGCTGCATAATTAAATTAAAAGCCGCAGCTTCCAGCCCAGTTCCATCGAAAGAGGAGACATCTCATGTTCGTATCTGATCTGCTGATCGGCGGCGCGGCCGCCGCCACCGGCAACGCCACCTTTGAACGCCGCAATCCCGCCACCGGCGAGGTCGCCACCCGCGCCGCCGCCGCCACCCTGGAAGACGGCGCGCGCGCCGTGCAGGCCGCCAAGGATGCCTTCCCGGCCTGGTCCGCCCTGCTACCCGGCGCCCGCCGCGCCCTGCTGCTGAAGGCCGCCGACGCCATGGAGGCGCGCCGCGCCGAATTCGTCGAGCGCGGCGTGGCCGAAGCGGGCGGCAGCCCGGTGTGGTACCAGTTCAACGTCACCCTGGCCGCCAACATGCTGCGCGAAGCGGCCGCCATGACCACCCAGATCGGCGGCGAAGTGATCCCGTCCGACGTGCCCGGCTCCATGGCGCTGGGCATACGCCAGGCCTGCGGCGTGGTGCTGGGCATCGCGCCCTGGAACGCGCCCGTCATCCTCGGTACCCGCGCCCTGGCCATGCCGCTCGCCTGCGGCAATACCGTGGTGCTCAAGGCCTCCGAGCTGTGCCCGTCCCTGCACCGCCTGATCGGCGCCGTGTTCGAGGACGCCGGCTTCCCGCCCGGCGTGGTCAACGTCATCACCAACGCGCCCCAGGATGCGCCGCAGCTGGTGGAAAGCCTGATCGCCCATCCGGCCGTGCGCCGCATTAACTTCACCGGCTCCACCGGCGTGGGCCGCATCGTGGCCCAGCACGCCGCCAAGCACTTGAAACCCGTGCTGCTGGAACTGGGCGGCAAGAACCCCATCGTGGTGCTGGACGACGCCGACCTCGATGAAGCCGTGGAAGCGGCCGCCTTCAGCGCCTATTTCAACCAGGGCCAGATCTGCATGTCGGCCGACCGCATCCTGGTCGACCGCAAGGTGGCCGACGCCTTCCTGCAAAAGTTCGCCGCCAAGACCGCCTCGCTCAAGGCCGCGCCATCCGACGCGCCGCTGGCCGGCATGGTCGACCCGGCCGCCGCATCGCGCGTGGAAGGCATGCTGCGCGATGCGGTCGAACGCGGCGCGCAAGTGCTGCCCGGCCTCGCCCCGGCCCAGGGCAACATCCTGCAGCCGGCCCTGGTCGACGGCGTGACGCCCGAGATGGCGGTGTACCAGCACGAATCCTTCGGCCCCATCGTCTCCATCCTGCGTTTCGCCGGCGACGACGAGGGCGTGCGGCTGGCCAACGACAGCGAATACGGCCTGTCCTCGGCCGTGTTCAGCCGCGACATAGCCCGCGCCATGGCGGTGGCGCGCCGCATCGAGTCCGGCATCTGCCACATCAACGGCCCCACCGTGCACGACGAGGCGCAAATGCCGTTCGGCGGGGTCAAGGCCAGCGGCTACGGGCGCTTTGGCGGCAAGGCCGCCATTGCCGAGTTCACGGAACTGCGCTGGATCACCATCCAGACCACGCCGCGCCACTACCCGATCTGAGCGGAGGACACATGATGCAATCCACGACGCCGCCCACGGGCGGGGCGGTGCGCCGGCGCGCGGTTTCGCTGGGCAATCCGCAAGTGGCGCTGGCGCGCGAGGGCGAGGTGTGGCGCATGGACGCCGTCACCCCGCTGGCCCCGGTGCCGCGCCGCTTCACCGACCGCCTGGTGAGCGGCGCCGCCGACCATCCGGAACGCACCCTGGTCGCCAGCCGCGGCCCGGACGGCGCCTGGCAGCACCTGAGCTACGGCGACGCCCTGCAGCGCGTGCGCCGCATCGCCCAGGCGCTGCGCCAGCGCGGCCTGTCGGCCGAGCGGCCGCTGGCCATCCTGTCCGGCAACGACGTCCAGCACTTGCTGCTGGCGCTGGGCGCCATGTATGCGGGCATCCCGTATGCGCCGCTGTCGCCGGCCTATTCGCTGGTGGCCACCGACTACGCCAAGCTGCAGGGACTGATCGAACAGCTGACCCCGGGCGCGGTCTACGCCTGCGACGGCCACGCCTATTCGCGCGCCATCCGCGCCGTGCTACCCGCAGGGACCGAACTGATACTGGAACGCGGCGAGGTCGAAGGCATCGCCGCCACCCCGTTCGCCAGCCTGCTCGACACCACGCCCGTGGACGTGGACGCGGCCCATGCGCAAGTGGGCCCGGACACCATCGCCAAGTTCCTGTTCACCTCCGGCTCGACCAGGAAGCCCAAGGCCGTGATCACCACCCACGGCATGCTGGCGCACAACCAGCAGATGCTGCTGCAAACCTTCCCCTTCTTCGGCGAGGAGCCGCCGGTGCTGCTGGACTGGCTGCCCTGGAACCACACCTTCGGCGGCAGCCATAACGTGGGCATCGTGCTGTACAACGGCGGCACCCTGTACCTGGACGACGGCAAGCCCACCCCGCGCGACTTCGCCGCCACGGTGCGCAACCTGCGCGAAGTCTCGCCCACCGTGTACTTCAACATCCCCAAGGGCTGGGAAATGCTGGCCGAGGCGCTGGAGCAGGATGCGGCGCTGCGCGACAGCTTCTTCGCCCGCGTCAAGCTGTTCTTCTGCGCCGGCGCCGGGCTGTCGCAATCGACCTGGGACCGGCTGGACACCATCGCCGTGGCCCACTGCGGCGAATCGATACGCATCATGACGGGCCTGGGCATGACCGAGACCTCGCCTTCCTGCACCTTCGGCACAGGAGCCATCGTGCGCGCCGGCTATGTCGGCGTGCCGGCGCCCGGCTGCAAGGTCAAGCTGGTGCCGGTGGGCGGCAAGCTGGAGGCGCGCTTCCAGGGCCCGCACGTCATGCCCGGCTACTGGCGCGAACCGCAGCTGACGGCGCAAGCCTTCGACGAGGAAGGTTATTACCGCACCGGCGACGCGCTGCGCTTCGCCGATCCGGAACGGCCGGAGCTGGGCTTCATGTTCGACGGCCGCATCGCCGAGGACTTCAAGCTGTCGTCCGGCACCTTCGTCAGCGTGGGACCGCTGCGGGCGCGCGTGGTCAGCCAGGGTGCGCCCTGCGTGCTGGACGCCGTGGTGACCGGCATGAACCGCGACACCATCGGCCTGCTGCTGTTCCCGCGCATGGAGCATTGCCTGCCGCTGTCCGGCCTGCCCGAGGGCACGGACGCCGCCACCGTGCTGGCCAGTGCACCCGTGCGCGAGCACTTCCAGCGGCTGCTGGCCACGCTCAACGAGCACGCCAGCGGTTCCTCCAACCGCATCGACCGTCTGCAGCTGCAGGCCGAACCGCCCTCGATCAACGCGGGCGAGATCACCGACAAGGGTTCCATCAACCAGGCCGCCGTGCTGGCGCGGCGGGCGGCGCAAGTGGACGCCATGTATGAAGGGAAGGACGCCAGCATCATCACCGCAGCATAAAAAACCACAACGGAGACAAGCATGAAACTGAAAACACTGGCATGCATCACCCTGGCGGCCTGCCTGCCGCTGTCCGGCAGCGCCTACGCCCAGGACACCATCCGCGTCGGCGTGATCGCCGCCCTCACCGGCCCCTTCGCCAACACCGGCAAGCCCTTCGAAGATGGCATCAAGACCTATATGCAGCAGTACGGCGACAGCGTGGCCGGTAAAAAAATCGAGGTGATCTACCGCGACGACGGCGGCACCAATGCGGAAATGTCCAAGCGCGCCGCCATGGAGCTGATCTCGCGCGAGAAGGTCAGCTTCCTGATCGGCTTTTCGCTGACCCCGAGCGCGCTGGCGGTGGCCCCCATCGCCACCCAGGCCAAGACCCCCATGATCGTGATGAACGCGGTCACCACCGGCATCACGGCCAAGTCGCCCTACATGCTGCGCACCGGCATGACCATGCAGCAGATGACGGAACCGTTCGGCACCTGGACCGCCACCAACAAGATCAGCAAGGTGTACACCCTGGTCAGCGACTACAGCACCGGCATCGATGCCGAAGCCAAGTTCGTGAAGGGCTTCACGGCCGGCGGCGGCAAGGTGATCGGCTCCTCGCGCGTGCCGCTGGCCAACCCGGACTATTCGCCCTTCGTGCAGCGCGCCAAGGATGAAAAGCCGGACGCCCTGTTCTTCTTCGCCCCCGGCGCCGAGGACGGCACCGCGGTGCTGAAGGCCTTCAACGACAAGGGCCTGGACAAGGCCGGCGTGAAGTTCCTGGGCGTGGGCGACATGACCAGCGACAGCCCGACCCTGGAAGCGCTGGGCGACCGCGCCCTGGGCGCCGTCACGGTGCTGAACTACTCGACGGCGCTGGAGAACGACGCCAACAAGGCCTTCCTCAAGGCCTACGCCGCCGCCAATCCCAACCGCCCGGCCGCCACCTTCGTCACCGTGGCCGCCTACGACACCATGGGAATGATCTACGAGACCATCCGCCGCCTGAACGGCAACGTCACCGGCGACAAGGCCATGGCCACCCTGTCCGGCATGAAGCGCGACAGCCCGCGCGGCCCGATCAGCATCGACCCCGCCACCCGCGACATCGTGCAGAACATGTACATCCGCGAAGTGAAGAAGGTCAACGGCAAGCTGGTCAACCTGCCCATCGGCACGCTCAAGGACGTGATGCCGAACTAAGCCCGGCCCGGAGGGCGTCCTGCCCTCCTTGCAGTACACCGCTGTTCCACCGCTGTTCACAACAACTACTCCAAGCACAGGAGAGGAGACAACACGCATGTACGCTTCCCATGTCACACCACGCGCGGCCCTGGCGGCCGCCGCATCCGCCCTGCTGGCCGCCTGCGGCGGCAATGGCGGCACTATCGCCACCCCGGTGGCCACCACCCTGCCGCAGCTAAGCGCGGCCACCGGCGCCAGCATCACCGACTGCGCCGGGCTGGCCTCGAAAATCGCGTTTGCCAACACCACCATCACGGCTGCCGTGCCGGTGGCGGCAGGCGCCCTGACGGTGGCCGGCAAGCCGGTGCCGGCGCACTGCCAGGTCACCGGCAAGATGTACCAGCGCGTCAGCCCGGTCGATGGCAAGAGCTACGCCATCGGCTTCGAGATGCGCCTGCCTAACGCCTGGAACGGGCGCTTCTTCTACCAGGCCAACGGCGGCCTGGATGGCAGCGTGGTCACCGCCACCGGGCCGGTGGGCGGCGGCGGCCCGCTGGACCACGCCCTCAACCAGGGCTTTGCCGTGATCAGCTCGGACGCCGGCCACGGCGCGCCGACGCCGGACTTCGGCATCGATCCGCAGGCGCGCCTGGACTATGGCTACCAGGCCGTGGGCAAGCTGACCCCCATGGCCAAGAGCGTGATCCAGACCGCCTACGGCAAGGGACCGGACCGCAGCTACATCGGCGGCTGCTCCAACGGCGGCCGCCACACCATGGTGGCGGCGGCGCGCTACGCCGACCAGTACGACGGCTTCCTGGTCGGCGACCCGGGCTACCGCCTGCCGCTGGCGGCCACCGCCAACATCGCCGGGGCCCAGGCCTATGCCAAGCTGGCCACCTCCAGCAGCGACCTGGGTACCGGCTTCACGCTGGCCGAGCGCCAGCTGGTGTCCAAGGCGGTGCTGGCCAAGTGCGACGCGCTCGATGGCGCCACCGATGGCCTGGTGCAGAATCCGGTGGCCTGCAAGGCCAACTTCAGCCTGGCCCGCGACGTGCCCACCTGCAGCGGCGCGCGCGACGGTACCTGCCTGACCTCGCAGCAGAAAACCGTGATCGACCAGCTGTTCGCGGGCGCCACCACCGCGTCGGGAACGAAGATCTACACCAGCTTCCCGTATGACGCCGGCCTGGCCACCACCGGCTGGTCGAGCTGGAAGTTCAGCAGCCCGATACAGCGCGACTCAGGAGCGGTCGGCCTGATTTTCCAGTCGCCGCCGGAAAACCTGGCCACCTTCGATGGCACCAGCTTCGTGCTGAACGGCGACCTGGCCAGCATGCTGGCCAAGGTCAACGCCACCAGCGGCGTGTACACGGAAAGCGCCATGTCCTTCATGGTCCCGCCCAACGCCACCAATTTGTCGGCCCTGAAGAACCGCGGCGCCAAGATGCTGGTCTACCACGGCACCAGCGACCCGATCTTCTCCAGCGATGACACCGACGCCTGGTACGACGGCCTGCGCGCCGCCAACGATGGCGACGCCGCCAAGTTCGCCCGCTACTTCCACGTGGCCGGTATGAACCACTGCTCGGGCGGTCCGGCCACCGACCAGTTCGACATGCTGACGCCGCTGGTGGCCTGGGTGGAAAAAGGCACGGCGCCGGACAAGGTGGTGGCTAGCGCGCGCGGCGCCGGCAATGCGGGCGGGGTGAATACGGACGTGCCGTCCGGCTGGTCGGCCACCCGCACGCGGCCGCTGTGCCCCTACCCTGCCGTGGCCCAATACAAGGGCAGCGGCAGCATGGAGGATGCGGCCAACTTCAGCTGCCAGTAGCGCGGCCGGCGCCGCAGGCCGCCACGGTGGCGGCTTGCGGCGCGCTTGAACTTTAAAACGCGCGGCGAATATTTTATTGGATGAAGAATGAAAGGATCATGAAAGCGCAGCGGTAAAACAACGCCGCGCAAAAAATAATGCTTGCGGACTTGCCCAGTGTTGAGCAGAAAATAATAATGCAATTCATTCTCATTTAGATTTGAATTCGCACTATAACCATACCAAGAACAAAGATGAACAAGACCGGCAAGCACCAACCGCGCAGCATCCGCCTGGAAGCAGACAACCATACCCACCCCATCGTGAAAACCAGCCTGGCCATGGGCATTTCGACCGCCCTGCTGCTGCCGCTGGCGGCCGGCGCCCAGAGCGCCAGCACGCCCGCCGCCAAGGAGCAAACCACGCCGCTGGGCGAGGTGGTCATCCTGGGCAAGCGCCTGGACCCCAACCCCAACGCCGAGCAGGGCGCCGCCTACAAGGCCAAGACCTCGGGCGACTCGCGCCACACCCGCCCGCTGGCGGAAACCCCGCAAACCATCTCGGTGGTGACCAAGGCCGCCATCGACGATTCCGGCCTGACCGACCTGAAACAGATCCTGAGCGCGCAGCCCGGCATCACCCTGGGCACCGGCGAAAACGGCAACGCCTTCGGCGACCGCTATATCATCCGTGGCCAGGAAGCCCGCTCCGACGTGTTCGTGGACGGCCTGCGCGATCCCGGCATGAGCACGCGCGAAAGCTTCGCCATCGAGCAGCTGGAAATTTCCAAGGGCCCGAACTCCAGCTTCGCCGGACGCGGCACCGCCGGCGGCGCCATCAACGCCATCACCAAGCAGGCCACGCTGGACCACGACTTCACCCGCTTCTCGGTGGGCGCCGGCAGCGACAAGCAGCACCGCGTGACGGCCGACGTCAACAAGGGCTTCGGCGACAACTACGCGCTGCGCCTGAACATGCTGGACGGTAAAGAGGATGTACCGGACCGTGCGCCCTCGCGCCGCGGCCGCCGCGGCGTAGCCCTGTCCGGCCTGTGGGAACGCGACCAGGACCTGTCGGTCACGCTGGATTACTACGGCCTGCGCACCAAGGACCGTGCACCCGACCTGGGCAGCTACCTGGTCGGCACCGTGCCCGACCGGGTACCGGCGCCGTACGTGCCGCCGTACGCACAGACCAGCGACTTCCTGCAGTCCGACGTGGACACCGGCACCGCGCGCATCAACTGGAAGCTGCAGCCCGGCCTCAAGCTGACCAGCCTGACCCGCTACGGCCAGTCCAACAATTCCTATGTCACCACCGGCGCCAGCAGCGCCACCCGCTACAACGGCGCCACCGGCGCCAAGTACGTGACCGGCATCCTGGATGGCGGCCACACCGGCTGGCAGGACATCGACTACTTCGCCCACCAGAGCAACCTGCGCTGGGACAAGGAGCTGGGCGGCCTGAAACATGAATTCATCTTGGGCGTCGAATACACCGACCACAAGGTGGTGTCGGGCACCTTCGCCGTCACCAACAGCGGCGCCTACAACTGCAAGACCACGGAGGGCATCGGCGCCAACAACGGCTACTGCCTGACCACCAGCGATGGCGCCGTGGCCGCCAACCTCAACACCCTGGCCGGCCGCAGCGCGACCCGCCTGAGCTGGAACCAGGACTGGCACGTCAAGACCACGGCCCTGACCGCGATGGACACGGTGGACCTGACCGAAAAATTCACCGTCTTTGGCGGCCTGCGCGCCGACTATTTCGACCTGGAGCTGAAGCGCCGCACGCCCGCCACCGGCGTCATCACCGGCGACTACGCCTACAACGACACCCTGGTCAACGGCCACCTGGGCCTGAGCTACAAGGTAGCCAAGGATGCCATCGTCTACGCCAGCGCCGCCAGCGCCCAGGACATCAACGGCGGCGAACCGGACTCCGGCACCAGCAGCGGCTACGGCGGCACGGTGCTGTACAACGGCAGCATCGCCGGCGCCAAGCCCGAGACCTCGATCAACTACGAGCTGGGCACCAAGTGGGACCTGCTGGAACACAAGCTGCTGGCCACCGCCGCCCTGTTCCAGACCACCAAGTCGGACGTGATGGAAGGCGCCAACTACGACACCGTGGGCACCTTCAACTCCGGCAAGAACCGCGTGCGCGGCCTGGAACTGGGCCTGGTCGGCAACTTCACGGAACAGCTGTCGGGCCAGATCGGCGCCACCTCCATGCAGTCGGAAGTTCTGGGCTCGGCCACGGCCGCCAACATCGGCAAGCCGCTCAGCAACTTCGCCAAGCGCTCCTACTCGGCCCAGCTGAAATACCAGGCCACCGACGCCTTCGCCTTTGGCGGCACGGCGCGCTACGAGAGCAAGCGCTGCGGCGGCCAGCCCGACACGGCGGCCGGCTACACCGCCGCCGGCCTGTGCGCGCAGCCGGTGCCCTCGTTCACCGTGTTCGACGCCTTCGCGTCCTACCGCTTCAGCCGCCGCTTCGACGTGCGCGTCAACGTGCTCAACGCCACCAACCGCGACTACTACACGGCGGTGTACCGCGCCGGCTTCTTCCTGTACAAGGGCGATGCGCGCGCGGTGCGGGTGACCGTCAACTACGAACTGTAAGGCATACTAGCGCTTTGCAGACAGACGCCGGGCCTGCGCGCCCGGCGCTTTTCGTTCAACCATGTCCGATTCCACCCTTACCCCGCCATCGCAGCAGCCCGCCGGCATACCGCCGGAGATACGCTGCGCCCGCGATTACGAGACGCTGGCGCAGCGCCTGCTGCCCGCGCCCACCCACGCCTACATCAGCGGCGGCAGCGGCCATGACCGCAGCGCGAGCGCCAACCTGGCGGCCAGCGCGCAGTGGGATATCTACCCGCGCCTGCTGCGCGAGGTGGGCGCCGGCCACACCGGCGTCACCCTGGCCGGCGTGGAGTATGAACATCCGCTGTTCCTCTCTCCGGTGGCCTTCCACACGCTGGCGCATCCGGCCGGCGAACTGGACACGGCGCGCGCCGCCCACGCGGTGGACGCCTGCCTGATCGCCAGCAGCCAGTCCACCCGCACGCTGGAGGAGATCGCCGCCGGGGCCGGGCCGCGGCGCTGGTTCCAGATGTATCTACAGCCGCGCCGGGAGGATACGCTGGACCTGCTGCGGCGCGCCGAAGGGGCCGGCTACCGCGCCATCGTGCTGACCCTGGATGCGCCGCTGCAGGCGCCCAGCCTGCGCACGCTGGCATCGGGCTTCCAGCTCCCGCCGGACTGCGTGGCTGCCAACCTGCGCGGCTACGCGCCGGGCGCCGCTGCGCCGCCCGCCGCAGCGGCCGGGCCGGACGGCAGCCGCATCTTCCGCCACATGCGCGCTGCGCCCACCTGGGACGATGTGCGCTGGCTGCTGCAGCACACCACGCTGCCGCTGTGGGCCAAGGGCGTGCTGCATGCGGACGACGCCGTGGCCCTGCGCGAGGCCGGCGTGGCCGGCATCGTGGTGTCCAACCACGGCGGCCGCAGCCTGGATGGCGCGCCCGCCAGCCTGGACGTGCTGCCCGAGGTGCGCGCCGCGCTGGGGCCGGGCTTCCCGCTGCTGTTCGACGGCGGCGTGCGCTCCGGCGCCGACGCCTTCAAGGCGCTGGCCCTGGGCGCCAATGCGGTCGGCGTGGGCCGGCTGCAGCTGTACGCGCTGGCCGTGGCCGGCGCGCTGGGCGTGGCCCACATGATGACACTGCTGCGCGAGGAGCTGGAGCTGTGCATGGCCCTGGCCGGCTGCGCGAGTGTGGACCAGATCACGCGCGCCTGCCTGCGCCATACGAGGAGCCAGCCATGCTGATCACCATAGAACAAGTCCTGGACCAGGACGAGGTACGCCAGTTCCGCGCCTGGCTGGAGCGCGCCGAGTGGCAGGACGGCGCCCTCAGCGGCGGGACGCTGGCGCGCCAGGTCAAGCACAACCTGCAGCTGGACGACCACGCCGAACCGGCCATCAGCCTGGGCCAGCACATCCTGCGCGCGCTGGCCGCCAACCCGCGCTTCATCTCGGCCGCGCTGCCGCGCAAGATCTATCCGCCCAAGTTCAACCGCTACCAGGATGGCGGCAGCTACGGCGCCCATGTGGACAGCGCCGTCATGCAGCTGCCCGGCAGCGGGCAAAGCCTGCGCAGCGACCTGTCGGCCACCCTGTTCCTGTGCGAGCCGGAGGAATACGACGGCGGCGAACTGGAAATCGAGACCGAGTTCGGGGTGCAGACGGTCAAGCTGGCGGCCGGCGACCTGGTGCTGTATCCGTCCTCCAGCCTGCACCGCGTCACGCCCGTCACGCGGGGTGCGCGGCTGGCGTCGTTCTTCTGGATCGAGAGCCTGGTGGCGGACGACACCGACCGCGCCCTGCTGTTCGACCTGGATACCACCATCCAGCAGCTCACCGCCTCCCTGCCCGGCGACAGCCGGGAACTGGTCAAGCTGACCGGGATTTACCATAATCTGTTGCGCCGCTGGGCGATCACCTGAACCACTGAAAGGAAGCATGATGAAATCCACTACCAGCCGCCTCGTCCTGTCCCTGCTGCTGGCCCTGTCCGCCGGCGCGGCCTGGGCCGATGGCGCGCCCAAATGCACCTCGCGTCCGGAATCCGAATGGAAGCCGCATACCGAGCTGGAAAAGAAACTGGTGGCCGAGGGCTGGGTCATCCGCCGCATGGAAAAGACCAAGTACTGCTACGAGGTGTACGCCAAGGACCCGAAAGGCAAGCGCGTGGAAGCCTTCTTCGATCCGGTCACCCTGAACCGTGTCGAAGACTGATCGGCACAGCGAACGCACGCGGGTATGGGACCTGCCGGTACGCCTGCTGCACTGGGCGCTGGCGGCCTGCGTCCTGACGGCATGGTTTTCCAGCGGCGAGATCCGCGCGCTGCACGTATGGTGCGGCTACGGCGCCGCCGCCATCGTGGCGCTGCGCCTGCTGTGGGGCTGGCGCGGCTCGCGCTACGCCCGCTTTTCCCAGTTCGTGCGCGGCCCGCGCGCCACGCTGGCCTATGCGCGCCAGGTGATATCGGGCCACGAGCCGCGCCACCTGGGCCATAACCCGCTGGGCGGCTGGATGGTGGTGGCGCTGCTGTCCTGCGTGGCCCTGCAGGCCGTGGTGGGCTGGGCCATGGATACCGACCTGCTGTGGGGCCTGGCCTGGCCGGTGCGCATCCACGTCGCCATCGGCTGGACCATCATCGCGCTGGTGGCGCTGCACGTGGCCGGGGTGCTGTTCACCAGCTGGCGCCAGCGGGAAAACCTGGTGGCCGCCATGGTCAGCGGCGACAAGGAGACCCGCCCGTGAGGCTGCTGCTGGTCGAGGACGACCCGATGATAGGCGAGAGCATAGAGGAAGGCCTGTGCGGCGAACGCTACGCGGTGGACTGGGTGCGCAACGGCCGCAGCGCCGATACCGCCCTGTCCACCGTGGACTACGACTTGCTGCTGCTGGACCTGGGCCTGCCCGGCATGGAAGGCATGGACGTGCTGCGCAGCCTGCGCGCGCGCGGCAGCGATATCCCGGTGCTGGTGATCACGGCGCGCGACGCCACCCGCGACCGCGTGGCCGGCCTGGACGCCGGCGCCGACGACTACCTGGTCAAGCCCTTCGACCTCGATGAATTGCTGGCGCGCACCCGCGCCCTGCTGCGGCGGCGCGTGGCGCGCACCCGCTCCGCCATCGTGCACGGCGCGCTGACGCTGGACCTGGCCAGCCACGACGTGACCTTCAACGGCCTGCCGGTCAAGCTGTCCTCGCGCGAATTCTCGGTGCTGCGCGCCCTGTTGGACCATCCCGGCAGCGTGGTCACCAAGGCCCAGCTGGAGGACAGGCTGTATGGCTGGACCAGCGAAGTGGAAAGCAATACGGTGGATGTCTACATCTACCACCTGCGCAAGAAATTCGGCGCCGCCTTCATCAAGAACGTGCGCGGGGTCGGCTACAAGATCGCGGCGGCGCCATGAGCGTGCGCCGGCAGCTGCTGATGGGCTTGCTGTTGGCCGCCATCGCGTGCGTGCTGGGCGCGGGCGCCCTGATGTACCAATCGCTGCTGGAGGAAACCAACGAGCTGGCCGACCTGCAGCTGCGCCAGCTGGCGGTGGCCGCCCCTAACGAATTCGGTGCCAACACCGGCCTGCCCTCGGAAGGCGATCCGGAGGAGGAATTCGTGCTGCAGATGTGGAATGCCGACGGCAGCCTGGCCTATGTGTCGCCGGGCTGGACGCCAATCCCGCGCTTCAACCTGCAGGGCATGACCACCATGGAGTACGACGACGAAGCCTGGCGCATGTACGGCGCCGCCCGCAACGGCCGCTACATCCAGGTGGCGCAGCCCATGGCGGAGCGCGACAAGCTGGCGCGCCGCATGGCGCTGCGCGCCGGGATACCGGTGCTGGGCGGGGTGCTGGTGTTCGGCCTGCTGGTGCTGCTGGTGGTGTCGCGCGCGCTGCGTCCCCTGCACCGGCTGGCGCAGGCCGTGACCGGGCAGTCGCCGCAGGCGCTGGCGCCGATCGCCGACAGCGGCATGCCGCCCGAACTGCGGCCCGTGGTGCAGGCGCTCAATGCCCTGATGGGCCGCTTCGAGGCGGCGCTGGCGGCCCAGCGCACCTTCGTGGCCGACGCCGCGCACGAACTGCGCTCGCCGCTGACGGCGCTCAGGCTGCAGCTGCAGCTGCTGGCGCGCGCCCCGGACCAGGAGGCGCGCCTGGCGGCCCTGGACAAGATGCACGACCGGCTGGAACGCGCCAGCCACCTGGTGCAGCAGCTGCTGACGCTGGCGCGGCACGAGGCGGGCGTGACGCGCCAGGCCATCGCCCCGGTGTCCCTGCAGCTGCTGCTGGAGCAAGTGGTGTCCGACCATTCCGACCTGGCCGACAGCCGCGATATCGACCTGGGCGTGCTGGCCTGCGCGCCGGTGGTGCTGCAGGCCGACGGCGAGGCGCTGCGGGTGCTGCTCAACAACCTGGTGGACAATGCGCTGCGCTACACCCAGCGCGGCGGCCGGGTCGACCTGCAGGCGGAGCTGGCGGACGGCGGCGCCGTGCTGCGCGTGATGGACAACGGCCCCGGCGTCGCGCCCGAGCACCGGGAGCGCCTGTTCGACCGCTTCTACCGGCCCGTGAACGATGGACGCGGCTGCGGCCTGGGCCTGTCCATCGTGCGCAATATCGCCGACGCGCATGGCGCCCGCGTCACGCTGGAGGACAACGCGCCGGGCCTGCGCGTGAGCATTATTTTTCCGAATGTAAGGCACTGACCCAGGACGCGAGGTCCTCGATCACATCTGGATTGCTGTGTGACGAGTGGTTCAACCCCGCATCGGATTTCGGCAGGAATTTTATTGTCTCCCAGGTGCCGGATGGCGATTCGGACGAGTGCACAAACGCTTCTGGATAAAAGATATATCGCAAGTCGCCAAATGCCGCAGCCTTGATCACATTGACCAGAAAAGATCCCACCGCCATCGGGATGGCGGCCAGCATGACCGGCAGCGGATAGTCCTCCTTCGCCTCTGTTTTTTTATTCCAGATACTCCTGGCGCTTAGAATGAATAGCAGGGACACCACGCAGCCCCCCGCCAGCAATACCTGTCCATGCCGATAGCAGTAGACTACGGCCGCCACACTCAAACACGCTGCCAGCCCCATCACCTTCCTGTAATTACGTTCATGCAGGCCGGCCGCGTTATACAGTTCCGTGTAGGTGCCATGACACAGTTCATGCAGGGCGGCGGCGACCCGCAGCATGCCGTCGGCCTCGTCGCCTACCGACACATACAGTCTGACCCTGCCTTTGCCATGGCTCAGGGCATCGCTGCTTTCAGCTACGTCCAGCTCGCTTTCGATATTGGCTTTGGTCCGTTTCGTCAGGCGCAAGTCGATAGCGAGCAATATGGCACCCAGCAGTCCGGAAAGTGCGATCACATGCTCTGCTTCCAGCTTGGCCTGAAGCCCGAGCACCTTGGCCAGATAGATGGCCAGGGGCAGCAATATCGACATCCCGACTATGGCAAAGCCTATCGCATGCAGATGCACCAGCGTGGAGCCGCCCCTGAAGATTTTTTTCCGATGTATGAAGGGCGTGGAAAGCAGCGCGACACCCGCCACGTCGGCGGCGAGCCCCTTGTCCTGCTCTATCATGCTGCGCACGATGTTACCCGCATGGCTATGCGCAATGATGATGTGCCGCTTGGCGGGAAGCGTCTTTATTCTTTCCCTGAGGACACCGACTCCCTCCAGCCTGCCCCGCTCCGAGTTTTCGCCAGACCAGACCACCCTGCTGTGCTTGACTCCCTGGGCCTGCTTGCTGATTTTCTCCCACAACGGAGAATCTTTTTTGGTCCAGCCAGCGTCGGGCTCAAAAGTGCCATGAACGAGATGGACTACCGTATCTCCGGAACGAATATCGTCGCAAGCATGTCCGAGCACGACCTTCTTCTTCCATCCCACGGCGTACAGAACAGCCTGCAACGCTTTGAGCAAAGTAATCAACGCCTGCGCTGCCGCCATGGCCAGGATGGCGGGAATGGAAATCACCAGTACGAATATCGTTCTCAGCAAAACATTCACGCAGCCGAGCGGATGAAGGCAAAGAAAATACAGCATGGAGGCGCTGAAGGAAAGAAAAAAAGCGCCGTAGACTGTGGCAACCAATATGAACAGGTATTCCAGGACAGGTTTGAATATATCCATCATTATGATTGGGCCATACCATGCCAGCCCTGTTATTTAACATTCCGGCATCATGCCATCACCGTTGTTTTTTTTCGAGCTTTATGTCCCGTGAAAAGCAGGACGGAAAGTACGACAGCCTGCCGACCGGGCTGGAAGGCAACGTCAACAGCGAAGCGACGTTCGGCGGCAAGCCGCGCGCCCGAGCGATTCCTCTAGCGGGTGAAACGATTCCAGGCAGGCCAGTGGCCGGTTTGTAATCAGCATGTCATCAGAGCCCGCTAGTCTCTCGGGCTCCGAATATCCCAACCATGGAATTTGACATGCACTACGCCCTGCCCCCGCGTCACTACCGCACCGCCATTGCCGTTGCCGTCGCCCTGGCCCTCGCCGCCTGCGGCGGCTCCAGCCACACCGATGACACCCTGGACATCCCCGCCGCACCCGCCGACCAGGGCGCGGCCGAAGTGGTGGCCCTGCCCAGCGCCACCGCCTTTGTCGATACCGTGGCCACCAACCAGCGCGGCGACGCCCGCTACGCCACCCTGGCCACCAACGCCGGCGTGCGCGTGCTGGGCGGCTTCCTGAACGTGTGGAAGCCGCTGACCGAGATCGTCGACGCCGGCGTCACCGCGCCGGCCGTGGACGGCTTCCCGGCCGTGACCACTTCCACCTGGACCGGCGTGCCCGGCGACGGCACGCCGACCGGCACCATCGTCAACGCCAGCGTACATGCGGCCAATATCGACTACGTGGTGAAAGCCACCACCAGCCGCACCGACGCCCAGGCCGTGCAAGCCTACCTGGACGACCGCCGCGGCAAGGGCTACAGCGTGACCGACGGCATGGGCCCGCTGACCAACGCCTGGCGCACCGCGGCCCAGCAGACCACCAGCATTACCTCGGTGGCCGACAACGCCACCACCGTGCTGTACAACGATAGCGGCAACAACACCGGCGTGGGCGGCAGCGCCAACGCCGCCTTCGGCAACGTGGTGGACCTGGTCAACCTGGTCGGCAACAACGCCTCCACCGAACCGGCCAAGCGCTTCTACAAATACGCCCGTCCGTACCGCTGGAGCAGCAGCGTGGTGCTGCTGCCCTCGCTGGTGCCGGCCAAGAGCACCACCCCCACCACCGACGGCGGCTTCCCCAGCGGCCACTCGGCCGAAGCGGTGCGCGACGCCATCGCCATGGCCTACGCGGTGCCGGAACGGTTCCAGGAAATGCTGACCCGCGGCCTGGAGCTGGGCGAGATGCGCATCATCGCCGGCATGCACTCGCCGCTGGACGTGATCGGCGGCCGCATCCTGGGCCAGGCCAGCGCCGCCGCCAACCTGGTTGACAGCGCCAACGCCGCCAAGAAAACGGCCGCCGTGGCGCAAGCCCATACCGCCCTGATGGCGGCCACCGGCACCACCGCCGACACCTTCCTCAGCTACGCCCAATCGGGCACGCCGGCCAATGACCGCTTCGCCGACTACGCCACCAACAAGGCCAACTACCTGCGCCGCCTGACCTTCGGCTTCTCGCCCATCGCCGCCACCAACGTGGCCGCGCCGGTGCCGAAAGGCGCCGAGGTGCTGCTGGAAACCCGTCTGCCCTATTTGTCCGACGCGCAGCGCCGGGTGGTGCTCAAGACCACCGCCCTGCCGTCCGGCTATCCGGTGCTGGATGACAGCGAAGGCTGGGGCCGCATGAACCTGTTCGCGGCGGCCGACGGCTACGCCTCGTTCAGCGGCAACGTCACCATCGTGATGGACGCCAGCAAGGGGGGCTTCAACGCCAGCGACCGCTGGCGCAACGACATCAGCGGCTCCGGCAAGCTGATCAAGCAAGGCACGGGCATCCTGAAACTGGCCGGCGCCAACAGCTGGAGCGGCGGCACCCAGATCGAGGGAGGCGCGCTGGAAGGCGCCAGCGCCAGCGCCTTCGGCACGGGCGACGTGTACAACAGCGGCGGCACCCTGGTGTCCAGCGCCGGCACCGGCCTGAACCTGGCGGCGCGCTACACCCAGCTGGCCAACGGCACCCTGGAGCTGGACCTGGGCAGCGGCGCCCAGGGCCGCCTGGCCGTGAAAGGCGCCATGACCATCGCCGGCGGCACGCTGCGCATCAAGTTCCCATATGGCTACAAGCCGGCCAGCGGCGACAGCCTGCAGGTGATCAGCGCGGGCAGCCTGAAGGGCAAGTTCACCACCATCACGGTGGATGGCTACACCGTCACCCCGAGCTACAGCGACACCGGCCTGACCCTGAAGTTCTGAGCACATCCGCCGCGCCGGCCCCGGCCCGCGCGGCGGATGCCGTTTACAGGTAGGGCGTGTAGGTCACGCCGTCTTGCAGGTAGTAGGCCAGCGCCAGCTGGTTTTCCCCGCTGTCGGCAAAGGCGGTCAGCACGTCGGCGCGCGCCACGCCGTGCTGCAGCAGGCCGCCCCAGTAGTCCAGCCCGCCCTGGTCCCCGGCCCGGTGCAGCACGTTCTGGTACAGGCTGGCGAGGAACACGGCGTCAGTCGTCGCCTCGCCATACAAGCTCTTGAATTCCTTGCTGGTGACGAAATTCTCCGCCACATCGTGCAGGCTGGTCCCCTTGTCGACCTGCGCGATCCAATAGCCCAGCCCGGTCTTGTCCGGGGTGCGGCCGAAGGCGGCCTGGTACAGCCGGTACACGGCGCCCGCGTTGCCGCGCGTGTCCAGCGCCACGGCCTCGTCGCTGAACTGCAGGCGCTCGACCGAGGCCAGGGACTGGCTGGCCTGGCTGCCGGTATTGGCGGTGACGGTGGTGTAAACCGTGCCGACCGAGACCGAATAATCATTGTGCTTGCCGTTCAGCACCAGGGTGTCCAGCCCGGCGCCGCCGTCGATGATGGCGTTGCCCTTGGCCTCCTTGAACACGTCGTTGCCGGCGGTACCGCTCAGCTGTACCGCCAGGGCCGGGGTGTGGAAGGTCTGCCTGCTGGCGGCCGACAGGTTGCCGCTGCTGTCCTTGACCGTGCCGGCCCCGATCTCCAGCACGTAATCGGTGTCCGGCAGCAGGTCCAGCAGTGGGTCTATGGTCAGGCTGTAATAGCTGGCGCTCACGCGGGCGCTGCTGGCGACATCGAAACTTTCCACCAGCGTGCCGTTGGCCAGGCTGAGCTTGACGATGCCGTTGCCCAGGACCACGGATTCATCAAAGGTCAGCTTGATGTTTTCCGCCACGCCCAGGCCATTCGAGGAGATCGGCCCGGACAGGGTATCGAGCCGCGGCGCGCGGATGTCCGGCGTGTACGCCCCGCCGCCGGAGGACAGCACGGTGTAGCTGCCCGTGTTCAGGCCGGCCGTCCCGATCTGCAAATAATAGGTCCCGGCTGGCCCGTAGGAGTAGGACAAGCTGCTGCCGCTGTAATAATAGCTGCTGGCCACTGAGACGCCTTTGGCGTCGAACAGCTGCAGCGCGAAGCCTGCCACCGAAGTGTCGAAGGTGCCGCCATCGCCGGACAGGCCGGCCACGCTGAAGGTGTAATAGTTGTTGGCTTGCAGGTCGACCTTGAACCAGTCGCGGTCGCCGACGTAGTCGATCGCGCCCTTGGTCGCGGTGCCGATCTTGAGCACCGCACTGGTGCTGCTGTCGTCGGCCACGGCGTCGGTCTGGGCCAGGTAGGAAGTGACGCTATAGCTGGACGGGACACCGTAATAGCCGGCACCGATCTTCAGGTAGAAGTCGCCGCTGCCGGTGGCCTTGTAGGTCAGCGCCTGCTCCTTGCTGGCCAGCTGGGTGGCGCTGGCCAGCGCCGAGCCTTGGGCGTCGACCAGTTGGAAGCTGCCTAGCGCGATGGTGGTGCCGTCATCGCCGGCGGCGGCCGAGGCGCCAAAGGTGTAGCTGGCGCCTGCCACCAGCTTGACCTTGATCCAGTCCACGTCGGTGGCATCCGACAGCCGGCCCTTGATGGTGGCGCCGCCGGCCAGCAGGCCGCTGGTCTGGGCGCTGGCGCTGAAATCGTCCACCTCAGGCAAGCTGGCCTTGACGGTGTAGGCGCCGCCGCTGCTGCTGCTGCTGCCGCTGCCGCGCACCTGCACGTAGTATTCGCCGGCGCGCGGCGCGGTCCAGCTGAAGCTGGCGTTGCCGTTATAAGCGTAGGAGCCCCCGGCAAGCGTGTTGCCGAGCTGGTCGACCATGGAGAAGTACATGTCGCTGGCGCCGGTGAGCTTGAAGTTGTAGGCCTGGTTGGCCTCCAGCTTGATCTTGAACCAGTCCAGGTCGCCGCTGGATTCCAGCGTACCGCTGACCGCCGCAGCGCCCGGCGTCAGCACGCCGGCGCCGGAGGCGTTGGCCGCATAGTCGTCGGCCGGCTGGCTCAGGCTGACCGTGTAGGCGCCTATGCCGCGCACCGTGTCGCGGTCCGACACCGCCACATAATAACTGCCGCTGCTGGTGGCGGTGAAGCTCACTGCGCTGCGGTTGTAGCCGCCAGCCACCGAATTCCAGTAGCCGGATTGGCTCATCTGGTACACCTCCACCACCGGCACGGCCATGCCGGCCGCGCCGGCCACGCCGCTGGCCGCCAGGCTGTAGGTCACGCCAGCCTCCAGCTGCAGCTGGAAGGCGTCGCGGTCGGCCGCCAGCTCCAGCACGCCGCTGGCGCTGCCGCCCACGGAGAGCTTGGCGGTGGTGGTGGGGCCATCGGCGTAATCATCGCGCGCCAGGGCCTGGGCCTGGATCTGGTAGCCGCCCAGCGCCTTGTAGGCGGACACATCAACGTAATAATCGCCGCTCACGGTGGGCTTGAACCAGGTCACCGGCAGCCTGGAGCTGCCGACCGAGCTACCGGTATAAGAGCCGTAGCCGTACAAGGCGGGGTCGTACACCCGCAGTTGCGGCGCGCTGTCGTAGGCCGTGCCCCAACCGCCTCCGGACGGGGTGGTCACCGTGAACTGGTAGGTGGTCTGGGCGTCGAGGCTGATCTTGAACCAGTCGCGGTCGCTGGCCGTCTCCATGCTGCCCGTGGCGGAGCCGCCGACCTTGAGGACGCCGGTGGTGGAGGTATCGCTGCTGTAATCGTCGGTGGTTGCCATATTTCATTGCTTTTTTAGTAAAAAGGTATTCTGTCACAACTGTAAAGAATAATAAAGATTTCTTTATGGAATTTTTCTAGGGTGCGCGTCAGTGGCAGCCTGCGGCGCTACCATGGCTGCTGACCAAGGAGGAATGATGCGCCTGATCCCGTTGATATTGCTGCTGCCGCTGTGGGCGCAGGCCCAGGACACTGGGGCGCCGCCGGCCGTGGTGGTGAGCGCCACCCGCGACCCGGTCGACAAGTCCTACCGCAAGATGATCGCCGGCATGGACCTGTTCCAGCGGGAACAAGCCCGGCTGGCGCCGGGCGCCACCCTGCGCTTCCGGCTGCTGCCGCGCCTGCCACATGCCAAACTGGACGGCGTCAAACTGCGCGTGGTGGGCGACCACTTCACCCTGCCGGTGGCGCTGGCGCCCGACCACGGCTTTACCCTGGAGCGCAATGAGCAGGCGCTGCGCGAGGACGCCGCCCTGATCGCCAACCGCAAGACCAGCAGCATGACCTGGCGCGCCGAGGTACGCAGTCCCGGGGTGCCGGAGGGCATGCGGCGCCTGGGCGATTTGCGCCTGGAATGCCTGGTCGGGGTGGAGGCCGGGCTGCTATCCAATAACTCCAGGCTGTTCGCCTGGCTGGGCGACTGGCTGCGCAGTCCGCAGCAGGTATGCGGCGCGGCCGATGGCAACTACCTGTTCTTCACCGAGCGGCCGCTGTTCGGCGTCACGCTGGAGCACGGCGGCCGGCGCGCCGCGCTGCCGCTGCGCATGCTGTACGCGGGCGGCACCCAGACCCCGGCCACCCTGCCCTATTGCGACTGCCAGGTGCTGCTGGAGCGCAGCTATTACGCGCCGCTGTGGGACCAGCGCTGGCCGGACGATACCCTGCTGTCGTTCCAGTACATGGATGACAGGCCGGCCGCCAACGGCCTGTCGCCCGGCTTGGCCAGCGCGGCCCAGCTGCGCGCGGCGCTGGGCCAGGGCGCCGTGCAGCGCTTCGATAACGGCTATCAGGTGTGGCGCTACACCTACCCGCCGGCGCGGCCGGCGCCACCCGCCCCCGGCGGCGCCCCCGAAACGGCGGAGCTGGTGGTCCTGATCGGGCCGGACGGCGCGGCCCTGCAGGCGCGCCGGCGCGAGCCGGACGGGGAGCCGTGAAGCGGCCCCTGAAGCCCTGCGTGCAGCGCACCCTGGGTTGGCCCTGCGGTGCGCCCTGTAGTGCGCCCTGTAGCGCACCATGAAGCGCGCGACGCTTGCCTTGACGGGCGCGCTGCGCCATCATGGGGACATGAAGATCCCTGCCCTGCCGCTGTCGCAGTCCTTGTCGCTGTCCCTGTTACTGGCAGCCGCGCTGGGCTGCGCCGCGGCGCCCGAGCCGGCGCCCTCCGGCAGCGACGCCCTGTGGCGCCAGATCCAGGCCGAACTGGCTGACGACGGCTGCGACAACGACGGCCAGTGCCACAGCCTGGGCGTGGGCGCCAAGGCCTGCGGCGGCCCGGAACGGTACGTGGCCTGGTCCTCGCGCGGCCGGGATGGCGTGCGCCTGCGGCAACTGGCGGAGCGCCATGCGGCCGCGGGGGGGGACGAAGA
>NZ_JBKFEH010000019.1:0-243462 GCF_053572355.1 Duganella kummerowiae
CCCCCCCCCCCCCGGCGCGCCGAGGACCAGCGCGCCGGCCTGATGTCGACCTGCTCGGTCACGCCCGATCCCGGCGCCCTGTGCCGTGCCGGGCATTGCGTGACGGGCACGCCCGGCCTGGGCGGCGCCCACGCCAAATAACCAGCCCCCCATCCTGCCGGCCGGCCCAGCCAGTAGCCGGGTAGCTTGGCCGCAAACAACAACGCGGCCAGCGGCCGCGTCGCAGTCCGGGGGCGGCTTGCTGGCCGCGCCTGTCTCCCGGCTTACTGGGCCGGGATATTCTTGGTCCGCGAATTGTTGAATGCGGGCACAGGATCGGTGGCATCCACCTCCAGCAGGGTGGTGCCGCGCGTGACGCCGCCCACCAGGTAGTTGATCAAGCCCAGGTAGCGCTTGCCGGCCTCCAGGCCGGACCAGGACATGCCCACGGTGCCGGTGCCGCCCACCGAGACCGTGCTGGGCGCGCCCACCTTGAAGTTGCCGCCGGAAGCGCCATTGGTGATCACCCAGGTGTTGAGCTTGTAGGTGTCCGACCCGTTGGCAGGGGCATAGCCCAGCACGCACACCTTGTAGGTGCCGGCCGCTGGGTTCTGCAGGAACACTTCCTCGTTGGCGCTGCTGGAGTAGCCGGTGCCGACAATGGTACTGCCGCGTATCACCACCAGGTCCAGGTCGCTCTGCTCACGGCCGCCGGTATCGGCTTCGCGCAGGGTAAAGCGTACCGCCAGGGCGCCGGCCGGTACGTTGACCGTGTAGTAGTTGACCCCGGGAGCACCACCGTTAAAGCAGTCCAGCGGCGGATTGGGGGTGGTATAGGTGGTGACCGTGCCAGCCGACACGGTGGCCGGCACCAGGCCGCCCTTGGCCAGGGTGACCGCGCCGGCCACGCCGGAGCCCATGGTCAGCAGCTTGCTGCCGGTGGTGGCCTCGCTGTAGACCGCGCTTTGCACGGCCAGCGCCGTGCCGCGCGCCGTGATGGGGCTGCGCACCGTGTGGCTGCCGTCGCTCCAGGTCAGCTGGCCGTAGGCCCAGGTGTCGAGCGGGGCCGTGGTGCGGGTCAGGCGCACGCTGTAGCTGGCTTTCTGGCCCGGCGACAGGGTCAGGGTGGATGGCGACACCTCCACCGCATAGCCGTTCATGGTGGCGCTGGCGGTGTAGGTGGCGCTGCTGGCGCCGACATTGGTGACGGTGCGCACCAGGGTCTGGGCGCCCGGCACCGCGGCCGCCGTCAGCGAGGGCAGGTTCAGGTTGTAGGGCGCGATACCGCCCACGCTGTTGCAGGTGGAGGCACTGTAGACAGGGATGTTCAGGCCGCACAGGAAGCGTGCGTAGTCGAGCTCGGTGGCGTCGTACACCAGGCCGGGGTCGTTGGCCAGCGAGGGCCGGATCTGGCCGGCGCCCTGGCCCCATGGCAGATTGCCGGTGGTCCTGGCAGTCGCGTCCCACGCCACCGAGCCGTTCTGGCCGTCATTGTAGGTGTCGTATGCGGTCGTCATCAGGGCCGACTTGATGGCGGCCGGGGTCCAGTCCGGATGGTTTTGCTTGAGCACGGCGGCCACGCCGGCCACGTGCGGGCTGGCCATGGAGGTGCCGCTGAGGAAGGCGAACTCGCTGCGCGGGGCCGGCGCACCACCGGCCACGGCGTCGCGCTCAGCCTGGGTCAGGTCGGCGCTGACGGCGGCCAGGATGTCGGTGCCGGGAGCCGCCAGGTCGGGCTTGAGGATGTTGGCGTTGGCCACGTTCGGTCCGCGCGATGACAGGCCGGCGATCATCGGGGCGGCGGTGCTGGTGTCGATGATGTAGCGCACATTGCCCAGCGAGGCCGTGGCGCCGCTGCCGCCGTTGACATAGTTCTTCAGGGCAGTGGCGTCGGCCAGGGCGATGTGCAGGGTGGACAGCGAATGGGGCTGGTTCAGGATGGTGGTGGCGCCGCCGCTGACGTTGCCGATGATGACGCCGGCCGCCCCGGCGGTCTTGGCGTTGGCGCTCTTGTTGACCAGCACGTTGTCGCCACGGTCGCACACGAGGATCTTGTCCTTCACCTTGGCCGGGTCCAGCAGGGCGGCCACGTTGTCGGCCGGGCCGAAGCACTGGTTCAGCTTGATATTGCCGGGGTCGACACCGGCCAGGCCGGCGTTGCGGGCCAGGATCAGGGGCGCGCTGGGGGTCTTGGCGTTGGCGGAGGCGCCGGTCAGGACGGTGCCGTTGCCCAGGGTGGCGCTGCCCAGGTAGAGACGGTTGTGGGTGGAGTTGGCCACCGTGGTCAACCACGGGCTGATGTGCGATACCGGCGCTGGCGCGGTCGACTGGGGGCCGGAATTGCCGGCGGCGGCTGCCACGAACACGCCGGCCGACGCCGCGCCCAGGAAAGCCAGTTCGGTGGCTTCGCTGAAGCTGCCGCCGCCGGCATTGGGGCCGATGGAGAAGTTAATCACGTTCACGCCATCCAGCGTGGCCTGCTCGATCGCAGCCACGCTGTCGGAAGTGGCGCAGCTGTTTTTACGGCTGGGGTCGGTCCAGCACACCTTGTAGGCCGCGATGCGGGCGCGCGGCGCCATGCCGGACAGCTTGCCCATGTCGACACCGCCGACGTTGGCCGGATTGGCGGCGTTGCCGGCGGCCGTGCTGGAAGTGTGGCTGCCGTGCCCGCCCTCGCCCGAGGAGCCGCCCACGGAATCGCGCGCCGAGGCGAATTCGGTCCAGTGCAGGGCGGTGTTGCCCAGGTTGTAGTAGCGCGCGCCTATCAGCTTGTTGTTGCAATTGGCCACGGAGAAGCCTTCACCAGCCTGGCAACTGCCTTTCCAGGCGGCCGGCGGCGCGTCGTACACGACGGTGCCGCCGCTATGGCTGGGATTGCCGTTATCGTCGACGCGGTCGGCATAGGCCGCGTTCTCCGGCCAGATGCCGCCATCGACGATGCCGATGATCATGTCCTCGCCGGCGTGGCCCTGGCCGCCGGCCTTGGCCCACAGTCCGCCCGGCACATCCAGGCCCAGGAAAGTGGGGGTATAGCTGGTGTCGAGCTGCATGAGGGAGTCGGCCGTGATGTTGGCCACGCTGCTGTTTTTCTTCAGCGCGCGCACCTCGGCGTCGGTCAGCAGGGCGGCAAAGCCATTGAACACGACCTTGTATTCATAGGTGACGGGGGCCGCGGCAATGGTGCCCAGCACGGCGGCCTTCTTGCCGTCCAGGTAGCTGATGTAGCTTTGCACGGTGGAGGCGTCGACGTCCAGGCGCTGGCCGGGCGCCGGCTGGGTGGCGGCCAGGCCGGCCACGGTGCCGGTGTAGGTGGCGACCGGCTTGTCGGCCAGCTGCACGATGTAGGAACGGCGCACGTCGTCGGCCCGGGCGCTGGCAGCGGCCAACACGAAGATAACGGCGGCGGAAATGGGACGCAGTTTCATGAAGTGGACCTTTCAGCTTAGACGGATGGGACGGCGGCGCGGCGGCGGCGCAAGGCCAGGACACCCAGGCCCAGGCCCAGCATGGCGTAGGTGGCCGGTTCAGGCACGGCAGTCACGCTGAGGTTGTCGATGGCGAACTGGGCCAGGTTATCGCTGTCGGCCACGCACTCGCTGCCATTGCCGGTGTACAGGCAGGCGCTGATGGTGATGCTGGTGTAGAAATTGCTGGTAAAGCCGGCCCCCAGGCTGGCGCTGGCAAAGGGCGAATAGCCGCCAACCAGTTCGGGGAAGGCCAGGCTGGTGCTGACGGTGGCGCCCGAGGCCAGCGTGCCGACCAGGGTCAGTTCGCCATAGCTGTAAGGGTCCAGGGTGGGCACGGGCGGCAGGAAGGCGTAGCTCAGGCTGCTCAGCTTGAACCCGGTGCTGTCGGCACGGCTCAGGGTCAGGCTGCTGTTGTTGATGCCGGCGTAATAGTTGCTGGTGCTGGCAGGGCAGGCTGCGATATCGCAGCTGTAGGGGCTGGTGCCGTCCAGGATGGCGCCGGCCAAGCCGGCGCCGGTCAGGTCATTCACCTGCAGGCTGTAGGCGCCTTCCGTGATCACGTCGCCACCGAAGAAAATGGCGGGATCCTGGGTGTTGAAGGTCAGCGTGGCGGCGGCGGCCGGCAGGACCGGCAACAATGCAAGAGCAACAGCCGCGCCGGCGGCATATCGGAAGCGTGCCTGGAACAAGGGTATGCGATTCATTTCTCGGCCTTATGTTGGAAGTGAGTTACTTTCTGGCAAGGTCTGCGCCTGCTTGCGGCTTTTGATAAAAGCTCAACAAAATATAGCAATCTATGTAAATCTTGTAACAAAATTTTAATATTGCGTATTTGATTTTCTTGGTCAAAAACCAAACAAAATATGGCCAGCCCGGCAGTAAAGGCGTTCTCGCCCGGCGCACCATGGCGCAGGCTGTTGTTATTGAACGAATCGATTGAAGTCCATACATTTCCAGTTTCTGGTGGAAATGATCGCCAATTTGATCAGATAGGCGCCGTTAGGCGGCATAAAACAAAAAAGCCGTCAGATGACGGCTTTTTGATGGAGAAGCAGCAAGGCGGCGCTCGCAGATGCGAGGCGGGCACCGCCAGGGCGGCAATTATTGTACGGTGATTAATTTCTTCATATCAACGCAACGCTGGTCTTCCTGTATTGCCACCCGCAGCTGGCGGGTGGTGCCGGCCGACAGTGCGGGCATGGCGGCCAGTCCATCCTTGAGACGCTGCACGCTGGCCGGGGTGCAGGCGGCCGGTATCATGCTGGCCGCGTAGGCGCGCATGTAGACCGGGCCGGCGCTGGCGTCCAACTGGCCCAGCAGCGCCAGGCGGCGCGCGGCGGTCTGCTCGTCCAGTGCGCCCTGCCCGGCTGGATACAGGGCGCCCATGGCGCGCCGCACCTTGGAAAACGGCAGCTTGGTGCCGAGGTCGGTGATGGTGGCCAGCCACTCCTCCTTGACGCGCGCATCGGGACGGCCGGCGGCGGCGCCCACGGCGGCCGCCTGGCCGCTGTCCGAGTTGTCGCGCGTCTGCTCGGCCGCCAGCAGCTGTTCGCTGCCCGGATAGGCGTAGCGGTTCAGGTGCGCCACTATATTCCAGCGCAAGTCCTGGCTGACGTTCAGGCCCGGCACCAGCGGCTTGCCGGCCAGGATGGCGGCCAGCTGGTCCAGGGCGGCGGGGGTGGCGGCCAGGTTCAGATACAGGCTGAACCAGCGGCGCTGGAAGTTGTTGTCGCCCTGGGCCCGGATGGCGGCCTTGAAGGCCATGGTTTCCAGCTGCGGCAGCAAACGGGCGCGGGCCTTGGCGGCTTGCGGTCCCATCTTGTCCAGGTACTCGGCGGCGGCGCCGGTTTTCTCGGCGATGTCGCCCAGCAGCGTGTAGTCGCGCTCGGACGGCGCCTGTGCCAGCACCGTGTCCAGGTAGGCGGTCAGCGGCAGCTGGCCGTCGCGCACGCCATCCCACAGGCTTTGCCACAGCATGGAGCGCAGCAGCGGATCATCAACCCGGTTCAAGCTGGACTTGGCGGTGGCGAACGAGCGCTGGTCGAGCTGCACCTTGGCGTAGCCCCAGTCCTGGTAGTTGGGATAGACCAGGTCCGGGCAAGCGGCGCCATCCAGCGCCGGCACGGCGGTGCTGGCGCCGCGGTAGGTGACAGCCACGTTCTTGGCCAGTGCCAGGCCCTGGGGCCCGCGCTTGAACAGGGCCACCTGCACGCGCTGCTCGCGCAGGGTGGGGTAATCGGCCGGTGCGCTCTGCTCCAGGCTGAAGCCGCTGACCTTGCCGCCCTTGCAGCTGTAGCGGGCCGTGATGGTGTTCACGCCCGGCTGGTACAGCCATTGCTGGGTCCAGGCGCCCAGGTCGCGTCCGGCGGCGGCGCCCAGGCTGCCGATGAAGTCGTCCAGGCGGGCGTTCTGGTACTGGTACTTGACCAGGTAGTTGTGCACGCCCTGGCGGAACACTTCCTCGCCCAGCAAATGGCGCAGCTGCTTGAGGGTGGAAGCGCCCTTGGAATAGGTGATGGCGTCGATGTTGTCGAAGGCGTTACGGGTGGACGGCACCGGGGTTTCGATGGCGTGCGTGGTGACGCGCTGGTCCTGGGTGTAGGCGTCCTGCTTGCCGCCCGAGTAGAACGACTGCCAGGCTTGCTTGAACTCGGTGGCTTCGGCCGTGGCCAGGGTGCCCATGAAGGAAGCGAAGCTCTCGTTCAGCCACAGGCCGTTCCACCACTGCATGGTGACCAGGTCGCCGAACCACTGGTGCGCCATCTCGTGCATGATGACGCTGGCCAGGCTCTGGCGCTGGGCCGCCGTCATCTCTTCCTTGTGCAGGAAGCGGCCCTCGGCAAAGGTGATGGCGGCCGCGTTTTCCATGGCCCCGTACAGGAAGTCCGGTACCAGCAGCTGGTCGTATTTCTCGAACTGGTAGGGTACGCCGTAATACTGGTCGAAGAAGGCCAGGCCCTGGGCCGTGTACTTGAACCAGTCCTTGGGCGAGACTTGCGCCGCCACCGACTGGCGCGCAAACAGGCGCATCGGGTATTTGCCGCTATTGTCTTCCCATACTTTATAGGGGCCGGCGTGCATGGAGAAGTTGTAGGGGCTGAGCTTTTTGGTGGCCGGGAAGGTCCAGCGCTTGGAGGCCACACCATCGATCATGATGTCCTGCACGCTGTCCTCGCGTTTGGTGGAGGACACCACCCAGTCGGCTGGCGTGGTCACGGTGATGCGGTAGGTGGCTTTCAGGTCGGGCTGGTCGAACACGGGGAACATCTGGTGCGCGGCGGCCGGCTCGAAGTGGGTGTAGGTGTAGACACGCTGGTCGACCGGGTCGACCATGCGGTGCAGGCCTTCGCCATTGGTGCTGTGCAGGCGCTCGTAGACCACGGTGACGCTGTTGCGGCCAGCCTTCAGATCGGCCGGGGCCAGGGTGATGAACCACTGGTTGTATTGCGGGGTGACGGCCTTGCCGTTCACGCTCAGGCTGCGGATGGTGGCCTTGTCCAGGTCCACCGTCAGCGGCTGGGAAGCGTCGCTGAGGTCGAAGCTGAGGGTGGTGCTGCCGCTGAAGCTTTCCTTGCCGGTCAGGGCGAATTGCAATTCATAGGCGACGTTGCTGACGCGCTGGGCGCGGGCGGCGGCGTCGGCTTGCGACAGATAGGGGTTCTCGGCGCGCGCTTGTGGCGCGGCTTGTTCGGCCAGGCTGGCGGTGGCGAATGCGGCGGCCAGCGCCAGCACGATCAGGCGGGGAGTCATGGATTTCATGGGTTTCCTTCAGGCGTAAAAACGCCCGCGCGGGGGCGGGCGTGCGGTGTACTGCGCTTATTTTTTCAGGTAAGTGTCCAGCCAGTCGATCACGGTGTGATGCCACAGGATGGAGTTGGCGGGTTTCAGCACCCAGTGGTTTTCATCCGGGAAGAACAGCAGCTTGCTGGGGATGCCCTGGCGCTGCAGCGCGGTGAAGGTGCCCAGGCCTTGCGCGGTGGGGATGCGGAAGTCCAGGTCGCCCTGCACCACCAGCATCGGGGTCTTCCAGTTCTTCACATACAGGGCCGGGTTGAACTTCTCATGCTGCTCAGGCACGTTGAAGTAGCTGCCGCCGTTTTCCCATTCGGTGAACCAGATTTCCTCGGTGGAGTAAGCCATGCCGCGCGTGTCGAACACGCCGTCGTGGTTGACGATGCACTTGAAGCCGTCGGACCACTGGCCGGCGATCCAGTTCATCATGTAACCGCCGTAGGAAGCGCCCAGGGCGCAGCTTTTTTCGCGGTCCAGCCACGGGTATTTCTTGACGGCCGCTTCCAGGCCCAGCTTGAGGTCCTGCAGCGGCTTGCCGCCCCAGTCGCCGGAAATCGAATCGGTGAACTTCTGGCCGTAGCCGGTGGAGCCGTGGAAGTCGATGAACACGGTGGCGTAGCCGGCGCCGGCATACACCTGCGGATTCCAGCGGTAGCTCCAGGAGTTGCCGAAGCTGCCCTGCGGGCCGCCGTGCACCAGGAAGGCCACCGGATACTTGCGCCCCGGCTCGGCGTTCCACGGCTTCATCACGTGGCCGTACACGGTGTCGCCATTGGCGCCGGTGAAGGAGAACTGTTCGAACTCGCCGAACTTGACGTCGGCCAGGGCCGCCTCGTTGTTGCGGGTCAGCTGGGCCTTGGCGGCGCTGGCGCCCAGCTTGAACTGGTACAGCTGCGCGCCGGAGCTGAGGCTGGCGTGCGCCATCACCACGGTGTCGCGCGCCACGTCGAAGGCGGCCACGTAGCCCTTCTCGGTCAGCGGCGTGACCTTGCCGCTGGCGGCGTCGATGGAAAACAAACGGTGCTGGCCGACATCGTCGGCATTGGCCAGCAGGGCCTTGCTGTCCGGGGTCCAGCGGAAGTCGGCCACCGAGCGGTCCCAGTCGCCCGCCAGCACGCGCTTCTTGCCGGTGGCGACGTCGATCAGCACGAAGTGGAAGCGGTCGGCCTCGAAGGTGGGCTTGTCCATGGCCAGGTAGGCGATGGTCTTGCCGTCCGGCGCATAGGTGGCCTTGGTGTCCCAGGCCTGGTTGTCGGCGGTGAGGTTGACCGGCGTGCCGCCAGTGGCGGGGACACTGTAGACGTCGAAGTTGGTGGACCAGGCTTCGGTCTTGCCGGCGATGCGCGCGGAGAACACCACGGTCTTGCCGTCCGGGCTGAACTTGTATTCTTCGTGGTCGCCGAAGGGCTTGGAGGGCACGTCGCCATCCAGGCTGCCGCTCAGGGCCACCGGCTGCGCCGTGACCTTGCCGCTGGCATCGATGGGGGCGCTGTACAGCACATTGTTGCGGCCATCGGCCCAGGTGTCCCAGTGGCGCACGAACAGCTTGTCGTAGACCTTGCCGCTGGCCTTGTTTTTAGATTGGGCATCGAGTCGCGACTTGGTGCAGGCCAGGTCGGCGCAGTCGCGGAACACGGACAGGCTCAGAGCCAGGCGGTCGCCCTGGGGCGACAGGCGGAAGTTTTCCACGTCCAGCGGCAGGTCGGTGACCCTGGCGGCTTCGCCGCCGGCCAGGGGCAGGCGCCACACCTGGTTGGAGCCGGAGCGGGCCGACAGGAAGTAGATGGCGTCGCCGGACGGCGACCATTCCGGATCGGTGCTGCTGGCCTCGGCCTGGGTCAGGCGTACCGGCGCGGCCTTGGGATGGCGCAGGTCCAGCATCCACAGCTGGGTGTTGCCACGGTTCTTGTCCAGGTTGGTGGTGCGCACGGTGTACACGACGCGGCTGGCGTCCGGCGACAGCACGGGCGCGCCCACGCGCTCCATGCCGGCCAGGTCCTCCACGGTGAAGCCGCGCGGCGCGGCCAGGGCGCTGGTTGCCGCCAAGGCGGTACCCAGCAGCAGCAGACGTAAGGTCATTGGTTCTCTCCGACGTAGTAAGAAAATGGCCGGCGGGTAGCCGGCAGCCGGAAATGATACCAAGTTCCCGGGATGCCCAGCGAAAACTGCAATCCCTAGCGCGGCGCCACCATAGTGAAGTCGGCGCGGCCCGCCTTGAGCATGCGCGCCACCAGCACCAGCGCGCTGACATAGGCGATGCGGTCGCGCTGCTCCAGGCCGCGCAGCAGGGCATTGTACTGGTCGCCGAACACATGGCCGCGCACCGTCACGCCGCGCCAGGCGCCGCCCTCGACCAGCTGCTGTACGCTGGCCGCCGCGACCGGATGGCGGCGGGTGCTGACCAGCGCCATCCTGAGCTTCATCATGGGCACATAGTCAGCCACGGCGTCGCGCTCGGCGCTGCGCGAGGCCGGCAGCAGCAGGTCGGCCTCGCCGCTGTCGAAGAACATGTAGCTGGCGCGGGCGCGCGGCACTACCGGAAAGGAAAAGCTGCAGCCGTGGCGCGCGCCCAGTTCGCGCAGGGCGTCGGGAAACACGCCGGACACCTGCTCGCCCCGCACGATCACGCTGTAGCCGGTGGGCGAGACCGGCACCACGATGGGCCGCGAGCAGCCGGAGGGCGAACCGGGGCGCGAACCTGGATGCGAACCGGGATGAGTCATGGGGCCGGCAAGGGCGTGTGTAGCGGCCTGCGCACCGGCGCCGGCTGCCAGCAGCACAGCGGCGATACCGCGCGAGAAGGGGACGGGCATGCAGGCTCCGGACAGATGGCTCAGCGCACATTGTAGCGCCGATTTCCTTGTGGAATTTCGACAGTGGCTAGGCACGGCGCTCCATCGTACAATTTCCAGATGACCACATCCGCCTCCCACATCCGTCCCGCCTGGCTGGCAGCCCTGCTGCTGGGCGCCTGCGCCCTGGTGCTGGCCATCGGCGCCAGCCGCTATGCCGGGGATGGCGGCGGCGCGCTGCACCTGGCGGCGGCCGAATGGCAAACCGTGGCCGCGCCCGGCTTCAGCCCGGCCCCGGACCGCGTGGAGGCGGAGCGGCTGCCGCCGGGCTGGCGCCGCGCCACCCTGCCGCTGGCGCTGCCAGACAAAGACTCAGGCGATGACGGCGTGCGCGTTACCTGGGTGCGGCTGGCGGTGGACGCGCCGCCCGGCTGGCGCGGCCCCCTGGCCCTGTATGGCGTGCGGCTCAAGACCAATGGCGGCATCGCCATCTATGCAGACGGCAGGCTGGTGTACCTGGCCCAGCAGCAAGGCCCGCTGTGGAACAGCCTGTTCACGCCGACCTGGGCCGTGCTGGACCAGCGCAGCGGGATGGCGCCGCCGCGCCAGATCCTGCTGCGGCTCGAGCATACGGCGGACACCGTGGCCGGGGTATCCTCGCTCTGGCTGGGACCGGTGGACAGCCTGCGCGCGCGCCACCAGCTGCGCCTGTGGCTGCAGCGCGAACTGCCGGAAATGCTGAGCGCCGCCTTCCTGGCGGTCGGCCTGTTCGCGCTGGCCGTGTGGCTGCGGCGCCGCCACGAGACCAGCTACCTGCTGTTTTTCTACCTCGGCCTGACCTCCTTCGTGGCGCACATGCACTACTACGTGGACTTGCCGCTGCTGAACGACAGCTTCGGCTGGCTGACCCTGAACTCGCTGTACTGGCTGGTGCTGGCCCTGCACTTCTTCCTGCGCCAGCTGCACGGCCAGCCGCTGCGCTGGCTGACGTGGACGGCGGTGGCGGCCACGGCCGTCATTGGGATCGCCACCCTGCCGCCGCTGGGCCTGCCCAACTCGCAGGCCGTGCTGGGGACGTGCTACGCCATCGCATTGCTGCTGAGCGCGGCAGTGGCCCTGGCCGGCGGCTACCATGCCTGGCGCCGCTCCAGCGAGGGGCGGCTGGTGGACGCCGGGCTGCTGGCCTGCGTGCTCCTCAACATCAGCGACTGGCTGGGCCACAACGACGTCATCGGTCCGGAAAGCTGGTTCCTGGGCGCCTACAGCAACGGCGTCACCTTCCTCACTTTCGGCGCGCTGATGGTACGGCGCTACCTGGCCGCCATTGCCGAGGTCGAGCATGTGAACGCCAGCCTGGCGCACCGCCTGCGCGAGCGCGAGGCCGAGCTGGAGGAAAGCCACCGGCGCCTGCGCGAGAGCGAACTGCGGCAGACCATCAGCGACGAGCGCCAGCGCCTGATGCAGGACATGCACGACGGGCTGGGATCGTCGCTGATCAGCGCCATCCGCTCGGTCGAGCACGAGGGCGGCGCCGGCGGGCGGGTGTCCGCCATCCTCAAGGATTGCCTGGACGATTTGCGCCTGACCATCGATTCGCTGGAGCCGGCCGAGGCCGACCTGCTGCTGTTGCTGGCCACCTTGCGCTACCGCCTGGAACCGCGCCTGGAGAGCGCCGGGGTCGCGCTGCACTGGGAAGTGCGGCCGGTGCCGCCGCTGGCGTGGCTGGAGCCGTCGGCGGCGCTGCATATCCTGCGCATCGTGCAGGAGGGCATCGCCAACGTGCTGCACCACAGCGGCGCGAGTGAAATCCGCGTCAGCACGGCGGCTGAGAATGGGGGCGTGCTGGTCGAAGTGGCCGACAACGGCGCCGGCTTCGATATGGAGGCGGCCATGGCGGCGGGCGGCCACGGCCTGCGCAACCAGCAGCGCCGCGCCGCCGCCATCGACGCCGCCGTGGCCTGGCGCTCCGGCCCCGGCGGCACTGTATTCAGCTTGTGGCTGCCGCTGGTGCGAGGCTGACCAGGCTTCAACCAAAGGCAGCGTCTTCCAGCGCGCGGCACAAAGAACGGCGTTTTCGCAGCCCCCGTCTGGCGCGTGGGCCGGAGGCACCCCGCTCAACTGGCCTCAACCGAATGCGGCGTCTTCCAGCCAGTAGCGCAAGGCGTGGGCGATACCCTCCGACATATCCTGAGCTCCACGGTCGCGGCGCAGGCGCGCGATGAGCTCCTGCAGAAGGTAGGTGGGCAGCTGCACGGTGACTGTCGCGATCATTCTATTTTCCCCTCTATCCTGATCAATATTTGCGGCAGGGGCCTATCATGTACGCCGCCCGCGCCGCGCATAGCGCAGGTTGGCGGTGGCGATGTCGGCCTCGGCCAGGGCCAGGTGGCGCTCCCAGGTATCGCCGGCGAAGGTGATGGTGGGGATCTCGCGCTGCTCCAGCGTCACCGGCTGGTACTTGCCGTAGCCGGCCTCATGCACCCCGGTGGCGCCCGATCCCGGCGCCGGCCGGCTCAGGTGCGAGAACGAGGCCACGTGGTCGTAGTGCGCCTGCGGATACTGGGCGTAGCGGCTCACGTGCGCCATCGGGATGATGCCCATCTGGGCGTCGTACTGCATCTCGGCCACCGCCGCAACGCCCGGATGGCGGCGCGCCAGTTCGCGCACCAGCTCGCGCGTGCCGAGGAACATGTCGCCGTCCGGATTGTTTTCCCACATGCCGCAAATGTCGAGGAAATAGGCGTCCACGCCGTAGCGCTCCACCATGGCCGAGATCCGTCCCGCCAGGTGCCGGCGCCAGCTGGCCACGGCCAGGTTCATGAACACCATGGAGGGTTCGCCCTTGCGGTCGCCGTCCCAGTCCACGTAGTTGCTGGCCATCGGCTCGCCGTACACGGTGCGCACGCGGGCGTCGGCGATGGCGGCGTAGCCCGGCGCGGCCGGGTTGGCGATGTTGGAGCCGAACATCAGCAGGAAGCGGTAACCGAGCTTGCGTCCTTCCTCGATCATGCGGCGGAAGCCGGCCTCGCCACCCATGCGCGGATCTACCTCGAAGGCCGGATAATCCCAGTAGTAGCGGGCGTCCCAGCCGGCCAGGAACACCATGGTGGTGCGCGGATCGGTGCGGGTGGCGGCCCAGCGCAGGATTTCCAGCTGGCGCGCGTAGTCGTTGAAGATGCGCCCGCTCCAGTGCTGGCCGTGCAGGGCCAGCACCAGGCCGGTGTGGCGCATCCAGTCCGGCGCGTCGGCGCGGGTCTCGAAGCGCGGAATGGCGTAGGCCTGCTCGACATGCTCGAAGTGCGGCCGCACGGCGGCCTCGAAGCCGGCGGCCGCGACTATGCGCCAGCGGTGCGTGCGCACCTCGCCGCGCCGCTCCCAGCCGGCCTGCTCGTACAGCAGCTCGGCCTTGTATCCCTGGGCGCCCGGCTGCAGGTAGAAGCGGGCCGGCCGCACCTGGTCCTGCAGCGCCGAGATGGCCCATACCTGTTCCGAGTCCTTGGCCTCGATCGCCACCAGCGGCGTGCCCATGCCCGACATCAGGTCCGGATACTCGAAGATCTTTTCGTCGTCCCGGGTGTCCTGCCAGCGCCCGGCCGATACCGACAGCCGCCCGCGCGGCAGCCCGCGCACGATGGTCTTGACGGCCTTCACGTCGCGCCCGAAACGCACCGCCACCTGCCATTGCAGCGACTGGTCGGGCATGCGCCGCAGCTCCGCCTCCAGGTGGCCGGGCGCACTTTCCTGGCCCCCGGCCCAGGTGTAGCCGGCCGCCACGAAACGCAGCGTATCGGGCCCGCGCGTGACCGTCACCCGGGCCGGATCGACCGCGTAGGCATTCTCGAAGGTGATGATCTCGAAGGCGAACCACAGGCCGCCGAATTCCACAGAAGGTTCCGGCCAGGGATAGCTGAACTTCATCTGGGTCTCGCCCGGTCCGCCCGGATACACACCGTCGACGGACGTGAACAGCGACAGTCCGGCGGGATTGCCCGGACTCGCAGGCAAACCCGTGGCAGCGCCGGCCGCTGCCGGCAGCGCCAGCGCGGCCAGGCCGGCGCCGGCAGTGATCATAAAGTCGCGGCGCGACAGCTTGCGATATTCCATGCGTCTCCTTGTGCCAGGCCCGCGCGCGGCGGCGCGGGACATCGATTTCAAAATCCTGCTATGCTCGGCGCTGTTACGGTTCCATCCTGCCGCCGCGCCATGACAGCCCCGCTACTCCGTTCCACCGCGACCACGCTGGGCGCGGCCCTCGCCCTGGCTGCTGGCCTGTCTATTGGCCTGGGCGGCTGCGAGCGGCCGCAGGATCACCCCAGGGTGCCGCCGCCCAAGCCGGTGACGGCTGCTCCGGCCCTTCCGCCCGCGCCGCCGCCCATCGACACCAGCTACTACCCGATCGCCCGCAAGGTGCCGCCCTTCCCCTACCTGGAGCTGCCCAAAAGAGCCGCCAGCCAGCACCAGCGCGAGGCCGAGTCCGAGCGCAGCTGGGTGGTGGCGGGCCGCACCCTGGTGCCGGTCCAGGGCCGCGTCAGCGAGCGCTATTTCGCGCCGCCCGCGCCGCGCATGTCGGCCGACGACGCCTTCCGCAGCTACGACGCCGGCATCAAGGCCATGGGCGGCATCCGCGTCGACCTGGAGCATCCGATGTCGCGCGGCTTCGTCACCCACAACGGCGGCAGCGCCCAGGCCATCCTGGACAAGCTGCGCATCCCCAACCTGGCCGAGCACATCCCCGGCGACACCCCGACCTTCTCGCAATACCTGCTGCGCACCGGGAGCGGCAATATCTGGATACGCTTCTTCATCTTCGACGACCAGCACAGCGTCGGCCTGGTGGCGGTGGAGGAAAAGGCCCCCGCCGCCCACAGCGTGGCGGCCGCGCCGCCCTGATCAGGCCAGCGCCAGCGCCCGGCCGCCATGCTGCACGGGGCTTGCCAGCGCGACGCCTTCCTGTCCGGCGCCCAGGCGGAACACCCCGACCGCCTGCGTCAGCCGCTCGGCCTGGTCCTGCAGCGCCCCGGCCGCCGCCGCGGCCTGCTCCACCAGGGCCGCATTCTGCTGCGTCACATTGTCCATGGCGATGATGGCCTGGTTGATCTGCTCGATGCCGGACGACTGCTCCTGGCTGGCGGCCGTGATCTCGCCCACGATGTCGGCCACCTGCCGCACGCTCTGGACCAGCTCACGCATGGTGCCGCCGGCCTGGGCCACCAGCCGTCCGCCTTGTTCCACCTGCCCGACCGAGTCGCCGATCAGGGCCTTGATCTCGTGCGCCGCCATGGCCGAGCGCTGCGCCAGCGCCCTCACCTCGGAGGCCACCACGGCGAAGCCGCGCCCCTGCTCGCCGGCGCGGGCCGCTTCCACCGCCGCGTTCAATGCGAGGATGTTGGTCTGGAAGGCGATGCCGTCAATCACGGCGATGATGTCCACGATCTTGCGCGAGGCGGCCTCGATGGCCCCCATGGTGTCGATCACCTGGTCCATGGTGGCGCCGCCCTGCTGCGCGGTCTCGGCGGCGCTGCCGGCCAGCTGGCGCGCCTGGCGCGCGTTGTCGGCGTTCTGTTTGACGGTGGAGGTCAGCTCTTCCATCGAGGACGCGGTCTGCTCCAGCGCGCCGGCCTGCGACTCGGTGCGGGCCGACAGGTCCAGGTTGCCGCTGGCGATTTCGCTGGTGGCGGTGGCCATGCTGTCGGTGCCGCTGCGCACCTCGCGCACGATGCGCGCCAGGCTGTCGTTCATGCGCGCCAGGGCGCGCAGCAGGCGGGCGCTCTCGTCGCCGCCGCTGGTGTCGATGCGGGCCCCCAGGTCGCCTTCCGCCACTTGCTCGGCCACCTGCACCGCGCGCTGCATGGGACCGGTGATGGAGCGCGTGATGGCCCAGGCGCCGCAGGCGCCAATCAGCAGCGCGGCACCGCCCAGGACCAGCGCCAGGAGCAGGGTGGCGGCGATCTCGCCGTGGATGGCGGCGCCGCCCTCCTCCACCAGGCGCTTCTGCAGCGCCAGCAGCTCGCGTATGCCGCCCTGCAGCTGGTCCAGGGCCGGCAGGGTCTCGCCCACCATCAGGGCGGCGGCCTGCTCGCGCTGGCCGGACTTGTACAGTTCGCCCACTTTGCTGAACGAGGCCACGTAGGCGGCGCGGTCGGTCTTCAGCCTGGCCAGCAGTTCCTTGCCCTCGGGCCGCACCACCAGCCGGGTCAGGGTCTCCAGCGCTTCGTCGATGATCTTGCGGTTGGCGGCGATCTCCGTAAAGGAGCGCTCGGCATAGGCTTTATCGGGCGCCACGAACAGCTCCAGCGAACGGCGCGCATTGGCGCGCGTGGTGGCGTTGATGGTGTGGACCGCTTCCGCCTTGACCCACTCCTCGCGCGTCATGCGGTCGCTGGCCGCGCCTATGCTCCCCAGGCGCAACGACAGCACCACGATCAGCAACAGCATCAAGACCAGCACCAGCGCGAAGCCGGCCCCCAGGCGCACCCCTATCCGCATGTTCCGCAACATCATTACCCTCCCTTGGTTGTCTCTCCATGGGGGAATTGTGACAGAAGCGCGGTCCGTGCAACATCGTTAGTGTTGCGCGTCGCGGTACAGCAGGCAGCCGAACACCGGCCCGGCTGAGTGGCCCGGCTCCGGCTCGAAGCGCACCAGCAGGCTGTCCTTGCCGCGCGTGAGCGTCTCCGGCAGCGGATAGGCGCGCTCGATGAACACGCCCTGGTCCTCGCCCTTCAGTTGCACGCGCGCCACGCGCACCCCGTCTATACTGATATGAAAGTCGCGGTTGCGCTCCTCGCCCCAGTAGGTGGCCTGCAGCACCAGCGGTCCCGGGGCCGCCTTCATGCGGAAGCTGAAATAGCCGCCGCTGCGGGCGTCGCGCCCGTTGCGGCCGCGGTAGGACACCGGATAGGAGATGTCGGACTCCAGCTGGTGGTCGCGTTCCGGCTGCATCTCGCCCAGGTGCATCACGTCCACCGAGCGCGCCGCCAGCTCCTTCAGGCGCGCCTGCTCCTTGCGGTAAGCGGCGCCGGAAGCGGCCCATTCGGCGTCCGTGTAGGTGTTGAAATAGACCGCCGAGCGGCGCTGGTACTGGGCGTAGAAGGGCGTGAAGCGCAGCTCGGCCGGGCGCCCGGTGCCGCGCGTGCGGTACACGGCCTGGCGGCGGTCCAGCGGGGCGAAGCCGCCCAGGATGTCGGCCCCCACCAGGGCCGGCGCCAGCGCGGTCCACGGTTCGCTGGCCGGACCCAGGTCGGCCGCCAGCACCATCGGGCCGCGCAGCAGGGCCACCACCTTGGGATTGCCGGCCGCCGCCTCCAGGCGCAGCGCCAGCGGCAGCGCCAGGGTCACCACGTCGCCCGTCTTCCATGCGCGCCGCAGCACCGCGTAGCCTTTCTCCATGGCGGCGGCGGCCGGCCGGCCGTTGACCTGCAGCCGGTGTGCGCCGGCCCAGGCCGGGATGCGCAGCGCCAGCGCGAACGGCCGCGCCGGGTCGGCGCGCGTCACCCGCAGCGCGATCTCGCCCTCGTACGGGTAGCGCGTGTCGAGCTGGAAGGCGGCGCCGCGCGCGCGCCACTCCACGGTGGACGGGATGTACAGATTGACCAGCAGTGTGTCGCCGCCCTCCCAGTAGACCGAGTCGCCATGCTTGGCGTGGCTCTCCATGCCGGACAGCACGCAGCACCAGAAGTCGTTGTCCTCGCTGGAATACTCGCGCGCCGTGCCGGACATCAGCGGCGTCATGTAGGTGAACATGCCGGTCTTGGGATCCTGGTGCGCCAGGATGTGGTTCAGATGGGTGCGCTCGTAGTAATCGAAATAGGCGGCGTCCGGCGCCCAGCCATACAGGTGGCGGGTCAGCTTGAGCATGTTGTAGCTGCAGCAGGCTTCGCAGGTCTGCTCCGTGATATGGGCCGCGATACTGTCCGGCGCCGAGAAGTATTCGCGGTCGCCGTTGCCGCCGATGACGTAGCTGTGGTGCTGCGTCACGCGCCGCCAGAAATAGCGCGGCGCGTCGGCGTCGCGCCGCCGTCCGGCCAGCTCGTGCAGGCGCGCCAGTCCGATCAGCTTGGGGATCTGGGTATTCGAATGCAGGTTGGCCAGCTCGTCGCGGCCCTGGGCCAGCGGCTCGAGCACCTTGGCGTGGTACAGGCGCTGCGCCAGCGCCAGCCAGCGCGTCTCGCCGGTGCGCGCATACAGCTCGGCGAAACTCTCGTTGATGCCGCCATGCTCGCAGCCCAGCACGCGCTGCACCTGCTCGTCGTCCAGCGCGGCAAACACGGTGGCGATGTAGCCGCCCAGCCCCTGCGCCACCGCCAGCG
Source organism: Duganella kummerowiae (assembly GCF_053572355.1). Classification (NCBI taxonomy): domain Bacteria; kingdom Pseudomonadati; phylum Pseudomonadota; class Betaproteobacteria; order Burkholderiales; family Oxalobacteraceae; genus Duganella; species Duganella kummerowiae. Next base: position 18,340 of record NZ_JBKFEH010000019.1, read on the forward strand.
CCTGTTGGTTGCCGGCCAGGGCCTGGGCGTCGAACAGGCCGGCAAAAACCTTGTGCCAGTTGTACAGCGGCACCCAGCAGCCGTTCAGGTCGAAGCCGGCCGAGCGTATCTCGCCACGCATGATCTCGGGGAAGATCTCCTTGCCGTCCACCACCTGGCCGTCCGGCCGCTTGCGCATGAAACCGCCCACATAGCCGTCGCCATGCGCCTGCTGCACGCGCACCAGCTCGGCCACGATGTAGTCAATGCGCGGCTTGAGTTCGGGGTTGCCGGTGTGGGCGTGCATCAGCGCCAGCGCCGACAGGTAATGGCCCAGGCCCTCGCCGGCAATGGTGTCCGATTCCCAGCCGCCGTAGATCGCGCCTTTGACCGGCAGTCCGGCGAACTTGTGGTAGTTGTGCAGGAAGCGGTCCGGCTCCAGGCGCAGCAGGTAGGCCAGGTTGGCCGCCAGCGCATCCGCGTACGGCGACGGCAGCAGGCGCACGTCGGCCAGCGGCAAGGCCCGGGCGGTGGCCGGCAGCGCCGTCCCGGACTGCGCGGCGGCGGCCGGCGCCAGCCCGGCCCACCAGCCCAGCACGGTGGAACTTTTCAGCAGCAGGCGGCGGTAGGGCGAGGTGGCGGTCATGGCGGCGCGGTCGTGGTGGAAGACCACACCAATGTACCGGAGCGCCCGCCGTCCGTCTTGCAGGAAAGGCCAGCCTGCGGCGACGAAATCCGCACAGTACTAGTGACGCGAAAACAACAAGCGGCCTGCGTTCCGGCTTGCAAGAATTTTGTTCTTGTGACAATAATCAGCCACCGCTGTTGCCGCCGCCGCCATGGATACCGATACCGAACACCAGACCGACGCCCTGCTCACCCACGTCTACGACGCCGTGCTGTCGCCCCAGGGTTTCGACGGCTTCGTGGCCGCGATGTGCCGGACGCACGACCTGAAAGGCGCGGTGCTGGTCACCGCCCATACCGGCACAGGCCAGGTCAAGGGCTGGTGGATGCATGGCCTGGCGCAGGAGGCGCTGGACCGCTACGCGACACGCTACGCCGCCGAGGACATGCTGGCCCGCCACATCCAGCGCCAGCCCATCGCCACCTTCTGCGCCAGCAACCTGGACCTGCAACCGGGCGACTACGAGGGTACCGACTTCCAGCGCGAGTACCTGCTGCCGTTCGACATCCACAGCGCCTGCGCCGCGGTCCTGATGCGCGAAGGCGACTGGGTGACCCAGCTGTTCCTGCAGCGCGGCCGCCGCCAGCCCGGCTTCCGGCGCGAGGAGCTGGCCTGCTTCGAGCGCCTGGTTCCGCACCTGCAGCGCGCCCTGCAGATGCGCCAGCGCTTCGCCGACCTGCAGATGGGGCGCAACGTGCTGACCGGCGGCCTGGACATGCTGTCCATGCCGGCCATCCTGGTGGATGAATTCGGCCGCGTCTCCCACCACAACCGCAGCGCCGCCGCCATCCTGGAGCAGCGGCGCGACCTGTGGCTGCAGGATGGCCACCTGCAGTGCCGCAATACCGCCAGCGCCCGCAAGCTGGGCCTGGAGATCACCAAGGCTATCGCCGCCAGCCGCGGCCACGGGGCCGAGGCCCCCGGCGTGGTGCTGCTGCCGCGCACCGGCCAGAAAGACCTGATGCTGCTGGTGTCGCCCTTGCTGGCCGGCGCCCCCGGCGGCGCCCTGCTGTTCGCCTTCGATCCCGGCCAGGTACCCAGCGTCACGGCCGGCCTGGTGCAGCGCCTGTTCGACCTCAGCGAGGCGGAGGCGGAACTGGCGGTGGCCCTGTGCAGCGGCCTCACCCTGGAGGAAGCGTCGGCCGGGCGCGGCACCTCCACCCACACGGCGCGCAGCCAGCTCAAGAGCATCTTCAACAAGACCGGCACCAACCGCCAGGCCGACCTGATCTCGGTGCTGCTCACCAGCCCGGCCTATTTCCTGGCCCGGCAGCAGTCCGGACCGGGCTGATCTCGCCACACCAGTACACGGAAAGTGCTTGACTTATTCAAGACGACCGGTCATATTACACCCATGCCCAAACCTAACGTCAAAGAACAGATCGTCGCCGCCAGCCTTGCATTGTTTCACAGCAAGGGCTTCAACGCGACCAGCGTGCAGGACATCACCCAGGCCGCCGGTGTGCCCAAGGGATCGTTCTACAACCACTTCCCCAGCAAGGAAGAACTGGGGGTGGAGGTGGTGCGGCGCTACCACGAGGCAGGTGTACCCTATCGGGCACTGCTGGACGGCCAGCCGGAACAGGACGCACAGCAACGGCTGCGGCGCCACTTCGGCGCACTGGTGGAGCTGGGCAGTGCGGCACAACATCGCTGCGGCTGCCTGCTGGGTAACTTCAGCACGGAATTGTCGGCCCAGAGTCCGTCCATCCGGGCCGAAGTCAGCGGCGCGCTGCAGGACTGGGCCGGGGTGCTGGCCGACACCATCGCGGCCGGGCAGCAGGCCGGCCAGATAGGCGGCGCCCTGCCCGCGCCTGAGCTGGCCAACGCCGTGATCGACGCCTGGGAGGGCGCCGTGGCGCGCTCCAAGGTGGAGGCCAGCGCGGCGCCGCTGCAGCGCTTCCTGGACCTGAGCCTGCCCGCCCTGCTGCGCTGATTTTTTTTCGCTTCATTTTAAGACGACCGGTCATATTAAAGATCATTACATTGAAAGGAAACATCATGAAAATGCAAGATTCCGTAGTACTCGTCACCGGCGCCAACCGAGGCCTGGGCAAGGCCCTGGCGCAAGCCGCCGTACAGGCAGGCGCACGCAAGGTGTATGGCGCGGCGCGCAACCCGGACAGCGTCACCACCCCGGGCGTGACGCCGATCAAGCTGGACGTCACCAGCGAAGCCGACATCGCAGCCGCCGTGCAAGCCATCCCCGACCTGACCGTGCTGGTCAACAACGCCGGCATTTCGCTGGGCACGGGCGTGATGTCGGATAACGCGGTGGCGGCCGCGCGCGCCGAGCTGGACGCCAACTTCTTCGGCCCCTTCCTGCTCAGCCGCGCCTTCGCGCCTGTCCTGGGCCGCAACGGCGGCGGCGCCATCGTCAACGTGCTGTCCGCGCTGAGCTGGATCAGCCTGCCCAGCACCGGCACCTACAGCGTCTCCAAGGCGGCCGCCTGGGCCCTGTCCAACGGCCTGCGCGGCGAACTGCGGTCCCAACATACGCAAGTGCTGGCGGCCCACATGGGCTATATGGACACCGGCATGACGGCCGGCGTGGACGCCCCCAAGTCGGCCCCGGCCGACATTGCCGCCGCCATCGTGGCCGCCCTGGAAGCCAACCAGGACGAAGTGCTGGCCGACGACACCGCGCGCCAGGTGCGGGCCGGACTGGGTGCGCCGCGCGGCGCCTACCTGGGTGAGCCGCGCGCTTGAAGCGGCAAGCTATCGGCGGAGCGCGATGCATCAAAAAAATTTTGCATCGCGTTCCAAAAACGACATGTTTACGCGGCCGACGCGGCGCATAATATCCAGTCTGAACCACCCCTCCGTGCAGCGTCCCGCCGGCCAGGCCCTGCATCCCGTGCTTCCCGCCGGCAAGCCAGCGGTGTTTTTTCCACGCAGCTAGTTGTGAAAAATTGTAATCAGGCGTTGTATGAGGCCGTCTGCGCGCTAAGGTAATACTCTTCACCTCGGGCGCGCCAGCCACCCCACGCACGCCAGCCGCGCAGCCGAAGTCAGAACAGACCAACCGGGAACACGCCATGCTTACCGCGACCTATGTCTTATTGACGCTATCGATTGAGCAAAAGAAAGAACGACACTTCATCTCGCGCCTGCTGCAATACGTGCAGAGCCGGGCCCGCAAGCCGCAGGAGGTCGATCCGGCCTACATCGCCTCGCAGCTGGAGGAGCTGACCCGCTTTGCCGAGGCGCGCCACCAGCGCAAGCTCGAAACCTGTTTGATGCCGGCCGTGCGCAACGCCAGCCGCGGCGAGGCGGCGCCGGTGCTGAACGACCTCGAATCGCTGAGCCGCCTGGGCCACGCCATGCTGCGCGCCGTGCGCAAGTGCCTGCAGCGCGCCATGCGCCGCAGCGCCATCCACGGTAAATTCCTGTGCCGCACGGTGGACCTGTATTGCCACAACCTGCTCACCCGCCTCGACAAGGAGGAAAAGGAGCTGCTGCCGCTGGCGCAGAAAGTCCTGCCCAGCGACGAGTGGTTCGAGATCGGCAGCCAGTTCCTGGCCCAGGAAGGTAATGCCGCCGAGGCCCCGGAACTGCGCCCGCGCCATGCCCACGAGCCCACCTGGCAGGCTGGCCGCGCCGCTTCCTGACACGGTTACGGCACAACAATTGCGCATTTGTGCGCCACACTGGTGCATCGCCAGCGGCGCCTGGCGGGGTCCGGCGCGCACTGTTGTTTTCAACTGACCCGGGCCGCTGCTAACGCTTGCCTGCCCGTGCGGCGGGCCGCTAATATCGGCCGTATGCAGACCGATCCCGCCACCGCCCCAGCCTTGCCGGACCGGCACTTGCCAGCGCGGCCGCCGCGCGCGGAGCGCCTGCCATGAGCGCCACCCTGCTGCAGCTGCCGGTGGCCGGGCGCATGGAAGACGTGTACCGCCGCGTCACCTGGCGTTTGCTGCCGCTGCTCATGATGTGCTATGCGGTGGCTTTCCTGGACCGGGTCAACATCAGCTACGCCCAGCTGCAGATGAAAGATGCGCTGGCCTTCAGCGACCAGGTGTATGCCTGGGGCGCGGGCCTGTTCTTCGTCGGCTACTGCCTGTTCGAACTGCCCAGCAACCTGATGCTGCAAAAGACGGGCGCACGCCTCATCCTGCTGCGCATCATGCTGTGCTGGGGCCTGGTGGCGGCCGCCACCGCCCTGGTCACCCGGCCCTGGCAGTTCTACCTGCTGCGCTTCCTGCTGGGCGCCTGCGAGGCCGGCTTCTATCCCGGCGTGCTGCTCTACTTCACTTACTGGTATCCCTCGGCGCGGCGGGCGCGCGTGATCGCCCTCTTCGCGTCGGCCGCGCTGGCGGCCGGCCTGCTGGCCGGCCCCGGCTGCGGCGCCATCCTGCACTACCTGCACCGCGCCGGCGGCCTGGATGGCTGGCAGTGGCTGCTGATACTGCAAGGGCTGCCGGCAGCCGCGCTGGGCCTGTTCGCCTGGTTCTACCTGGCCGACCGTCCCTCCAAGGCGCGCTGGCTGACGCCGCACGAACAGCGTTTGCTGGAGCAGCAGCTGGAGCGCGAAGGCGCGGGCGCCGCGCCGCAGGGCCGCCAGCCGGGCATCAAGGCGCTGCTGCGCGATCCGGTGCTGGGCATGCTCGCCCTGTCCAACCTGCTGCTGATGGGCGCCGCCTACGGCCTGCTGTTCTGGGCCCCCGCCCTGCTGCGCGGCTGGGGCGCGCAAACCCACATGGAGCTGGGCCTGCTGGCCGCCATCCCGCAGCTGGCCGGCATTGCCGGCATGCTGCTGATCGCGCGCGACTCGGACCGCCGCCGCGAACGGCGTGGCCACTTCATCGCCAGCACCGTGATTGCCGCCGCCGGCCTGGGGCTGGTGGTGGCGGCCGACGGCGAACTGGCCTGGTCGATCGCCGGCCTGTGCGTGGCCATGGTGGGCATTGCCGCCGCCACGCCGCTGTTTGCCGCCATCCTGATCGACTACCTGCCGCGCCAGCGCGCCGCCGCCGGCATCGCCCTGGTCAACAGCATAGGCCTGCTGGGCGGCGCCGTCACCCCGGCCCTGGGCGGACGCCTGCTGGCCGCCGAAGGCACGGCCGCCCTGCTGCTGCTGATGGTCGGCCTGTACCTGCTGGCCGGCTTCGTGCTGCTGCTGGCGCTGCGCCTGGACGCCGGCGTGGTCGAGGAAGACGACGAGGACGACGAGGACGACAACCGCGCGCAAAACTGACGTTGTTTGTAACATAAGGGTTACAAGCCCATCATTTCCGCATCGACATACATGGGCTAGAATCGGGCGTTTTGTTCCAGTGGCGATCCCACGCTTCCTCTACCCTTACCAAGGCGATTCCCCGATGCGTTTCCCCCGTCCCACCGCCGCAAGCGCGCTTGCGGCCACGCTGGCCGCCGCGCTGGCATCCCTGGCCGCGTCCGCGCTGGCCGCACCCACTCCCATCACGCTGGACCAGGCCATGGCCAACCCGGACTGGATAGGCAATCCGGTGGAATCGGCCTGGTGGGGCTGGGACAGCCGCCAGGTCTACTACAAACAGAAACGCAGCGGCTCGCAGCTGCGCGACACCTTCCTCATCAACGGCGGCGCCGCCAAACTGGTGGACGGCCAGCAGCTGGCCGGCATCGACACCGCCCAGGTAGCCTACAACCGCGAGCGCACCCGCGCCATCGTGCTGCGCAACGGCGACCTGTTCGAGCGTGACCTGAAGACCGGCGCCCTGGTGCAGATCGTGCGCGGCACCAGCCCGGCCGCCGACGCCCAATACTCGGCCGACGGCAAGCAGGTGCAGTTCCGCGTCGGCAGCGACTGGTTCAGCTGGAGCCGTGCCGAACGCCTGGTGTCGCCGCTGGCCCTGCTGCGCACCGCCAAGGACCCGGACGCCATCCCCGAGCCGGACACCCTGCGCGACCTGCAGCTGCGCCTGATCACCAACCTGGCCCAGCAAAAGCAGGACCGCGACGCCGCCCGCGACCGCCGCAACGAGGAGCGCAAGGCCGATCCCACCCGCGCCCCGCAGCCGATCTACCTCGGTGAAAAGGCCCAGATCGACGCCAGCGCGCTGTCGCCGGACGGCCGCTACCTGCTGGTGGTGACCTCGGTCAAGGATGGCGACAAGGGCCGCATCGGCAAGCTGCAGAAGTACGTGACCGAATCCGGCTACGAGGAGACGGAAGACCAGCGCAAGCGCGTGGGCCGCAACGGCGCCACGCCGCAAACCCTGAAGCTGGTCGAGCTGGCGACGCGCAAGGTCACCGAGCTGTCTCTGGACGTGCTGCCGGGGATCAGCACCGATCCGCTGGCCGAGCTGCGCGCCGCGCAAAAGCTACCGGCGCTCAAGGGCAACCGCCCGGTACGTTTCGAAGGCCGCGAGGAAGCCCTGCGCTGGAGCGACGACGGCACCCGCGCCGCCGTGATGGCCGCCTCCACCGACAACAAGGACCGCTGGATCGCCACCGTCAACCTGGCCGCCGCCACCCTGGCTCCGGTGCACCGCCTGACCGACAGCGCCTGGATCAACAACCGCGGCAACGACTTCGGCTGGCTGCCGGATAACCGCACCCTGTGGTACCAGTCGGACGAAAGCGGCTACACCCACCTGTACACGCGCGCCGAGAATGGCACCACGCGCGCCCTGACCTCGGGGCGGTGGGAAGCCACCGAGATCACCTGGTCGGCCGACGGCGGCACCGCTTACTTCATGTGCAATCCCAAGCTGCCCGGCACCTACGAGGTGTGCTCCACCTCCACCAAGGATGGCGCGCTGAAGGAACTGACCGCGCTGCACGGCGCGGAAAGCTACACCCTGTCGCCCAACGGCCGCACCCTGCTGGTCAGACATTCGTCGGCCTATGTGCCGGCGCAGATCGCCACCGTGCCGGCCAGCGGCGGCAAGGCCACCGAGCTGACCGACACTCGCAGCGCCGAATTCAAGGCGCGCGAATGGGTGCAGCCGCAAATCGTGGCCGTGCCGTCCACCCATGGCGCCGATCCGGTCTGGGCCAAGCTGTACCGCCCGGCACAGCTGGAACCCGGTAAAAAATATCCCATCGTGATGTTCGTGCACGGCGCCGGCTATTTGCAGAACGTGACCGAGCGCTACCCGGTGTACTTCCGCGAGCAGATGTTCCACAACCTGCTGGTCTCCAAAGGCTACCTGGTGCTGGACATGGACTACCGCGCCTCGCTGGGCTATGGCCGCAACTGGCGCACCGCCATCTACCGCAACATGGGCCATCCGGAGCTGGAAGACTATATCGACGGCGTCAACTGGATGGTGGCCAACCAGCAGGGCGATGCGAAGAACGTCGGCATCTACGGCGGCAGCTATGGCGGCTTCATGACCCTGATCGGCCTGCTGCGCGCGCCGGAGGTGTTCAAGGCCGGCGCCGCCCTGCGCCCGGTGACCGACTGGACCACCTACAACCACGAGTACACCTCCAACATCCTCAACACGCCGGATGTCGATCCGGTCGCCTACAAGGTCTCGTCGCCGATCGAATATGCCGACAAGCTGCAGGGCCATTTGCTGATCGCGCACGGCATGATCGACGATAACGTGTTCTTCCAAGATTCGGTGCGCATGGCGCAGCGCCTGATCGAACTGAAGAAGGATAACTGGGAGCTGGCGCCCTACCCCATGGAGCGCCACGGCTTCGTGCAGCCGGAAGCGTGGTACGACGAATACCGCCGCATCTACCAGCTGTTCGAACGCACCCTGAAGTAAGCAGCAAGACGCCCGCCGCCAGCGGGCGTTTTTTTGGGACGGCTAGAAGAACTCGTCCAGCAGACGGTAGAACGCCAGCCTGGCGGGATCGGCTTCCATCCCGTAGCGGCGCAGGAAGGGTTCCACCCATTCCTGGCCCAGGTCATCCTCGATGTCGCGCAGGGCCAGCGCCAGGTCCTGGTGGCGGTCCGCCACGCCCAGCCGGCCGCAATCGATGAAGCCGGAGAAGGCGTGGCCATCGGCGATCAGGTTGGGCATGCCGGCGTCGCCGTGGGTGACCACCAGGTCCTCCACCGGCGGCGCCGAGGCCCGCAGGCGCGCCAGCAGCTGCGCCAGCGGCAGGCCCAGGTTGGCCTCATCCAAATCGTCCTCATCCACCAGCCCGGCCTCAACGTTGGCGGCCGCGTGTGCGATGCGCACGGCGGCGCGGTGGTCGTAGGGACAGCTGGCGATATCCAGGCCGTGCAGCGCGCGCAAGGCATCGGCCATCAACGCCACCTTGTCCGCCGCCGGCAGCGCGGACGCCGCCAGGTCCTGTCCCGCCAGCGCCGACAGCAGCAGGAAATACCGGCCCTCGTGCTGCGCTTCAGCGAGCACCTGAGCGCACGGCAGGCCGACGGCGGACAGCCAGCGCAGGCGCCCGGCCTCCTGCGCCAATTGCTCCGCATCCCCGGCTTTCAGGTACAGCGCAGGCAGGCCGGCTGCATGCAGCCGATACACCCCGGCCCCGGAGCAGCCCTCCTCGGCCTCGCTCCATTGATAGGGCGCCAGCCTGGCGCGCCAGCTGGCCGGCAGCTCCATCACTTGCCCTCCGCCAGCCGCTTGCTGAGGCGGTACAGGAATTCCTGGCCGTCGTACAGCGACTTCACGCGCAGGTGCTCGTTCAAGCCGTGCGCGCCGCTGCCCTCGGGCCCGGCAAACATGCCGCTGACGCCATAGGTCCAGATGCCCACGCTGTTGAGGAAACGGCCGTCAGTGCCGCCGGTGGACAGGGTAGGCACCACCGGCACGCCGGGCCACAGCTGTTCACTGGTCTCCTGCACCGCGCGCATGAAGGCCGGCGTCAGCGGCGGCACCGGCGGCGCCACCGCCTGGCCCATGCGGGTGATCTTGATCTGGTCGTCGGCCAGCACCTTCACCAGGGTTTGCTGCACCTCGTCCACCGATACGCCCGGCAGGATGCGGCAGTTGACCACGGCCCGCGCGCGCTGCGGCAGCGCGTTGGTGGCGTGGCCGGCATCCACCGTGGTGGCCACGCAGGTGGTGCGCACGGTGGCGTTGTGCGAGGGATGGACGGCGTACAGGCGCTCCAGCGCCGCCAGGTCCGGCGGGTCGGCCAGGATGGCTTTCATGTCGGCCGCCACCTGTCCCTTTTCGATGGTGGCCATGCGCTCGTAATAGGCGCGCGTGACCGGCGACAATTTGAACGGGAAATCGAACTTGCCCAGCCGCGACAGGCCGTCCGCCAAGTGGTAGATGGCGTTGTCGCGCTTGGGGATGGAACTGTGGCCGCCCGGGTTGGTCACTTCCAGCTGGAAGCTCTGGAAGGTTTTCTCGCCGGCCTGTATGCCGTGGCGCTGCGGCTTGCCATCCTGGTCCAGCAGGCCGCTGCCGCCTTCGTTCAAGGCCAGCTCGGCGTCGATCAGGCTGCGGTGGTGCTTGAGCAGGTATTCGACGCCGTTGAAATCGGACGGTATCAGCTCCTCATCGCAGGTCAGGGCCAGGATCACGTCGCGCCGGGGACGCAGCTGCTCGCGCTTGAAGCGCAGCATGGTGTCGACGAAGACGGCGGCCATGGCCTTGTCGTCCGAGCTGCCGCGCCCGTAGAACACGCCATCCTCCTCGATCAGCTTGAACGGATCGCGCACCCAGTCCTCGCGCTTGGCCTCGACCACGTCGATATGCGCCAGCAGCAGCAGCGGCCTGGCGCCGCCGTCGCCCTTCAGGCGCGCCACCAGGTTGCCCTTGGCCGGGCCGCCCGGCGGCACGATGAGCTGCATGTCGGCGTCGGCATAGCCGCCGGCTTTCAGGCGGGCCGCCATCTTCTGCGCCGCCACCGTGCACGAGCCCACGGAATTGGTGGTGTTGGTTTCGACCAGCTCCTGGTAGATGGCGCGCAGCTGCTGCTGGGCCGGCGTCGGCGCGGCCTGCGCCTGGGTGGAAAAGCCGAGAACGGCCGCTGCCAGCAGCCCCGCTGTACGCTTCATCAAGACCCCCGTGTGGTTGTTGTGTGTGATGTGGTAGATATCGGTTATACAACAAAGCACGACAGGCAGCAATACAACCAGCGACCGGCGGCGGCAACCGTATGATCCCGCGCATGCGGCTGCGGGCCGCCACCGTCCGGAGCTTGCGATTGCGCCGCCTCCTGCTTGAATGCTGGCTGTCCCTGCTGTGCGCCGCCGCAGCGATCGGGCCTATCTGCACGGGGGTTTGCAAATTCCGGAACAGGCCTGCTATAATTGCGGCCCTTGGCCTGGTAGCTCAGTTGGTAGAGCAGAGGACTGAAAATCCTTGTGTCGGTGGTTCGATTCCGCCCCGGGCCACCAAGATTCGACAGAACGCCGACCCTCGCAGGTCGGCGTTTTCGTTTGTACCGACTCTCCGCACCACTTAATAGCTTGCATCAAACACACCGGCCCGTATCATCTGGTCGGGATGTACATCGGCCGCGCAGACGAACTGCTTGGGGACCACAATTTCCCATTGCGGCACGCCATTCCCTGGCGCGTCGGGATAGTCGGAACTATCCAGGCGTTTTTTTGGAACGACCTTGGCGATGCGGCGCGGGCCCCGGAGAACATTGAGCAGCGCTTGCTGCATGCACATGAATTCGTCGATTTTCCAGTCGGTCGGCAGGCTGGTCGTGCGGTTAAGGGCGTGGCGTAGTTGGTCGTAGCGGTCGACGTAGAAGTATTCCCTGACCGTGCGGCCTTTCGATTCGACGTCGATCCAGTCGATCGACCAGCCGGCAGAAAACCGGCTCCGGTCTTTCCACCGAAAATCGGCCATTCCGACATGTTGCTGAAGAAGATACAGGCTGTAGCCGTCGCTCAAGGCTGAGTCTGTATAGCCAAGGTCGATTGCCAGGTCCCTTGCATTCTTGCCGACGATATGTTCAAGTTGTGTCACATAGCCGGTCAATCCGGACTGGTATCCTTCGCGGCGAAAATTCTGATTCTTCATATGACCCCTCGGCATAATGGCGCGAATCTAGAGATCTTGCCAAACGTTGATACTCCGATCTGTCTGGCTGAGTGAAGCATTTTCGCAACTGCCAGGGCTCACCCTGACTCCCGCTCTGCAGGTCAGGCGCAGGGGCTGACCACCTCGGTAACAAGAGGATTTTCAATCCGTGGCGTCGCTGTGTTGGCAAGGACCGTTCCGGCGCACCAGCATGTAGTCGAGGATGGCCGATTCCACTAACATCCAGCGACGAAACGGCACGGGCGCTGCTCAGTTCTCGACTGCCCCCAGTTTCGTCCACATCGGGTCCAGCATCAGCTGGGCATATAACTGCACACTATGGTAATACTTGGCGTCATATCCCAAGGCAGGCGTGAACAGGTGAGCGCCTGTGAGTCCGTCGACGTTTTTTGCCTGTATGTTTGAACCGCGATCCCGGAAAAAGCGGGTCAGCATTCGTTGGATCAATGCAGATACGCTTGGGCCCGCAAGGTCGATTGCTCCAACATTCGAGACCTCGCGCTTGTAGTAGTTCTCAACTTGCCTCCCTTGATAGTCTACCTTCTGGTGTCGTGCCGTGTGGTTGCCCGGATCTTTTTTGTTCACGCGGCGATTGGCCAGTTCTTCATAGACTTCCGCAATGGCGTGGGTGTCCCAGCTTGCCAACCTGAGCAGGACCCCCGCCTGATAGCACGCCGTGACGAATGCGCAGCAGGTGATACCTTTATTTCGTGATAACGCAACGCCCTCGTCGTTGCGACTTGCCCATTTCAGCGCTCTATATAACGCGTCGAATTCAAATGGCGGGGGAACGTCGGGACTCACCTTCAGATATTGCTTGATCCCGCTAGCGCGAGGCGTACCGTAAATGGTGGTTGGCGTGCCACCTTCGGTAATCGACCAGAGATCGGCATAGAAGGCTGCATCGCCAGCGGATCCGCTCGCAAGGCCGGCGTTAGGGACAAGCCGAAAACCGACTGCGCTCCATTCTGCGCCTGCTGTGGGCGCAACCTCAGGAAAGTCTCCTTTGATAACGCCTACGGAAGCCGAGTGCGCAATTTTGTTGCCGCCCAACGCCATCGCGGTGTGTTCGGGCTTGAATGTGCCGAACAATTTCTGCCCCATGATGACAATGTCTCCAGCATGCAAAGCGTTGCTTTTCATCGGCATTCCCTCAATATGTGGCAAGCTGGTTTCGGCGTGGCTAGCTGGTCGATATTACCGAAAAACAGTTACAAGAACAAGTATCTGCAGGCATGCCCCAGCGCGTGGTATCGCTCCGGGGAAGGAAGGGGCTGCCCCGCCGTTTTGGTGCGTCAACCGGCTACCCGGCGGCCACGCTGATCCTCAGCGGCTGCCGGCCAGCCGATGCGGCTGGGCGTGCCGCGGGCGCAGGCGCGGCGCCCGCAGCCGCTTCCAGCCTGAACACCCGCACCGACGCCGCCAGCTTCTCGGCCTGGTCCTGCATGGCGTTGGCGGCGGCTGCCGCCTGCTCCACCAGCGCGGCGTTCTGCTGGGTCACCTGGTCCATCTGCGTGATGGCGTCGTTGACTTGCTCGATGCCGTTGCGCTGCTCGGCGCTGGCATCGGCGATGGTGGCAATGATGGCGCTGACGCGCTGCACGCTGTCCACCACGGACTGCATGGTGCTGCCGGCGCGGTCCACCAGCTTGCTGCCGGCGTCCACCCGGCCCACGGAATCGTCGATCAGCGCCTTGATTTCCTTGGCGGCGCCGGCCGAGCGCTGCGCCAGGTTGCGCACCTCGGACGCCACCACGGCAAAGCCGCGTCCCTGCTCGCCGGCCCGCGCAGCCTCCACGGCCGCGTTCAGGGCCAGGATATTGGTCTGGAAGGCGATGCCGTCGATCACGCCGATGATGTCGGAAATCTTGTGCGCCGATTCATTGATGCCGCCCATGGTCTCGACCACCTCGGCCACCATGGCGCCGCCCTTGACCGCCACCTCTTCCGCGCCGGCGGCCAGCTCGCGCGCCTCGCGCGCGCTGTCGGCATTCTGCTTGACGGTCGAGGTCAGCTCCTCCATCGAGGAGGCGGTTTCCTCCAGCGAGCTGGCCTGCTGCTCGGTGCGGGACGACAAATCCATATTGCCGGCCGAGATTTGCGCGGCAGCCGTGGCGATGGTGTCGGTGCCGCCGCGCACGTCCTGCACGATGCCGGCCAGCGCGCTGTTCATGTCGCCCAGGGCGCGCAGCAGCTCGGCGGTCTCGTCTTTGCCATCGGCCGCTATCCTGCTGCTCAAATCGCCCTGCGCCACGCGCTGGGCCAGCGCCACGGCACTGCCCAGCGGGATGGTGATATTCCGCGCCAGCAGGACCGCCAGCACGGCGGCCAGCACCGCCGCCGCCACGCCGCCGCCAATGACGACCAGGTCGGTGCGGCTGCGCTGCTGCTCGGCCTCGCGCGCGCGCTGCTCCAGCAGGGCGCGCTCGGTGGCGACGATCTCGCCCAACAGGGCGCGCATGGCGTCCATGGCGGCCTTGCCCTTGTTGCCCTGCTCGTCCGCCACCACGGCCGCGATGCCATCGGCGCCGGCCCCGCGCCGCAGGGCGATGGCCGGATCGACGGCCTCGGCCAGCCAGCGCTGCTGGGCTTCGCCCAGCGCCTTGAGCCGCTCCTGCTGGCGTGGATTATCGGCGGTCAGCGCGGTGATACGCGCCAGCGCATCGCCGAACTGCTTCTTGCCGCTCTGGTAGGGTTCCAGCGAGGCATCCTTGCCGGTCAGGGAAAAGCCGCGCTGGCCGGTTTCGGCATTGAGCAAGCCTTCCAGCATGGTGTTGGCCGCGCCCAGCACTTCATAGGTATGGACATTGAGGTTGTTGGCCTCATTCTGGCGCGTGAGACTCAGCTCGGCAATGGTGACCAGCAGCGCCAGCAAGGCCACCACGGCGCCAAACGCCAGGTACAGGCGGGCGCCTATCTTCAAATTCGACAATTTCATGGATTCTCCGGTATCGATGACTGCAACGGTGCGATGCCGGAAAATAATAAGCTGTACAATTGAAAAATAAATTTCTTTGCGTCCACAAATTATAGCTTTTCATCCGGAGGTGGCGCATGGATCGCCTGTCAGTGCTGCTGATGCGTTTTGGCTATACGGTCGAGACTTTTTATCGTGGGAAGTTTTGCGGCGAGAACCTGCTGCCCGCCGAACCCGGCATCGGGCACCTGCACCTGGTGCGGGCCGGCCAGGTCAGCTTTCACCAGGACGGCGCGCCGACATTGCTGGTGGCGCAGCCCACGCTGGTACTGTATCCGCGCGCCTGCGCCCACCGGCTGGAGTCCTCTGCCGGCACCGAACTGCTGTGCGCCACGATACGGCCGCACGGCTCGCCGGACGGCCTGGCCAGGACGCTGCCACCGATGATCGCCCTGCCGTTCCAGCACATCCCTGCCCTGGGCCATACCATCGCATTGCTGTTTGCCGAAGCGGACCAGCCCAACTTCGGCCAGAAGCTCATCCTCGACCGCCTGTTCGATGTGCTGCTGATCCAGTTGCTGCGGCATCTGCTGGCGCAGCAAATGACGAGCGAGCCGGCGCTGTACGGCCTGTCCGACAACGCCTTGTCCAAGGCGCTGGACGCCATGCACTCGCAACCAGGCGAACCCTGGACCGTGGAATCGCTGGCGCTGCTGTCCGGCATGTCGCGCAGCAAATTCGCCCAGCGCTTCCGGCGCCTGACCGGTGTCACGCCGGCGGAATACCTGCTGGAACAGCGGATGAGCCTGGCCAAGCGGCTGCTGCTGCATGGGCGGCAGGTGCAGGACGTGGCCTCCCACGTCGGCTACAGCACCCAGCCGGCCTTCACCCGCGCCTTCCGCTCGGCCTGCAACATGAGTCCGCGCGACTGGATGGCGCAGCAATCTTATTAAACACATCACAACGGCTGCGCAGACGTCCAGCAGCCATTGCCGGGGTATCGATGCCTACTTTGTTACACGCGCTGCGGGCCTGCCTGTGCGGCGCCGACCGCCAGGACTCACCCGCAGCACCGGTGGCGCCAGCTTCCCTGCAGCGTCCAGAGGGGCTGCGCCATTACCTGAAGGCGGCGCCGGCGCCCGCCGGCGGCAAGCGGCCGCTGGTCATCATCCTGCATGGCAGCGGCGCTTCCGCCGCCCAGGTGCTGGGCATGGGGTTTCCGCCCTCACCGCTGTCGGTATGGCGCGAGATCGCGGCGCGCGAGCAAGTGATCGTGATCGCGCCGGAAGGCACCAGGCAGCGCGGCCGGCGCGCCTGGAATGACGGCTATGCCGGCATCGCCAGCAATCCCAAGGTGGATGATGTCGGCTTCATTGAGGCCATCATCGAGCGCGCCATCGCCGAGGATGGCGCCGATCCCGAGCGCATTTACGTGATGGGCGTGTCCAAGGGCGGCATGCTGGCCTACCGCATCGCGGCCGAACTGGGCCATCGGCTGGCGGCCTTTTGCGCCGTGCTGGCCAGCATGCCGGTGCAGGCGGACTATCCCGCCCCCAGCGTGCCGCTGTCGGCCCTGATCGTGGCCGGCACGGCCGATCCCTTCATGCCCTACCACGGCGGCAAATACCCCTATACCTTGTGGATGCTGGCGCCCATGCTGGGAATGGAGGCCAGCGCAGCCGTCTGGCGCGAACTGGCCGGGCTGCCGGAGCAAGCGCATATCGCGCCCATTGCGGCCGCCGATGCGGCCACCCGCGTGCTGCGCCACACCTGGGGCGCGGATCACGATCCCTATCAAGTCCGGCTGCTGGCCATCGAAGGCGGCGGCCATGCGGAGCCGAGCAGGAAGAAACGCTATCCCGGCATCTTCAGCCGCTTCCCCGGCCGCCAGAATGCGGACCTGGAAACCGCCGAGGAGGCCTGGTCGTTTTTCCAGGACAAGCGGCGCGCCGCTAGCGCAGCGGCGGCACATCGAACACCAGCAGCTGCGTCACCTGCTGCGGGCTGAAGTTGTCGTCCGAAACCAGCACCAGGCTGCGGTGCCCGCTGCGCAGTGGCGGTCCCCAGGCCATGCCCTCCAGGTTGTCCAGCTGCGGCAGGCCGATCCGGTCCAGGTCCAGCAGCAGGCGCTTGGCCAACGGCCGGTACCGGGCGCCAGCCAGCGACGGGTAGTCACGGATGTCGGTGGCGCCTTCCAGGTCCACCACATACAGGCGGATGTGGAAGGCAAAACGTCCGCCGGCATCCTGCACACCCGAGCGCTCCAGCGCCAGCAAGTGGCGCGTATCGAACACCAGGATCTCGGACACGCCGTTGTCGGCAAGGCGCCCCGGGGCCGGCACGCCTTGCACGCGGTCCAGCGGATAAGCGTATTGCGCCAGCACCTTGCCATCACGGCCAAGCCGGGTGAAACGGCTTACCGCACCGTGTTCCGTGGTCGCCAGCGGACCATCCTGGTACAGCGGCGCCTCCATGCCCAGCCACAGCGACTGGCCGTCGGGCGCGAAGGCCAGCCCCTCGACACTGAGATTGTCGCGCGGGCCGCTGGCCTGGCCGCGATCCGCCCTGAGCATGGCGGGCAGCGCCAGCTCGCCGCGCCAGGCGCCATCGGCGGACGCCTGCCGCACGAAGGGCGCCATGCCGAGCGCGCCGTTGCCCTCGCTGGCATACCAGATGCTTCCATCCTGGGGGGCGAAGCGCACCGCCTCGATGTCCGCCACTTCGCCGCCGCGCTCGGCCAGCCCGGCCTGGGCCGGATAACTGCTGCCATCGGCCTGGCGGAATGCCCGCACCGCCTCCAGCGTGACCGCACGGAATTGCGTTTCGTCGTAGTCCAGGCGCGCCGTGTAGAAGCGCGCCGGGCCGTGTTCCGAGCGGTCGTCGCTGGCCATGATCCAGGCGCCGCTGCGCGCATCGTAATCGATGCCCGACAAGCCACCCACCAGCGTTCCCTCGAACGGCTGGCGGTGTGCGATGCGCTGTTCACCGATCAGGCGCAGGCCTGCCCCGGACTGCGGCGGCAGCACGGCGCAGCCGCCCAGCAGCAGGGCCAGCACGGCGGCCGGGCCGTACCTCAAAACTTCACCCGCATGGTGGCGTACAGGGTGCGCGGGCTGCCCAGGAAGTAGCGGCCCGTGGTGAGCGGATTGGAGCTGGTCAGCTCGGCGCCGACGCCGCCCAGGTAGCGCTTGTCGAACAGGTTGTCGGCATTGAAGGCGAACTCGGTGCGGCAGCCGTGGCAGAACAGGCTGGCGCGCGGCTGGTAGCTGACATTCAGGCCGGCCAGGGTGTAGGCCGGCATGTACTGGCGCGGATACACGGCCGGCCCGCCGGCGATTACGGTGTTCACCACCTCGCCGTAGGTGCCGGCGGCCTGGCCGACGTAGTGGGCGTTGGCGCTCAGCCGCCATTCGCCGGTGGGCTTCCAGGTGGCCTCCGCGAAGGCGCTGCGGCGCGGCGCGCCCAGCACCGGATCGCCGGCCTTGATGCCTTCGGCCGGGGTGTCGCCCACATAATGGGCGTCGTTGTAGGCGGCGTTGGCGTACAGCTCGTACTGCGCGCCGCTGGCGCGCACGGTCAGCTCCACGCCCCTGGAGCTGATGCCGCCCTGGTTGGCAAAGGTGGTGGTGGCGTCGCGCGAGAAGATGTCGCCGTTCGGATTGCCGTTCTGGATGGAGATGCGGTCGCGGTAGTCGATCCGGTAGGCGCTCAGCGCGGCGCCGTAGCCGTTGTCGCTGGTCCAGCGCACGCCGATGTCCTTGTTGACCGAGGTCTCGGGCTTGATGCCGCTCTTCGAGTCGACCGCCGCCGTGCCTTCGAACACCGAGTCGGGAATCGCGCTGAAATTCTTGGAGCCGCTGGCGAACACCTCCCAGTCTTCATTCACACGGTACAGGGCCGCCAGCTTGGGCAGCAGCCTGGAACTGACCTGCAGCGCGCGCACGCCGCCAAATTCCACCGGCGAGGAATAGTCTTCCTTGAAGCGCTGGTAGGTGGCGCCCAGGTCGAGTTCCAGGCGGTCGTCCAGCAGGCTCAGTTTGTCCTGGGCGTAGGCCATCGCCGTATTGGAGGCGTAGTGGCGGTCCTGGGTGATCGAGTACAGCGCGCTGTCCAGGAAGGCGCCGCTGAGCAGCGGATCGGTGACGGCGAACCAGTTGCGGTCCTTGTCGCGGGTGGTGTGCTCCAGCCAGCCGCCGACACGGATGCGCTGGTATTCGCCCAGCGCGCCGGACAGCTCCGCCAGCACGCCCTTGCGGTCGATCGCGTTGTCGCTGCGGCGCGTGCTGGCCTCGCGCGCGCCCCACTGGCTGACCGGGTTCATCGCGTACCTGGCGGCGGCCGGGCAGCCCGCGGCGGACAGCGAGGCGGCGCTGGCGCCGGCCGGATAGGACACCGCGCTGAGCGGAACCAGGGCGCCGCCGGCGCTGCGCTGGTACTGGTTCTTGTAGCACTCCTGGACCGTGGCGGTTGGCTTGCCGCCCGCCGCCACCGCGCTGTAAACCTGGCCATTGGCGGGCAGCTGGACGTAAGGGACGTAGAACCAGCCGTTGCCGTCCTGCTTGTGCCAGTAGGGCTTGAGGGTCAGCTTGCCGCTTGTGCCGAAGCGCTGGGTCCAGTCCAGGTGCACCAGCGTGTCCTCGCTGTTGATGCCGCGCGTGCCACGGTAGTTCTGGTCGATGGCCGGGTTGCCGGTCCAGTGGTCGGTCAGGCCGTCGCTGTCCGGATTACCGTAGAAGGTGGCCTTGTACACCCGGGACGATTCGGCCAGCAGGGCCACGGCATCATAGTCGTTGTCGCTGAACCTGTTGTAGCTGACGGTGGCGCGCAGGCTGGAGCCGCCGCCCAGGTCCTGCAGCACGCGGGCGTCGATATGGCGGCGGGTGTTGCGTCCAGACTGGTCGCCGGGCCAGGTGCGCACGTATTCATGGGAATAATCCAGATAGGCGCTGGTGCCGGACGCCGACTTGCCGGTGTCGACCCGCACGAAGCCGCGCTGGTAGCCGAAGCTGCCGGCCGACAGCTCGATGTCGCCGCCGCGCTCCCTGGCCGGGTCGCGCGTCTTGAAATCGATATAGCCGCCCAGCGCCTGGTTCGATGGCGTGCCCAGGTCACCCGCCGTCTGCGAGGCGTCGACCCGGACCAGGTTGGCCGGATCGAGCAGCCGGTTCGGCATGGTGCCGCCATTGGACAGGGTGGAGCCGTTCGGGATGCCGTCGATGGAGATCCCGATCTGCTCCTTGTTAAAACCGCGCATGGACAAGCGCATCGAGAAGCTGCCGGTCAGCACGTCGCTGGAGCTGACCTGCATGCCCGGCACCCGCGCCAGCAGCTTGAGCGGATCGAGGCCGGCCGGCTGCCCGGCGATGACGGCCTGGTCGATCACGCTGTTGGCGCGCGCCTCGCCCTTGCCCAGCACCTGGCCGGTGACCTGGACCACGGTCGGCGCCGCGTCGTTTGCTTCCTGCGCCTGCGCCGGCCCGCCCCATTGCAGCATGGCCGCAGATCCGGCCGCCAGCATCCCTAGTTTCGACACCATGTTATTTCCCCCGTGATGGATAGTCGGTGCACGCGCACCTTGTTCAACTCATCATCATGCTAACGTGGTACGTACCATTATGGAAAGCGAAAATTTCTAATACGGGCCAACATTCTGATTTTTTGCGGATACTATGCGATATTATGAAAGATCATTATTTATTGGTACGTACCTAGGTAATGAAACCGTCACAATTCACCGGCCCCCCCGGGCAATTCGCTACAATACGGCTGCCACCCGGCCCGGCCCACAGCAGGTACACAGCATGCGACCCAGAACCACCGACCATTCCGCCTCCCCCGCCAAACCGGCGCAACCGCTGTACCAGCAACTGGCCGACACCCTCAAGCACCTGATGGAGTCCGGGAAGATAGGCGCCAAGGAGCCGATGCCGGCCGAACGCGAGCTGGCGGTCACCTACCAGGTCAGCCGGGACACCGTGCGCAAGGCCATCCGCCTGCTGGAAGAACAGGGACTGCTGTACAGCGACCACGGACGCGGCACCTTCGCCGCCCCGGCAGCGGTGCGCCAGATGTCGCGCTTCCTGGACAGCTTCACCGAGGACACCATCAAGCGCGGCGGAGTGCCGGGCCAGACCATCCTCGCCATGGAGACGGTGGCCGCCAACATGGCCATCGCCAGCCTGCTGCACATCGAGCCGGACCAGCCGCTGCTGCGCATCAAGCGGGTGCGCCTGATGAACGGCAAGCCGGTCGGCCTGCAGGAATCGCATTTGCGCCTGCCGGACGGCGCCCGGCTGGACCAGCAGGAACTGGAGCGTTCCGGCTCGCTGTACCGCATCCTGATCGACAAGTTCGGCATCAAGCCGTCGGAAAGCCTGGAAAGCGTGGGTGCGGTGGCGGCCCGGGCCGAGGATGCCGACCTGCTGGGCGTGGCCGTGGGGACGCCGCTGCTGCTGTGCGAGCGCGTGATGCTGTCCGACCGGCGCGAACCGGTCGAATACTGTGAAATGAAATATGTGCCGCCTTACCGCTACAAGACCCGTATCAGCAAGCTCAGCGCCGCCTGACCCCAAGCGTCAGCCTATCGCCCCGCGCAGCCCCAGGTACAGCACGAACACCGCATCCAGCCCCAGCACCATGAAGCCGGGCCAGCGCCGCCGCGCCAGCAGCATCAGCGTGTAGACGAAGCAGCCCAGCGCCAGCGCCACCATCAGGTCGGCGCTGCAGGCCGTGACCAGCAGCATCAGCAGTGGCGGCAGATAGTGCTCGGGCGCGCTGGTATCCAGTTCGCGCAAGCCGTCCAGCATGCACAGGCCCACCATCACCAGCACCGGCGCCGTGGCGCAGGACGGTATGGCGGTCAGCAAGGGGCCCAGGAACAGCGCCAGGCCGAACAGCGCGGCCACCACCACGCCGCTCAAGCCGGTGCGCGCGCCGGCCTCCACGCCGGCCACCGATTCGACATAGGCGGTGACGGTCGAGGTGCCGGCCGCCGCGCCGATCACGCTGCCCAGGGCGTCCGCCGCAAAGGCCGCCCTTGCGCGCGGCAGGTCGCCATTGGCCTGCAGCAGGCCGGCGCTGCGGATGACGCCGAACATGGTGGCGGTGCCGGCAAAGAATTCGATCAGCAGGAAATACAGCGTCACCGGCAGCAGCAGCATGAAGTGCGAGACAAAGCCGGACAAGTCGAGCGCGAACAGCAGTTCGCCCGTAAAGATGGGCAGGCCGAACCAGCTGGCAGGCAGGGTGGTCAGGGGCTTGCCATCGGCGCCGTGCACCAGCAATCCCAGCACGCTCACCACCAGCATGGTCAGCAGGAAGGCGCCAGGCACGCGCCGCACCAGCAGCATGGCCGTCAGCAGGATGCCGCCCAGGGTCAGCCAGGCGGCGCCGTCATGCAGGCGCGAGAAGCCCACCAGGGTGCCGCCGTCGGCCACCAGCAAGCCGCCGCTGCGCAATCCCAGCCAGGCGATGAACACCCCTATCGAGCACTGCATGCCCAGCTTCACCGGTTCCGGGAATGCGGCCACGATGCGGGCCCGCCAGCGCGTCAGCGACAGCGCCAGGAACACCAGGGCGTTGAGCAGCACCATCGCCAGCCCAGTCTGCCAGGGCACGCCCATCTGCCCCACCACTACCTGGGCGAACACGATGTTGGTGCCCATGCCGGGCGCCAGCGCGATCGGCAGGTTGGCCCACAAGGCCATCACCAGCGTGGCCGCCATGGCCGATACGATGGTGGCCAGGAACAGGCCGTTGCGGTCCATGCCGGCCGCCGACAATATCAGGGGGTTGACCACCAGGATGTAGCTCATCGCGGCAAAAGTGGTCGCGCCGGCCAGCACTTCGCGCAGCGGCGTGCTGCCGCGCGCACTGAGCTGGAAAAAGCGGTCGGCCCGTTCAACAAGATTCATGCTGCTTCCTAAGGTGGGTGAGGGATCAGGCGCGGGCCAGCACGGCCTGGATACGGGCGCGGTCAGGCAGCGCCGAGCGGGCCCCGGTGGCGGTGACGGCGATGCTGCCGGCCGCGCAGGCGAAGCGCAGCGCCGCTCCGGCAGGCTGGCCTTCCAGCAGCGCAGCGAGGAAGGCGCCGTTGAAGCTGTCGCCGGCGCCGGTGCTGTCCACCACCGTGGCTGGGAACGCAGGCTGGGTGTAGACCTGCCCGCGGGTGACCGCCATGGCGCCGCGCGCCCCGCAGCTGATCACCAGCATGCCTGCTGCGTGCCCGAGCAGGCCGGCCAGGCCGCCCTCCTGCGGCGCCGCGCCCAGGATCGCGCGGTAGGTGCTGTCGTTCATGAAGGCCAGGTCGCACAGCGACAGCAGGCGCTGCAGATGGTCGCGGCCAGGCACCATGGCTGCTTCGATGTCGATGGCCAGCGGCACACCGGCGGCGCGCGCGAGCGCGTGCAGGCGCTCGAATTCGGGCAAATCGTAAGGCATCGCATACAGCAGGCGGCTTTGCGCCAGCGCCGCCGCAGCGCTTTCCTCGTGCAGGGTCGGCCCGGGCATGGGCGAATACACCAGCGCCTTCTCGCCGCTGGCTTCGATGAGTATCAGCGCGGTCGGCGAGAGCGCCCCGGGCACCACCCGCAAGTGGCTGGTGTCGACGCCGAAACGCTCATATTCGCGGCGCAGGAATTCGCCGTCGGCATCGTCTGCGATGCGGCCGTAGGCCAGGGCCGGGCGCCCCAGCAGGCCCACGGCGCAGGCCACGTTGGCGACGGTGCCGCCCGCATATGGCGGGAGCCGCCTGCCCAGCACCTTCTGGTCGGCCAGCGGCGCCCGCTCGACGGTAAACAGCAGGTCGATGTTCGGGTCGCCAAAGGCCAGCAGGTCGTAGCGGCGGCCGGATGGAAAACGCAGCGTCTCACCCATGTGCAGCGCTCCATGCGGCCGCACGCTCAGAAGCGACGGCTGGCCTGCACGCCGAAGATACGCGGATTGTTATCATTGACAAAGCCGGTCAGGTTGTTGAAATCGATCCCGCCCACCAGCTGGACGCGATTGGTGATATTGCGGCCGAACAGCGCCACCTCGTTGCGGTCGTTGTCCCACTTGTACCCGAGCCGCAAACCGCCTGTCAACAAGGGCTTGCCGACAAACTCCGCCGACCGGTACAGGGTGAAGTTGACCGCGCTGCGGTAGACCCAGTCGGTGTAGGCATAGAACTCGCCGCCGTTGGCCAGCGGGTGGGTGTACTTGAGCGCCGTGTTGACGCTCCAGCGCGGCGCCTGCGGCAGCGGATTGCCATCGATACGCACCAGCGTGCTGCCGGCGCCATTGACAAAGGTGGGATTGAGGATGGTGCAGGCGGCGCAGGCGCCCACCGCCAGGCCGGCGTCCTTGATCCTGGTGTAGTTGTAGCTGGCGCCGGCGTTCCACAGCAAGTTCTCGCCCAGGTAGGCGTCCAGGTCCAGCTCCGCGCCCCTGCCGGCGCTGCGCGCGGCGTTCAGCAGGATGGCCGAGTTGGAAGTCCCGCCCACGGCGGTCAGCTGCAGGTCCTTGACCGTGTAGCTGTAGATGTCGAAGCTCAGGCGCGCGCGGCGTTCCAGCAGGTCGCTCTTGAAGCCCACCTCGTACGAGGTGATGGTTTCGGGCCGCGCCACCGACATCGGATTGAAGGAAGCCGCCGGCTGGATGGTGGCGCCACGGAAGCCGGTGGCGATGCGGCCATAAAGGTTGGCGTCACGGCTCAATTTGTACACGCCGCTCAGGTCCCAGTTGACCTTGGAGACGCTGGTGCTGGTGGCCAGGCCGGCCGAAGCGTCGATGTCGCTGCCGCCGCCCGGTTTGTTATTGCGCTCGGTGTACAGGTCCTTGTTGTCGCGCGTGTAGCGCAGCCCGGCGCGCAGGTTGACGCGCGGGTCCGGGTCGTAGTTGAGCGATCCGAACACGGCGTAGGCATCGTTGTTCTGGTGTGAGCGGATATCCGAGGTCAGCGCGCCGCCGCCCAGGGTATCGTAGCTATAGCTGTCGATCTGGTATTTTTCGTCGAAGTAGAACAGGCCGGCCTGCCACTTCAGGGCCTGGCCCAGGTCCGATTCCAGGCGCAACTCCTGGGTCAGCTGGTGGTGGCCCTTGGTGCCGTCGGCCGATTCCACCACGAAGGGAATCAGGCCGGGACCGGACGGCGGCGCGTACACGGCGCCATAGCCGCCATCGACATCGCCGCGGCTGTACACGCGCACCGTCTCGTAGCCGGTCACCGCGTGCAGGGTGAGGCCATCCAGGCGCCAGGTCAGCCGCAGGTTGCCGCCATAGTTGTTCAGGTGCTGGCCATTCTGGCCATCGGTGGCGACCTGGCCGACGTCGAAGCCCGGCGCCAGCGCATCGCTGCCCTTGCGGATGATATTGGCGCGGAACAGCGAGGCGCTGCCGTTCATGCTGCGCTGGTGCAGGTTGGCCAGGGCGCTGAAGCCGCCGCCAGGCTGGTACAGCAGCTGCAAGCGGGCGGCGGTATCGTTGTAGCCGCCGTGCAGGTCCGCTTGCCCGGTGTGCGAATTGCCTATCCAGTCATCGCGGTGCTGGCTCAGCAGCGAGACCCGCGCCGCCCAGTCGCCGTTCAGCGGCAGGTTGACGGCGGCTTCCAGGCCGGCCGTGTTGTGGGTCGCGTCGGATACGGTCACATAGCCGCCCGGCGCCTGCGACGGCTGCACCGATTCGAACTTGACCACCCCGGCCGGCGTATTGCGGCCAAACAGGGAACCCTGCGGCCCGCGCAATACCTCGATGCGCTCCAGGTCGAAGGCGGGAAAACCCTTCAGCACCGCACTCTCCTGCACCACGTCGTCATAGATCAGCGACACCGGCTGCGAGGCATTCTGGTGGAAGTCCACATTGCCGTAACCGCGCAGGTAGAAGCGCGGGAAGCCGCGCCCGAATGAGGATTCGACCTGCAGGCTGGGGGCGCGTCCGGCCAGCATCTGCATGTCCATGCCGCTGGAGTTGAGCGCGTCCAGCGCATCCTCCGAGATGATGGTGGCCGATACCGGCACGTTCTTCACATTCTCGGCGCGCCGCTCGGCGCTGACCGTCACCGTTTGCAGTTGCCCGGCCTGCGCCGCCTGTTGCTGCTCCTGCGCCGGCGTCGCCGCCGGCGCCAGTCCCAGGGCCAGCAGCGCCAGCCCCCTTCCTTCCCATCTTACTATGCCCATGCCGTTCTCCCTGGTTTGCGTGATTGCTAGTATTCCGATAGTCGATTCTATACTGGTACGTACCATTTTTTGAAAATTTTTTCATTACCGAAAATTTGTTGCAAATATTGAGATTCGCGATTGTTTTTTTCATCAATCGATGCAATGATGGTACGTACCAATACAAATACAGGCAACCATGACTACTTCCTACACCCCCCCCGCCTACATCACATTCACCGGTATCGACCGCGCCGACCTGCTGCCCGGCATGCTGGAACTGTCGGCGCGCTACCCGATCGAATGGGGTGTGCTGCTCGACGCCGCCCAGGAGGGAGCTCCGCTGTTCCCGGCGGCTGGCGTGCGGCGCGCCCTGCAGGCGGCGCCGCTGCGTCTCTCGGCCCACATCTGCGGCGGCGCCGCGCGCGCCATCGTCGAGGGCGGCGACCCGGAGCTGGACCTGGCCGGCTTTGCCCGCATCCAGATCAACCACACGCGCGCCGGCAGCAGCGACAGCGACATCCGCCACAGCGCCCATTTCGCCGCCCGCCACGGCGTGCGCGCGGCGCTGCAATGCCAGGGGGAATTCCCCAATGACCTGCGGGTGGACTGGCTGTACGACGTCTCCTTCGGCACCGGCGCGCGGCCCGGCAGCTGGCCGGCCACGCCTGCGCGCCTGCCGTTTTGCGGTTACTCGGGCGGACTGGGGCCGGACACCGTGCGCGGCGCCGTGGCCGGCTTTCCGATCGCGCCAGGCGCCAGCTACTGGATAGACATGGAATCCGGCGTGCGCACCGGCGGCCGCTTCGACCTGGCCAAGTGCGAAGCCGTGTGCCGCATCGTCTACGACGAGCTGCCGCACGCAGCCGGTTACACTGGCGAATCAACTGGACGGGAGTAGAGAGTGCGGCGATTTCTCATGGCGGCGGCTTGCGCGCTGGCGTTCTGCGGCGGGGCCTGCGCCGCGCCCCAGGTCATCATCGACAGCGACTTCGGCACCCTCAACGACGACGGCCAGTTGCTGGCCATCGCCGCGCAGCTGCATGCGCGCGGGGAGATCGAGCTGCTGGGCCTGACGCTGGTGTCCGGCAACCAGTGGCTGCGCCAGGAAGCCGCCGAAGCGCTCAAGGCGGTGGAACGGCTGGGCATAGATACCCGGGTGGGCGTGTATGCGGGCGCCAATTACCCGCTGTCGCACGACCTGGCCACCGTCCGCGCGGAACAGTCGCAGCATCCGGGCGGCGACGGCTACCTGGGCGCCTGGAACAAGCCCGAGCCCCGCTCCGCCGGCGACCTGGTGGCGCCGCCGGACGGCTACGCGCAACACACCACGCTGCGGCCACAGCACGCGGCCGACTTCATTGCGGACAGCGTGCGGCGCCATCCCGGCCAAGTCACCATCCTGGCCATCGGCCCGCTGACCAATATCGCCCTGGCGGTGCGCCGCCATCCCGATATCGTGCCCCTGATCGGACAGCTGATCACCATGGGCGGGGCCTTCGAGGTGCCGGGCAACACCACCCGGGCGGCGGAGTTCAACTGGTGGTTCGATCCGGAGGCCGCGCGCGAGGTGCTGCGCCTGCCGCTGCGCCACGTCATCTTCCCGCTCGACGTCACCGACACCGTCAAGATCGACAAACAGGTCTACGACCGCATCGTGTACGGGCCGGCGCGCGGGGGCGTCATCGCACGGCTGTACAAGCAGCTCAACGGCTATGGCTATGACGGCAGGAACGGCTTCGAGACCAATCCTGCCTACAGCACCGACGTGTGGGATACGCTGACCCTGGCCTACCTGCTCGATCCTGGCTATGCCACCAGCAGCGTGCGGCGCTGGATCGACATCGACACCACGCCCGGCCCAGGCAACGGCCGCTCGACCGCCTACGCCAGCGCACGGCCGGGCCTGCAGCCGGCCACCATCGTGCAGCGCTTCGACAACCGCCGCTTCTTCGAGTTCTACGTGGACGGCCTGACCCGTCCGGTACCGGTAACGCCCTCCTCCCCGGCGCGGCAGCCATGAAGCGCCAGCAACTGCTGCCACCGATGCGGGCCTGCCCCAGGCCGCGCCCCTCCCGCCATCATCCAGGGGGCCCGGGTCCAACCAGCCTGGCCGAGACGTACTGGAGCCACTGGTCGTCCAGGTCCGGCTGGCCGTCCACGGTCTCTAC
The DNA here is from genome assembly GCF_053572355.1 of Duganella kummerowiae. Lineage (NCBI taxonomy): Bacteria > Pseudomonadati > Pseudomonadota > Betaproteobacteria > Burkholderiales > Oxalobacteraceae > Duganella > Duganella kummerowiae. The sequence continues at coordinate 46,143 of NZ_JBKFEH010000019.1, forward strand.
GCGTTCGAAGCTGCGCCACACGGCGGGCTGTCCCAGGAACACGAGGTAGTAATTCCCGAACGTGAACGTGGGGTGTATCACGCAATCGGGACCGTTCATGGTGCGGCCGCCGCCGCGCCGCCAGAATGCGGGGTCCTGATGGCGCTGGTAGCTGCTTTCGCCATCGCGCCCCATGCCGCCGGCATCCCGGATCACGAACCGGCTGCGCTCCCAGCCGGCGTAGCGCCGCGCCACCTCGAATTCGTATTCCACGCCGCCCTCCACCAGCGGCGAAACACGCACCACCCTGGCCAGCGAGACATCCACCGCCTGCCGCAACTGTTGGTCCACGTCCACCAGCTGCGCCTCGGGGGCCATGCGGCACGCCTGGCTGGCTTGCGCGTACAGGCCCAGCAACAATGACGCCAGTATGAGTCGGCGCATAGGATTTCCCTCCATGTTTCCCGGATTATCCCATTTCGCTTGACCTGCGGCGCATCTGCGCGCATATTAAACCCATAAGTTAATTAACTCATGGGCAGAATACCATGCAAGACCACCTCAGCCAGACGTTTTCGGCCCTGGCCGACCCGACCCGCCGCGCCATGCTGGCGCGGCTGTCGGCCGGCGAGGCCTATGTGTCCGACCTGGCCCAGCCTTTTCTGGGCGAGATGAGCCTGCCGGCCATCACCAAGCATTTGCAGGTGCTGGAAAAGGCTGGCCTGATCACCAAGACCCGCAAGGCGCAGTGGCGCTCCTGCCGCATCAATGGCGACGGCCTGAAGGAAGCCGCCGACTGGATGCAGCAGTACCGCGTGTTCTGGGAAGAGAGTTTCGACCGCCTCGATGCCTACCTGAAAACCGTCACAGCAAACACCACCCCACCAGGAGACCAGCATGACTGAAGCAGCAGACAATGAAATCCGCATCACCCGCATCTACGACGCGCCCGTGCAGGCGGTGTGGGACGCCTGGACCGACCCTGCCCAGACGGCATTATGGTGGGGCCCGCGCGGCTTTACCCTGACCACCCACGGCAAGGACTTGCGCGTGGGCGGCCACTGGACCTACACCATGCACGGCCCGGACGGCGTGGACTATCCGAACAAGACCATCTACCACGAGGTGGAGCCACTGGCGAAGCTGGTCTACGACCACGGCGGCAGCGACGACAGTCCGCCGCTGTTCCGCGTCACCGTGCTGTTTGCCGAGCAGGACGGCAAGACCCGCATGGACATGACCATGGCCCTGGCCAGCGCCGAGCAGGCCGCGCAAACGCGCCAGTTCATCAGGCAGGCCGGCGGCAACGCGACCTGGGACCGGCTGGCCGAATACCTGGGCCAGCGGCTGGAGGGCAAGGAAGTGTTCGTTATCAACCGCAGCGTCGAGGCGCCGCAGGACGTGGTGTTCGATATGTGGGCCACGCCCGAGCACCTGGCGCGCTGGCTGCCGCCGGCCGGCATGGACATGCGTTTCATCCGGGCCGACATCCGCACCGGCGGCAGCGCGTTCTACGCCATGACCGGCCACGGCTTCACCATGTATGGGCGCTCGCAGTACGAGGCCATCCGCCGCCCCGACCTGCTGGTCTACACCCAGCAGTTCGTGGATGAGCACGAGCACATCGCACGCCATCCGATGGCGCCCACCTGGCCGGAAACCATGCGCACCATCGTGCGGCTTGCCGCCGAAGGCGCCAACAGCACCCGCATCACCATCACCACCGAGGTGGCCGGCGAGGCCACGCCGGAAGAACTGGCTGTCTTCACCGCCCACCGCGGCAGCATGACCCAGGGCTGGACCGGCTCGCTGGACAAGCTGGAATCGATATTGGCGGCGGGCAGCTGAACTTACTATCGTGCGCGCATGGCACTGCGAGGGCCAAGCGCGTCCATAAAAGTGTCGCCGTTTGCGGAAAATCGCCATCGTGCTGAACCTGAGATTAATCAAACTGCGGATACTGATCCTAAGCCACCCTGAAGCCATCTCGAAAGAGGGGGTAACATCATGGCTATCAGGTCCTTTCGATGCAAGCAGACCAAGGCCCTGTTTGAAGGCAGGGCGGTATCGCGGTTCGCTAACTTTCGGTCGGTAGCTGAGAGAAAACTCCAGGCGCTGGACAACGCGGCGACCCTGGACTTCCTGCGCTCACCGACGGGAAACCGCCTGGAGTCCTTGAGCGGTAACCGCCAGGGCCAGCACAGCATAAGAATCAATGACCAGTTTCGGATTTGCTTTGTGTGGACCGCTCTTGGGCCCGAAAATGTCGAAATCGTCGACTATCACTAGTAAGCGGAGGTGACCATGATCCATAACGGAATGCGCGCCATACATCCGGGCGAAATCTTGCGCGAAGATTTCCTGGCGCCGCTAGGCCTGACGGCGTCAGCGCTGTCTGAAGCGATACATATCGCAGCAGGTCACATCGATGAAATCCTGCAGGAGCGGCGTGATATCACACCAGACATTGCATCGAAACTGGCCAGCCACTTCGGCGGCGATGCACAATCCTGGCTCAATCTTCAGCAAGCTTACAACTTGAAATCAGCGATGCAAGAAACTCCTGCAAAGCAAGCACCCTGATTTTGATCTGGCGCAAGGAAATGGTGGATGCGGAGGGCTAGACTTGCCGGTTTTTGTCTGCTTCCACCATGCCCCACGCTCCCGAACTCCTGCTGCCGGCCGGCTCGCTGGCCAAGATGCATGCCGCCTTCGATTTCGGCGCCGACGCCGTCTATGCCGGCCAGCCGCGCTATAGCCTGCGGGCGCGCAATAACGAATTTTCCACCCTGCAGTCGCTGCAAGAGGGCATAACAGGCGCCCACGCGCGCGGCAGGAAGTTTTTTGTGGCCAGTAACATCTTCGCCCACAACAACAAGCTTAAGACCTATCTGCGCGACATGGAGCCGGTGGTCGCCATGCGCCCAGACGCCCTCATCATGGCCGATCCCGGCCTGATCATGCTGGTGCGCGAGCGCTGGCCGGAGCTGCCCATCCACCTGTCTGTGCAGGCCAACGCCGTCAACTGGGCCGACGTCAAGTTCTGGCACCGCATGGGCTTGACGCGGGTGATCCTGTCGCGCGAGCTGTCGCTGGACGAGATCGAGGAAATCCGCCAGCGCTGTCCGGAGATGGAGCTGGAAGTGTTCGTGCACGGCGCCCTGTGCATTGCCTATTCCGGCCGCTGCCTGCTGTCCGGCTATTTCAACCACCGCGATTCCAACCAGGGCACTTGCACCAATTCCTGCCGCTGGGACTACCAGGTGCAGGGCGCCACCGAGGACGCCAGCGGCGGCTACGCGCCCACCCAGGTGATTCCGCTGCGCTACCGCGAGGCGCTGCAGGCGGCCGGGACGCCGCCGTCGGCCCTGCACCAGCAGCCGCGCCATCCGCTGGCCGACCAGCCCTGGCTGATCGAGGAAGCGGAGCGCCCCGGCCAGCTGATGCCCATCATGGAGGATGAACACGGCACCTACATCATGAATTCCAAGGACTTGCGCGCGGTCGAACACGTGGCGCGTCTCGTAAAAATAGGGGTGGACTCGCTCAAGGTGGAAGGCCGCACCAAGTCGCGCTACTACGCGGCGCGCACGGCCCAGGTGTACCGCCAGGCCATAGACGATGCGGTAGCCGGCCGCCCTCTGGATCCAAGCTTGCTGGGCCAGCTGCAAGGCCTGGCCAACCGCGGCTACACGGACGGCTTCTACCAGCGGCACCAGCCGCAGGACTACCAGAACTACCTGCGCGGCGCCTCCGAGGCCGACCGCAGCCAGTACGTGGGCGATGTGCTGGCGGTGCAGGATGGCTGGGCCAGGGTCGAGGTCAAGAACCGCTTCGCGGTCGGCGACCGCATCGAGGTCATTCACCCGTCAGGCAACCGCGACCTCACGCTGGCGCGCATGCTGGACGAGGGCGGGGCCGAGCTGTCGGTGGCGCCCGGCAGCGGCCACATCGTGCGCATCCCGCTGGACCCGGCACTGGACGGGGCGCTGCTGGCGCGCTACCTGTAGCGCCATCTATCCGCGCATGCAGCCGTCCGGCCACGTTTTCCGGCCGTCCGTCACAGCGCCTGCCCCACCGCTGGCCGCCTCGCATATGATGGCAGGGCAATATCAGTTCGTCATGCCATCATAACAATCGAGAGAGAGAGCCCATGATACGATACGCCCTACCCGCCCTGCTGCTGGCCAGCGCCCTCCCCGCCTACGCCCAGGCCCCTTCCGACGTCCCCCTGATCGAGCGCGCCAAGATCTTCGGCAATCCCAGCAAGTCCGGCGGCAAGCTCAGCCCGGACGGCAAGTGGCTGTCCTGGATCGCCCCGCGCGACGGCGTGCTCAATGTGTGGGTGGCGCCGGCCAGCGACCTGTCCAAGGCGCGTCCGCTCACCGAGGAAAAGACCCGCCCGCTGCGCACCAGCTTCTGGTCGCCGGATTCGAAATCGGTGCTGTTCATCCAGGACAAGGGCGGCGACGAGAACTTCCTGCTGTACGGGGTGGACGTGGCGAGCGGCAAGCAGACCAGCTACACCCCGTTCGAGAAAACGCGCGCCATGGTCATCAACATCAGCAGCAAGGTCAAGGACCGCATCCTGGTCGGCATCAACAACCGCGACCCGCGCTGGCATGACGTCTACAGCCTGGACCTGGCCAGCGGCAAGCTGACCCTGGTGATGAAAAACGAGGGCTACGGCGGCTTCCTGGCCGATGAGTCGCTCAAGCTGCGCATCGCCGCCAAGCCGCGCCCGGACGGCGGCACCACCTACTACCGCATCAGCGGCGACAAGGTGGAAGAGCAGCCGCTGGTGGACGTGGGCCTGGAAGATTCGCAGACCACAGGCCCGCGCGGCTTCACGGTGGATGGCAAGACCCTGTACTGGACCGACTCGCGCGGCCGCGACACCTCGGCCCTGCTGGCCCAGGATGTGGCCACCGGCAAGACCACCGTGGTGGCCGAGGACCGGCGCGCCGACATCGGCAGCGCCCTGGCCGACCCGCGCACCGGCCGCGTGCAAGCCTACTCGGTCGACTACCTGAAGCAGGAATACGTGCCGCTGTCGAACGACATCAAGGCCGACCTGGACTTCCTGAAGAAGAACATCAAGGGCCAGTTCGCGATCACCTCGCGCACCGACGCCGACGACAAGTGGACCGTCAGCGTGGACCCCGTCACCGGTCCGGCCTCGGCCTGGCTGTACGAGCGCAAGGCCAAGCGCCTGACCCAGCTCTACGTGACCCGGCCGGAACTGGAAGGCGCGCCGCTGACCCAGATGTATCCGCAGGAGATCAAGGCGCGCGACGGCCTGACGCTGGTGTCCTACCTGTCCTTGCCCAGGACCGTGGACCAGGGCGGCAAGGCCGCCAAGCCGGTGCCGCTGGTGCTGCTGGTGCATGGCGGCCCGTGGGCGCGCGACGGCTACGGCTACAACGGCTACCACCAGTGGCTGGCCAACCGCGGCTACGCCGTGCTGTCGGTGAACTACCGCGGCTCCACCGGCTACGGCAAGAAGTTCATCTCGGCCGGCGACCTGCAGTGGGGCCGCAAGATGCATGACGATCTGCTCGATGCGGTGCGGTGGGCGGTGCAGCAGGGCGTGACCACGCCCGACAAGGTGGCCATCATGGGCGGCTCCTACGGCGGCTACGCCACCCTGGCCGGCCTGGCGTTCACGCCCACCACCTTTGCCTGCGGGGTAGACATCGTCGGCCCGTCCAACCTGTTCACGCTGCTGCAGACCATTCCGCCCTACTGGGAAGCGGGCAAGCAGCAGTTCTACAAGCGCATGGGCGATCCCACCACGGAAGAAGGCAAGGCGCTGCTCAAGGAACGTTCGCCGCTCAACTACGCCCAGAACATCGTGCGGCCGCTGCTGATCGGCCAGGGCGCCAACGACCCGCGCGTCAACGTGCGCGAGTCGGACCAGATCGTGGAAGCGATGGCGTCCAAGAACATCCCGGTCACCTACGTGGTGTTCCCGGACGAAGGCCACGGCTTCGCCCGTCCGGTCAACAACATCGCCTTCAACGCCGTGACCGAAAACTTCCTCGGCCAGTGCCTGGGCGGCCGCGCCGAACCGATAGGCGGCGCCATCAAGGCTTCCACGGCCCAGGTCAAGCACGGCGCCGAGTTCGCCCCGGGCCTGAAGGAAGCGGCACAGTAAAAGGTTAAAAAAAAGTCCGCCACGAGGCGGACTTTTTTTGCAGCGGCGTGGATCAGTGGAACTGGTTCATGGTGTTGTCCTTGCCGGCCGCCTTCAGGGCCGCTTCGCCGGCGAAGTATTCCTTGTGGTCGTCGCCGATGTCGGAACCGGACATGTTCTGGTGCTTGACGCAGGCGATGCCCTGGCGGATTTCCTTGCGCTGCACGCCGGCCACGTAGCCCAGCATGCCTTGCTCGCCGAAGTATTCCTTGGCCAGGTTGTCGGTCGACAGCGCGGCCGTGTGGTAGGTCGGCAGCGTGATCAGGTGGTGGAAGATGCCGGCTTCACGGGCTGCGTCGGCCTGGAAGGTGCGGATCTTGTCGTCAGCCTGGATGGCCAGTTCGCTGCTGTCGTACTCGGCGCTCATCAGGGCGCCGCGCTCGTAGGCCGAGACATCCTTGCCTTCGGCTTTCCAGGCGTCGTACACCTGCTGGCGGAAGTTCAGGGTCCAGTTGAACGAGGGGCTGTTGTTGTACACCAGCTTGGCGTTCGGGATCACCTTGCGGATTTCCTTCACCATGCCGCCGATCTGGCCGATGTGCGGTTTCTCGGTTTCTATCCACAGCAGGTCGGCGCCGTTCTGCAGCGAGGTGATGCAGTCCAGCACGCAGCGCGCCTCGCCGGTGCCCGGGCGGAACTGGAACAGGTTGCTGGGCAGGCGTTTCGGGCGCAGCAGCTTGCCGTCGCGGGCAATCACCACGTCGCCATTCTTCAGCGCCGACGGTTCCAGTTCCTCGGTGTCCAGGAAGGAGTTGTACTGGTCGCCCAGGTCGCCCGGCTCACGGGTGTAGGCGATCTGCTTGGTCAGGCCGGCGCCCAGCGAGTCGGTACGGGCCACGATCACCCCATTGTCCACGCCCAGTTCCAGGAAGGCGTAGCGCACGGCGCGGATCTTGGCCAAGAAGTCCTCGTGCGGCACGGTGACCTTGCCGTCCTGGTGGCCGCACTGCTTCTCGTCCGACACCTGGTTTTCCAGCTGGATGCAGCAGGCGCCCGCTTCGATCATCTGCTTGGCCAGCAGGTAGGTGGCTTCGGCGTTGCCGAAACCGGCGTCGATGTCGGCGATGATGGGCACCACGTGGGTGATGTGGTTGTCGATCTTGGCCTGGATGGCTTGCTTGGCGGCGCCTTCGGCGGCGTCCAGTTCGCGGAACAAACCGCCCAGCTCACGGGCGTCGGCCTGGCGCAGGAAGGTGTACAGCTCCTTGATCAAGGCCGGCACCGTGGTCTTTTCGTGCATGGACTGGTCCGGCAGCGGGCCGAACTCGGAACGCAGGGCGGCGATCATCCAGCCCGACAGGTAGAGGTAGCGGCGGTCGGTGCTGTTGAAGTGCTTCTTGATGGAGATCAGCTTCTGCTGGCCGATGAAGCCGTGCCAGCAGCCCAGCGACTGGGTGTACAGCGAGGGATCGGCGTCATAGGCCGCCATGTCGCGGCGCATGATGTCGGCCGTGTAGCGGGCGATGTCCAGGCCGGTCTTGAAGCGGTTCTGGGCGCGCATGCGGGCCGCCGACTCCGGATTGATGGCGTTCCAGGGGCTGCCGGCCTGGTCTTTGAGGGAGGCAACAGCCTGGATGTCGTCTTGATACTTGGACATGGGAATCTCCTAATCAATAAGCGGTGAAGTGAGGTCAAAAGCGTGCGTCGTTGGAACTATGATAGACCGCAACGGTGGAGAATGGCATGTCTTATATAAGACATATAACCTAAATATTTTCCTTATTTTTCAGTAAGTTAAAAACCATTTTTTGCATTGCGGTACGAATTTTCAAAAAATGGGATAAGTGCTGGCACGTGGCGCACCTCCATATTTCGTGATGTGAAACGGCTTTTCGCAGGCTGCGTTACGTAGTTTGCTTAATGTCCGGCCGGGGCCGCCTTGCCGGCATAAAACGCGGCCACTTCGGCGATTTCCGCCTGCGTCATGGAACGGGCGACGTTGCGCATTTGCATCTGCCCATCGTTCCTGCGGCTGCCGTCCTTGAAGGCCTGCAGCTGCAGCACCAGGTAGGGACGCGGCATGCCTTCCAGCCACGGGGCGCCCAGCTTCTGGTCCACCCCGCCGTGGCAAGAGATGCAGGGCGCGATATTGCGCAGCGGGTCGCCCACCCGCACCAGGGCGGGCAGTTGCTCGTCATAGGTGGTGGGCGCGGTGCGCGCCTTGGGCAGGCTGGCGTAATAAGCGGCCAGGTCGGCGATGTTCTGCTCGCTCAGCCCGCGCGCCAGGGCCGCCATGATGGAACTGCTGCGCTTGCCGCTCTGGTAGTCGCGCAGCTGCTTGATGACCACTTCCGGGTACTGGCCGGCCAGGTTGGGCGCATCGGAGCGGCTCATGCCCTGGGCGCCGTGGCACATGGTGCAGTTCAGCGCCAGGGTGGCGCCGCGCCCGGCGGCGCCGGCGCCGGCCGCGCGGCCCATGGCCGGTTCCAGCACCACCTCGGTGGAGACGTCGGCAACCGGCTGCGGCGCCGCCGCGCCCCAGGAACGCGGCACGCCGGCGGCGCGGCAGATGCTGTCCCACAGGCCCAGCGCTGAATAGTCCTGCTGCACCGAGGGCAGCCACACGAAGCCGGCCGCGATGGAGAGCAGCGCCAGCACCACCAGCCAGGTGATACTGGCGCGCACGCCACGGCGGTCCTGCTGCAGATTGTCGGGCGCGCCCATCATCGTGCTCCTATCGGTATCACCGGCACCGACGCTTCCGGTATCAGGGCCAGCTGCACGATGGGATAGCCGTAATTCACCACCGTCAGCGCGATCATCATGCCCACCCACAGGGCGAAGCCGTTCAGCACGGCGGGCGGCCGGCCTCCCGCATGCACGGGCAGGCTGAAGCTGAACGGCGCCGGCGCCTGGCGCGCCGCCGGACGCGCCAGCAGGTAGATGAACAGCGCGGCCGAGAGTACCAGCAGCAGGCCGCCCACCGTAGACAACACCACCGTGATGGCCTGCGGGTGCAGCGCCGGATGGCTGTAGTCGTAATACGCCATGCGGCGCGGCGCGCCCAGCAGCCCGACCAGGTGCCAGGGCAGGGTCAGCACCAGCATGCCGATGAACCACAGCCACAGCTGGGTGCGTATCAGGCGTTCCGGCAGCGGCCCGCCGCCGCGCAGCTGCGGCCACAACTCATACGCCACCATGAAGTACATGATGACGATGGCGCCGCCGAAGATCAGGTGGAAGTGGCCCGTCACCCACTGCGTGTTGTGCACCGATTCATTGAGCTGGTAGCTCATGTTGATCAAGCCGCCGGCGCCGCCCAGGCCCAGCATGATGAAGGCGAAGGTCACGGCCAGCATCATGGGGTTCTGCCACGGCAGCGCCCTGACCCAGCCGAACAGCCCGCTGCCGCCGCGCAGCCGCGCCGCGATCTCCACCGAGGCGACGATGGTAAACACGGTCAGCAGGGTGGGCACCGAGACCATGGCGGTCATGGCCGCGTGCACGAACTTGAAGCCGGAGCCCACCTGCGGGTCGGCGAACAGGTGGTGGATACCGATCGGCATGGAGAACACCAGGAACAGGGCGAAGGCCACGCGGCCCATGGTGTCGCTGTACAGCCGTCCGCCGATGGCGCGCGGCACCAGGGTGTAGAAGGCGATATAGGCCGGCATCAGCCAGAAGTAGACGATGGCGTGCAGGGTCCAGGAAAACAGCACCCGCGCCAGGCCGGCGTTGATGGTGTCGGTCCAGCCCAGCGAGGCCGGCAGTATCAGCACCAGCACCTCGGAGGCCGCGCCCACGGAGGTCCAGGCCCACAGGTAGGCCCCGGCCACGTTGCCGTACATGGCCAGCGGCACGGTGGCGCCGGGGTTGGCCTTTTTCCAGGCGCGCAGGTTGATGGACATCAGCGCCACCCAGATCCAGGAACCCACCACCACCAGCACCACGCCCAGGTAGTACAGCGGACTGGCGATCATGGGCGGGTAGAAGGTGTACAGCACCGAGGCCCGCCCCAGCGCCACCGTGGATGCGGCCAGCACGGTGCCGGCGATCACCAGCCAGAAGCCGGCCCAGGCCCAGCGCAGGCCGACCAGCGGGCGCTTGAGCGCCAGCTCGGCGATGGCGTAGCCGAAGCCCATGGCCACCAGGGTCGGCAGCACATAGGCCATCACGGTGCCGTGCGCCGTCACCGAGCGGTAGTAGTGCTCGGGATTGTTGATCCAGGCCGCCAGCGGACTGCGGATGTACATCTGCCATTCGCCCAGCAGGATGGCGGCAAAGAAGGCGATGAAGGCGACCCACAGATGGGCCAGCACCAGTCGTTTAGCGAGGAACACAGCTCAGCCTTTCCGCCGTCCTGGCTTTATCGAAGAATGCTTCCCGGGGCAGCACCCGCACCCGGGCCCACATGGCTTCGTGGCCGGTGCCGCAGTATTCATGGCAGGGCATGAGCTGCTCGCCCGCCGTGGGGAAGGTGGTGGTGAAAGTGGACACGAAGCCAGGGATCAGCATGGTGTTGGCGTTGGTGCGGCCCACCACGAAGCCGTGGATGGCGTCGGTGGCGGTGCCGCGAAAGGTCACCGGCACCCCGGCCGGCACCACCAGGCATTGCGGCGCGAACGAATACTGCTGGGCGATCAGGCGCACCGTCACGCGGCCGTCCGGCGACACCGCCGTGCCCAGGTTATTCTCCACGAACTCGCCGCGCAGGTGCAGGGTGCGCACGTCCACTGTCTCGACCCGCGAGGGCGGCATGGCGGCCCAGTGCAGGCCGGTAAACACCATCATGGCCAGCAGCGAGGCGATGATCAACCCGACCACGATGGCCCAGCGCCGCTCGGCGTGTTCCGCCACCAGTTCGCCGTGGTGCCCGGCCGCGCTCATTGCACCGCCCCGCGCGGCAGGTAGACCAGCAGGTAGAACAGGTAAAAGATGGCCACCACGATGAAGGTCGCCACCCCGGCCACGGCAAAGGCGCCGCGCGGTCCCTGGCGCACGATCTCGTCAACCTTGCGCTCCAGTGCGGCCTGGTCCTCGTCTTCTTGCATGTCGCTTCCTCATTCGGGTAACAGCTTGCGCAAATCGTTCACCTGGGACGGCGCCACCGGGGTGCCGTTGTTGCCCCAGGCGACGCGGATATAGCTGACCACCGCCGCCACCTCGTCATCGTTGAGGATGTGCGAGAACGGCGGCATGCCGTGCGGGCGCGGATTCTTGCGGGTGCCGGGCGGGTAGCCGCCGTTGAGCACCATGCGGATGGAGTTGACCGGCGAGGCCATGGTGATGGACTGGTTGGCGGCCAGCGGCGGATAGGACGGCGGCTGGCCCTTGCCCTCGGCGCCGTGGCAGACCGCGCACTGGGCCGCGTACACGCGGCGGCCACTCTCCATGATTTCCGGCGCCACCAGGCGCGCCTGGCTGGTGGGCGGCGCCTCGCTATCCTTTTGCGGCAGCGCCTTGAGGTACACGGCCATGGCCTTGGCATCCTCGTCGGAGAGGTATTGCAGGCTGTTGTACACCACCTCCGCCATCGGGCCATACACCGTGCCCCGGTGCGACACGCCCACCTGCAGCAGGTCGGCGATGTCCTGGATCTGCCAGTCACCCAGGCCGGCCTCGCGGTTGGAGGTCAGCGAGGGCGCATACCAGTTCTGGTTGGGGATCATGCCGCCCTCGAAGGCTTTCGATTCGCTCGATCCGCCCAGCGCGTTGATGGCGGTGTGGCACATGGCGCAATGGCCCAGGCCCTGCACCAGGTAGGCGCCGCGGTTCCACTCGGCCGACTGGGCGGGATCGGGCTGGTACTCGCCCTGGCGGAAGTACAGGGTGCGCCAGCCTATCAGCAGGTCGCGGTTGTTGAAGGGGAAGCGCAGCTCGTGCGGCCGGTTCTTCAGCCTGACCGGCGTGACCGACATCAGGTAGGCATACATGGCGTCCGAATCGGCGCGCGTGACCTTGGTGTAGGAGGCGAACGGCATGGCCGGATACAGCAGCGTGCCGTCGCGCGAGACCCCGGTGTGCAGCATGCGGTAGAACTCGTCCGAGGTCCAGGTGCCGATCCCGGTGTCATCGTCGGGCGTGATGTTGGGCACGTACAGGTTGCCGAACGGGGTGGGCATGGCCCGTCCGCCGGCGAACTGCGGCGCGTTGGGCGCCGTGTGGCAGGCCACGCAATCGCCGGCCCGGGCCAGGTATTCGCCGCGGTTGATCAGCTGGGTGGCGGCCGACAGCTGCGCCGGCCTGGCGGCGCCCGCCTGCGGCTTGCCGCCCGCCTCGTGCGGCAGCGCACCGGGGCGCAGCAAGTACACGGCGCCGGCCGCCAGCAGGCCCAGTACCACGATCAGGAGCAGGACGCGGGTCACGATGCGCATGGTGTTCCCCCGCTAGCGCTGGCTGCCGCAGGCCAGCGGCATGCGCACCAGGTTGGACGGCTCCGGCGCCGCGTTGGCGTCCGGCTTTTGCTGCCCCAGCCAGGCGGCCACCGCCGTGATGTCAGCGTCGCTCAAACGGCTGGCGATGCGCTTCATGCAGTCCGGCTCGGCGGCGCGCCGCTCGCCCACCTTCCAGCGCGTGAGCTGGCCCACCACATAGGTCGGACCCAGTCCGGCCAGGCCGGGGATGCCGGGCTCCATGCCGGACAGGGCGCTGCCGTGGCAGGCGCTGCAGGCGGGGATGCCCTTGGCCGGGTCGCCCACCGTGATCAGGGTCTGGCCGCGCGTGATGGTGGCCTGGTCGGCCGGGGAGGCGGCGGCCTGGGCGCCGTAGGCCGGACGCTGGGCCGCGAAGTGCGCGGCCATCTCCTTCAGGTAGGCGTCCGGCAGGTAGGCCACCAGGTAGTTCATGGGCGGATAGCTGCGGGTGCCGTCGCGGAAGGAGCGCAGCTGGTTGTACAGGTAGCCGGCCGGCTTGCCGGCGATGCGCGGGAAGTAGCCGTTGGCCGTGCCCTGCCCTTGCTGTCCATGACAGGTAACGCAACCCTGCACGCGGGCTTCGATGGAATCGAGGGTCTTGAAGGCCGGGATGGCGGCGCTTGGCGGCTGGGTTTGCGCCGCTGCCGTGGCGGCCAGCAAGCCGGGTACGAACGCGAGCGCGAGCGCAACGATCCTGTGCAGTGGGACGGGAGCCTGGGTCATGGGTAACCGATCTGTAGGTTCACGCTGCTGATGGAAAAAGTATAACTCCACCAGGCCCCGGACGGTTGGCCTCCTCCCACCGGCACGAGCGTACTGTGCGGATTTGACCACAGTGCGCTATCAACATGCATGCCGCAGGACGCCAAAGGCGCCGCGGCCGCGCGCTCAGGCGGCCGGCGCGGCCCGGCGCCGCGCCATGCGGATGATGGTGGTGAGATTGACCACGGCGATCACCAGCTCCAGCGCGGTGCCGCCGACGGAGCCGGACAGGATGTTGTTGCCTATCCAGAGGAAAGTCCCGGCCAGCATCACCAGCCGCATGGGGATGCCCTGCAGCAGGAACAGCGCCAGCGTGCCCAGGCAGGATGCCGCCAGCGGCAGCCAGTCGCTGGCCTGCCTGGCCAGCGACATCCCCAGCGCCAGGTTGATGGCGACGATGGCCAGCGCCACGACCAGCGAGCGGGTGCGCAGCGCGATCAAAGAGCGCAGCAGCGACATGGTGGAACTGGCCACGGCGGTGGGATTGCCCAGCAGGGCGAAATGCACCACATAGGCCAGGCATTCGCCGGCCATGAACAGCTTGAAGCGGCGGTCGTCGGTCTGCAGGAAGGAGCCGACGCCGAGGACAAACGCAACATAGCCGACGCACTGCGCCGGCGAGAACCAATCGATATGCATGGGGATGGCGGATGGGGCAAACCCGCCATCATACCAGCGCGGCCGGCCTACTTGCCCGCCAGGCGGCGCACGGCGGCCCTGGCGTCGTCCAGCACCGGCACGATGGCCAGCACGGTCAGCAGCAGCGCCAGCAGCAGGGTGGTGGCGTAGCCGATGTGGGTGAAGCCCAGCGCGCCGCCCAGCCCGCCCAGGAAGAAGGCGGACGCCAGCGCCGCCAGGATGCGCAGGCGCGCGCGGTTGGCCTGCACCGCCGGCTGGCCCGGCAAGTCGCCGTTCCAGTAGGCCATCTTGCCCAGCTCGATACCGATGTCGGTGATGATGCCGGTGATGTGGGTGGTGCGGATCTCGGCGTTGGACAGCTTGCTGATGACGGCGTTCTGCAAGCCCATGGTGTAGCACAGCAGCATCACCGTGGCCGGCACGAACAACCCGTCGACCTGCGCCAGACGCGCGCCCAGCACGCCAAAGCACAGCAGCAGCAGGGCTTCCAGCAGCAGCGGCAGCGCGTACTCGCTGTGCAGGCGGTGCCGGCGCGCATAGTTGACCATGATCGCCGAGCTGGCCGCGCCGCCCAGGAAAGACAGCAGCGCGCCCAGCCCGTCGAGCGCCAGGCCGGCCGCGCCGATGGCAAGGTTGTCGGCCATGGACGAGACGATGCCGGTCATGTGCGAGGTGTACTGGCGCACCGCCAGGAAGCCGCCCGCGTTGGCCGCGCCGGCCACGAAGGCCAGCGCGACGCCCAGCTGGCGGTTGCTGTCGGTGGCGCGCTCGCGCCCGGTGAGTCGCCTGACATAGTTGATCGGCATGCCTGCCCTTTCTGAACGGTGGCGCCGCCGGCGCGGCGTCCGGCAGCCATCATACTCCGTTCAGCCCGGCAAGCATCATGCCGCCGAGCCGGCCAGCTGGCGCAGCGTGCGGGCGGCGGCGCACGCCTCCTCGGCCTGCCGTTCCAGTTCGGCCGCGCGCGCCGGCGGCGGCGGCGTAGCGGGCGCCGCCGGATGCGCCAGGTCGCGCGCCAGCCGCTCCTGCTCCTGCAAGGCGCGGATCGCGCTCCGTAGCGATTCCTCCACCCGGCGGCGCTGGGCGGCGGCCAGGATGCCGGCCGTAAAGGCGTGCCCCGTATGGCAGCGGAAATGCGGCAGGGCGCCGGCATCGATCTGCCACAGCGCACCGCCGCATGCGGGACAGGTCCAGGGCGAGCGTGCCCCTATGCAGTTGAGCGTAACCATGGAATTTCCTCCTGCAGCGTGGTTCTCCGCCCGCACCCATTCCGGCACATTCACGACGGCCTCCGGCGGCACCGGCTGCAAAGCCAGTTCGGCCATCAGCGCGGCGATCCGGTCCAGCGCCAGCACATGATCGACCTGCACCTGCAGGATGGCGTTGCGCGGCATATCCGGCACGGCCGCCGTGGCCGGGTCCTGCACGATGGTGACACCGCCGCACTCATGGATGGCCTGCATGCCGAGCGCGCCGTCATCCTGGTAGCCGGACAGCACGATGCCCGCCGCCCTGGGTCCGAACTCGGCCGCCGCAGTGCGGAACAGCGGGTCGATGGCGGGGCGGGTGAAGTTTTCCTTGGCCCCGTGGCTCAGGCGCACGCGGCCCCAGTTGCCGTCGCGGTAGACCGTCAGGTGGACGTCCGGCGGCGCGACCAGCACCACCGATTCCTCTATGCGCTGGCCATCGACGGCAAAGCGCACCGGTAGCGGCGTGGCCCGCTGTAGCACCTCGGGCAGATTGGAGCGGCGCGCGCCGATATGGCGCACCACCAGCACGGCGGCGGGTAAATCGGCGGGCAATGCACCCAGGAGGCTGCACAGGGCCTCCAGCCCGCCGGCGGAAGTGCCGATGACAAATAGTCGATTCATGGCAGCTCCCGGGAGATGGCGTGTGTGTTCCCCTTTATACACCCGGCGCCGCCATTTGATGCATTTTTTTCAACCGTGTGTACCCGGGGGACGGGCCGGGCGGCAATGTGTCACACTGCGGGGCATGAATTACCTGGCTCACATCTTCCTGGCCCGCCACAGCGACGCCGCCATGGTGGGCGCCCTGCTGGGCGACTTCGTCAAGGGCGCCGATGTCGGCCGCTACCGGCCCGAGATCGCGCGCGAAATCGTCCTGCACCGCGCCATCGACAGCTATACCGACCGCCACCCGCTGGTGCTCGAAGCGCTGCAATGGTTCGCGCAGGGCCGGCGCCGCTACGGCGGCATCATCCTGGACGTGTATTTCGACCACCTGCTGAGCCAGCGCTGGGCGCAATGGACCGGGATGCCGCGCGCCCGGCTGATCGCGCGCTTCTACCGTGCGCTGCAGGCCCACCACGCCATCCTGCCGGAGCGCCTGCAGGCCATCGCGCCGCGCATCGTGGCGCAGGACTGGCTGTCCGGCTATGAAGACTTCGAGGGCGTCGAGCTGGCCGTGGCGCGCATTTCGCAGCGCCTCAGCCGCAACGGCGAGCACATGCGCGCCGGGCTGGACGACCTGCGCGCCCACCGGGACCGGATGGCGCAGGACTTCGATGCCTTCTTCGCCGAGCTGCAGGACTATGCGGCGCAGCGCCGCGCGCAGCTGCTGGCCTCAGAAGCCCACAGTGCGCAGCCCCAGGCCGACTAAGGCGCACACGGCGATCATTGCGATCACATTGCGCTGGTAGCGCAGCAGCGCCACGGCGGCGCCCAGCATGATCAGGGCCGCCATCCAGTCGAAGCGCGCCTGCAGGCCCTGCGGCCACAGCACGTGGTAGCCGAAGAACAGCGCCAGGTTGAGGATGACCCCGACCACGGCCGCCGTCACCCCGGTCAGGGGCGCCGTCAGCGCCAGCTCGCCGTGGGTGGCTTCCACCAGCGGGCCGCCGGCCAGGATGAACAGGAACGATGGCAGGAAGGTGAACCAGGTCGCCAGCATGGCGGCCACGGCGCCGCCCGCCAGCAGCGCGTCCGGACCGCACACGGCCTTCACGTAACCGCCCAGGAAGCCGACGAAGGCCACCACCATGATCAGCGGGCCGGGCGTGGTCTCGCCCAGCGCCAGCCCATCCATCATCTGGGTGGCGGACAGCCAGCCGTAGTGCGCCACCGCGCCCTGGTAGACATAAGGCAGCACGGCGTAGGCGCCGCCAAAGGTCAGCAGCGCGGCCTTGGTGAAGAACCAGCCCATCTGGGTCAGGGTGTGTTGCCAGCCCAAGAGCAGCGTGAGCGCGCCCATGGGCAGGCACCACAGCAGGGCGCCGCCCAGCAGCACCAGCGCCAGCCGCCCCCAGCGGAATCGCGCGTGGGGCGGGGTGGGCGTGTGGTCGCCGATCAGGGCCGGCGCGCCCGTACCGGCGCCGGCCCGGCGCCCGCCGCCCGGCTGGAAGTACCGCGGCGCAACCCGCCCGCCCAGGTAGCCGGCCAGGGCGGCGGCCACCACGATCAACGGAAACGGCACCCCGCCGGCGAAGATGGCAACGAAGGCCGCCGCCGCGATGGCCCACAGCCAGCCGTTGCGCAGGGTGCGCGCGCCGATGCGCTGGGCCGCCTGCAGCACGATGGCGGCCACCGCCGGCTTGATGCCGTAGAACAGACCCGCCACCAGCGGCGTGGCGCCATACAGCGCGTACACGGCGGACAGCGCCATCAGCAGCAGCAGGGACGGCAGCACGAACAGCGCGCCGGCCACGATGCCGCCCGGGGTGCGGTGCATCAACCAGCCGAGATAGGTGGCCAGCTGCTGCGCCTCCGGGCCGGGCAGCAGCATGCAGTAGTTGAGCGCGTGCAGGAAACGCCGCTCCGAGATCCAGCGGCGCCGCTCGACCAGCTCCTCGTGCATGATGGCGATCTGCCCGGCCGGGCCGCCGAAACTGATGCAGCCCAGCTTGAGCCAGAAGCGGCAGGCGTCGAAAAAGCGGATGGGGTCGGTCATGGGCGGGCGGCGCAGTGGCGATGCCGCCATTGTGCCATGCCGTACAGCCGGCCCCCGGGCCGCCGGGGGCACGCACCGATGACCGCACCGAAACCATGCGCAGGCGGTGGGATTGCCCGCGCCGCTCCTGGCAACATGACCAGTTCGACCATGAAAAACGGCGCCGGTTCCCACCGCTGTGGCGAGCGCGTCACGAGGAACCCATTTCCGAGCAGCAAAATTCTTGACCGTGCCGGAAGACGGCGCGATACTGGGCCGGCACCGGAACCGCCGGACTACATGGAAGCCGCCGCCCTATGGAACTTCGGCCTACGCTCAAAAGCAAGCGCAAATTCTCGCTCAACTGGGACTACCTGAACGCCATTACCCACGGCGTTTCCGCCATCGACCTCAGCGCCCTGGCGCTGCGCAACGTGGACGACGCGCGCGAGTTCGTGCGCGAGTACGGCTTCGACCTGGATCAGGCGGCCGCGCCCGGCATCATCGCCCACGCCCACCAGGAAGCGGTGGCCTTCATCCGCGACACCTTCCTGGCGCCGCAGCAGGCGCACCTGATCCCGCCCGAGGTGGCCGAGCCGGACGATCCGCTGCAGCTCTTGGTGTACGCCTCGCTGCGCGGCTGCCATGCCGACCAGCTGCGGCTTTGGTCGTGCGCCGTGCTCAAGGTCATGCACGGCATCTTCTACATCGATAACAACCTCAAGCTGCGCTACTTCAACACCATCCGCGAGCAGGTGTTCGCCAGCCTGGACGAGGTGATCCACCAGGACGGCGAACATTACTTCCTGTCCGACGGCGAGGTGTGCCTGCCGCTGCTGCACTTCGACCGCAAGCAGAACAAGACGCGCGAGCGCATCCTGCTCAAGCTGCTGCACAAGGCGGCCTACCTGGCGGCCGACATCTTCGACCACCTGGGCGTGCGGCTGGTGTTCAACACCCGCTTCGAATGCCTGCTGGCGCTGCGCACCCTGCAGCGCACCCATCTGCTGTCGGTCACCAACGTGGACAGCCAGCGCACCCGCAACACCCTGCTGGACCTGGACGCGGCCAAGCAGATCTTCATTAAGTACCGCGCCCTGCTGGAACGCAGCGACGATTATCCGGAAGCCCTGCTGCGGAAAATGGACGAGGAGCTGGCGGCCCGCGCCGCGCCGCAGCACCGCAGCGACAACCAGCACAGCGGCGAGGGCTACAGCAGCCTGCAGGTCACGGTGCGCAAGATGATCCATCTGCCGCCCGACGCGGCCGGCTGCCAGCAGGACTATGCGGTCGGCTTCTTCTTCGAGTACGAGATCCAGCTGATGGACCGCGCCAGCCACAGGCGCAGCCTGGACGGCCCGGCCAGCCACGAGGCCTACAAGAAGCGCCAGGTCGAGACCGCGCGCCTGCGGGTGCTGGGCCGCACCTTGGTGGACCGGGTCGCGAATGACCATATTTCGGCGCTGGATACTCCCCGCGGTAACACAAATACCGTATAGTTCCTGCATCATCCACCTCCGCATAAGGACCGCCATGAAAACCCTGTACGCCCTGCTCGCCTCCGCCCTGATTGCCGGCGCCGCCGCCGCCGCGCCCCAGGAAGCCGCGTCCACGCCGGCCAACGCACAGCAGAGCAAGATGAAAACCTGCAACGCCGACGCCGCCGGCAAGAAAGGTGATGAACGCAAGGCCTTCATGAAGGAATGCCTCGCCAAGCCAGCCGAGCCTGCCGGCAACAGCCAGCAGAACAAGATGAAGACCTGCAACGCCGATGCCAAAGACCTCAAAGGCGACGAGCGCAAGGCCTTCATGAAGACTTGCCTGGCCAGGAAATAAACTCCAGCAGCATCGCACCGCCCCCCGGGGCGGTTTTTCTTGACCAGAATCAACGCCGCAGCCACATTCCTGCTGGCATAATAATTGCTAAGTGGATATATTTTGAGCTCGCCGCAATGATGACTCCCGCCCAAGCCGACCAGTTCCTGCCCTACCTGCCAGAGGTGGCGCGCTGCGAACAGTCGCTGCATGAACTGAATCAGATGTGGCAGTTGATCGAAGCGTCGGCCCGCATGAACTGTCCCAACGAGGCGCGTTTGCTGCTGCCGGCCATGGCCGCCACCCGCACCGCTTTCGGGCAGCTGGAAAAAGACCTGGTGGCCAACCTGGTGCAGGAAAAGGTGCGCCACGTGCTGGACGACCTCGGCACCCAGGCCCGCTACGCCATCGACATCCTGGTGCGCAACCTGTTCGAACGCACCGCCGACGTCGGCTTCCTGGCCACCGACACCGAATTGTGCCGCTACGCCGCCGGCCTGGACGATGACGCCGGCGCGGCCCGCGCGCGCCTGGCGGCCTACCGCGCCAAATACACGGTGTACGATGAAATCCTGGTGCTGGCGCCGGACGGCGCCGTGCTGCTGCAGGCCGATGGCGCTGCGCCGGTGACACGCTCGGCCGACCCGCTGCTGGCAGAGACGCTCTCGACTTCGGCCTATGTGGAAACGTTTCGCGCCAGCGACCTGCGGCCCGGTCAGGCGCGCGCCCTGATCTACTCGCAGCGCATGCTGCATCCCGACACCGGCGCACCGGCCGGGGTGCTGTGCCTGTGCTTTAACTTCGAGCAGGAGATGGCCGCCATCTTCGAAGCCTACCGCGATCCCTCGCAGCGCGCCAACATGCTGCTGCTGGATGGCCAGGACCGCATCATCAGCAGCGCCGACCCGCTGTGGATGGCGCCCGGCGCCGCCGTCCCGGCCCGCACCGGCGGCGCCGACACGGCCATGTTCGCCGGCCGCGAATACCTGGTGCGCACCGCCGGCTCGAACGGCTACCAGGGCTATCCGGGGCCGCCAGGCTGGCAGGGCCAGCTGATGCAGCCGCTGGAGCTGGCCTTCCGCGGCGCCCGCGCCGACGCCCTGGCCGGCTGCGACCCGGCCCTGCTGCAGGAACTGCTGTCGCATGCGCACCGCTTCAGTCCCACCCTGGCCGAGCTGATGGCCACGGTCGGCAACACCACCCATACCATAGGCCGCATCGTGTGGAACGGCAAGGTCACCAGCGCGGCAGGCGGCGGCGACGGCGCCAGCAAGCTGGGCATCGTGCTGGACCAGATTGCCGACACCGGCCAGCGCAGCGACGCCCTGTTCTCGCAATCGATACAGGATTTGTACCAGACCGTGCTGGGCGCCGGCCTGCGCGCCGCACGCGGCACCACCCGCCTGCTGGCCGACCTGCTGGACCGCAACCTGTACGAGCGAGCCAACGACTGCCGCTGGTGGGCCCTGTCCAGCACCTTGCGGCGCGGCCTGGCCCATCCGGAACAGACCGGCGCCATGCGCGCCGTGCTCGACTACATCAACGGCCTGTACACGGTCTACACCCGGCTGTTCGTGTACGACCGCGCCGGCCGCATCGTGGCCAGCACCGGCAGCCAGGATGTGCTGGGCAGCCACATCGACAGCGCCGTGCTGGGCCGCGTGTGCGCCCTGCGCAGCGAGCAGGACCACTACCCGGAACCGTTCGGCCCCAGCGCCCTGTACGGCGGCCAGCCGACCTTCATCTACCACGCCGCCATCCGCCACCCGGAACAGGACAGCCAGGTGGTGGGCGGCATCGGCATCGTGTTCGACGCCGCGCCCGAGCTGCACAACATGCTGCAGGCCGGGGTGGCGGGACGGCCGCGCATGCAGGCTTACTTCGTGGCGCCGGACGGGACCGTGCTGGCCAGCACCGATGAACAGCGTCCCATCGGAGCGCGGCTGGAGCTGGCCGGCGGCTGGGGCCTGGGCCAGGACGGAGGCGGCGCCCGCATCGCCATCCAGGACGGCCAGTACGTGATCGCGGCCTGCAGCCGGGCCGGCGGCTACCGCGAATTCCGCCAGGGCGAGGCGGCCGAGCAGCCGGTGCTGGCGGTGCTGCTGGAATCGTTCGGACCGGTGCAGGCGCGCGGCGCCGCCGTGCGCGAGGCCATCGAGCGCCGCAGCGACGCCGGTCCCGACTTCGCCCTGTTCTACGTCAACGGCGCCTTGATGGGGCTGGATGCGCGCCGCATCCAGGAAGCCGTGCCGTATTCGAAAATCCAGAAGACCGCCGGCGGCGGCGGCGCCCGCCTGGGCATGCTGGACGTGCCCGCGAATAACGGCACGCGGCGCCAGGTGGTGTGGGTATATGACCTGGCGCTGCTGCTGGGCGGCCCGCGCAGCGCGCCGGGCGAGTACAGCCAGGTGATCCTGGTGCGCGACGGCGAGGCCACGGTCGGCCTGCTGGTGGACGAGCTGCACTCGGTGCAGCGTTTCGACCTGGCCGACATCATCGACAACCCCATGGGCTCCGGCGCCCGCGAGCTGGCGCCGCGCCTGATCCAGGCCAACCAGGGCCGGGTGCTGATACAGGAACTCTGCGCCGAGCGCCTGTTCGCCCGCCTGCGCGCCTGACGGCTGGCGCGCCGTGAACGCCGCCTGTCCCGCCCGGGCGGCGTTCCGTCGCAAAAGCGTGCGGGGCGGCGGACGCCTCGGTAGAATTAGCAACATCATATTGTTGCCACCGACTAGGAGTATCCCATGCGCCGTGCCCTGTTGTCCGTCCTGTTGCCCGCCCTGGCTGCCGCCACGCTGTCCGCCTCCGCGCACGCCGCCGAGAGCGAGCGCAAGCTGCCCTCCTTCATTGCCGTCAACACCAAGGGCGCGCTGTACCTGCGCATCGAGGTCGGCCAGGCCCAGTCGGTCAAGGTCTCGGGCGACGACGGCCAGGTGGCCGACCTCAGGACCGAGGTGGTGGACAATGAGCTCAACATCACCTTGCCGGACAAGAAATACCCGTCGAGCAGCAAGACGGTGCGGGTGGTGGTCACCATGCCCAGCCTGGCCCGCCTGAAGATGATGGGCGCCGGCGAGACCGTGCTCAACAAAGTGAGCGGCGAGCGCCTGGACATCAGCTACCTGGGCGCCGGCCACCTGGAGGCCGACGGCAGCGTCAAATACTTGCGCCTGGCGGCCAAGGGGGTGGGCGAAGTCGATACCCGCAAGCTCAAGGCCGAACGGGTGGACGTCAACTTCGAGGGCGTGGGCGCGGTCAGCGTGTACGCCAGCGACACCCTGAACGCGGTCGCCAAGGGCATGGGCTCGCTGGAGTATTACGGCAAACCCAAGCACGTGAACAAGTCGGTGGCCGGCATCGGCAGCGTATCGGCCGGCGACTAGCACGGCAGGCCGCCCCGTGGCCACTAAGCGGACTGGACTGTAGTATCGGCGCATCACGGAGTTGCCACAACGACATATGTGAGTCCAGACGCGGTAACATCCGTAGACGATTTATCGCTACAAGGGGCCATGCGCGTGGCAGTACCGAACGATATTACGCACTGGCGGGCGCAGATCCTGGCGCGCCTGCTGCTCATCGTATTCGCGCTGGGCCTGTTCACCGCCATCCCCAGCGCCCTGCTGGCGGCCAGCGAAGGCATGTGGTCGATTGCCGTGGTCGACACCGGCGCCCTGCTCTGGGTCGGCCTGCTGTGGCGCGCGCGTTCGCTGCGGCACGCCACCCGCGCCACCCATTTCCTGCTGGTGATCTACGTGGTGGGCGTGGCCCTGATGCTCAAGGTGGGACCGGTCAGCCAGATTTATTTGCTGGCCATGCCGGTGCTGGCGGCGCTGCTGCTGGGCCTGCGGCCGGCCCTGTGGTCGCTGGCGGCGGCCACTCTCACCGTCATGCTGCTCGGCTACGACGCCCACTCCACGCTGCAGCTGGAAGGCATGCCCGACCACGCCTTCCTGCGCGCGGCCATCTTCACCATCAACTTCCTGTTCATCGGCGCCATCCTGACCCTGAGCAGCTCGGTGCTGCTGCAGCACCTGGCCCGGTCGCTGCAGCAGCTACAGTCCAGCAACGATGAGCTGGGCCTGACCTCGGCCGCGCTGGCGCGCCTGAACGACATGGTGCTGATCGCCCGCATCGCCGAGGACGGCGGGCTGAGCATCATTTTCGTCAACGACGCCTTCGAACGGCGCAGCGGCTACCAGCGCGAGGAAGTGCTGGGGCGCGGCTTGCCGCTGCTGCACGGGCCCGACACCGACGCCGCCAGCCTGGCGCAGCTGGAGCACGCCCTGGCGCATGGCCAGGCCACGCGCGCCGAGCTGCTCAACTACACCAAAAACGGCCTGCCCTACTGGGTCGAGACCGAGCTGGTGCCGTTTGCCGGGGCCGGCGGCAAGCCCACCCACTGGGTGGCGGTGGAGCGCGACATCACCGAGCGCAAGCGCTCGCAGGACGACATCCACCGCCTGGCCTTCTACGACGTGCTGACCGGCCTGCCCAACCGGCGCCTGCTGATGGACCGGCTCGAGCATTTGATGGCCAGCTCGCAGCGCGGCGCCACCAGCAGCGCCGTCATGTTCATCGACCTGGACCGCTTCAAGACCATCAACGATGCGCGCGGCCACGCAGTCGGCGACGCCCTGCTGTGCCGCACGGCGGAACGGCTGGCGGCCCTGATGCGCAAGGCCGACACCGTGGCCCGCCTGGGCGGCGACGAATTCGTGGTGCTGCTGGCGCAGCTGGCGCCGGAACGGGCGGCGGCGGCCCAAGCCGCGCGCAGGGTGGCGGAAAAGCTGCGTACCGCCCTGGCCGAGCCGGTCGAGATCGGCGGCCAGTTTTATCCGGCCTCGGCCAGCATTGGCGTCACGCTCTATCCCGGCACCAGCCACAGCGCCCAGGACTTGCTGCGCGAGGCCGACACCGCCATGTACCGTGCCAAGTCCGAGGGCCGCGATGGCATCGCCTTCTTCGAAAGCGGCATGCAGGCCGAGTTGGAACGCCGCCTCAGCCTGGAGCGCGACCTGGGCATGGCGCTGGCGGCGGGCGAACTGAGCATGCATTACCAGCCCCAGGTCGACCGCCATGGCCGCGCGGTGGGGGCCGAACTGCTGATGCGCTGGCGCCGCGCCGACGGCAGCTGGGTCTCGCCAGCCCAGTTCATCCCCGTGGCCGAGGAATCGGGGCTGATCGTGGAACTGGGGCGCTGGGCCCTGCGCGAAGCCTGCGCCGCGCTGCTCACGTTGGCGAACGCCGGACACCAGCTGGCGCTGTCGGTCAACGTCAGCCCAACCCAGTTCCGCCAGGCCGGCTTCGTGGCCGAGGTGCGGGCGGCGCTGGCGGACAGCGGCGCCCCGGCCGGGCTGCTGGTGCTGGAAGTGACGGAAGGTCTGCTGATCAACAAGCGCGACGACACCATCGCCCGCATGCACGAGCTGGCGGCGCTGGGGCTGCGCTTCTCGATCGACGATTTCGGCACCGGCTATTCCAGCCTGGCCTACCTGAAGCAGATGCCGCTGTACGAACTGAAGATAGACCGCGGCTTCGTGATCGACACCCCGCACGACGCCAGCAGCGTGGCCCTGGTGCAGACCATCCTGGGCATGGCCTCGCACCTGGGACTGCGGGTGGTGGCGGAAGGCGTGGAGACGCTGGAGCAGGCCGAATTCCTGCTGTCGCACGACTGCACCTGCCTGCAGGGCTACCTGTACGCCCGCCCCATGCCCCTGCCCGAGCTGCTGTCCTGGCTGGAAAAAAATCGGGTCTAGCGCAGGCGCAGGCGGGTTTCAGCGCGGATGTCGTCCGAGGCGCTGCCCACCATCAGCTTGAACTCGCCCGGTTCGGCCACCCACTTGAGCTCATCGTTGAAGAACGACAGCGTGTCGCGATCGATCGTGAAGCTCACCGTGCGCTTCTCGCCCACCCGCAGGCGGATTTTCTGGAAGCCTTTCAGCTCCTTCAAAGGCCGCACCACCGAGGACACCATGTCGCGCAAATACAGCTGCACCACTTCCTCGCCATCCATCTTGCCGGTGTTGGCCACCTCCACCGTCAGCGTGGCGCTCTGCCCGGGGGCGATCTCGGCGCGATCCAGCTTGAGGTTGGCGTAGCCGAAGCGGGTGTAGCTCAGGCCATGGCCAAACGCATAGCGCGGCGTGTTGACCGAGTCGATGTAGGCCGACTTGTAGACCACGTTGCGCTCGTCCGTCACCGGCCGCCCCGTGTTGTACTGCGCGTAGGACAGCGGTATCTGGCCCACGCTGCGCGGGAAGGTGATGGGCAGCTTGCCGGACGGGTTGTAGTCGCCGAACAGCACGTTGGCCACCGCGTTGCCGCCCTCGCTGCCGGGGAACCAGGCGTACAGGATGGCGTCGGCCTGCTCGGCGATGGTGTTGAATACCAGCGGACGCCCGGCCAGCAGCACCGCCACCACCGGCTTGCCGGTGGCCTTGAGCGCCGCGAACAGCTGCTCCTGCCTGCCCGGCAGGCTGATGTCCGTGCGCGACTTGGCTTCGCCGCTCATGTCCCAGGTCTCCCCCACCACCAGCACGATGGCGTCAGCCTGCGCCGCGCTGGCGGCAGCGGCGGCAAACCCGTCCTGGCCTTCCTCGGCACAGCCGGGCGCGCACGCCTGTACGTAGCTGACCTGCGTGCCGTGGCCCGCATGGCTGCGGATGCCGTCCAGGATGCTGACCACCGGTGCACGCTCGCCCTGCACCACCCAGCCGCCCTCCAGGTCGCGGCGCGCATCGGCCAGCGGCCCGACCACGGCAATGCGTTTCAGGTCGCGCTGCAGCGGCAGCGTTTGCGCCGCGTTCTTGAGCAGCACCAGCGACTTCTGCGCCACCTCCAGCGCGGCGGCGCGGTGCGCCGGATCGGCCAGCACCGCTCTTTCACGGGCCGCATCCGAATACTTGTAGGGGTCGTCGAACAGGCCCAGCTCGAACTTCTTGACGAGGATGCGGCGCACGGCGTCATCCAGCGTCTTCATCTTCACCTTGCCCGACTTGACGGCCTGCTCCAGGTGGCCGCTGTAGGCATAGCCTTCCATGTCCATGTCGCTGCCGGCGTTGATGGCCTTGACCGCCGCATCGCCCAAGTCGGCCGCATAGCCATGCGGGACCATCTCGCGCACCGAGCCCCAGTCGCTGACCACGAAACCCTGGAAGCCCCAGGCGCCCTTGAGGATATCGCGCTGCAAAAAGCTGTTGCCGGTGGCGGGAATGCCATTGAGGGTATTGAAGGAGTTCATGAAGGTGGCCGCGCCCGCGTCCAGCGCCGCCTTGAACGGCGGCAGGTAGACTTCGAACAGCTGCTGGCGGCTCATGTCCACCGCGTTGTAGTCGCGCCCCGCGATGGCGGCGCCATAGGCGGCGAAGTGCTTGGCCGTGGCCAGCACGGAATCGGTGGCGCCCAGCCGGCCCTGGAAGCCCTGCACGCGCGCCCTGGCGATTTGCGCACCGAGATAGGTATCCTCGCCCGCGCCCTCCATCACGCGGCCCCAGCGCGGATCGCGCGCCACGTCCACCATGGGGGCGAAGGTCCAGTGGATGCCGGACGCCGCCGCCTCGCGCGCCGCGATGTGGGCCGACAGCTTGATGGCTTCCATGTCCCACGACGCCGCCTCGCCCAGCGGCACCGGGAACACGGTCTGGTAGCCGTGGATCACGTCCAGGCTGAACAGCAGCGGTATCTTCAGGCGCGATTGCAGCGCCAGCGCCTGGATCTCGCGCGTGTCGGCCACGCCTTTCACGTTCAGCATGGAGCCGACCTTGCCGTTGCGGATGTCGGCCAGCTTGTCGGCATAGTTGCTGCTGGTCGGGCCGGTGAACTGGCGCCCCGAGATCTGGTGCAGCTGGCCGACCTTTTCCTGCACCGTCATCTGCTGGAGCAGGGCATCCACCTTGCGGCTTATCTGTGCATCCTGCGCCTGCAGCAGCGGCGTGGCCACGGCCAGCACGCAGGCCGCCGCGATACGGTGCATCTTCATTTTGTCTCCGCGTGGTATTGCTGCTGTTTCTGGTCGTAATACGCTTTCAGGGTGTGGAAGGCCTGCTTCTTCTTGCCGCTTTGGGTCAGCAGGCCCTTGCGGTTCCAGCCATCCTGGAAGTAGGGATGGGGACGGCGCGGCGAACGGAAGTCCACGAGCACCCACGGCGTCATGCCGCGCAGGCCAGGGATCGCATCGAGCATTTTGAACTGGTTGCGGTACAGCTGGTCCTGGTATTCCTCGCTCCAGCGCGTGTCGGCGTCGGCGTGGTAGCCGCCCAGCGCGTCGGCGCCAAACTCGGTGATGATGACCGGCTTGTTGTACTTGATGTTGAAGTGGAAGTTCAGCATGTCCTTGTTGCTGGCCCAGTACCAGCCGGCGTACTCGTTGAAGCTGGCCAGGTCCAGCTTGTCGGCCAGCGGGTCTTCCACCGTCACTTCGCTGCCGTTGCGGTGGACTTCCAGCGCCGCGCCGACCAGGCGCGTGCTGTCCAGGGTGCGCACGGTGTCGGCCAGCTTGCCCATGAAGGCGTTGCGCGGGGCGCTGACCGGGGTCTCGTTCCCTATCGACCAGATGATGACGCTGGCGCGGTTGCGGTCGCGCGTGACCAGGTCCGTCATCTGCTGGCTGGCGTTGGCGTAGACCTCGGGCTTGTCCCACGAGATGGTCCAGTACACCGGCACCTCGGCCCACACCAGGATGCCCATTTCATCGGCCAGCTTGACCATTTCCTCGCTGTGCGGATAGTGCGCCAGGCGGATGTAGTTGCAGTTCATGTCCTTGGCCCATTGCAATATCATGCGCATGTCGCCTTCACCGCGCAAACGGCCCGGTATCAAGGGGTTCTCGTCATGCACCGAGACCCCGCGCAGGAACACGGATTTGCCGTTCAGGAGGATATCCTGGCCGCGCGTGGCGATGGTGCGGAAGCCGATACGGTCGGCTACGGT
This sequence comes from Duganella kummerowiae, assembly GCF_053572355.1. Taxonomy (NCBI): domain Bacteria; kingdom Pseudomonadati; phylum Pseudomonadota; class Betaproteobacteria; order Burkholderiales; family Oxalobacteraceae; genus Duganella; species Duganella kummerowiae. The sequence goes on from NZ_JBKFEH010000019.1 coordinate 74,709, forward strand.
ATCGGTGGCGCCGCTGATGGTCACCGCGTAAAGCTTGGGATCCTCGGGCGACCAGAAGCGCAGCTTGTTTTTCGCCAGCGGGATGCTGATGGCGGCGCGGCCCTCGGCGTTGGTGCGAACCGTGGCCTTGATGCCCGCCTCGGGGATGGCCACCGTCACCTCCTGCTCGCGCTGGCTGCCGGCCAGCTGCACATAACCCTCGATGCGCTGCATGTCGCCCTTGGCCAGCTGGATCTGGTAGTCGGCGATGTGGGTGTCCGGCACCTCGGCCAGCAGCACGTCGCGCGTGATGCCGCCGTAGTTCCACCAGTCGGTGCTGACGGTGGGGATGTCATCCTGGTGGCGCGTGTTGTCGACCTTGACCACCACCGTGTTCATGCCGCTGGAAAGCTTTCCCGTGACGTCGAACTGGAACGGCGTGAAGCCGCCCTTGTGGCTGCCCAGCTTCTTGCCGTTCAGGTAGACGTGGGCCTCGTAGTTGGCTGCGCCGAAGTAGAGGAAATAGCGCTTGCCGGCCTTGGGCGCGGCCTGGAACTGCTGGCGCAGCCATACCGTGCCTTCGTAGTTCTCCAGTTTCTCGCTTTGCGAATTCCAGTCGCCCGGCACCGCCATGGTGGGCGAGCCGTCGAAGCTGTATTCGATGAACTCACCCTTGTCCCTGGGTTTGCGGTCGTCGTAGAAGCCGCCGCTGCCGCTGCTGGACTGGTCGTAGGGCTTGCGGCGGTAATCGTAGTAGCCGGTTTCGTAGGGGTCCACGATGTAGTTCCAGCGCCCGTCCAGCAGCACGTGGCTGCGGCCGTAGATGTTCTGCAGCGTGGGGTCGGCATGGGCCATGCCGGACAGCGCCAGCGCGCAGCCCAGCAGCAGTTTCAAGGTGGATCGCATATGGACTTCCTCAGTGTGAAGTGGACAGTTTGCCCTCGTAGATGGGCAGGGTATCGTCGATGTGCAGCGTGAGCCGGGTCGGTACGGCGGCCATGGCCGGCGCCAGGAATGCCTGCGCCGCCGCCAGCGTGGCGTCGCCTATGGCCTTGATCAGTTCCGGGCTGCGGCCCGTCGTGACGCGCAGGTTGAGGTAGACAAAAGCGCGCCCGCCGGCCGCCACCGCATGCGCAGCCGAGGGATAGGCCAGCACGCGCGTGCCCAACAGCGGGAACACCGGCGCGCCGCCCGCGTCCCTGAGCGCGATGAGGGCGTCGAACAGCGTGCTGCACAGCGCCTCCTTGTCGAAGTGAGCGTCCAGGTTGGCGGTGTATTCGATCTTCAGGTGCGGCATGGGGGCGTCCTCGTTAGCGGTATTTGATGGTCCACTGGATGGTCAGCGGCTCCTTCATGCTGAATTTGCCGGTGCTGCAGCTGACCAGTGTCTTCATCGGCCCGTAGGGCGCCTTCCATTCGTCGGCATCCGTGGTGGGCCGGGCCTGGCATTGCTGCAGGCCGGAAACCGAGAACTCTAGCACGTCGCCCTCGGCGAAGCGCACCGTATTGCCGTCCACCGTGGGCCGGGCCGAGAAGGAGCCGAAGTCCAAGGTCAGCTTGTCGATATCCTGGGCGCCGTTGGGCGTGTACTTGTCGGTACGCGTCATCAGGCCGTGCGCCAGGGTGTAGCTGGTTTCGAGCCTGATGCGGCCATCCTTCACCGGCGCGCTCTTGCCGGCGCCCTTGTTCGGATCGATGCGGTCCAGTTCATCCTGGCGGTAGCTGATGGTGTAGCGGCCGTCCTTGCCGCCGGTACGGATATCCTTGATCCAGGCCGCGCCTATCAGCTGGCTGCCATCCGCCATGGAAAACTTCGGCAGCAGCTGGGCATGGGCAATGCCGCCATCGGCCACGCCGGACACGATGCCGGGCGCGAACGGCAGCGGATAATAAGGGCTGTTGTCATGCTGGCTGGCGCCGCCGTTGATCATGTTCAGGCTGACCACGTGCTTGCCGTCGCGGAAGATGGCCAGCGCGCGGTCGTACTCGCCCCTGGCAAAGGTGGTGGTGCTGAATGGGGGCCGGCTGCGGTCCAGCCAGGCCTGCAGGTCGGTCCGGGGCGCGGCATCCTTCATGCCCGCCATGTTCCACATCTCGTTGGTGGAGATCAGCTGGTGCAGCAGCGACAAATTCTCGCCCAGGATGCGGTGCTTGCCGCGATAGGTGTCGGTGCGGCGTCCCTTGCCCCACATGTCCAGCGTGTGCAGCGACGGGTCGTACCAGAAGTCCATGTAGCGCGCCGCCACCCGCGACGAGAAGGCATAGGCGTACTGCTTTTCCTCGGGCGTGAGCACGTTCAAATAGGCCGATACCGAGAGGATTTCGACCAGCGCCGTCTCGCCATACGGGCCCAGGCTGCGGCCGAAGCTGAAGCCGTCGCCGGCCGTGTTGGCGACGTCGAGCGCGATGTCGGCCGCCTTGCGCAGCAAGCCTTTCAACTCCCCGGTGGGCTGCAGGCCGGTCTCGATGAAGCGCTCGCAGATTTCGGCGATCAGCAGGATGCTGTAGCGGTCGAAGCGGCCCTCGCCCGCCGTCTCGTCCGAGAAGCCGTAGGCCCCCGAATACTTCTTGTAGTGGCTGAGCATGCGCTCCAGCAGCACCTTGGCGCCGCTCTCGTCTTCCCAGCCCAGCATCATGCGCAGCCGCGCCACGCTGAAGGCCACGCCGTAGTAGTTGGTGGGAAGGCTGATCAGCTCATACGAGGGAAGCCGCACGAAGTGGCGCCAGTCCAGTTTTTCCTTCAGCCGGGCCAGGGTGGCGGGGCTGATGGCCTGCTCCAGCAGGCCCGCCTGCTTCAGCTTGACCAGCGCGCCCAGGTAGTAATAGATGCCCCAGGTATGGTTGTCCATGGAGACCGTCATGTCGGCGATGCTGCGGTAGTCGCGCAGCAGCTGCGGCAGACGAGTATCGTCCTTGGGCGTGTTGAGCAGCACATGCGCCAGGCCGGTGGCCACTTTACCGGGCAGGAATTTGTCGCCGGCCTTGAAGGGCGCATAGCCGTCGATGACCAGCGCTTCCTTTTCCGCCACCAGGCGCTGGAAGAAGTAGTCCAGCTGGCGGTAGGCGTGGTCCTGCACCGTGCGGTTCATGGGCGTGGCGGCCAGGGGCGCCACGTAGTCGGCATATGAGGGTGGTGCGGCAAACGCTGGCGCCAGCACGCCTCCCATGGCCAGCAGCACGGCCAGGATGTTCTGATGCGGCAAACTCATGGTGGGTTGTCTCCGTTATTGTCGTTTTCAGCTGGCGATGGAAAACGTTTACCCATGGTAGGGTATTTTTTCCGGGCAGTAAAGCGCGGAGTTGTAACGTGAACATTGACATCGACAGCGGATCAGGAAAACCCTTTGACTTGGGAAACCATCCGGGATATTCTAAATTAAACGTTTAACTCGACCGGACCGCACCCATGACCACCAGCTCCAAACCCCTGCAACGTATCCTCCTGACCGGCGCCGGCGGCGGCCTGGGCACCGTCCTGCGCGAGCGCGCCAAGGCTTGGGCCGAGGTGGTGCGCCTGAACGACGTCAAGGACCTGGGCCCGGCCCGCGACGGCGAGGAAATCGTGACCGGCGACCTGGCCGACCGCGACACGGTGCTCCGGATGGTGGAAGGGGTGGACGCCGTGCTGCACTTCGGCGGCATCTCGGTGGAGGACAAGTTCGAACCCATCATGAACGCCAACATCCTAGGCCTGCACCATTTGTACGAAGCCATCCACAAGCACGGCGTCAAGCGCGTGGTGTACGCCAGTTCCAGCCACGTGGTGGGCTACTACAAGACCACCGAACTGGTGGACGCCGACGCGCCGCTGCGCGCGGACGGCTTCTACGGCTTGTCCAAGTGCTTCGGCGAGGCGCTGTCGCGCTACTACTATGACCGCTTCGGCATCGAGACCGTGTGCCTGCGCATAGGCTCGTCCTTCCCCGAGCCGAAAAACCCGCGCATGATGGTCACCTATCTGCACTATGACGACCTGACGGAACTGGTCAGCCGCTCGCTGTTCACGCCGCGCGTGGGCCACACCATCACTTTCGGCACCTCGCAGAATGCGGCGCGCTGGTGGGACAACCGCAAGGCGGCCCACCTGGGCTACGTGCCGCAGAAAAGCTCGGCCGAATTCGCCGCCAACTTCCCCGCCAGCGCGGACTATCCGGACGACAGCGATCCAGCTACCATCTACCAGGGCGGCCCATTCGTGACGGCCGGCCCGATGTACAAATAAAGCCGCACGCAAAACCGCACGCCCGCCGACGCAGCGGACGCACCTCTACCACTACCAGCGAGACGCCAATGACGTTTACACCCCGCCCGCTGCTGCGCGCCGCCATCCTGGCCGCGCTGCCGCTGTTCGCCACCCTGCCCGCACACGCCGTGCCCGATACCCCGCCGGCCGCCGCCGAGTCCGCGGCCGCGCTCGAACCCCGGGCCGTGCTGGAGGTGATGCGGCGCGTGGCCGACTGGCAGCTGGCCAACCCGTCAAGGCACCGCCCCGACGACTGGACCCAGGCGGTGGGCTACAACGGCATGATGGCGCTGGCCGCCCTGCCCGGCCAGGCCAGATACCTGGCCGCCATGGTGGCCATGGGCGAGAACAATGGCTGGAAGCTGGGACCCAACCACTACCACGCCGACGACCACGTGGTCGGCCAGACCTATGCGGAGCTGTATCAGCGCCTGCGCCAGGAAAAGATGATCGCTCCCATGCGCGCCAGCTTCGACGACATCCTGGCCCACCGCCGCAGCGGCACGCTGGAATTCACGGTCAAGGGCAACCAGGACCGCTGGTCGTGGTGCGACGCGCTCTACATGGCGCCGCCGGCCTGGGTGCGGTTGTGGTCCATCACCGGCGACCAGCGCTACCTGGACTTTGCCATCAGCGAATGGTGGACCACCTCGGACTACCTGTACGACAAGGATGAACACCTGTACTACCGCGACTCCAACGCCTTCCAGAGGCGCGAAGCCAATGGCAGCAAGGTGTTCTGGGGGCGCGGCAACGGCTGGGTCATGGGCGGCCTGGTGCGCGTGCTGCAATACCTGCCGGCCGGCCATCCGGCGCGGGCCCGCTTCGAGCAGCAATACAGGGAAATGGCGCAAAAGATCCTGTCGCTGCAGCAAAGCGACGGCCTGTGGCGCGCCAGCCTGCTGGACCCGGCCAGCTATCCGATGAAGGAAACCAGCGGCTCGGCCCTGTACACCTATGCCCTGGCCTGGGGCGTGAACCAGGGCCTGCTCGATGCGAAGGCCTATCAGCCGGCCGTGCGCCGTGCCTGGAGCGCGCTGGTCAACAATGTGCAGGCCGATGGCAAGCTGACCCACGTCCAGCCCATCGGCCTGGCGCCCAAGGTGTTCGACGACAACCTGACCGAAGTGTATGGCGTGGGCGCCTTCCTGCTGGCGGGCAGCGAGATGTATCGGATGAACGCGCCGCTCAAGGTCAGGTAAAGCGTCAGTACGCTGTTCGGCAAGAGCTCGCGCCGGCGCGCTCAACCTCCCCCCAAGCCCGTCTGCGGTCCGATCCAGACCAGCAGCAGCGTGCTGCTCACCAACGACCATGGCGGGCCCCTCCCGCCAGCCCGGCTTTTTTATGCGGCAGTGCAGCACTTGCCTTACCGATAAGATAGAATCCCCGTGCAGGCGGCTTCCACATGGTAAGCTTCGGCCCCGCTGTCCCCCTCCCCTATCAACTGCTTGCTGGAAAACAATTATTTCATGGATATCGTTCTCGCGCTCAAAGCCCTCATCATGGGCCTGGTGGAAGGTTTCACCGAGTTCCTGCCCATTTCCTCCACCGGCCATTTGATCCTGGCCGACAGCCTGCTGGGCTTCCAGGGCATGGAAGACAAGATGAAAGTGTTCGAGATCGTGATACAGGCCGGCGCCATCCTGGCCGTGTGCTGGGAATTCCGCGCCCGCATAGGCGCCGTGCTGAGCGGCATCTTCAGCTCGCGCAAGCAGCAGCTGTTCGCCCTGAACGTGTTCATCGCCTTCCTGCCGCTGGCCATCCTGGGCATGATCTTCGGCAAAATGCTGAAAGCCCATTTGTTCAAGCCGGTGCCGGTGGCGCTGGCCTTCATCATCGGCGGCATCATCATCCTGTTCGTGGAGCGCCGCGCCCGCAACAACCCGGTCTCGGTACGGGTGCGCTCGGTGGACGACATGACCCCGGTGGACGCCCTGAAAATGGGCATCGCCCAATCCTTCGCCCTGATCCCCGGCACCAGCCGCTCCGGCTCCACCATCATAGGCGGCATGCTGTTCGGCCTGTCGCGCCAGGTGGCCACCGAGTTTTCCTTCTTCCTGGCCATCCCCACCCTGTTCGGCGCCACGGTATACTCGCTGTACAAGGAGCGGGCGCTGCTGTCGGCGGCGGACCTGCCCTTCTTCGGCATCGGCACCGTGGCCGCGTTTGTCTCGGCCTTCCTGTGTGTGCGCTGGCTTCTGCGCTATATCAGCAGCCATGACTTTACCTTCTTCGCCTGGTACCGTATTGTGTTCGGACTGGTGGTAATCGTTACCGCCCACTACGGCCTGGTGGTCTGGGCCGACTAACCCAGGACCCGGTGGCGCCCCGCGCCACCTTTGTTTTTTTGTATGAGTGATCAGGATATCAACGCACGCGCCCTGCATTTGCTGCAGACTGTCTTCGGCTACCCCGCCTTCCGCGGCCAGCAGGCCGCCATTGTCGAACACGTAAGCAGCGGCGGCGACGCCCTGGTCCTGATGCCCACCGGCGGCGGCAAGTCGCTGTGCTACCAGATCCCGGCGCTGCTGCGCGACGGCGTGGGCGTGGTCATCTCGCCCCTGATCGCCCTGATGCAGGACCAGGTCGACGCGCTGGAGGAAGTCGGCGTGCGGGCCGCCTTCCTCAACTCCACCCAAAGCTTCGAGGAAACCATGCGCATCGAGCGCCTGGTGCGCACCGGCCAGATCGACATGGTCTACGTGGCGCCCGAGCGCCTGATGACGGAGCGCTGCCTCAACCTCCTGCACGACTCGCCGATTTCCCTGTTCGCCATTGACGAGGCGCACTGCGTGTCGCAATGGGGGCATGACTTCCGGCCCGAGTACATCCGCCTGTCGGTGCTGCATGAGGAATTCCCGGACGTGCCGCGCATCGCGCTGACCGCCACCGCCGACCAGCAGACCCGCGCCGAGATCGTGCACCGCCTCCAGTTGGAGGATGCGGCGCAGTTCGTGTCCTCCTTCGACCGGCCCAACATCCGCTACCAGATCGTCGAAAAGACCAATGGCCGCAAGCAGCTGCTGGACTTCATCAGCAACGAGCATGGCGGCGACAGCGGCATCGTCTATTGCCTGTCGCGCAAGAAGGTCGAGGAGACCGCCGAATTCCTCAACGAGAACGGCATCCGCGCCCTGGCCTACCACGCCGGCATGGACCACGCCAAGCGTGCCGCCAACCAGTCCCGCTTCCTGCGCGAGGACAATATCGTCATGTGCGCCACCATCGCCTTCGGCATGGGCATCGACAAGCCGGACGTGCGCTTCGTCTGCCACCTGGACCTGCCCAAGAGCATAGAGGGCTATTACCAGGAAACCGGGCGCGCGGGACGCGACGGCGAACCGGCCAGCGCCTGGATGGCCTACGGCCTGCAGGACGTGGTGCTGCAGCGGCGCATGATAGACGAGTCGGAGGCCGACGAAACCTTCAAGCGCGTGCTGGGCATGAAGCTGGACTCCATGCTGGGCCTGTGCGAGACCCTGAGCTGCAGGCGCGTGCGCCTGCTCGATTATTTCGGCGAACGCGCCGGCCCTTGCGGCAATTGCGACACCTGTTTGATACCGCCGGTGTCCTTCGACGGTACGGTGCCGGTGCAAAAGCTCCTGTCGGCCGTGTACCGGGTCGACCAGCGCTTCGCGGCCGGCCACGTGATCGAAGTGCTGCGCGGGGTCGAGACGGAGCGCATCAAGACCTGGCACCACGATGCGCTGTCGGTGTTCGGCATCGGCGCCGACCGCAGCGAGCAGGAATGGCGCGCCATCCTGCGCCAGGTGATCGCGCTCGGGCTGCTGACGGTGGACCATGAACAATACAGCTCCCTCAAGCTGACAGACGCCGCGCGCCCGGTGCTCAAGGGCGGCCAGAAGGTGCAGCTGCGCCAGTACCAGAAGCCGGCCAGGCAGAAGAGCCAAAGCCGCGCCAGCAAGGGCTATACGGAAAGCGACCTGTCGTCCGGCGAACAGCAGATCTTTGACCGTCTGCGTTCCTGGCGCATGGGCACGGCGCGCGAGCACAATGTGGCCGCCTACATCATCTTCTCCGACGCCACCCTGCGCGAAATCGCCAGGGTCCGCCCCACCACGCTGGACGAGCTGCGCGGCATCTCGGGCGTGGGCGAGAAAAAGCTGGCGTCCTATGGCGACGACATCGTCGCGCTGATACGGGACATGGAATGATGGCGCCGGGGGCCATCTTCGTGCACTCGCTGGGGCGGCTGGCCGCCATGCTGGACAAGATCGTGGCCGGGGCCGATGCGTCCCTGCTGGCGGCGCAGCTGCACCTGTACATCCTGCCCAATTTCCACTTCCACCTCAGCATGGCCTACGCCATCGCCCGCCAGCAAGGCGTCGCCCTGGGCAAGCCGGACTACGACGGCTACCATGCTTACCCGCCCGGCTTCTCGTTCGTATCAAACTCCGGCGCCTGAAACGGACTACACTGAACGCACCACTATCCAAGGAGGTGCCCCATGCGTACTGTGACTGTAGAAGAAGCAGCCGCCAACCTGGCCCGGCTGATAGATGAGGCAGCCGCAGGCAACCCCTTCACTATCACCCGCGACGGCAAGCCGCTGGTACAGGTCGCCAGGACTGAAGAGCATCCCATGCCAACGGGACCCCGTACAGGCTTTCTAAAGGGGCAATACGAAATCCCCGATGACTTCGACACCATGTGCAGCGAAGAGATCATCCGCATGTTCGAGGGTGACGCATGAAAATACTCTTGGACACGCATTTATTGTTATGGGCGGCCAACCAACCTTCGCGCTTACCGGCGGCCGCCGCAGTATTGATTAATGATCCGAAAAATGAGCTGATGTTCAGCGCCGCCAGTATTTGGGAAGTGGCAATCAAAAGCAGCCAAGGCCGCCCGACCTTCACTGTAGACGCATACGTGTTATGGAAAAACTTGCTGCAAAGCGCATACCTCGCATTGCCAGTCACCAGCTCGCACGCGGTGGCGACAGGACAGCTCCCCGCTATACACAAAGATCCTTTCGATCGTATTCTGGTCGCACAAGCAGTCACGGAAGGCCTGACCCTGCTGACCAAGGACCGCGTCCTGGGCTTATATCCGGGGCCCGTCAGAATCATATGAGCCGGTCCATCGGATTTCTCTGTTAGCACCATGAACTACCCAACAAACGCCTGAGCGCAATCCGGACCATGCGCCATCCCGGCTGTTCCACGGTATGATTTGCGCACCCACCACCTCAAGGAACGGCATGATGATCTCCCCCACCGCCATGCGCGCCGCGCTGGCCGCCGCCATGGCCTGGACGCTGCAGGCGGCAGCGGCGCCGGCGGCCACAGCACCGGCTGCCGACACTGTCTACCGCAACGGCTACATCTACACCGTGGACGCCAAGGACAGCGTGCAGCAGGCGCTGGCCATCCGCGCCGGCCGCATTGTCTATGTGGGCGGGGACGCCGGTGTGCAAGCCTACACCGGCAAGCGCACCAGGGTGATCGACCTGCAAGGCCGCATGCTGATGCCGGGCCTGGTCGACGGCCACCTGCACCCCCAGTCCGGCGGCAAGCGCCTGCTCAACTGCAGCCTGAATTACGAGGCGCTCACCGTGCCGCAGTTCCAGCAGCGCATACAGGCCTGCCTGGACAAGGAAAAGAATGCCGCGCCCGACGCCTGGCTGGTGGTGGTCAACTGGTTCCAGCAAAGCATGCTGCCGGCCGGTGTGGAGACCAGCAAGGCCACGCTGGACGCGCTGCGCACCAGCCGTCCCATCATCGTGCGCTCGTCCTTTGGCCACTCGGCGCTGCTCAACACGCGCGGCCTGCAGGTGGCGAAGATCACCCGCAGCACGCCCGATCCCACGGCCGGCAAGATCTGGCACGACAGCCAGGGCGACCCCACCGGATTGCTGGAGGACGCCGCCCAGGACCTGGCCATGGACTTGCTGCCGCCTTTGAGTCCGGCCGAAAACCTGGCCGCCTCCAGCGCCGCGCTGGCCGCCATGCGCAAGCAGGGCATCACCACCTTTTTGGACGCCTACACCGATCCCGAAACCATGACCGCCTTCGCCACGCTGCAGAAACGCGGCAAGCTGACGGCGCGCGCCCACTTCGCGGTGCTGATCGACCTGGACAAGGGCATGACAGCGGAACAGGCCGTCGCCGAACTGCAGAAACAAGCCAGGCAGTTCGACCAGGGGCCGACCAGGGCGGCGCCCTCCATGCAGGTGCGCCACGCCAAGCTGTTCATGGATGGCGTGATCGCCGCGCCGGCGCTGACCGGCGCCGTACTCGAACCCTACCTGGTGAACCAGGGCACGGCGCAGCAGCCGCACTGGGTGCCGGGCCCCAGCAACGGCCCGCCCAGCTATTTCTCCCCCGAGTCGCTGGTCAAGACCCTGACGCTGCTGGCAAAAGCGCGCGTCGACCCGCACATCCACGTGGACGGCGACCGCGCCGTGCGCGAGACGCTGGACGCCATCGCGGTCCTGCGCGCCACGCCGGAGGGCCGCGCAGTGCGTCCCGCGCTGGCACACGACGAAATGGTGGACCCGGCCGACTTTCCCCGCTTTGCCCAGCTGGACGTGACGCCGGTACTGTCCTTCCAGTGGGCCAAGCCGGCGCCCGACACCGTCCCCATGCTCAAGCCCTACATAGGCGAGCGCCGCTTCGAGCTGGTGGAACCGCAGGCCCTGCTGCTGAACGCGGGCGCCCGCATCGCCTATGGCAGCGACTGGCCGGTCGATCCGCTCGACGAATGGTTCGCGCTGAAGGTCGGCGTGACCCGCACCGCCGCGCCCAGCGCCGGCCCCGAGTTTGCCGGACGGCTGACCAGCCAGCCCGGCCTGCCACGCGCCGCCGCCCTGCGCGCCATCACCCTGAACGCAGCCTACACCCTGCGCCAGGAACGGGACACCGGCTCGCTGGAGGTGGGTAAGCTGGCCGACCTGATCGTCCTGGACCGCAATTTCTTCCAGATTCCCGAGGAAGACATCGCCAACATCAAGGTGCTGCAAACCGTGGTGGGCGGTAAAACCGTGTATCAGGACCAGGGCATGCGCTAAGATAGCGGCCTTTATCGCCACAGGCCTGCCATGCAATTCGCCATTTCCCTCTTGATCATCGCGGTGACCGCGCTGGTGGTCTACGCCATCATCAAGACCAACCCGGCCCAGCCCATGCCGCTGCCGCCGCCCGGCAAGCCGCGCGAGCCCAGGCTGCCGGACACGGCGCCAGTACTGCACTGGTCGGATGAGGGACGGTTCCAGGTCGAAGTGGTAAACGAATCGAAGTATGCGCCGGTACTGGCGGCGCTGGCCGCGCTGCGCACCGATTACGTGGCGACCCTGGTGCCCGACGACGACGATCCCTACGATTCGCAAGCGGTGACGGTATTCCTGGACGGACGCATGGCAGGCTATTTGTCGCGCAAGGCGGCGCTGCGCTTTCGGGAGCTGCTGCGGGCGAAGGACATCAGCGGCATGCCCACCACGTGCGACGCCCAGATACGCGGCGGCGGCAGTTGGGAAGGCAAGCGCCTGGCGCACATCGTGGCGCTGGATATCGAACCGCTGGAATAAGAACGGCTATTTCCGCACAGGCGCTGTGCGGGCCGCGATCCATGAGCCACCGCCATGCGCCGTATCGACGCGGCGCTGGCCAGGCAACGCTGAAGCGTGGATTACTTCTTGGTGAACACCAGGTCCCACACGCCGTGGCCCAGCTTGATGCCGCGGTTCTCGAACTTGGTCAGCGGACGGTAGGCCGGCTGCGGCGCATAGCCGTCGGCTGTGTTCTGCAAGCCCTGTTCGGCGCTCAATACCTCCAGCATCTGGATGGCGTAGTCTTCCCAGTCGGTGGCGCAGTGGATGTAGCCGCCCGGCGCCAGCTTCTGCACCAGGTGCTTGACGAAAGGCGGCTGTATCAAACGGCGCTTGTTGTGGCGGGCCTTGTGCCAGGGATCGGGGAAAAAGATGTGCACGCCGTGCAGCGAGCCGTCCGGGATCATGAAGTTCAGCACTTCCACCGCATCGTGCTGGATGGCTTTCAGGTTGGTCAGGCCCTGTTCGCCGATCAGCTTGAGCAGGCTGCCCACGCCGGGGGTGTGCACTTCCACGCCGATGAAGTCCTTGTCCGGCATGGCCTGCGCGATATGGGCCGTGGTGCCGCCCATGCCGAAGCCGATCTCCAGCACCACCGGCGCCTTGCGGCCGAAGACCTGTTCATAGTCCAGCGGCGCCTTGGCATATTCGATCAGGAACTTCGGCCCCAGCTCCTCCAGCGCGCGCGCCTGGGCCGTCGACAGGCGGCCGGCGCGGGTGACGAAGCTGCGGATGCGGTGGTCGGTCGGATCGTAGAGCATGGCGCGGGCCGGGCTGGTGTCGGGGGTATCGGAAGACATGGCAAATCAGCTGAAAAGTCAGGTAAGCAGAAGGGAATCGCGCATTATATCAGGCCGGCGCTGCGTAAAAGATTGACACCCCGGTGCAGTTCAGGTCTAATCTGAACGGAGACATGAAATCGTTTTCAAGCCGTCATAACCATATATTCGAGATCCAATGAGCGACTTTCCGCAATTTCCGCCCACTTTCACCTGGGGCGTAGCCACCAGCGCATTCCAAATCGAAGGCGGCGCGGCCGCCGATGGCAAGGGCCCCTCGATCTGGGACACCTTCAGCCACACGCCAGGCAAGATCATCGACCACAGCAATGGCGATGTGGCCTGCGACCACTACCACCGCTACCCCGAGGACGTGGCCATCATGGCCGGCCTGGGCGTGGACGCCTACCGCTTCTCGATGGCCTGGGCGCGCGTGCAGCCGCAGGGCAAGGGCGCCTGGAACGAAGCCGGCTTCGCCTTCTACGACAAGCTGCTGGCGGAACTGGACAGCAAGGGCATCGCGGCCCACATCACCCTGTACCACTGGGACCTGCCGCAAGGCCTGCAGGATGAAGGCGGCTGGCTGAACCGCGACACCGCCTACCACTTCGCCGAATACGCCGCCGAAGTGGCGCGCCGCTTCGGCAATCGGGTGAAAACGATTGCAACCCACAATGAGCCTTGGTGCACCGCCAACCTGGGCTACGGCAACGCCCAGTTCGCACCGGGCGTGGCCGACCTCAAGCAGTCGATCCAGGTCTCGCACCATCTGCTGCTGTCGCACGGCCTGGCCATGAGCGCCATGCGCAAGGTGGGCAGCAGCGCCCAGCTGGGCATTGTGCTGAACCAGTGGACCGCCGATCCGGCCACCGACAGCCCGGCCGACATCGCCATGGCCGAATTCGAATACGCGCGCTCGGTGCAGTGGTTCATGGACCCCATCTTCAAGGGCCGCTATCCGGAACTGGCGCTCAAGGGACACGGCGAGAACGCGCCGGTGGTGCATGACAACGATTTCAGCGTCATCCAGCAGCCCATCGATTTCCTCGGCGTGAACTATTACTTCCGCGCCTACTGCAGCGCCGAAGTGCCGCCGCGCCAGCCCGAGTGCAAGCTGGGCAAGACCGACATGGGCTGGGAAATCTACCCGCAGGGCCTGACCGAGCTGCTGCTCAAGCTCAAGGCCGAATACGACCTGCCGCCCATCTACATCACGGAAAACGGCATGGCCAATCCCGACACCGTGATCGACGGCACCGTGCCCGACGTGGCCCGCATCGACTTCGTTCAGCGCCACCTGGCCGCGCTGGCCGAGGCGGCCAACCACGGCGTGAAGATAGACGGCTACTTCCTGTGGAGCCTGCTGGACAACTTTGAATGGAATTCCGGCTACGCCAAGCGCTTCGGCATCGTCCACGTGGACTACGCCACGCAAAAACGCACCCTGAAGGACAGCGCGATCTGGTACCGTGACCTGATTGTCAAACAGCGCGCATAAAAAGCGCGCTCAACGAGGCTGGTTCAAAATGAGCGTGGCTAGGCGCGGCGACGAAGACAGTGCGCCTGCACGGCGAGGAGCTGCAACAACGCCACAGTCATTTTGAACCAGCCTCCAAGCGGCCGCAGAGCCGCTTACAATCCATAAAGAACCACGAGGACGACACATGCAAACCGCACACTCCCCTCTCCCGCAGGAACCGCAGGCCGCGCCTGCCGTTGCCGCCGCGGGCGAACCGCCTTCCCTGCTCCGTTCCATGCTCACGCGCGGCACCCCGCTGCTGTGGGTGCCCAGCGGTTACTTCACCATGGCGCTGACCTATGTGATGCTGACCAGCGTGACGGCCATCATGTTCAAGAACCTGGGCATGGACAACGGCCAGGCCGCGCAGTACGCCAGCTACCTGATCCTGGCCTACACCATCAAGCCGCTGTTCGCGCCCTTCGTTGAAATGTACCGCACCAAGAAGTTCTTCGTGCTGTGCGCGCAGCTGCTGATCGGGATAGGCTTCGCCGGCGTGGCGCTGGCCATGTCCCTGCCCGGCTACATGGCCATCCTGGTGTTCCTGTTCGGCGTGCTGTCGCTGATTGGCGCCACCCAGGATATCGCCTCGGACGGCGTGTACGTCACCGCGCTCGATGGCCGCACCCAGTCGCTGTACTGCGGCATCCAGAGCCTGAGCTGGAACATCGGCCCCATTGTCGCTTCGGGAGGCCTGGTGTACCTGAGCGGCTGGCTGCACACGCATTACTTCCACCACCAGCCCGGCGTGTTCGGCCCGGAGTGGATAGACGCCTGGCGCATCGTGTTCTTCCTGGCCGCCGGCGTGACCATCGTCATGGCGCTGTGGCATTTGCGTGTCATGCCGGACGGCGCCAAGGCGGAGAACGCGCCCGCCAGCGCCGCCGAAGCGGCCTACATCCTCAAGGATTCCTTCGTCACCTTCTTCCAGAAGCGCGGCGTGTGGACCATGGTGGCTTTCGCCTTCCTGTTCCGCCTCAGCATAGGGCTGCTTGAAAAAATCGGCCCCTTCTTCATGGTCGATCCGGTCAAGCAGGGCGGGCTGGGATTGTCCAACGAGATGCTGGGACTGATCTACGGCACCTACGGCCTGGCGGCCGTGCTGCTCGGGTCCCTGCTCGGCGGGATCTTCGTGGCGCGCCGGGGCCTGAAGGCCACGCTGTTCCTGCTGTGCTGCGCGGTTAACATCCCCAACGTCACCTTCCTGCTGATGAGCATTTACCAGCCCGAGAGCCTGGTGGTGATCTGCGCCGGCGTGGCGGTCGAGAAGTTCTTCTTCGGCTTCGGCTCCGTGGGCTTCATGATCTACCTGATGCAGCAACTGGCGCCGGGCAAGTACACCACCACCCACTACGCCTTCGGCACCGGCCTGATGGGACTGTGCATGATGGTGACGGGCGTGGTGTCCGGCCACCTGCAGCAATACCTGGGCTACGTCAGCTACTTCACGCTGGTGATGGTGGCTACCATCCCATCCTTCCTGGTGACCTGGTTCGCGCCCTTCCACCACCAGGAATAGGCGCCCCCCGCCTCGTATAGAATGCCGGGCAGGCAATCCATACGAGGCAATTGATGGCACAAGCAGGACAACTCAAAACGGCCGCCGCACTGGCGCTGCTGCTGGCAAGCCGCGCTGCGGCCGCGCAATCGAGCGAGGTGGTCGAACGGATCACCGGCTCCGGCGGCTGCGAGCAGGTCGGACCGCAGCAGCAAGTGGTGGACGGCGCCCGCGCCGTGGTCTACAGCTCCACCGGCAAGCGCGATCTCAAACTCCACATCATCGAACAGCCTGCCGGCAGCGGCCCGCACCCGGCCGCGCTGTTCTTCTTTGGCGGCTCCTGGCGCACCGGCAGCGTGGCCTCCCTGTCCGAGCAGGCGCGCGCCTTTGCCGCGCAGGGCTACGTGGCCGTGCTGGCCGACTACCGCGTCAAATGCCGCGACGGCACCACGCCCATCGCTTCCACCGAGGATGCGCAGGCCGCCTACGCCTGGCTGCGCGCGCACGCGGGCGAGCTGCAGGTGGACAGCAAACGCATCGTCCTGTCCGGCACCTCGGCGGGCGGCCAGCTGGCGCTGGCGACCGCGCAAAAAGCGCCTGCCGGTGAGAAGCCGGCCGCGCTGGTGCTGTTCAATCCCGCGGTGGACCTGGTGGGCCCGGCGCCGTGGTATTTGAAGCTGCTGGCGCGCGGCATCTCGCCCAGCGTGCTGCCGGTGGCCGATCTGCCGCCGGTGGTTGCCTTCCACGGCCAGGCCGACACCACGGTGCCTATCCAGACCGTGCGCGACTTCTGCAGCCGCGCGCGCAGCGCGGGCCGTGTGTGCGAACTGCACGAATACGCCGGCCAGAAGCACAGCTTCTTCCACAGCCACCAGCCGCTGGAAGGCAAGCTCTCCGCCTACGACGACACCTTGGCCAAAGCCCTGGCCTTCGTCGCCCGCGCCGGCGTCACCCAATAGCCACGCCACGCCCCGCGCTACCCGGCCTCTACCCGGTGTCGGCACCCCGGTGTCCACCCCGGCACCCCGGTGTCAGATCTGCCATTGGTACATGAGGCCGCTTGTTTCAGGCGAACCCATGTACCAATGGCAGATCTGACACCAGCGGCGGACAGACACCAGCGGCGGACACCAGCGGCGTGGACACCAGCGGGGACGGCAGCGGTGGGGGCGGGCGAAAAAAAGCCCCGCACGCGGCGGGGCTGGAAAACCACAGACACCAGGGCGTCTGGAGTGAGAACTCCGTTAGAACGAGCGGCCGACGTTGATGCCGAAGGTGCGCGGCGGCAGATACTGCGCCTGCCACGGACCGTTGGCGTTCATGGCGCTGGTCTTGATCTTGCCATCTTCGACGTTGCGCACGAAGGCGTCGAAGTACCATTTCGAGTTGGCGTCGAAGCGCAGGCCCAGGTCGGTGCGGGTATAGGCCTTCTGCTTGTCCGGGTCACCCAGGTTGAACACGCTCAGCCAGCTGGCCGTCTCGTAATGCATGCTGATGCGCGGGATCAGGGTGCCGCTCTCCAGCGCGAAGCTGTGCTGGTACATGACCTGGGCCGCGAACTTGGGCGAGTGCGGCATGGTGTTGCCGGTCACGTCCAGGCACGAGGTGTCAAAGCCAGGCACCTTGCAAGGCGGCAGCGCGTAATCGTTGGAGCCGCCGATAAGGTGCTTGAGCTTGGCGTTGGTGTAGGCCGCCGTCACCTGCACCTTGTCTTCGCGCGTGATCTTGGCCGCGATCTCGGTCTCCAGGCCCCACACCTTGGCGCCTTCGGCGTTGCTCGTGAACAGGCCGCGGGTACCGTCGGCATAGGTCACCGGTGCGCTGAACTGGAAGTCCTTGAACTTCTCGTAGTAGGCCGAGTTGTTCATGCGTACCGCGCCGCCCAGGAAGGTGGACTTGGAACCGATCTCGAAGTTGGTCAGGGTCTCCGCGCCATAGGGACGGCCGCCGTCCTGCAGGCCGCCCGACTTGTAGCCGGTCGATACCGACGCAAACACCATGTTGTTCTTGTCTATGTCGTAGCTGACGCGCGCCAGTCCGGTCAGCTTGTTGCCCTTGTAGGAGCCGCTGTTGAACGAGTAGGTGGTGAAGCCGCTGTTCGGGCCGCCCAGCGGGTTCATCGAAGGATTCACAGGAATCTGCGGCACATCGTAGTTGGTCCAGCCGTTGCCGGTGCCGCCGATGTTCTTGCGCTCGTCCGAGGTGTAGCGGAAGCCGCCGGTCAGGTGCCATTGGTCGGCGATGTTCCAGGTAGCCTGGCCGAAGGCGGCGCGCGAATCCACGGTTTCCTTGGGCTGGATGAAGGACCCCTGCCAGTTCACGGTGCCCTGCTCGGTGCCGTTCATGATCGGGATGTCGAAGCGGATGCCGTTGTCTTCGTTGGCGTAGTACAGGCCCAGCAGCCAATCCACTTCGCGCTTGCCGGTCGACATGAACTCCAGCTCATGGCTGTAGTTCTTGTACTTGGACCAGACCGTGTTGTTGGCCTGGTAGCCGGCGCTGCCGGTCGACGAGGTGGCGGTGGTGAAGCTGGTGGCCGGATTGGCGCCGCCGTCCTGGTCGAAGGTGGACGAGCCGTTGAAGCGCGAGTAGCCGGCGATGTAGGCCAGCGCCACATCGTTGTTGATCTGGTAGTCGATACGGCTGCGCACCGAGTTGGAATCGCGGTTCACATTGGGCGCGGTGTCGATCAGGGCCGACCAGAAGTCCTGGCCCGGGCGCTGCTGCTGCAGCAAATTCATGCTGGGGGTGCCACGGTCGATGTAGTGCTCGTACGCGATGTTCCACTTGAACTGGGCCGAGGGCTGCCACAGGAAGCTCAGGCGCGCCGCACTCTGGTCCTGGGCGTTGTATTTCTGGCCGTTGCGGATGTACAGGTTCTGGTTCAGCGGCTGGAAGGCGATCGGATTGTTCGGATGGGCCTTGTTCCAGGCCGCGATCACCGGCGCGGCGGCGGCCTGCTGCTGCGCCAGGGTCGGCAGATTGGGCTGCTGGTAATCGACATAGCCATCGTGCTGCTCGTGCACCACCGCCACGCGCATGGCCATGGTGTCGCTGATCGGCAGGTTGACCGCGCCGCGGGCGCCGAGTCTGGTGTAATTGCCATAGCCGATTTCCACGCTGCCGGCGTTGCTGCCGATTTCAGGCTTCACGGTCTGCATGTTGACCGCGCCGACGGTGGAGTTGCGGCCCCACAGCGTGCCCTGCGGGCCGCGCAGCACCTCGATCGCTTCCAGGTCGAACAGCAAGGCCGTCGCGCCTTCCGGACGCGGCGAGTAGATGCCGTCCACGAAGGTGGCCACCTCGGGGTCGGCGTACTCGGTCTTGGCCGAGTCGTTGCCGATGCCGCGCATGGTCATGGTGATCACGCCGTGGTCACCCTGCCCGGTGGCGGAAAAGCCCGGCACCAGGTTAACCACGTCTTGTATGGTCTGGACGTGGTTGTCGTCCAGGGCGGCGGCGTTCAGCGCCGTCACCGCGACCGGGGTCTTCTGCAGCGAGGTGGAACGCTTGGTGGCAGTCACATACACTTCGGCCACGATGCCGGAACCTTGCTCCGGGGCGGACGACGAGGCTGCGGGGGCGGCAGCCTGCGGCGCCGGTTCATCGGCGGCATAGACAACATTGGAACCGGCCAGCAGGGCGAGGATGGCCAGCTTGATGGGGGACAGTTTCCCGGATTGGGGTACGCGGACGTTCATAAGTCTCCTTTTTGCAGCTGTCCGCTTCCGGCAGTCCAGCTGTCATTTATGTTCGAAAACGATTTCGTGTTGCTTGAAAACGATTTCAATTTTCCTGAAAACGTTTTCGGTATTTGTGAAATCGATTTCATGGTACATAATTCAATCCGGTGATGTCAAATTAAAAATTGTAGTGGCGTTGTAACGGCCGCACGCCCGCCCCAAGGAGACCCCATGAAACCCGTACAGAACATCCTCATCGTCGGCGGCGGCACCGCCGGCTGGCTTACCGCCGCCTTCCTGGCCAAGACCCTGGGCGCGGCCGGCCCCGGCGACCATGATCCTGCCAGGATACGCATCACCCTGGTAGAGTCCAAGGAGATAGGCATCATCGGCGTGGGCGAAGGCACTTTCCCTTCCATACGCGGCACCCTGCATCTGCTGGGCATAGACGAGGCGCGCTTCATCAGCGAGTGCAACGCCACCTTCAAGCAGGGCATACGCTTCAACCATTGGGTGCGCCCGCCCGGCGCACCCGGCAACGACCACTATTTCCACCCCTTCAGCCAGCCCAGCCAGCGCCCCGGCGGGCCGGAATTGCTGCCCTACTGGCTGCAGGGCGCGGCCCCGGCCGGCGTGGGCTTCGCGGCGGCCGCCACCATGCAAAAGCGGGTGGCCGACGCCAGCCACGGCCCCAAGCGGCCCAGCGACGGCGACTTCATGGGGCCGCTGAACTACGCCTACCACTTCGACGCCGGCAAGTTCGCGGCCCTGCTCAGCACCCACGCGCAATCGCTGGGCGTGCGCCACGTGCAGGCCACGGTGGAGCGGGTCGAACTCGATACCGAGGGCGCCATAGCCGCCGTGCACACGGTGGAAAGCGGCGCGCTGAAGGCCGATTTGTACATCGACTGCACCGGCTTCCGCGCCGCGCTGATCGGCGCCGCGCTCGGCTCGCCCTTCAAGAGCGTCAACGACACCTTGTTCGTGGACCGCGCGCTGGCCATGCAGGTGCCCTACGACCAGCCCGACGCGCCCATTCCCTCCTACACCATCTCCACCGCCCACGAAGCGGGATGGACCTGGGACATAGGCCTGCACGCTCGGCGCGGCATAGGCTATGTATATTCCAGCCGCCACACCGACGACAGCCGCGCCGAGCAGGTGCTGCGCGGCTATATCGGCAAGGCGGCCGAGGGCCTGAATCCGCGCCAGCTCAAGCTCAACGTGGGCTACCGCGAAACCCAGTGGATCAAGAACTGCGTGGCGGTCGGCCTGTCCAGTGGCTTCCTGGAGCCGCTGGAATCGTCCGGCATCGGCCTGATCGAAACGGCGGCCTACCTGGTGGGCTATCTGTTCCCCTACGACGGCGACATGGCGCCGGTGGCCAAAACGTTCAACGAGATGATGCGGGCGCGCTACGAGCGCATCGTCGATTTCGTCAAGCTGCACTACTGCCTGACCCAGCGCACCGACAGCCAGTTCTGGATCGATAACGCCGACACGGCCAGCGTCAGCGAGACGCTGCGCGACAAGCTGGCCATGTGGCGCAGCCGCGCGCCGCACCGCATGGATTTCATTGTCGACCTGGAGATGTATCCGCCCTCGAGCTGGCAGTATGTGCTGTACGGGATGGAGTTCCCCACCCGCCTGCGCGCCAACCCGGCAGCCCTGCCCCACGTGGAGGAAGCGCGGCGCGAATTCCAGATGATAGAGCAGATGTCGCGCCGCGCCCTGGCCGACCTGCCCACCCACCGCGCCCTGGTGGAGCACTTCTGCCGCCGCCACGAGATGGCGCAGCGCAAGAGCGCCTAGGCCCTGCCGCGTCAGTGGGCCGGACTGGCCACGCCCAGGCGGGCGCTGGCCGCCACCAGCAGCATGGCCGCGCCCAAGCAGGCAAACGCCAGGTTCAGGCTGGAGGCGTGGGCGACAAAGCCGATCAGCGCCGGGCCGGCCAGGATGCCCGCATAGCCTATGGTGGTGATGGCGCTGATCGCCAGGCTGGCTGGCATGGCGCGCTGGTTGCCCGCCGCTGTGAACAGGATGGGCACGATGTTCGAGGCGCCCAGCCCGATCAGCACGAAGCCCAGCAGCGCCACCGCCGCCGACGGCGCCAGCACGGCGCAAAAGAAGCCCGCTGCCGCGCAGCTGCCGCCGGCCAGCAGCACGCGCTTGCCTCCGAAGCGCGACACCACCTTGTCGCCGGTCAGGCGGCCGGCCGTCATGGCGATGGCAAAGGCGGCGTAACCGAGGCCGCCGCGGCTGGCGTCCAGGCCGTGGCCCGCAGTCAGCAGCAGCGCGCTCCAGTCCAGCATGGCGCCCTCGGCCAGGAACACGATGAAGCACAGCACGCCGATGAAGATCACGGCGCCATGCGGCATGACGAACAGCGGCGCATCGCGCTCGGCGTGATCAGGCTCGCGCAGCAGGTGCGGCGCGGCGATGGCCAGCGCCAGGGCCACCAGCACGGCCACCAGCACGGTGGCGGCCAGCGGCGTCAGGCCCAGCCACAGCAGCGCCGCCATGGTGCCCGCACCGACGAAGCCGCCCACGCTGAACAGGCCATGGAAGCCGGACATCAGCGCACCGCCGCTTTCCCGCTCCACGATCACGGCCTGGATATTCATGGCCACGTCCAGCGTGCCGATGGCGGCGCCAAAGGCGAAGACGGCTAGGCCCAGCAGCAGCGCCGAGGGCGCGACCGCCAGCAGCGGCATGATCAGGCAGCAGATGGCGCCGGCCCACAGCACCACGCTGCGGCAGCCGTAGCGCGCCGACAGCGACCCGGTGGCCGGCATGGCCAGCATGGAGCCGGCCCCCAGGCACAGCAGCAGCAGTCCCAGTTCCCCCTCACCCAGCCCAATGCGCTGCTTGGCAAACGGCACCAGCGGGGCCCAGGCCGACATGGCCAGGCCCGCGCACAGGAATGCCAGGCGGGTGGACAAACGTTGTTTGGGTCCGACGATATTCATGGCGCAGCTTTCAGTGCGCGCCGCATGGCGCCATCCAGCGGTGGCGATGCTAACCTTGGGCGCAGCGAACGGGGAAGGTGATGAAGCGAACCAGTAAGTGGAGCGGGTGATGGGAATCGAACCCACGCTATCTGCTTGGGAAGCAGAAGTTCTGCCATTGAACTACACCCGCCTGCCCTGTATTCTACGCCCCTTTGAATACGATTGACAATCACGCAAGAGCGCCGACACCTCACTATCGAAAACTGGTGACGGATTCGTTGGCGTGCTGCGCAATGAGCTCTCTCACCTTCGGATCATCGTTGTATTTCGCCAGGAGACGCTTAAGTTGTCGTTGCGCAGGCCCGCAGTGCCTCACGACCGCGCGCTCAATTTCTCTCTGCCTTTTCTCACTCAGTTCACCATCGAATTCCCCGGCAAAATGCTCACATGCGGCCGCGTTGGCAATAAAACTTTTGACATCGTTTGGAAGCACTTCGTTTGCCCCGGTACTGGCCAATACCAGATACAGGACGAGGATAAGCTTCTTCATGTTTACCCCTCAACGTCCGTTGTTGGACCAATGTGGCACGTCTCTGCCGCTGCCAGAATATTTCTTCACTCCATAACTGGCACCGACTTCAATCAACTGGCGATTCAGTCCATTGCGTGGTGTACTCTTGATCTGCACCATTCTGCCTGTCGCGTCCCTCACCGACACCGTCCCTCTCCAGGACAGGGACATATCAATGGCAAGTCCGAGATTGTGCTGAGAACGCAGAGCAGGCTTGGTCCTGAGCCTGCGCATCGAAAGCGCGTCGACCATATCTTTTGCTGCTCGCAATGAAGCCGTTGCTGACGGATGCTCCCACTGAATTCCGACGTCAGACATCGCAGGCACAGAGGCAGGATCGACTCCGTCATTCACGATGCGCCAGGACCAATGCATCAGATAAGAACGCTTGGCAGGCCGGTATGTGGCTTCGACCCCCACTTTTATGCCAGCT
This sequence comes from Duganella kummerowiae, assembly GCF_053572355.1. NCBI lineage: Bacteria > Pseudomonadati > Pseudomonadota > Betaproteobacteria > Burkholderiales > Oxalobacteraceae > Duganella > Duganella kummerowiae. The sequence goes on from NZ_JBKFEH010000019.1 coordinate 97,935, forward strand.
TCGATCATGGCATATATGAAATCATCAACCGCATGCCGAAAGCTGCCTGTCAAATCCCTCGTGTCACTACTGCCTGCGTATCGCTTGGCCCAGCCTGCTCCGCTGAGTTCGCTGGCATTTTTTCTGGACTTGTTCGATGCAACCATATACGCCTCCTGTTCGTCTCGATAGTGGAGCTACCAAGGTAGACGATCAGGCGCTGATGGATTTTGATTTATACCGAAAAGGACGTGCGTCAGGCCCCTGGCTGTTCATCATACTGAGCAAGCCAAAAACCGGTGTGACGATGGATTTTCATTTATAGTCCACCACCAAGTACACCACTCAGGACCCCGACCATGAAACCATCCTCTTTCCTGGCCGCCGCCATCGCGCTGGCGTTCACCCTGCCCTCCCACGCCCAGGCGCCCGCCGACGATCCCGTCGCCACGCTGGTCGGCCATCTCCAGCTGGAGAAGTACAAGGCCACCATCAAGGGCCTGACCACCTTCGGCGACCGGCGCCAGGGCACGGAGCGCAACCGCCAGGCGCTGGACTGGATAGAGGCGCAGCTCAAGTCCTATGGCTGCAGCAACACCGAACGCCTCAGGTACGACTACACCCAGCTACCGCCCGACGCGCCCCAGCCCAAACGCATGCCCTTGCCGGCGCTGGCCGGCGGCCCGGCCGGACAAGGCGGCAGCACGCTGTTCGGCGACCGCATCCCAACCGGCGTGAACACCGATCCGCTCAAACAGCCCGACGAGAAACTGCGCGCCCTGAACGCCGAACCAACCCCGGTCGGCACCTCACCGCGCGAGAACGTCTATTGCACCAAGGTCGGGACCACGCATCCGGAGGAGATGTACATCGTCAGCGCCCACATGGACGGCATCGGTTTCGGCGAGGCCGCCAACGACGACGGTTCCGGCACCGCGCTGGTGATGGAACTGGCCCGCATCTTCAGCCTGCCGGGCGTGCAGACGGAACGCTCGATCCGCTTCATCCTGTGGAACAACGAGGAAACCGGCTTGAACGGCGCGCGCGCCTATGTGGAGCAGCGCAAGGACTTGCAGGGCATGGAATCGCCCAAGGGCTCGGGCAAATATCCGGAACCGAAGTGGCTGGGGATGATACAGCACGACATGATGATGTACGACCACGGCATGCCCATTCCCAAGCTGGACGCGGCCGGCAAGCCGGTGCTCGATGCCCAGGGCCGGCAGGTCTACGTGTCGCCGCCGGAGCAGCGCAAGGAGGCCGACGTCAACATCGAATTCCAGGCCGATTCCAAACAGGCGGAAGCCTCGGCCAGGCTGGCCTGGGCCCTGCACGCGGCCAACAACAAGTATGCGACCCACTACCCGGCCGCCGTCGGTCCGCACATGACCAACACGGATTCCACGCCCTTCATGGACCTGGTGCCCTCGGTCTCGCTGCGAGAGAATGAGCGCGGCCAGCAGATCGGCGCCGGCTGGAACCCGAACTGGCACCAGCCCACCGACCTGTACGCCAACTACTCCGACCAGGACTTCCTGCTGGGCCTGAACGCGGCCCAGACCACGCTGGCCGGCGTGGCCAAACTGGCCGGGGCCAGCGTGCAGCCGGCTCAGACCAAGCCGGTCAGGTAGTACACGGCAATCACGAAGAACACGGCCAGCGTCTTGATGACGGTGATGCCGAAGATGTCGCGGTAGGACTGGCGGTGTGTCAGGCCGGTGACGGCCAGCAGGGTGATCACGGCGCCATTGTGCGGCAGGGTGTCCATGCCGCCGCTGGCCATGGCCACCACGCGGTGCAGCACTTCCAGCGGAATCCCGGCCGCGTTGGCGTTGGCAATGAAGCTGTCCGCCATGGCAGCCAGCGCGATGCTCATGCCGCCCGAGGCGGAGCCAGTGATGCCGGCCAGGGTGGTCACCGACACCGCCGCGTTCACCAGCGGATTGGGCACGCTGCGCAGCGCCTCGCTGACGGCAATGAAGCCCGGCAGCGCGGCGATCACGCCGCCGAAGCCATACTCGGAGGCGGTGTTCATGGCCGCCAGCAGGGCGCCGCCGACGGCATCCTTGGTGCCGGAAGCGAAGGTCTCGCGGATGCGGCCGAACGCCGTCAGGCACACCAGCAGTATGCCCAGCAGCAGCGCACCCTCCACGGCCCAGATCCCCAGCACGGTCTTGATAGTGGTGTTGACCGGGGCCTTGAGGCCAGGCAGGACCTCGGCGGTCAGGGCGTAGCTGTCGCCATACCACTGCGGTATCAGCTTGGTCAGCACGAAGTTGGCCACACCCACCAGCACCAGCGGCGCCAGCGACAGCAGCGGATGCGGCAGCGCGCCGGATGCGGTGGCGACCGGCTTGGTATCCTCGCCATAGCCCTCGCCCTTGGCCATCACGGCGCGGCGGCGCCATTCCAGGAAGGCCAGGCCGGCCGCCACCGTGGCGATGGAACCGATCACGCCCAGGTAAGGCGCGGCCCAGCCGGTGGTCTTGAAGAAAGTGGTGGGGATGATGTTCTGGATCTGCGGCGTGCCGGGCAAGGTGTCCATGGTGAAGGAGAACGCGCCCAAGGCGATCGCGCCCGGCATCAAACGCTTGGGGATATTGCTCTGCCGGTAGAGCTCAGCGGCAAACGGGTAGACCGCGAACACCACCACGAACAGCGACACCCCGCCATAGGTCAGGAGCCCGCACACGGCCACGATCACCGCGTTGGCGCGGGTGCGGCCGATGTAGCGGATGGCCGCCACCACGATGGACTGCGAAAAGCCGGACAGCTCGATCAGCTTGCCGAACACAGCGCCCAGCAGGAACACCGGGAAGTACAGCTTGACGAAGCCCACCATCTTTTCCATGAAGATGCCGCTGAAGACCGGCGCCACGGCGCCGGGATCGGTCAGCAGGACGGCGCCCAGCGCCGCCACGGGAGCGAACAAAATCACGCTGTAGCCTCGGTAGGCCGCCAGCATCAGAAAGGCCAGAGCGGCCAGCACTATCAGCAAAGTCATCGAACTCCCCCTCGGTATGGTTGATGGGCGCACATTCTAGCAATAATAGCAACATGCTCAGTTCGCTTGATTTCTGTTGTGTGGCAAATTTATTTTTCTGGCGTTGTTCTGACACAGCAGGCCCGCAGGGAAGGGGCACGGGGGGCACGGGGGCGGCGGGCGCCGCCCCGGCGCTTACTCGGGTTTCTGCACCGCGTAGCCCTTGGCGGCCAGCATGGCGACCGCGCCCTGGGGGTTGAGCAGCTCATGGATGGGCAGCAGGGCGAAGGTGGAGCGGTTGGCGTCCAGCGCGTGTTCGGCCGCCTGCACCCAGGCCATGCGCATGCGCTGCGGCACCTCCTGCCAGCCGGGCTGCTTCTGGACGAAGCTGCTGTTCATCATGGCGCCATTGCAGGCGCCCTCGCGTTCGGCGAAGTTGAGTTTGGAGATCGCGCCCAGGTCGCCCTTGGCCCAGGCGTTGGCGCGCTCGCGGGCGTCGTCGATGTCGCGTTCCAGGGTGTCCATGGTGGCGGACAGGCAGGCCGCATCCTCGACCTGGGCCTTCTTGAAGTCGCGCACCATGCGCGACGGGCTGTCCACCGGCAGCATGATCTCGACCGGCGTGACCTTGACCTTGTTCTTCCTGGCCAGCTTCTCGATGGACTCGCGCACCTCCATGCTGTTGGTCAGCCCGGCGCGTTCCAGCGCCTTGCGGAACAGGATGTCGGCGGCGAAGATGGGACGCAGGCTTTCCATACCCTGGTCGTCGCCGATATATTTCTGCTTCATGCCTTGCCAGCGGCGGTAGACTTCGGGCGGCAGCACCTGCTGCAGTTTGGCGCCGTCCGGATTGTCGCGTATGCCGTACAGGAAGGGCAGCGCGGTCAGCCCGCGCAGGATGCCAACATCGGGCGAGGCGGCCGGCGCCAGCAAATACTGCTGCGACTGGGCCATGATGGTCTCCACTTCCTGCGAGCGCCACTCCATCTTTTTGGGCAGGGGGCTGTAGGCGCCGAACACCCACATCACATGGTCGCCGCGGCTGATCTTCCACAGGCCCGGTCCGGGTTTCTGGCCCACTACCAGCACTTTTTCGGTCGCAGGCTCGGGCGCTGCGGCCGATTCCGGTTCCGTCTGCGCCCATGCGGGCAGCACCGAAAGAGCCGCGTACAGGGCCGCGCACAGCGCGACGGGCAGGCGTATCGCCATCTTCTCTCCCTTTTATTGTTTGGACTAGCTAGCGTAGCCTACCGCAGCGCGGCGGGCTACAGGGGAAACATCGGCTTACAAAGATGGCATCTTACTGCCTGGGCTTTTTCTTCTCCTCCGGCAGGTTCTCGTCGATGTCGCTGGAGGCCGAGCGCACCCGCTTGTAGGCCAGCGTGTCCGGATTGTCCGGCAGCCGGGGACCGGTGTAGACCAGCGCCAGCTCGGCGATGGCGCTGCTGTTGTCGCTGCCGAAGCCGGACAGCGACACGAAGCGCAGGTAGCGCGCGCGCTCCTCGCGGCCCAGCGCCACGCGCTGCTGGTCATAGGTGGACTTCAACTCGCCGCGCGCCAGTTCGCGCCAGCTGTTGCCGTCGTCGCTGGCCTGCAGCACGAATTCGCGCACATCGCCTTCGTGGTCGCGGTGGTTCTGGCGCGGCATCAGCACCAGGCCGGTGAAGGACACCGGCTGCGGGAAGCTGATGGTCAGCTCCTGCGGCACGCGCGGTGCATTCTGCGCACCGGCGCTCCAGAAGGTGTTGGGATCGCCGTCGATGGCGCTGGCGGCGTCGCGCCCCCCGCTGGCCTTGGCGCCCAGCTTCTTCATGCTCAGGGTGTCGAACAGCACGGTGCGCAATTCCGCCGGGGCGATGGCGGCCTGCGGCTGGAAGCCCTCACCCGCCATGTAGTCCAGCACCGACTTGCGCAGCTGGCGCGCCACCGGGCGGTGTTCCAGGTCGCTGTCCAGGTCCGCGCTGGCCACCAGCAGCTTGCCCTTGCCGACCCGCGCTTCGAACAACAGGCCCAGTTTGTAGTTGCGGTTCCAGTCGTCGATGGGCTGGACGATGGGCTGCAGCGCGGCCGGCAGGCGGTCCAGGTTGACGGCGCGGGTATTCTTCAGCAGCTCTATCCACTGCCAGTCGCTGAAGTCCTCGGTGGGGAATCCGGCCAGGGCCGGATGATTGCGGTCCACCCACATGCCCAGCATGCGGCCCCAGGCCGGATTCATCAGGCGGTTCCAGAACACCGGCACGTTGTCCAGCGGCGGCGAGTTCCAATCCAGGTCGGCCGGACGCGGCAGGTACAGCACCTTGCCGCCTTCGTTCAAACGCGCCTCGGCCGCATCCCAGCTGTGGGTGACCAGCACGCCCTGCGGCTCGCTGACCTGGGACGGGTACAGCCAGATGTTCCAGTCATTCTCCGCGTCGGCGCCGCGCAGGCCCACCACCAGCTTGTAGGCTTGCGGCGCCGGCAGGCCGGCCAGCGCCAGCTCGACCTTGCCCAGCGCGATATTCTTGCCGATGGCGATATCGCGCCGCGCGAAGTCGCCGCCGGCGACCTGTTTGCCGCCGGCGTCCACCAGCTTCCAGTAGGGCTGCGCGCCCTGCAGCGGCTGGGCGCCGTAGTGGGCGATCTCCACCTCGGCCGACAGGGTGTCGCCGGAGGTGTACACGCGCTTCGTGAGGCGCGCCAGCGGCACGGTCGCGCCGTTATAGCGCCGGAATTCCCTGGGCGAGGAATAGCCCTTGCTCTCCCAGAAGGTATCCAGGATGCCGACCAGCGCCGTGCCCTGGCCCAGGTAGTCATGCAGGTCCAGCAGCTGGTAGCCCATCATGCCGGGCGTGCGCAGGTTGGCCTCGATTTCTTCCTTGTAGTTCTCGACCTGGAATTTGCCCGAGGCGACCGCAAAGTCCTTGTTACGCCCGGCCATGCCATGCCGCGCCAGCGAATCGCGGAAGATCTCGTAGTTCCCGGGCCGCAGGTAGCCGGTAAATTTGGCGATGATGCCGTAGTCCGGGTAGGACACCCACTGCCCCGCCTCATGCGACACCACCGGCACACGCACCTCGGTCAGCGAATCGCCGTAGTCGCGCCCGAACCAGCCCTTGTTGCCGCGCAGCGGCTTGGGACCGATGCGCTGCATGGCCAGGAAGTCGGTGCCCTCGGCCAGTCCCGGCACTTCCTTCTCCGTATGGCCGGTGCCGTTCGAATACAGGCGGCGCGGATCGGCCTGGCGGTAGTGGGCGATCCAGGCGTCGAAGGCTTCCTTCCATTTACCTTTCGGCTCGTTGCTGGGGCTGAGCATCAGGAAGGAGGGATGGTTGCCATAGGCTTTGATGATGCGCTCGGTTTCCTCGTACAGCATCTTGTCCATGGCCGTGCCGGGCGAGACCTCGTTCCACATGCCCGGTTCCGGCTGCAGGTACAGGCCCAGTTCATCGGCGGCCTGGAACGCCGCTTCCGGCGGGCAGAAGGAGTGGAAGCGGATATGGTTGATGCCCCAGTCCTTGTTGATCTGGAAGATCTTGCGCCAATAGGCCACGTCGGTGGGCGGATAGCCGGTCAGCGGGAAGTCGCCGCCGTGGTGGGTGCCGCGCAGGTAAATGGGGCGGCCATTGAGCACGAAGTCCTTGCCGCGCGCGGCAAGGTGGGCAAAACCGAAGCTGATCTCGCGGCTGTCGGCGGCGTCCGCGCCTTTCAGCTGCAGTTTGAGTTTTTGCAGCACCGGGTGGAACTCGTCCCAGGTCTGGGCCGTGGCAGGATAGCGCACCGTGATCTCGGCAGTGCCGCCATCCTTGTCCCAGCTGACTTTCTGCTGCACGCCGTTGGCGCTGAGCACGCCGCTGCCAGCCTTGCCGCCGGCGTTGCCGATGCGGACCTTGACCCGCACCGTCCTGTCTTCCACGTTGGGATAGACCTGGGCGTCATCCAGCCACACCGGCGTGGTGGCGCGCAGCTCGACCTTGCCGATGATGCCGTTCCAGCTCATGCCCAGCGAATCTGACACGCTGTGCGCGTCCGGGCGGTAGGCCATCAGCATGCGGTTGTCGACCCGCACCGAGACGCGGTGCTTGCCCGGCGCCAGCAGGCCCAGGTCGTATTCGTGTTCCGCCACCAGGCTCAGGTTGGAGCCGATCTGCCTGTCGTCCACCCAGGTGGTCGAGCCCCAGTGCGGGCGCTCCATGAAGAGCGCCACGCGCTTGCCGCGCCAGGAGGCCGGCACCTCGATGTCGCGCTGGTACCAGGCCGCCCCCAGGTAGTGGCGCTGCGGCTGCGACAGGAAGGGCACCTTGACCTGGCCTGGCTTGGTGTAGGCCTCGTAGTCGGCGCGCAGCTTCCAGTTCTTGTCGTACAGCGACAATACCCAGGGCGTGCTGGCGCTGATCTCGTCGCCGTAGCCCTGCGCCTGCAGGATGCCGGGGATGGCGATGCGGTCCCCGAGGGTGCGCGTGAACCAGGCTTGCTGCACGCCTTCGTCGGTGCGGTCGATGGCGAAGCGCCACTGGCCGGACAGATCGCGGGTGTCGGCGGCCCAGGCGGTGGCCGCCAGGCAGGCGGCGGCCAATGTCAAAGTGAGACGGTACATGGTTTCCTTGGGTTTCCTTGGGTTTCCTTGGGTTTCCTTGCAGATGACGGAATGGGACGGCCCGATTATCACTCAAGCCTAGCTCCAGTTTTGCGCAATTGCTTGCGCGTTTGGTCTCCATTTGGTCTCGTTTGTTGCGGGTGCGCCGCAGTGCGCGCCCTCCCACCCTGTAGGATGACTTCATCGCCTATTTTCAAGGAGACGCCGTGAACCAAGCCCTGCTCCAGATCGGCCGCTACCTGCAGCGCGCCGGCTATGACTTCGTCACCATCTCCACGCCCAGCCACCGCCGCGTCAACGCACGGCCTGGCAGCGCCCGGGCGCGCGACCTGCGCGGCATCTTCGGCTGGAGCCGCCCATTCGACCCCAGCCTGCCCGATCCGCAGCTGCTGGCCTGGATGCGCGAAGCCGGCATCGTGCGCGAGGACGGCGGCCTGCTGCGCAGCACCCTGCGCGCCTCCACCCTGGACGGCCGCCTGTATTTCCATTCCGCCTTCCCCACCCAGGAACAGGACGCGGTGTTCTTCGGGCCGGATACCTACCGCTACGCGCGCGTGTTGCGCGCCGCGCTGGAGCGGCTGCCGGCCCCGCGCCGCGTGATCGACATCGGCGGCGGCGCCGGTCCGGGCGCCATCACCGTGGCGGCGGCGCTGCCGCAGGCCGAGGTCTGGTGCACCGACATCAATCCCCGGGCCCTGGCCCTGGCCGCCGTCAACGCCGAACTGGCCGGCGCCGCCAACGTGAAAGTCGCCACCAGCGACCTGCTGCGCGGGGTCGAGGGCGAATACGACTGGATCATCTCCAACCCGCCCTTCATGCTGGACGACAGCGAACGCACCTACTGCCACGGCGGCGGGGAGCTGGGCGAAGGCCTGTCGCTGGCCATCGTGGACAGCGCCGCCGGCCGCCTGGCGCCGGGTGGCGCGCTGCTGCTGTACACCTGCAGCGCCATCGTGGAAGGCCGCGATCCTTTCCGCGACAGGGCCGCCGCCCTGCTGGCGGCGGCCGGCTGCGGCTGGGATTACGAGGAAATCGACCCCGACGTGTTTGGCGGCGAACTGGGCGCCCCGGAACACGCCCGCACCGACCGCATCGCCGCCGTGGCGCTGACCGCCATCCGCCCTGAAGGCGGCGGCTGAACCCGGCGCTCGTATTTCGCGCCGCCGGATTCGTCACTCGTCACGTTCCGGTGTTACCCTTGCGTCCTGTTGGGTACAGTGCAGACATGACAAAGCACACCGAGGGGATACGCGATGCTGGCCACACTGAAAGCCAAATACCACTGCTGGGAAGAGCAGGTGCTGGACGCCCTGCGCGATCCCTCGTCGGTCGAGCGGCTGCCGGCTAGCGCGTACAGCAAGGGTCTGCGCAAACTGGCCGCCCTGACGGAGATAGAACGCAACCAGCTGTACGCCTTCTGCAGCGCCTACCGGGGCTGGAAAGGCACGTTGCTGACGCTGAAAACCATGGCTGTCCTGTCGCTGCTGGGGGGCGCCCTGTGGCTGCTGGTGCCTTCGACCTTGCGCTGGTTCGATTGGCTGCTGATGACCAATGTGGTGGGACTGGCCGTGATCTGCGCCCTGATTGGTATCTGGTTCAATTACCGGCGTGCGGTGCGCCACCAGTTCAAGGCGGCGCTGCTGGCCGTGGTGGGCATGTATGCCGGCTCCCTGATCGCCATGCTGAGCGACTCCTTCGTCAATGGAAAGGCGCTGCTGCCGGTGATAGAGCGCAGCGCCCCCAAGTTGCTGCTGTTCGGCCTGGGTGCGGGCGCCTGCCACCTGATCATGGTATTGATCGTTAGCGCCTGGCGCAACAAGGATTACGAGGCCATCACCGCCCGCCTGCAGGCCGAAGCCGAGCACGAACGGCTGGCGCGCCAGCTCAGCGAATCGCAGCTGCGCCTGCTGCGCGCCCAGATCGAACCGCACTTCCTGTTCAACACCCTGGGCGCGGTCCAGCAGCTGGCGGAAAAGGAAGCGCCGCGCGCGGCCGAACTGACCTCGCACCTGATCGCCTTCCTGCGCGTCAGCACGGCCGAGATGAGCGCCGAGCAAAGCACCCTGGCGGCCGAGTTCTCGCTGATACGCTCCTATCTGGAAGTGATGCGCATCCGCCTGGGCTCGCGCCTGCGCTTCGACCTGCACCTGCCGGCGGAGCTGGCGCAGCACGCCATCCCCGGCATGGCCCTGCTGACGCTGGTGGAAAACGCCATCAAGCACGGCGTGGAACCCTCGCTGCGCGGCGCCAGCATCAGCGTGGGCGCGGCCATCGAGGATGGCGAATTGCGCATCACCGTGCGCGATACCGGCGTCGGCCTGAGTCCGGAACCGGGCAGCGGCATCGGCCTGCACAACGTCAAGGAACGCCTGCGGCTGGCCTATGGACCCGGCGCTACGCTCTCGCTGTACGAAGAAGAGGATGGCGGGGTGGTGGCCGACATCCGCATCCCGCGGCAACACCAACAACTCCAGCAAGCCAGCAAGGAACCCGCATGAGCACAAAGATATTGATCGCCGAAGACGAACCCCTGATGCGCGAACGCCTGCTGGAGATGCTGGAAACGGCCTGGCCGGAGGCGCGCATCGTGCAGGTGGCGGAAAACGGCAACGATGCCTGGGACGCCTTCCTGCAGCACGAACCGCAGCTGGTGTTCCTGGACATCCGCATGCCCGGCCTGTCCGGCCTGGAGGTGGCGCAGCGCATCGGCCGCTCGGCCCATGTGGTGTTCGTCACCGCCTACGACCAGTACGCGGTGGATGCCTTCGAGGCCGGCGCGGTGGACTACCTGCTCAAGCCGGTGCAGGCCGGACGGCTGGAAAAAGCCATCGCCCGCGTGCGGGAAAAGATGCACGCCCAGCCGGCCGACATCAGCGCCCTGCTGTCGCAGCTGAAGGCGGCGGCGCCGGCGCCGGAGCGCAAGCCGCTCAAGTGGATCAAGGCCTCGGTGGGGCGCCAGGTGCGCCTCATCGACGTCGACGACGTGCTGTTCTTCCAATCCGACACCAAGTACACGCGGGTGGTGCTGAACGGCTCGGAAGCGCTGGTGCGCACGGCCCTGAAGGACATGCTGGACGGGCTGGACCCGGAACGCTTCTGGCAGATCCACCGCGGCACCGTGGTCAACGTCAAGGCCATTGCCGCCGCCGAGCGCATCGACGCCGAGCGCATGCAGCTGCTGCTGCACGGCTGCGAGGAAAAGCTGCCGGTCAGCCGCGCCTTCACCCATCTGTTCCGGACCTGAACGGCTGCGGCGCGGCCGTCCCCAGTTGCTGCCGCACCGAGGCCAGCACGATCTCGCGCAGGTGCCGGGCGGCGGCGCACGGTTCCGCTTCGGCGCTGTGGAGACTCAGGCCGGCCATGGGGAGCGGCGGCAGGCCGGATGCCGCATCCAGCAGCCGCAGGCCAGGCGGCATGCCCGCCCCGGTGCGCACCGTCACCCCCAGCCCGGCCGCCACGGCCGCCCACACGCCCGCCAGGCTGGGACTGGTGAACGCGATGCGCCAGGCGATGCCGGCCCGGTCCAGCGCCGTGGTGGCGGCCGTGCGCATCAAACAGGGCGCCTCGAACATCACCAGCGGCAGCGGCTCGCCATCGGCCAGCGCCGGCAGTCCGCTGTCGCCACGGCCTTCCTCCGATGCGATCCAGCACATGGGCAGGCTGCCCAGTGGTTCCGAGTACGGGCTGATCTGGCCGGCGTCCCAGGCCAGCGCCAGATCCAGCTTGCCGGCCGCCAGCTGCGCCATCAATTCCGAATTGCGCGCCACCCGGGCCTCGATGCGCAGGCGCGGGTGCGCGCGCGCGTAGCGGCCCAGCACATCGGTCAGCAGGTGCTCGCCGAAATCCTCCTGCATGCCCAGGCGGATGCTGCCGGCCAGCCCGGCGCCGCGCACGGCGCTGGCCGCCTCGTCGTTGAGCTCCAGCAGGCGGCGCGCATAGCCCAGCAGCGATTCACCGGCCGGCGTGGTCACCATGCCGCGTCCCTCCTTGCGCAGCACCGGCATGCCCAGCTGCTCCTCCAGCTTTTTCAGCTGCGCGGAGACGGCCGAGGTGGAGCGGCCCAGGCGGTCCGCCGCGCGCGCGAAACTGCCCAGCTCCACGCCGGTGACGAAGGTGCGCAGCACGTCGAGGTCGAAAGTCAAACGCCGCATGATCGTCCCGTTTTTGTGTACTGTCGATTCCAATATTCCCGATTTTCAGGATCAAGATAGGCGCGTATCGTAGCCCTGTCAAATCAAAAAAAGGAGCACCATCATGCCGCTGAGCCGCATTTCGCTGCGCAAGGGCCACACCGCCGACTACCTGCAGGCGCTGTCCGACAACCTGCACCGCGCCTTGGTGGAAGCCTTCGACGTGCCGCGCGACGACCGCTTCCAGCTGATCCACCAGCACGAGCCGAACGAGCTGGTGTACGACCGCCACTACCTGGGCGGACCGCGCTCCGAGGACTTCGTGGTCATCACCGTGACGGCGGGCCGCCCGCGCAGCACGGAGATGAAGGCGGCTTTCTTCCGGCGCACCGCCGAGCTGTTGGCAGAATCGCCCGGCATCCGGCCCCAGGACGTCATGATCGTCATCAATACGACCCAAGGCGACGAATGGTCGTTCAGCGACGGCGTGGCCACCGTGCCGCGCCCGGAGCAACGGCCATGATCGCCATGCAGTACAGCTACACGCTGCCGGCCGATTACGACATGGAGATCATCCGCCGGCGCATCGCCAGCAAGGGACCGCTGCTGGATGGCTTGCCGGGGCTGGCTTTCAAGGCTTACCTGTATGCCGACGAGGGCATCGAACACCTGTATGCGCCCTTCTACCTGTGGCGCGACAGCGGCGCCATGCACGACTTCCTGGCCGGCCCGGCCTTTGCGGCGTTGACGCGCTCCTACGGCTGGCCGGTGGTGCGCAGCTGGACGCTGTGGCACCAGGAAGTCGGCGCCGAGGTGAAACAAGCGCGCCACGCCACACGCAGCAGCGCCGCGGTCCCGCCGCACGCCTCGCTGGAAGAGTGGCGCCAGCGCGAACGCGAGGCGGCGGCCGGCGCAACGGCGCAGGGCGCGCTGGCCTCGGTGGTGGGCGTCGATACCGCCACCTGGAGCGTGGTGCGGCTGCAGCTGTGGCGCGATGAGCCGCCCGCCGCGCTGGCCGGCGAGGGCGTGCAGCGCTACCGCGTCGGCCACCTGTCGGCACCGTCTTGACGCGCCGGGTTGAGGACCTTGGCCGGCACGGCAAGCCGCCGCCACGATGCCATGGCCGTGTTGAAACGGGTTGCTGGCGCTCAGCGCAGCAGGATCAGGGCATACTGGGGCTGCGCATTGGCCTGCGCCACCATCGCAGCCCCGGCCTGGCGCAGGATCTGGCCGCGCGTCAGCTGCGCGGTCTCGCTGGCGTAATCGGTGTCGCGGATGCGCGAGCGCGCCGCCGACAGGTTGACGGCGCTGTCGTCGGCCTGCGACTGCGCCGCCAGCATGCGGTTCTGGGCCGCGCCCAGCTGGCTGCGGATCTGGCTGATGGTGTCTATCTTGCCGTCCAGGTAGTCGATGGCGTCGCTGGCGCCGCCGTGGGTGGACAGGTCGATGGGCGGCTCGCCCGCGCTGTAGATATCCTTGAGCACCAGCTCGCGCGCGCCGGTAGGCTGCGAACTCTGGCGACCGCCGCTCAGTCCCACCGATTCCGGACTGCGCCCGCCGATGGCCAGGGTGTGCGCGCCCAGCCGGGTTTCGGTCACCGTCACGCTGCCCCGGTAGGCGCCCAGCGCCAGCCCCAGCGAACCGGCATAGCCGGCGCCAGATTCCGCCACCTCGATGTTGCGGCCGTCGGCCGCGCTCAGGGTCAGGGTGGCGCCATCGGCACTAGCGCTCACGCCCGTATCCGCCGCCGCCGCGCTGATGGCCGCCGCCGCGCTGGCGGCCCGCGCCGCCGCGCTGCCGCCAGAAATGGCGCCGATGGCAACGCCGTTGATGGATAGGCCCGCATTCGGCAGCGCTCCTGCCGCTCCCGCCTGCACTTCCCAGATGGTACTGGCGGTGGCGGCGACGTCGCGCAGGTTGGCGGCGTTGACGGCGGCCGCCACCGCGTAGGCGCTGTCCGCCCCCTGGCCCGGCCTGGCGCCCGCCACCGAGGCGCCCACCGCCCCATTGCGTATGGTGAGGGCGCCGGCCAGCAGCGCGCCCTTGACCTGTTCCCCCTTGACCGTGACCTGGTGCTGCGACACATCCACCAACCCGGTGTTGTACCCGCGCGGTACCAGCGCAGCCTGCAGGTTGAGGTGGATGGTCTGGCCAGCCTGCGCCCCCACCTGCAGCTGGGTGGAGAAGGTGCCGTCCAGCAGCGCGCGGCCGTTGAAGGTGGCGCCTTCGGCGATGCCGATGTTGGCCGCCGCCAGCGCATCGGCCTCCTGCTGCAGGGAGGCGCGGTCCAGTACATTGTTGCTGTCGTTGGCGGCCTGCACGGCCAGCTCGCGCATGCGCTGCAAGTTATCCGCCAGGCGGCCCGCCGCGCCGTCGGCCACCTGCAGCAGCGAGACACCGTCGCTGATATTGCGCGAAGCGCGCTGCATGCCGCGCACGCCGGCCTCCATGCGCTCGCTGATCGCCAGCCCGGCCGCGTCGTCGGCCGCGCTGTTGATGCGCTGGCCGGTGGACAGCTTCTGCAGGCTGGCGGCCACCTCCCCCCCGGCGCGCTCGTAGCTGCGCTGGGCGCCCAGGCTGGAGAGGTTGGTGTTGATCTGCATGGCTTCCGCTTGTTTTTCTGCTTATCGTTCTGGTAACGGCAGAAAATCCGGCGGCTTGAATCCCTGGGCACCTGTCGCCGCAACGACGCCAGGCGATGTTGAACAGCTTCCTAATCAGGCAGGATGGCCAGGCGGTCGCGGGCCAAGGTCAGCGCGGCCGGATTGAGCCGGGCGGCGGCGCTCTGCAGGTATTTGGACGCGGCCGCGATGCCGGCCTGCTCGGCCCGCGCCAGCCATTGCCAGGCCTGGGCCGGATCGGCCGCCGTGCCATGGCCGCTCAGGCACATCAGGCCGGCGTTGAACTGGGCGCGTGCATGTCCCTGGCGCGCGGCCTGCACATACCAGTGATAGGCCTGGGCCGGGTCCTGCGCCATGCCCTGGCCGCTGTCGCAGCGCAGTCCCAGCGCGAACTGGGCCTGGACATGGCCCTGCAAAGCCGCCTTGCGGTACCAGTGGTTGGCCTGCACCGGATCAGGCTGCGGACCGTCGTCGCGGTCGTGCAGCAGGCCCAGGCTGTACTGGGCCGCCACATAATCCTGCTCGGCGGCGCGGCGGTACCAGCCCATGGCCTTGCGCTGGTCCTGCGGCACGCCGTGTCCTGTCTCGTAGCGCAGGCCCAGCTCGAACTGGGCCCGCAAGTGGCCCTGGTCGGCCGCCTTGCGGTACCAGAAGATGGCTTCCTGCGCATCCTGCACCCCGCCCACACCGGCGTCGAACAGCTGGCCCAGGTGGTACTGCGCGGCCGGGTGGCCCTGCTCGGCCGCCTTGCGGTACCAGTGCAGCGCCTGCCCCTGGTCCTGCGGCACGCCCTGGCCGTGCTGGTAGCGCAGCCCCAGGTTGTTCTGCGCCCCCGCGTGGCCTTGCTCGGCGGCCTTGCGGTACCACTCCAGCGCCTTCTGCTCGTCGCGCGGCACGCCCTGGCCATTATCGTAGATCAGGCCCAGGTTGAACTGCGAGCTGACGTGGTTCTGCTCCGCCGCGCGCCGGTACCACATGATGGCTTTCTGGCTGTCCTGGCCTATGCCCTCGCCCTTGTCGAAGCGCAGGCCGAGATTGAACTGGGCCGGCGCATAGCCCTGGTCGGCCGCCTTGCGGAACCAGGACATGGCCTGGACCGTATCCTGCGGCACGCCCTGGCCGTTCTCGTAGCGCAGCCCGAGGTTGAACTGGGCCCGCGCGTAGCCCTGCTCGGCGGCCTTGCGGTACCAGGCGATGGCCTGCTGGTAATCCTGCGGCACGCCCTTGCCGCTGTCGTACATCATGCCCAGGTTGTTCTGGGCGCCGGCGTCGCCCTGCTCGGCGGCCTTGCTGAACCAGTGCATGGCTTGCTGGCTGTCGGCTTCCACGCCCTGGCCCTTGGCGTACAGCCAGCCCAGGTTGTACTGGGCCGCCGCGTAGCCTTGCTCGGCCGCCAGGCGGTACCAGCGCGCCGCCTCCAGGCAATCCATGGGCACGCCCTGGCCCTTCTGGTACATCACCCCCAGGTTGTACTGGGCGTGTTCCAAGCCGGCGTCGGCCGCGCGCCGGTACCAGGCCACCGCCTGTTCATAATCCCGGGCCACGCCCTGGCCGTTGAAATACATGAAGCCCAGGCTGTGCTGGGCATTGACCACGCCGCGCTCGGCCAGGCCCTTGATGCGCAGGTATTCGGCGGTGTAGCTGGCCTCGTCGGCCGGCACGCCCTCGCCAGGACTATGCTTTTCCATCGCGCCTCAAGCCTGGAAGGCCACCATGGCCGGCGCGTGCTCGCCGGTCAATACCTGCAGGGCCGGCAGCGCGTGCTGCACGGCGCTGCGCTGGTCCTGCAGCACCTGCAGGAAGGCGCTCAGCGACACCGGCCGGTGGTACAAATAGCCCTGCATGGTGTGGCAGCCGTTGGCCTTCAGGTAGCGCGCCTGCACCTCGGTCTCCACCCCTTCCGCCACCAGGTGCAGCCCCAGCCCGCGCGCGATCGAGATGATGGCCAGGATCACCGGATAGTGGCCATGCTCGTCGTGGATCTCCTTGACGAAGGACTGGTCGATCTTGATGGTGTGGATGGGGAAGCGGTGCAGGTAGGACAGCGAGGAATAGCCGGTGCCGAAATCGTCGATGGCCACCGACACGCCCAGCTGGCACAGCTTGTTGAGCTGCTCGATGGCGTACTGCGGGTTGCGGATGCAGATGTTCTCGGTGATCTCGACCTCGATCTGGGCCGGCGAAATGCCGTAGCGGGTCAACGCGCCGCGCATTTTCTCGAAGAAGTCGCCCCGGTCCAGGTATTGCGGCGACAGGTTGAGCGACAGCCGTATGGCCTCGCCGCCGGCCGCGTTCCATTGCAGCAGGTCGCGGCACAGCGCGCCCAGCATCCAGTCCGAGATCGGCAGCATCAAGCCGTTTTCCTCCGCGAAGGGCAGGAATTCGCCGGCCGCCAGCAGGCCGCGCTGCGGATGGTTCCAGCGCATCAGGCCCTCGGCGCCGATGATGCGGCCGGTGGCCACGTCCACCTGCGGCTGGTAGTACATTTCCAGCTCGTTCTGTTCCAGCGCCTTGCGCAGGCTTTGCTCCAGCGCGATCTTCTGGTGCGACACGTCCAGCATGGAGTTGTGATAGAAGCTGTGGCCGTTCTTGCCCTGGGCTTTGACCTGGTACATGGCGATGTCCGCATGGCGCAGCAGTTCATCGATGGTCTCGCCATCGCCCGGATACACGGCGATCCCGATCGAGGCCGAGATGTGCACCTCGTTGCCCCCCAGGTCGAAGGGCTTGTGCAGGCACTCCAGGAACTTGTCGGCGATGGCCATGGCGTCGGCGCGGTCGCGCAGCTCGGGCAGCACGATGGTGAATTCGTCACCGCCCTGGCGCGCCAGGGTGTCGCCGCGCCGCAGGCAATCCTTCAGGCGCAGCGCCACCTGCTGCAGCAATTCATCGCCCTTGACGTGGCCCAGGGTGTCGTTCACCAGCTTGAAGCGGTCCAGGTCGACGAACATCACGGCCAGTTCGGTGAGCTTGCGCTTGGCCTGGATCACGGCCAGGCCCAGGCGGTCCTTGAACAGCATGCGGTTGGGCAGGTCGGTCAGGATGTCGTGGTAGGCCTGGTAGGAAATCACTTCCTCGGCGCGCTTGCGGTCGGTGATGTCGCGCGCCACCCCGTAGATGCCGAACAGCTCCTGGCGGCGCTGGCGCTGCTCCGGCAGCTGCATGCCGATTTCGTTGAGCGGTATCGGCATCAGGGTATTGTTGAAGGTGCGCTCCACGCCGCCGCCGTTGGCGCAGCGCAGGCGCAGCTCGACGTTGCGTGCGCTGCGGTCGCCCTCGCGCTTGTCGCTGAATACGTAGCGGGCCCGCTCCCGGTCTTCCTCATGCACCAGGGACGAGTAGTGCTTGCCGATCAGCTCCTCGCGGGTAAAGCCCAGCAGCTGCTGCACGCGGTCATTGACGAAGGTGAAGCAGCCCTCGTGGTCGAGGGTGTAGATGATGTCCGGCGAGCTGTCCACCAGGTTGCGGTACATCTTCTCCGAATTTTCCAGCCGGGTGGCGATGCGCGCGTTGTCGATCGCCAGGCGGCGCTTCTGCAGTGCGTTTTCCACCGTCTTGAGCAATTCCTCGCGGCTGTAGGGCTTGCGCAGGTAATCGTAGGCGCCGCGCTTCAAGGCGCCGATGGCGGCGTCGATGCCGACCTCCCCGCTCATCACGATCACGTCGCCGTCCAGCCCCCTGGCGTTGATGAAGTCCATGATCTCGTGGCCGCCGATATCGGGCAGGCGCAGGTCCAGCAGGACCAGGTCGAACCGCATTTTGGTCAGGTGCGCCAGGGCTTCCTCGCCACAGCTGGCGGTCACCAGCTGGTAGTCGCGGTCGCGCAGCAGTTCGTACAGCGAGGACAGCAAGCGGGGTTCGTCATCGACCAGCAGCAGGCGCGGGGTATACACACCCTCGTCGGCGGCGGCGCTTGCATCTCCCGGGCGGTGGTCTGGGGCCAGGTGGGCGCCGGCGGTTATCAGGTTCATGATGGCCTTACACGGAATCCATCGCCCGCGGCTGGCCGCCGGCGAGTTGGCTGGTACTGCCCTTGGCGGGCAGCAGGATTTCAAACGCGGTACCGGCGCGGCCGGAGCGGCAGGTGATCAGACCCTGCATTTTCTTGACCAGGCCATGCACGATGGACAGGCCCAGGCCGTGGTGCGCGCCCTCCTTGGCGCTGCGCACCGGCGAGAACAAATTGGCCAGCACCTCGGTCGACAGGCCGGGGCCGGTGTCGGCCACCACCAGCTCCAGGTACAGCCGGCGCTCGCGGTTGACGTGGCCGCGGTTGGCGATCTCGATGGTGCCGCCGTCCGGCATGGCCTCCACCGCGTTCTTGATCAGGTTGACGAGGATTTGCTTGAGCAGGTCGGCGTCGCCGTCGATCTCGGCCGGCTCCTCCTGCATGCGCACCAGGATCTGCACCGAAGCCGGCACGAAGTCGGTGGCGCGGAACAGGCGCAGCACTTCGTTGACCACGCGGCCGGCATCGGTCACGCGGCCCGCTTCGCTGGGCTGCAGATCGGCCAGGCCGTTGATCAGCTGGCCGACGCGGTCGATTTCCTCGTTCAGGATGGACATCTCGCCCACCACAGGTTCGCGCCGCGCCAGCTTGGCGTCCAGCACCGACAGGTAGTTCTTGATGATGGACAGCGGGTTGTTCACCTCGTGCACCACGCGCCGCGACGCTTCCCGGTATTCCTCCGCCACGCTGGCGATCTGGCGCCTGGCGTGGCCGCGCTCGGACAGCGAGGTCTCCAGCGCGCTGGCGGCCTGGTTGCCGAACGATTGCAGGAAGCGTTCGCGCTTCTGGTAGCCGGCCATCTGCCAGGCGCCGGCGCCGCCGACCAGCAGGCCGAAGCAGCGCTGGTTGGCCACCAGCGGCAGGCACACGGCGCTGTCGCTGCCGATCAGGCGCAGCAGCTGTTCCTCGGCCAGGCCCAGTCCCGGGGTGGCGCGGCCCAGGTAGGCCAGCTTGCGCTCCACGGCGGCCTGCGCCACCGGGCCGCCCTTGGCCAGCGGGATGGAGAACTCGGCCAGGCGCTGCTGGTTCTCGCCGGTGGGCACGCCCACCAGCGCGTGGCCGGTGGGATTTTCCAGCAGCAGCACGGCCGACTCGAAATCGAACAGGATGCGGGCCGAGCGCGTCATGGCTTCCAGCAGGCCGCTTTCGCCCTGCTGGCGCGAGAAGGTCTGGCCCATCTCGGACACCAGCACCATGTTGCGCACTTCCTCCGACAGGCGCTGCTGCACCGGGTCCACCGGCGGCGGCGGCACGTAGGCCGGCGGCGCCACGATCTCGTCGGCGCCGGCGATGTCGATGCCCAGGTAGGCGGCCGATTTTTCCACCTGGCGGTCAGCGTTGTTCATGATGGTAGTGAGCGCATCCTCGTCCATGCCGACCAGGCGGGCGGCGTCGGCCACGACTTGGTCATGGGCGTCGCCCTCGTCATCCTTGCGGTGGTAGCACAGCAGGTGGGCGGCGCGCACCAGGCGTATCAGCGGATGGGCCGATTCCAGGCGCGCCACCGGCTCGTGGTGATACAGCACGCTGTCGGCCAGGAAGGAGTCCAGGTGCCAGCGCTCGATCAGCCAGGCGCCCGCCTCGGAATGGGTGATCTGCAGGGTGCGCTGCTCCACCGCGCACAGGGCCTCGTCGTCGCACGCCATGAAGTTGACGGCGTATTCCTTGGGCGCGGTGGCCAGCAGGGCCAGGCGGCCGACGTTGTGCAGCAGGCCGGCCAGGTAGGCTTCCTCCACATGCGGGTAATTCATCTTCCTGGCCAGGTCGCGCGCGATCACGGCCGTGGTCAGCGAGCTTTTCCAGAACAGGCGCAAGTCGGTGCTGCCGGAATGGGGGAAGCTGTTGAAGGTCTGGAACACGGATTCGCTGATCACCAGGGTCTTGATCATGTCCGTGCCCAGCGAGACCAGGCACTGCTCCAGGCCCACCGCGCGGTTGCGGTGGTAGGCCGAGCTGTTGGCCACCGTGAGTATCTTGCTGGTCATGGCGGCATCCTTGGCGATCAAGGCTGCCAGTTCGGGCATGCCGGCATCGTCGGCCTGCAGATGCTCGATCAACTTGATGAGGATCTGCGGCATGGCCGGCAACCGCGCAATCAGCAGGCGGTTGCGTATATCGTGATCAGGTTGTGACATCGTATCCAGCATTGCCGCCCTAAGACATAGGATGTGGCTGCGCACGGTCTGGGCACTACCACGGTTGATGGTTCCCTCTATCCACGGAACAAGGCGGTTTTTCGGCCTCTGTTCCCGGCTTAAAAAATGATACTAACACAAAGACCTAGTAACTTATCAGCAAGCAAGATTTCCCATCAAACTTTTTTTGACTTTTCCATTAATAAATTGTTACATTTGTTCGCGCCCTGACAACAGTCTTTTGTAATAACGCGACATCAGCCACAAAACCAGGGCCGCCCCGGTGAAAAACGCCTGTCCGGCGGCCAGCGCCAGCACCGAATGCGACAGCGCCGGGGCCACCACGCCGGCCACGATGGCGCCCAGCAGGGTATTGGCGAACGACTGGCAGGACGCCACCGTGCCGCGAATGTGGGGAAACAGGTCCAGCGCCAGCAGGGTGGCGGCGGGCGACACCATGGACATGCCGAAAGCATAGAAGAACAGCGGCGCCACCGTCCACGGCAGCGAGGGCGGCTGCCAGGCGTGCCAGGCCAGGTTGCACAGGGAGGCCGCCAGCATGAAGCAGAAGCCGATACGGATCTGGCGCGCGAAGGCGATGCGGCCGGCCACGCGGTTGGCCGCCAGCGCTCCCAGGAACAGGCCGCTCACGGTGGGGATGAACAGCCAGCCGAACTGGCTGGGGCCCAGGTGCAGCTGCTGCGGCAGCATTTCCGGCGCCGCCGTGATGTACAGGAACAGGCCGGCGAAATTGAGCGCCACCACGCCCGACTTCATGTGGAACAGCGGCGAGCGCATCACCTGGGCATAGTTGCGGGCCAAAAAGCGCGGATTGAACGGATGCCTTTTGGACGGCGGCAGGGTCTCCGGCAGGCGCCGGTAACAGTACAGCAGCAGGCCTGCCGTGTACACCAGCAGCGACAGGAAGATGGTGCGCCACTCGGACAGGGTGACGATCCAGCCGCCCAGCACCGGCGCCACCGCCGGCGCGATGGAAAAAATCATGGTGACCATGGACAGCAGCCGGGCCGCCTCGGCGTCGTGGTACAGGTCGCGGATGATGGCGCGCCCCACCACCACCCCGGCCCCGGCCGACACCCCCTGCAGCACGCGGAACGCCCACAGATAATGCACCGAGTGCGCCGAAGCGCAGCCCAGGGTGCCGATGCCGAACATGAACAGCGACACCAGGATGACGTTGCGGCGGCCGAAGGCGTCCGACAGCGCGCCATGCCACAGCACCATGCCGGCAAAGGACAGCATGTAGAAGGTCAGGCTTTGCTGCACTTCCAGCGGGGTGGCGCGCAGCGAGGACTGGATGGCGGGGAAGGCCGGCAGGTAGGCGTCGATCGAGAATGGCCCCAGCATGGACAGCGCGGCCAGCATCATGGCCAGGCCGGCCGGGCCGGGCAGCTTGACGTGGTGCGGCTCCGGTTCGGGCACGTCGATGTCGGGGTCGGGTGGGAGATTGCTGGGAGGTGTGGGGAACATGGCGGCCTGCAAAAAAAACAAGGGCCATCGCATCCGCAATGGCCCGCTACGCTGCGTATTATGCCGCCGCCCGAAAAAGAGGACTGACTCCAGGGCGGCGCGTGGTCAGGCGTCTTTCGGCTTGGCGGCGTCGCGGCGGTTGAAGCCGGCCACCATGTCGAAGCGGAACAAGCGGCATTCCAGGGCGCCGTTGAAGAAGGGCGTCTTGCGCGATTCCTTCAGGCGCAGCAGCTTGGGCAGGCCCAGGTCGGCCGTGAACAGGAAGGCGGTCCAGCCGGCGAAGCGCTGCTTCAGGGTGGCGCTGAAGGCCGCGTAGAAGCTGTTGGCCAGTTCATCCTCCGGCAGGGTGCTGTCGCCGCGCACGCCGATACGCTCGCCGTAGGGCGGGTTGGTCAGCAGGATGCCCGGCTGCTCGGTGGGCGCCTTCACTTCCTGGGCCTCGATCTGCTTGAGCGGCACCTCGAACATAATGCCGGCGCTGCGCAGGTTGTGGCGCGTCATGGCCACCATGTCGCCCGAGATGTCGGAGCCGAAGATGGTGGGTTCGGCCGGCAGCGGGTTGGGCTTGATGGCGGCTTTCATGGCCTGCCACGGGGCCGGATCGAAATCGTTGAAGGCCTCGAAGGCGAAGCGGCGCCGCGCGCCAGGCGGAATGCCCTGCACCATCTGTGCGGCCTCGCACAGGATGGTGCCGGAACCGCACATGGGATCGAACAGCGGCGTGCCCGGCTTCCAGCCCGAGACGCGCAGCAGGCCGGCCGCCAGGTTTTCACGCAGCGGCGCATCGCCGGTTTCCTCGCGCCAGCCGCGCTTGAACAGGGCCTCGCCCGAGGTGTCCAGGTAGATGATGAACTGGTGCGCGTCCAGGAAGCCGGCGATACGCATGTCGGGTTCCTTGGTGTCCACCGAGGGACGCTTGTTGAACTGGTCGCGGAAGCGGTCGCAGATGGCGTCCTTGATCTTCAGCGTGATGAACTCCAGGCTTTTCAGCGGCGACTTGACAGCCGTGACGTCGACCCGGATGGTATGGTCGTAGCTGAACCAGTCTTCCCAGGGCTGGGCCAGCACCAGGTCGTAGATGTCGTTCTCGTTCTTGTAGCCGGTCACGCCCATGCGCATCAGCACCCGCGAGGCTATGCGTGAATGCAAATTCATGCGGTAGGCGTCCTGCAGTTCGCCGGAGACGTGCACGCCGCCCGGCACCTGGTTGTGCACCTTCATGGTGGTGCTTTGCTGGGCGATTTCGCCCAGCTCCTCGGCCAGCGCCGCTTCCATGCCGCGCGGGCATGGGCAAAAGAATGAAGCCATAAGGTGTACCCTTTATCCGTTAAATTACTTGCCTCAGAAAGGCTTTACCACGACCAGTATCACGATTGCCAGCAGCATGAACACCGGGATCTCGTTGAACACGCGGAACCACTTGTGGCTGCGGGTGTTGGCGCCGCGCTCGAATTTTTTCAGGATGCCGCCGCAGGCGTGGTGATAGCCTATCACCAGCACCACGAACAGCAGCTTGGCGTGCATCCAGGCCGGCATGTGGAAGCCGTCCGGCGTGGCGTACTGCAGATACAGCGTGATGGCGCCGAACACCACGGCCGGCACCGACAGCCACATCGAAAAGCGGTACAGCTTGCGCGCCATGGCCAGCAGCCGCGCCACCGTGGCCGGTTCGTTCTCCATCGCCAGGTTGACGTAGATGCGCGGCAGGTAGAACACGCCGGACATCCAGGCGATCACGAAGAAGACGTGCAGGGCTTTCATCCAGAGCATGGCGTTCCTTTTTTAGTTGCGTACTTCACCGTGGCCGAACACCACGTATTTGAGGGAGGTCAATCCTTCCAGTCCCACCGGGCCGCGCGCGTGCAGCTTGTCGTTGGAGATGCCGATTTCGGCGCCCAGGCCGTATTCGAAACCGTCGGCGAAGCGGGTCGAGGCGTTCACCATCACGCTGGCCGAATCGACTTCACGCAGGAAGCGCATGGCGTCGCTGTAGTCCTCGGTGACGATGGCCTCGGTGTGCCTGGACGAATAGCGGTTGATGTGATCCATGGCTTCATCGATACCCTCCACCACTTTCACGGCCAGGATGGGCGCCAGGTATTCGGTGGCCCAGTCCTGCTCGGTGGCCGGCGACAGGAAGCGGTAGCCGGCCAGGATGGCGGCCGCTTCCTCGTCGGCGCGCAGCTCGACCTG
Source organism: Duganella kummerowiae (assembly GCF_053572355.1). Taxonomy (NCBI): domain Bacteria; kingdom Pseudomonadati; phylum Pseudomonadota; class Betaproteobacteria; order Burkholderiales; family Oxalobacteraceae; genus Duganella; species Duganella kummerowiae. Next base: position 122,049 of record NZ_JBKFEH010000019.1, read on the forward strand.
TCTGGTCTCGTACAGCTCCGCCAGTTTGGGCAGCACGGTGGGCGCGATGGCGCGCGCCACCAGCAGGGTTTCCATGGTGTTGCAGGTGCCATAGCGGTGACACTTGGCGTTGAAGGCGATGTCCAGCGCCTTGCGCATATCGGCCCTGGCGTCGATGTAGACGTGGCAGATGCCGTCCAGATGCTTGATCATGGGGACTGTGGCTTCTTCCATCAGGCGCGCGATCAGGCCCTTGCCGCCGCGCGGCACGATCACGTCCACGTATTGCGGCATGGTGATCAGGGCGCCGACGGCGGCGCGGTCGGTGGTGTCCACCACCTGCACCGCGTCGTCCGGTAGGCCGGCGCCGGTCAGGCCTTCCTGCACCAGTTTGGCCAGGGCGCGGTTGCAATGGATGGCTTCCGAGCCGCCGCGCAAAATGGTGGCGTTGCCGCTCTTGATGCACAGGCCGGCCGCGTCCACCGTCACGTTGGGACGGGCTTCGTAGATGATGCCGATCACGCCCAGCGGCACCCGCATCTGGCCGACCTGGATCCCGGTCGGGCGGAATTTCAGGCCGCTGATCTCGCCTATCGGGTCGGGCAGCGCGATGATCTGGCGCAGGCCCTCGACCATGGTGGCGATAGCCTTGTCGGACAATGCCAGGCGGTCCAGCATGGCCGGCGCCAGGCCGCTGGCGGCAGCGGCGTCCAGGTCCTGCTGGTTGGCAGCGCGCAGCAGGGCGGCGTCGCGCTCGATGGCGTCGGCGATCAGCGCCAGCGCGCGGTTGCGGGTGGCGGAGTCGGCGCGGGCCATGGCGCGCGATGCGGCGCGCGCCTGTTGCCCGACTTGTTCCATGTACTGTTTGATGTCCATTGCGGTTCCAGTGTCCTGTGCGGGCCGCGGGAAGCCAGCCATCAGCCGCGCGCGACTTTCAGCGCCAGCTGCAGCATCGCATCCCAGGCGTCGCCGGCATATGCCTTGGCGCGCAAGCCCTTGATCATTTTATCCACCTGGGCCGCGTCCTTCATGGCGGCTTCCAGCGTCGCCAGCGAAATGCGGCGCAGCGCCGGGTCCATCATGCGTTCGCGCGGTCCCCAGATCCGGTATTCCTTCAGCAGGGCGCCCAGCGGCCGCCCCTGCGCCATGCCCGCCTTCAGCTTGAGCAGGGTGCGGATTTCCTCCGACACCGCCCACAGCACCAGCGGCAGCGCCTCGCCCTCGCCTTTCAAGCCTTCCAGCATGCGCAGCAAGCGGGCCGGGTCGCCGGCCAGCATGGCTTCGCTCAGCTTGAACACGTCGTAACGCGCCACGTTCAGCACCGCGTCATGCACCTGTTCGTAGGTCAGCTTGCCCGGCTCGTGCAGCAGCGCCAGCTTTTGTATCTCCTGGTGCGCCGCCAGCAAATTGCCCTCCACGCGATCGGCGATGAAGTCCAGGCTCTGGCGGTCCGCGCTCTGCCCTTGTGCGGCAAGGCGCTGGCTGATCCAGCCCGGTAAATGATTCCGTTCCACCTGTGCGATGTCGATGTACACCGCGGCCTGCTGCAGGCTGGCCACCCAGGCCGCCTTTTGCGTCTGCCAGTCCAGCTTGGGCAGGGTGATCAGGGTCAGGTTGTCCGGACTCAGGTCTTTCACATAACTTTGCAGGGCCGCGCCGCCATCCTTGCCCGGCTTGCCGGTGGGGATGCGCAGCTCGATCAGCTTCTTGTCCCCGAACAGCGACAGGGCCTGGTTGGCGGCCAGCAGCTCGCCCCACTTGAAGCTGCGCTCCACGGTCAGCACTTCGCGTTCCGAGTAGCCCTGGCTGCGCGCCGCGCGGCGTATCTTGTCGGCCGCCTCCAGCGCCAGCAGGTGCTCGTCGCTGGTGATCACGTACAGCGGCGCCAACGGCTTGGCCAGGTGCGCATCGAGCGCGTCAGCCCGCAATTGCATGGTTGTCCCTACTGCTTGCCGTCGGCCGGCGCAGCGTCAACCGGCGCCTTGACCGGCGTGGCCGGCGCGACCGACATGGTGACCTTGGGCTTGAGGGCCGCCAGGCGGCGCATCATCTGCTGCACCAGGTCGGTCCGCATGTCCTTGTACAGCTGCGCTTCTTCCTGCTCCTTGGCCAGCAACTGGGTTTCGTTGAAGGTGATGGGGCGGGTCAGGGTGATACGCGTCGGCGCCAACAACTCGTTGTTCTGGCTGTCGATCACGCGGAACACGATGTTATAGCTCAGCAGGTACTCGCGCACGCGGCCATTCTTGTCCAGCGACAGGATGCTCTTGGAGCGGGTCTTCTCGGGGTCGGTGAGGACCTCGATGATGCCGTCGGCGCCGGCGGCCTTGTTGACCACCGTGGTGCCGCCGTTGGCGCGGATGTTGCGCTTGAGTTCAACGGCCAGCGGCGACCCGTCCGGCAGCCCGACATACATGGTCGGGAATGGCAGCAAATAGCTGCCGCCCTGCCCGCGCAGGTGGAAACCGCAGGCCGACAGCAGCAGGGCCAGCGCCAGCAGGGCGCCCCACAGCCGGCCGCGGCGGAACAGGTCGGAAGTCGTCGCCATATGCCTTACACCACGATGTTGATCAGTTTACCGGGCACCACGATGACCTTCTTGGGCGTGCCCTCGATGAACTTCTGCACGCCCTCGGCTGCCAGCGCGGCCGCTTCGATGCTGGCCTTGTCGGCGCCCTTGGGCACCACCACGCTGCCGCGCAGCTTGCCGTTCACCTGTATCATCATCTCGATTTCGGCCTGCTCCAGCGCAGCCGGATCGACCTGCGGCCACGGCGCGTTCAGCAGGTCGCCAGCCGATTTGCCATAACCCAGCTCTTCCCACAGCACGTGGGTGATGTGCGGTGCGACCGGGTTCAGCAGGCGCAGGAAGATGGCATAGCCTTCCGACAGCACGGCCGCTTCCGCGTCCTTGGCCGATTCCAGGGTGTTGAGCATCTTCATGCAGGCCGACACCACGGTGTTGTACTGGATGCGCTTGATGTCGTAGTCGGCCTGCTGCAGGATCTTGTGCAGTTCGCGGCGCAGGGCTTTCCCGGCGTCGGTGGAGGCGGCCGCCACCAGCGGCGAACCGGCCGCCACGATGGCCTCGCGCTGCGCGTAGCCGAACGCCCACACGCGGCGCAGGAAGCGGTTGGCGCCTTCCACGCCGGTGCCCGACCATTCCAGGGTCTGTTCCGGCGGCGAGGCGAACATGGTGAACAGGCGCGCGGTGTCGGCGCCGTACTGTTCGATCTGGGCTTGCGGGTCGATGCCGTTGTTCTTGGACTTGGACATCTTCTCGGTGCCACCTATCTGCACCGGCTGGCCGTCCGCCTTCAGGGTGGCGCCCTGCGGGCGGCCCTTGTCGTCCAGGGTCAGGTCGACGTCGGCCGGGTTGAACCAGGTCTTCTTGCCCGCTTCATCCTCGCGGTAGTAGGTTTCGTTGAGCACCATGCCCTGAGTCAGCAGGTTGACGAAGGGCTCGTCGAACTTGACCAGGCCGAAGTCGCGCATGATCTTGGTCCAGAAGCGCGCGTACAGCAGGTGCATGACGGCGTGTTCGATGCCGCCGATGTACTGGTCCATGGGCATCCAGTAATCGTTGCGCTCGTCCACCATGGCGTCATTGGAACCGGGGGAGGTATAGCGCATGTAGTACCAGGACGAGTCCACGAAGGTGTCCATGGTGTCGGTCTCGCGGCGCGCCGGCTTGCCGCACTGCGGACAGTCGCACTGGAGGAAGGCTTCATACTTGTTGAGCGGGTTGCCGCTGCCGTCCGGCACGCAGTCTTCCGGCAGCACCACCGGCAAGTCCTTTTCCGGCACCGGTACCGAACCGCAGCTCTCGCAGTGGATCATGGGAATCGGCGTGCCCCAGTAGCGCTGGCGCGAGATGCCCCAGTCGCGCAGGCGGAAGGTGATTTTCTTCTCGCCCACGCCCTTGGCGGCCAGGTCGGCCGCCACCGCATCCACGGCGGCCGCGTAGCCCAGGCCATCGTACTTGCCGGAGTTGGTGACGATGGACACTTCCTTGTCGCCATACCATTCCTGCCAGGCGTCGGTGGAGAATGCCTGGCCCTCGGCCCGGATCACCTGCTTGATCGGCAGATTATATTTTTTGGCGAAGGCGAAGTCGCGCTCGTCGTGGGCCGGCACGCCCATCACGGCGCCGTCGCCGTAGGTCATCAGCACGTAATTGCCGACCCAGACTTCGACCTGCTCGCCGGTCAGAGGGTGGGTCACGTACAGGCCGGTCGGCAGGCCCTTTTTCTCCATGGTGGCCATGTCGGCCTCGATCACGGAACCCAGCTTGCATTCGGCGTTGAAGGCGGCCAGTTCGGCGTTGTTCTGCGCGGCGTGCACGGCCAGCGGGTGCTCGGCCGCCACGGCGCAGAAGGTCACGCCCATGATGGTGTCGGGACGGGTGGTGAACACGTACAGCTTGCCGTCGCCGATCAGGGCGCCGCTGTTGTCCTTGATGTCATGGCTGAAGGCGAAGCGCACGCCGGTGGACTTGCCTATCCAGTTGGCCTGCATGGTGCGCACGCGCTCGGGCCAGCCGGGCAGCTTGGTATCGACGTACTCCAGCAGTTCGTCGGCGTAGTCGGTGATGCGGGCGTAGTACATGGGGATTTCGCGCTTTTCGATCAGCGCGCCCGAGCGCCAGCCGCGGCCGTCCACCACCTGCTCGTTGGCCAGCACGGTCTGGTCGATGGGGTCCCAGTTCACGGTGCCGGTTTTCTTGTAGATGATGCCTTTTTCCAGCATCTTGAGGAACATCCACTGGTTCCACTTGTAGTATTCGGGCTTGCAGGCCGTCATTTCGCGCGACCAGTCAATCGCCAGGCCCATCATCTCCATCTGCGAGCGCATGTGGGCGATGTTGGAATAAGTCCATTGCGCGGGCGGCACCTGGTTGGCCATGGCGGCGTTCTCGGCCGGCATGCCGAAGGCGTCCCAGCCCATGGGCATGAGCACGTTGTAGCCGTTCATGCGCAGGTAGCGGTACATCACATCATTGATCGTATAGTTGCGCACGTGGCCCATGTGCAGTTTGCCCGACGGGTAGGGCAGCATGGAGCAAGCGTAATACTTGCCTTTCGGGAAACGCGGGTCGTTTTCCACGGCTTTGTAGGCGTCGATCGCCTTCCAGTGCGATTGGGCGGCTTTTTCAACGTCGGCGGGACTATATTTATCTTGCATGATGGTGTAGCGGCCAAAAGTGTATATGAACCGGACATTATACTGGCTGTAACGCCACTAGCGCACGGAGAGCGCCCCGCATGATGCTGTATCAGGAATATCCGCCCCACCCTGCCCTGGCAGCCCACGTGGTGTGCCTGTGGACGGCCTCCATTCGCCCGGCGCCCGGGGCGTCCGCGCACGCGCACCGTGTACTGCCCGACAACTGCGTGGACATCCTGTGGCAGGACAGCGGCGGCGCCGGTTTTGCGGTCGGCATGATGAGCCGCGCCATCCAGGTGGCCAGCGGCGCGCCGGTGCGGATCGTGGCGGTGCGCTTCCGGCCCGGCGCGGCCGGCCCCTTCCTCGGGCTGCCGCTGCATGTGCTGAGCGACCAGCGCGCCGGCATGGAGGATGTATGGGGCCGCTCACAGGCCGAGCGCCTTGGAGACGCCTTGTGGGCCCGCGATCAGGACGACCGTGCCCGCCTGGACCTGGTCGAGGCGGCGCTGCTGGCGCACCTGCGCCCGGGCGGCGGCGGCCCTGGATATGGCCCAGGCGCCCGCTTCGATGCAGGCCGGGACACCGGAACAGACCCGGGCGCCGCGCTCGGCGGCGCCGTGCTGGTAGCGCGCGCCCTGGCCGCGATCGACTCCAGCGGCGGCCGCCTGCCGGTGGAACGGCTGGCCGACAGCCTGGGCGCATCCCGCCAGCACATCGCGGCCCAGTTCCGCACCCATGTCGGCCTCACACCCAAGCTGTACGCGCGCATCGTGCGCTTCCGGCGCGCCGCCGACGCCTTGAAAGCCGCCCAGGCGCCCGACTGGGCGGCGCTGGCCCTGGAATGCGGCTATTATGACCAGTCCCACCTGATCCACGACTTCCAGGAGTTCAGCGGCAGCAGCCCGGCCGACTTCCTGGCCTGATTCCATTTTTCCAATCCAAGCCCGGCACGCCATGGCAAGATGGATGTTTTCACCACAGGAGGCATCATGATCAAAGGATTGCGCACCACCATGTACCCGGTGCCGGACATGGAACAGGGCAAGGCCTGGTACAGCCAGGTGTTCGGCGTGGCGCCGTATTTCGACCAGCCCTACTACATCGGCTTTGCCGTGGGCGGCTTCGAGCTGGGCCTGTTCCCGGATGGCCAGCCCGGCCCGCAGGGCAGCCGCAGCTACTGGGGCGTGGACGATATCGAGGCCGAAGTGGCGCGCATCATCGCCCTGGGCGCGACCGAATTCTCGGCCATCCAGGACGTGGGCGACGGCATCAAGGTCGCCGAACTCAACGATCCGTACGGCAATGTGCTCGGTTTGATCTACAATCCGCACTTCAAAACGGAAGATGCAAGATGAAGCCATGCGCAAGAAAAGCGACGCCATACTGATCAAGTCCCCCGACCAGATCGCCCAGGCCCGCGTGGCCGCCCAGCTGGCGGCCGACGTGCTCACCATGATAGGCCCGCATGTGAAGGCCGGGGTGTCCACCGAATACCTGGACCAGCTCTGCCACGACTACATCGTCGACGTGCAGAAAGTGATCCCGGCCAATGTGGGCTATGGCGGCTTCCCGGCCAGCATCTGCACCTCGGTCAACGAGGTGATCTGCCATGGCATTCCCTCGCCTAGGCGCATCCTGCGCGATGGCGACATCATCAACATCGACGTGGCCGTCATCAAGGATGGCTGGCACGGCGACACCAGCCGCATGTACTACATTGGCGAGCCCAACAAGAAAGCCAGGAAGCTGGTGGAGGTGACCTACGATTCCATGTGGGCCGGGATCCGCGCCGTCAAGCCGGGCGCGACGCTGGGCGACGTCGGCCATGCGATACAGGCCGTGGCCGAGGCGGCCGGCTTCAGCGTGGTGCGCGACTACTGCGGCCATGGCATCGGCCTGGTGTACCACGAAGAACCGGAAGTGCGCCACTACGGCCGTCCGGGCGCGGGATTGACACTACAACCCGGCATGCTGTTCACCATAGAACCCATGATCAACGCCGGCAAGCCGCAAACCCGCCAGATGCCGGACGGCTGGACCGTGGTGACCCAGGACCGCTCCCTGTCGGCCCAGTGGGAACACATGGTGGCCGTGACCGATACCGGCTTCGAAGTGCTGACCCTGGCGCCGGGCGAGCAGGCTAGCTGAGCTGCCTTGAGCTTGTTTCAAAATGACCGTGGCGTGGCAATGAAATCTCAGCGCAGGGTCAGTTTCAGGGCCGGTTTTTCGCCATAGTCCTCGTAGCGCTCGTTGATGCCGGCCACGCAGTAGGTGACTTCTTCCAGGATGTCGGGCACGGCGGCGCGCATGGCGCCGGCGTCCTTGATGACGATTTCCAGCACCTCGTTGGGTTTCAGTCGGAACTTGCTCATGCCATCCTCGTCGCGCAAATAGCTGAGGCAATCGACCCAGGCGTCCATCGTATTGCCGTAATGCTCGGGGAAGCCCAGCGCCTGTTTGCACTCGGTATGGAAGCTGGTGAAATCGCTGATGGCGGCGCCATTGAGTTCTGCGGTGGCCATATTATTTTTCCTTCCTCGGATCGGTGACAAAGCCCAGCCGGGTCAAGCCCCGGGCCTGGGCGGCGGCCATGACCTGGGCCACCACTTCATAGCGGGTGTTCTTGTCGGCGCCCAGCTGCAGCTCGGGCTGGGGCGACAGTTTGGCGGCCTCGGCCAGGCGCGCATCGAGCGTCTCGCGCGGCACCGCTTCCTTGTTCCAGTATAGGCCGCCATCGGCATCGATGGCCAGGCTGACCACGGCGGACGGCGCCTGGGCCGCCTCGGCCGGGGCCTGGGCCTTGGGCAGCTCCAGCTTGAGCGCGCTGGTGAACATGGGCGCGGCCAGGATGAAGATCACCAGCAGCACCAGCATCACGTCCACCATGGGCGTGACGTTGATGTCGGCCATGGGGCCGGACTGGCGGTGGTGGTTGAAGGAACCGAAAGCCATGGCTACTTGATCAGGTAGGCGTGCAGGTCGTGGGCGAAGGCGTCCAGCTCGGCCAGGGTCAGCCGGTTGACGCGGTTGAATCCGTTATAGGCCAGCACGGCGGGGATGGCTACCGTCAGGCCGATGGCGGTCATGATCAGGGCCTCGCCCACCGGACCGGCCACCTTGTCGATCTGCACCGCGCCGGAGGCCGACACATGGGCCAGCGCCTGGTATATGCCCCACACAGTGCCCAGCAGCCCGACAAAGGGCGCGGTCGAGCCTATCGAGGCCAGGATGGTCAGCCCGCTTTCCAGCCGTATGGTGGAGCGGTGGATGGCGTCGCGCAGCACGCGGGTGGCTTGCTCGCTGCGGCCCAGCTCGCCGCCCAGGCTGTGGCGTTGGCCGCCCTGCAGCCCGGCGGCGGCGGCCTGGGCCAGCGGCACATAGATGGCTTCCGTATCGGCCTGGGCCAGCGCGGCCACGCCATCGGACAAGGTGGGCGCATCCCAGAAGGCGCGCACGGCCGGCGCGCTGCGCCGCACGCGCCAGGCCGCCAGCGCCTTGGACAGGATGAAGAACCAGCTCAGCAGCGACATGGCCAGCAGCACATAGGCCACCGCGTGGCTGATGGCGTCGCCCTGCTCCCAGTAGCGTGCCAGGGTGAAGGGCTGGACGCCGGATGTCATGCCAGCGACAGGGTGTTCAGCGACAGTACGTCGTTCATGTCGTACAGGCCGGTCGGCTTGTCGGCCAGGTAGCGGCAGGCGCGCAGCGAACCGCTGGCGTAGCTGGCGCGGCTGCTGGACTTGTGGCTGATCTCGATGCGCTCGCCGGTGCCGCAGAACATCACGGTGTGGTCGCCGATGATGTCGCCGCCGCGCACGGTGGCAAAGCCGATGGTGGACGGGTCGCGTTCGCCGGTCACGCCTTCGCGGCCGTACACGGCGCACTCCTTCAGGTCGCGGCCCAGCGCATCGGCAATCACCTCGCCCATTTTCAGCGCGGTGCCGGATGGCGCGTCCACCTTGTGGCGGTGGTGGGCTTCGACGATTTCGATATCGTAGCCGGTCGAGAAATGCCTGGCCGCCAGTTCCAGCAGCTTCAGGGTCACGTTCACGCCCACGCTCATGTTGGGGGCGAACATGACGGCGGTTTGTTCGGCGGCCGCCTTGATGGCGGCCTTGCCGGCGTCATCGAAGCCGGTGGTGCCGATCACCACCTTGACGCCATGTTCGGCGCAAAACTTCAGGTGTTCCAGCGTGCCTTCCGGACGGGTGAAGTCGATCAGGAAGTCGGCCCCGGCCAGGCCCTTGGACAAGTCGGACTCGATCAGCACGCCGGTGCTCTTGCCGAGGAAGGCGCCGGCGTCGGTGCCGATGGCGGCCGTGCCGGGACGGTCCAGGGCGCCGGACAGGCGCAGGTCGGGGGCGGCCAGCACGGCCTCGATCAGCATGCGGCCCATGCGGCCGCTGGCGCCAGCAATGGCGATGTTCAGTTCACTCATGTTATTGCCCGTTATTGCTCGTTATTACCGACTAATTGGTGTTCTTCTTGATGCTCACGTCCACCGGCTGGGCCGGCGAGGAATCCACGCCGGCCGGCAGCGGTGCGGTCTTGGGCGCCGGCTGCAGATCGGGCGCGCCTTCCTTCTTGATCTTGGGCGCCGGACCGGCGATGCGGGCGATGTATTCCTTCTCGGTCGGCAGGTTGCCGCCTTCCCAGTGGTCGACCTTGCCATCCTTGAAGAACACCACCACGCGGCTGGTGGTGGTCTCGCCATTGCCGCGCGCCAGGCGGAACGGATAGTCCCAGCGGTCGGCGTGGAAGGGATCGGTCAGCAGCGCGGTGCCGAAGATGAACTTGACCTGGTCGCGCGTCATGCCGGTCTTGAGCTGGGTTAGCATTTCTTCCGACACGAAGTTGCCCTGCTGGATATCCGGACGGTAGGGCGAGAAGAACCACATGAACTTCTGGAACTTGGTGATGGTCGTGGTCTGGGCACCCTGGTTGGCGTCGGTGGCCACACCGGTAGCTTGCACCTGGTTGGACTTCTCGCCCAGCGTGGTGTTGGACGCGCAGCCTCCCAGGGCCAATGCGAGCCCGGCCAGGGCCAGGGCGGGAAGACGGCGGGTGACGCGGTGGGACTGCGATAAAGCCTGGGTGACGCGCATAGGGTTCCTCAATCTATTTGAGCGGAAGTGCGAAAACGCTATATCATAAAGCACTTGAACCACATCCGAGTACTAACATGAGTAACAATCCTACCGATCTGAAGTCCAGCGGCCTGAAGGCCACCTTGCCACGAATCAAGATCCTGGACATTTTTCAGAACAGCGCGGTACGTCACCTGACTGCGGAGGATGTGTACAAAATATTGCTGGCAGACAACATGGACGTGGGCCTGGCCACCGTCTACCGCGTGCTGACGCAGTTCGAGCAGGCCGGCCTGCTCAACCGCAACCATTTCGAAACCGGCAAAGCCATCTTCGAACTGAACGCCGGCTCCCACCACGACCACCTGGTGTGCCTGGATTGCGGCCGCGTGGAGGAATTCTTCGACGAGGAAATCGAGAAGCGCCAGCAAATGATTGCGGAAAAGAGCGGCTTCCGGATTGCCGAGCACGCGCTGGCCATCTACGGCAATTGCACCAAGACAGACTGCCCCCACCGCCCCGCCTGAGGCCGTTTCAAGGACCGTGGCGTCGCTGCAGCGCCTCGCCGTGCAGGCGAAACCCCTTCAATTATGGCTGAGCGCGTTGGACAGCAGCTTGGCCGTAATATCCACGATGGGTATCACGCGCTCGTAAGCCATGCGGGTCGGACCGATCACGCCCAGGGTGCCGACGATCTTGCCATTGGCCGTGTAAGGCGCGGTCACCACGCTCATCTCGTCCATGGGCACCAGGCTGGATTCGCCGCCGATGTAGATCTGCACCCCGCTGGCCTTGGTCGACACATCCAGCAGCTGCATCAGCCCGGTCTTTTGCTCGAACATGTCGAACATTTGCCTGAGCGAACTCATGTTCGAGGACAGATCGCTCACGGACAGCAGGTTGCGCTCGCCGGCGATCACCATATCGTCGCTGTCGTCGGCCATGGCTTCGCTGCCCGCTTCCACGGCGGCCTGCATCAGCCGGCCCATGTCGTCGCGCAGCTGGCGCAGCTCACCCTGCAGGCGCTGGTGCACCTCGTCGAACGACAGCCCGGCGTAGTTCTGGTTGATGTAATTGGCCGACTGCATCAGCTGGGCCGGGGTGTAGTCGACATCGGTCAGCAGCAGCCGGTTCTGCACATCGCCGGTGGGGCCGACGATCACCAGCAGGATGCGCTTCTCGGACAGGCGCAGGAACTCGATCTGGTGGAACACGGACTCGCGCTTGGGGCTGAGCACCACGCCGGCAAACTGCGACAGCGAGGACAGCATCTGGGCCGCGTTGGAAATCATTTTCTGCGGCTGCGGCGCCTGCAGGCGCATGCGCGCCTCCACCGCCTGCTCGTCGATGGGCTGCACCGTCAGCAGGGTGTCGACAAAGATGCGGTAGCCGCGCGGGGTGGGTATGCGCCCGGCCGAGGTGTGCGGACTGGCCACGTAGCCCAGCTCCTCCAGGTCGGCCATGATGTTGCGGATGGTGGCCGGCGACAGCTCCAGTCCGGAAATCTTGGAAAGCGCGCGCGAGCCCACCGGCTGGCCGTCGGCGATATACCGTTCCACCAGGGCTTTGAGCAGGGTTTGGGCGCGAGTGTCGAGTTGCATATTCTTCAGTGACGGCAAGGATGATCTGTACCTGCTTATTATGCACGCAGTACGGCCGGGGACAACAGTCAGGGCGTCAATTCACGTTGCAGCCAGGACAGTAATTCCGTGAACGAGCCACAGATGGCGTCCGGCCGCACGTCCTGCTCCAGGTGGGCCTGGCTGCCGGCGCGGTTGATCCACACCGCCCTCAGCCCGGCGCCCTGGGCCCCCACCACGTCCAGCTGCAGGTCGTCGCCCACATAGACGGCGTCGGCCGGGGCCACCCCCAGCGCCGCGCAGGCCGCCAGGAAAATCGACGGGTCAGGCTTGGCCTTGCCATGCCGGGCCGAGGACAGGTTCACCTCGAAATGGTGGCCCAGGCCTATCACTTCAAGGTCTGCGTTGCCATTGGTGATCACGCCCAGCTTGACCCGGCCCTGCAACCAAGCCAGCACCGGCAGCACGTCCTCATACAGGGTGACCTTGCTGCGCTCGGCCACGAAATGGCGGATCGACCCCGCCACGTGCTCATGGCCGGCGCCCACCTCGTCGCACGCTTCGCGCAGGACGATGGCGCGCAGTTCGGCCAGGTCGGCCATCAGTTCCGGACGCGCGGCCGCCAGCGCGTAGCGGCGCCGGCGCAGCTCCTCCACCGTATAGCGTCCGGTCACGGCCGGGGCGCGCTCGGCCAGCCAGGCGTGCCAGCTGTGCTCGGCGGCGGCAATCACGGGGCCGACCGGCCAGAAGGTGTCGTCCAGGTCGAACAGGATGGCTTGCGGGGGATGTAGGCTCATGGGACTCTCTTGACAGTCTTGCCGGTGCGGCGGTGCGCTATTGTCGCATCTCCGGGGTCACAAGCTGTTACATCTGCCAGCCGCGCCGCGCGTTACCAAATGCACTAAAATACGGGCCATCCGTGTAATATGCGACACCTCTTGCCTGTGCGCGTGGCGCGCGCTGGCCGGCCCATTCGAGATTTGGAGAACGTGTTTATGAAAAGTTTGACCCTGCGTGCGGGCCTGGCCCTGCTGTGTGCTGTGATCCTGGCGTCCTGCGGCGGCAGCAACGGCAGCCTGGTCTTGAGCGGCACCATCACCGGCCTGACCAAGAGCGGCCTGGTGCTGACCAACGGCAGCAAGACCCTGCCCGTGGACGCCGGCGCCACCCAATTCGTGTTCCCCGACCTGCTGTCCGAAGATGAAGCCTTCGACGTGGAAGTCAAGCCCGGCACCCCGGTGGGCGCGGTCTGCACCCCCTCCAACAACAAGGCCAAGGCCAACGCCTATACCGTGTACCAGACCGTGATCACCTGCGTCACCAACAGCTATAGCCTGGGCGGCGCCGTGACCGGCCTGAAAAGCGGCGATACCGTGGTGCTGACCAACGGTTCCGACACCGCCTCGGTCAAGGGCAATGCCGACGGCTCGGCCGTGTCCTTTGTGTTCCCACTGAAAGTGGCCGACGGCGCCCTGTACGGCGTGACCGTGTACTCCGCACCCACAGGCAAGACTTGCTCGATCGGCAATGGCATCGGCATAATGCCCGGCAACAACGTCAGCAATATCCAGATCACCTGTCAATAACCGCATCCGGCGCCGGGCTGCGATGGCGGCCCGGGCCTGTCCCCTTGGAGAACCACATGAAAGTTTCGACCCTGCGCGCCGTGGCGGCGCTGCTCGTTCCCGTGATCCTGGCCGCCTGCGGCGGCAAGCAGACCTATCCTGTGACCGGCGTCGTGGAAGGCCTGACCACTTCCGGCCTGGTGCTGGCCAACGGTTCCGACACAGTGACGGTGCCGGCCGGCGCCACCAGCTTCGTCTTCCCCAAGCAGGTGGAGTACGGCACCGACTACAACATCACGGTGCTGAAATCGCCTGACCATTTCGACTGCACCATCGGCGCCGGCTCCGGCTCGGCCGGCCACACCGTGTCGATCGCGGCTACCGTGCAATGCTACCGCCTGACCCACGAACTGACCGGCCAGGTGACCGGCCTGCCTTCCGGCGTGGCGGTCAACCTGTCCAACGGCAGCGACTCCGGCCTGATCACCGCCACCGGCCCCACCGACGGCAGCCAGCTGGTGGAAGTGGACTTCGGCGCCATAGGCGAAGGCTTGCCCTATGGCGTGGTGGTGCAGGGCAATCCTACCGGCTACTACTGCACCGTGACCAACGGCACCGGCGTGATGGGCAGCTCGGCCATCAGCAATGTGCTGATCACCTGCAAGCCCATCAGCGCATAACAGACATTCACAAAAGAAATAATAAATTCCCGATAGTTATAGCCATTTGACATGAAGGATATGCCAAAGATAAATTGGCGTTATATGTGGAGGGTGGGCATAATAGATCCCGTCTCCTCCACTTCTTTCAAAGGAATTGGATTTAGCCCGCTGATCTGATCAGCGGGTTTTTTTTTGCCTGACGGTTTAGAGTCCGCCCTCTCAGTCGGGGGAAGGTTCGCGCAGTAGCTGGTTGATGACGTCCAGGCTGCCATTGTCCAGGCGCAGGAATTGTACGCCGGTCTTGAAGCCCAGCTCGGCGTCGGGGTCGCTATAGACCACTTGCCCCATGGCCAGCACCTTGCGCTGCTCCTCGCCCAGCCGCACCTGGAAGCTGACGGCGCAATACTGGGCCAGGCGCAGCTGGCTGTCGGTCTGCAGGCTGACGCCGCCCTGCGACAGGTCCAGGGTGTGGGCCGCGTGGTGGGTCTCGTCTATCAGGGTCAGCGTGGCCGGGTGGCGGGCCGCGGTGCGGCGGGAAACTCGCGCTTGCTGACTCATGATACTTTCCCTGATGTTGAAGTTAGGAAAAGAATATCAGGTCTGGACCACCGGCCGCAAGAGATTGGCCAGGGCCACGTAGCTTTCCAGCCCCACTGTTTCCGGGCGCGCCGTGGGATCGACGCCGGCCGCCACGATCTGCTCTTCGGTAAACATGCCGGCCAGGCAGTTGCGTATCACCTTGCGGCGCTGCGAGAAGGCTTTCTGCACCACGGCTTCCAGGGTGTCGCGGTCGCAGGCCAGCGGCTGGGCGATGGGGATCATGCGCACGATGGCGGAATCGACCTTAGGCGGCGGATCGAAGGCTTCCGGCGGCACCACGAACAGCAGGTCCATGTGGTAGCGCCACTGCAGCATCACGGACAGGCGGCCATACACCTTGCTGCCCGGCTCGGCCACCATGCGCTCCACCACCTCCTTTTGCAGCATGAAGTGCTGGTCCTGCACCCGGGGCGCGAATTCGGCCAGGTGGAACAGCAGCGGGCTGGAGATGTTGTAAGGAAGGTTGCCGACGATGCGCAGCTTCTTCCCTTCCGGTACGGGTATGGAGCCGAAGTCGAATTTCAGGGCGTCGCCCGAGTTCACCGTCAGGCGTTCGCGCGGATAGGCTTTTTCCAGGCGCGCCACCAGGTCGCGGTCCAGCTCCACCACATGCATGTGCGGCAGGCTGCGCAGCAGCTGGGCGGTCATGGCCGCCAGGCCGGGGCCGATTTCGACCACGGTATCGTCCGGGCGCGGGTTGATGGATTCGGTGATGGCTGCCAGCACGTTTTCATCGTGCAGGAAGTTCTGGCCAAAGCGTTTGCGGGCTACGTGTTTCATGGTGGTGGTCAGGATGCGGGGTAGTCGTGGGTGGCGTGGCGCGAGGCCTCGGCCATGCGCAGGGCGGTGGCGATGGCCTCCTCCATGCTGCCGCAGTCGGCCAGGCCCAGGCCGCGGGCGGCCAGGTCCAGGGCGGTGCCGTGGTCGACCGAGGTGCGTATCAGGGGCAGGCCCAGGGTGATGTTGACGCCGCGCCCGAAGGTGGCGTACTTGAGCACCGGCAGGCCCTGGTCGTGGTACATGGCCAGCACGCAGTCGGCGTCCTTCAGGTACTTGGGCTGGAACAGGGTGTCGGCCGGATACGGGCCCTGTGCGGCGATACCGCGCGCCTGGGCGGCCGCGATGGCCGGTGCGATCACGTCGATATCCTCGCGGCCCAGATAACCGCCCTCGCCTGCATGCGGGTTCAGGCCGCACAGCAGGATGCGCGGCACGGCGATGCCGAACTTGCTGCGCAAGTCGTGGGCGATGATGTCCAGCACCCGGCCCAGGCCTTCGATGCTGAGCGCTGCCGGCACGTCCTTCAGGGCCAGGTGGGTGGTGGCCAGCGCAACGCGTAACGGCGGCAGCGGCGGCGCATCGGCGGCGCCGTGCGGCTGGCCGGCCAGCATCATGACCACTTGTTCCGTTTGGGTCTGGGCGGCGAAATATTCGGTGTGGCCGGAAAATGGGACGCCGGCGTCGTTGATGGTGGATTTCTGCAGCGGCGCGGTGGCCACGGCCTCGAACCAGCCGGCGCGCACGCCTTCGATGGCGGTGTCCAGCGTGGCCAGCACGGCGCGCCCGTTGTCCGGGTCCAGCGTGCCGGGCGTGACGTGGGCCGCCAGCGGCACGTCGATCACGCACAGGCGCTCCGGTCCGAAATGCGGCAGGCCGGCGTTGCGCACCGCCTGCAGCGACAGCGCCGACAGCCTGATCTCGGGGGAAATATAACTGGCCGTCATGGCCAGGAAGGCGGCGTCGCCCAGCAGCACGCAATTGGCTTCGTGCCGCAGCGCCCACGCGGCGCGGATGGAGATTTCCGGGCCTATGCCGGCCGGTTCGCCGGTGGTGATCGCAACAGTGGGGCGTGATGCGGGGCGTGATGCGGGGCGCACTCCGGTGCGCCGTGCTTGCAGGTTGGCGCTCACAGAGTGTCCTCCCTCACTTGGCCGCGTCGCGGCTGGTGTCCTTGCTGCCGTCCTCGTTGCGGTACTCGACGTAGGCGCGGTCGCGCACTTCACGCTGCCAGGTCTCGGTGGCTTCCTCCAGCTTGCGCTCACGGATGGCCTGGCGCGCGGCGTTGCGCACGCGCTCCTTGGAGACGTCGTCGGCCTTGCGCTCCAGCACCTGGATCAGGTGGTAGCCGTAGCTCGATTCGACCGGTTCGCTGATCTCGCCCGGCTTCAAGGCGTTCATGGCGGACTCGAATTCCGGCACCGTGTCGCCCGGGTACAGCCAGCCCAGGTCGCCGCCCTTGGAGGCCGAACCGTCGTTGGAGAACAAACGCGCCAGTTCCTCGAAGGTGGCGGCCTTGTTTTCCAGGCGCTCGCGCAGGTCGGCCAGCTTGCGCTTGGCGTCATAGGCGCTCACGGTCGGGGTGACCTTGATCAGGATGTGGCGGGCGTGGGTCTGCTGCACGTTGGCGGCGGCCTGGCCTTCGGCCACGGTGCGGCGGTCGACGGCCTTCAGGATGTAGAACGCGCCCACGCTCTTGATCACGGGGGTGACCTGGCCGGCCTTGAGCTTGCCCAGGGCCTCGGCAAACACGGGCGGCAGGCGCTCCGGCTGGCGCCAGCCCACCTCGCCGCCCTTCAGGGCGTCGGAGGCGTCGGAATAGGTGGCCGCCATCTTGGCGAAGTCGGCGCCGGTGCGCAGCTGGCGCATCACCTCGTCGGCCTTGGCCTTCTGGCGGGCGATCACCTCGGCCGAGGCGTTTTCCGGGATGCGTATCATGATCTGCGAGATGTTGATCTCGTACTGCTCGGCGGCGGCGGCCTGCTCGGCGGCCAGGTAGCTGTCCACCTCGGCGTCCGAGATGTTCAGCTTGGCGTCCACCTCGTGCTCCTGCAGGCGCTGCATGATGATCTCTTCACGGATCTGCTCGCGGTAGGTGGCGTAAGGGATGCCTTCCTTCTCGACCTGGTTGCGCAAGTCCTGGGCGCTGATCTTCTGCTGCTCGGCGATGCGGCCGATGGCGCGGTCCAGCATGGTGTCATCGACGCGCACGCCCATTTCCTTGGCCATCTGCAGCTGGGCGCGTTCCACGATCATGCGCTCCAGGATCTGGCGCTGCAGGTCGGCGGCGTCCGGCAGGGCGACGTTCTGGGCCTTCATGCGGGCCGTGATGGATTTGACGCGGTTGGCCAGCTCCTGGCGCGTGATGACTTCATCGTTGACCACCACCGCGATCGAATCGACCGGACGGTTGCTGGACTGGCCCGGCGGGGTGAAGCCCTTGGGCTTGTCGGCGCTGTCGGCCGGCTTGGCGGAGGCCTGGGCAGCGGCCGGGGCCGCCGGGGCGGCGGGCGCGGCGGCCGGGGCGGCAGGCTGCGGCGCGGGCTTCTTCGAGAACATGCTGCAACCGCCGATGGCCGAGGCGCTCAGCAGCAGGGCTGCGATTTTCAGGTGGTGCATACTGGCATTACGCATATCAAGAACGCTCATGAGTCAGATGTAAACAATCAAAAGGCGCGGCCGCGTCGCCGCATGCGCGCCGGAGTACCTGCATATTATCGGCCATAGCCCTCGTTGAGCCGCTGGTAGCCGGGGATGCTGGTCTTCATCGCTTCCAGCGGATTGCCCACGCCCAGGTGCGACAGTCCGTTCAGCTCCAGCTGGAAGAAGAACGGGGTCGAGACCTTGGTGGCGGTGGCCACGAAGCGCTGCGCTCCCATGCGGAACACCCAGCAGTCGCCGTTGAATTCCAGGCCGACCAGGCTTTCCAGTATCTTCTTGTCGCTCATCGAATAGCTGATGCGGCCCACGCCGTACCAGCGCGCCGACAGCGGCCACTGGCTGGACAGCTCGACGTTCTTGAAGTTGCCGCGCAGGTAGCGGTAGCCCACGTTCAGCACCTTCTTCTGGCCCGGCTGCCACTGCACGCTGTAGTTGTAGCTGGTCGCCTGGCGCTCGGTGGTGTTGTACTGCACTGCGCTGTCGAAGCCCCAGGTTTCCGAGATGCGGCCCGTGGCCGACAGCAGCATGTCCGAACGGGCGTCCACCACCGGAGTCGATGCGTCCAGCTGCACGCGCTGGTCGCGGAAGTAGAAGCGCTGGCCGAACGCCAGGCGCAGCGCCTCGGCGCCGTTCGCGTCCAGGAAGCGCGATACCAGGGCGGCGGTCAGCTGGTTGGCGTCGCCGATGCGGTCCGAGCCGACGAAGCGGTTCTCGGAAAACAGCTGGGTGTAGTTGAAAGTGGCGGCGGCAGTGTCGAAGATCGGTATGGTGCTCTGGTCGCGGTACGGCGTGTTCACGTAGAACAGGCGCGGCTCCAGGGTCTGGGTGTATTCCTTGCCGGCCAGCTTGGTGTCGCGCTCGAACACCAGGCCGGCGTCCAGCGAGAAGGTCGGCACCGTGCGCGTGACGTCGCGCGCGGCCGCGCCGTTGTAGGCATCGAGCGAGTAGGTGGCGGCGTTCAGCATCACCTTGGGGGTGATG
The DNA here is from genome assembly GCF_053572355.1 of Duganella kummerowiae. NCBI lineage: Bacteria > Pseudomonadati > Pseudomonadota > Betaproteobacteria > Burkholderiales > Oxalobacteraceae > Duganella > Duganella kummerowiae. Next base: position 141,107 of record NZ_JBKFEH010000019.1, read on the forward strand.
AAGTAGCTCGGCCCCACGATGGGATAGCTGATCTGCGGCTGTGCCACCAGGCGGGTGCCATTGATCGAGGTCGGGTGCGAGAAGCGCGTCAGTTCGCTGTCGAAGCTGAGGTCGAAGCCGCCCACGTCATACTGGGCCGCATGATAGTTGATGGCTGGCAGGCGGTCATAAGGACGCGACACGAACAGCGAGGGTTCGGTCACGGCGTCCGGGTCCTGCAGCACCTGGTACTTCTGCACCCGCGCGGTCAGGGTCCACCAGTCACCGTGGTAGTCGGTGCGCAGTTCGCGCAGCAGCTGGCGCTCGGCGCTGCCGGCCACGGTCTTGGCGAAGTCGTTCGGATAGTTGTCGTCCGAGGCGGCGCGGAAGTTCCAGCTGTACGACCAGTCCTTGGCCAGGTCCTGCGAGTGGGTGGACTTGAGGGTCCAGCGGTTGGTGTCGGTCTGCTTGTCGTGCGGCAGGTATTCGAAGTAGGTTTCGCCCGCGTACAGGCCGGCCTCGGTCTCGCCCAGGTAGCGCGCCTGCGCGCCCAGCTGGATGCCGCGCTGCGGGATGATCTTGGGGTAGACCGTCAAGTCGCGGTTGGGCGCGATGTTGAAGTAGTACGGCACCATGACCTCGGTGCCGCCCTTGGAGCCGGTGCCCACCATGGGCGACAGCCAGCCGGAGCGGCGCGCCCCCGACAGCGAGAACGACATGGCCGGCGTGCCCAAAATAGGCACGTCCTTGAAGTAGATGATGGTCTTGCCGGCCGTGCCGACGTCGCGGCCCTGGTCCAGGTTCAGGGTCGAGGACTGCAGGTACCAGTCCGGGTTCGGGCCCTGGCAGGTGCTGTAGGTGCCGTCCACCACCACCGCCTCGTCCTGGTTGATGAAGTTGATGCGCCTGGCCTTGCCCTGCGCATTGTTCACTTCCATCTTGTAGGTCGGATTGGTCATGTAGCCCTGGCCCGACTCCAGGTTCAGCTTGAGTTCGTCGCCAGTGAAATAGTCGCCAAAGCGCCAGATCTTCACATTGCCCTTGGCTTCCACCTCGTCCTCGACCTGGCGGTAGCAGGCGGTGTCGGACTTGACGCGGGTCTTGTCCTTGATCACCTCGGCGTCGCGTTCCAGGGTGATTTCGCGTTCCGGACGGCCGCCGATGTCCTCGGCCCGCACCGTGGTGACGGCATTCGGATCTTCCACCCGCGCCGGGCGGGTGGCCTTGTTCTGGGCGTAGGCCGGCACCGCCGCGGCGGTGACGAGCGCGGTCAGGGCATAGACCCAGGCGTGTTGGGTGGAGGAGGCGTCAAGCCAGCGCAGGCAACTCATGAAAAGACGGGACGAAACACCATGACAGGCGATTTTTTGAATTGAATCCCTTATTATATGGGAATCTGCACACTACACCTGATTCCACAGTTTGCTTCATGTCTTTATTACCAAATTTACCTTCAGATACACCTGGCCAGGATGAACGCCTGGCCCAGCTGACCGGCTGGCTGGCCACGCTGGACGTGGTCGACGCCGCCAGCGCCCGCCCGGCATCGGCCGATGCCAGCTTCCGCCGCTACTTCCGCCTGGATGTGCTGCCGGCCCACCAGGCCGCCCACGGCGCCACCCTGATCGCCATGGACGCCCCGCCCGAGCGCGAGAACGTGCCGGCCTTCGTCAAGGTGGCCGGCCTGCTGGCCGAGGCTGGCGTATCGGTGCCCGCCATCGTGGCCGAGGACGTGGAACGCGGCTTTTTGCTGCTGTCCGACCTGGGCACCACCACCTATCTGTCGGTGCTGGACCATGACAACGCCTCCACCATGTATGCCGAGGCGCTGGAAGCGCTGGTGCGCATCCAGCAGGCCAGCCAGCCCGGCGTGCTGCCGGAATTCGACCGCGCCTTCATGCTGCGCGAAATGAACCTGTTCCCCGAGTGGTATATCGCCAAGCACCTGGGCGCCACCCTGACCGAGGCCCAAACCGCCGAACTGCAGCAAGTGTTCGACGCCATCCTGTCCAACTGCCTGGCCCAGCCCCAGGTGTACATGCACCGCGACTACCACTCGCGCAATCTGATGTGGATGGACGCCAACAACCCCGGCATCCTGGACTTCCAGGACGCCGTCTACGGCCCCATCACCTACGATGTGGCCTCGCTGCTGCGCGACGCCTACGTGCAGTGGGACGAGGAACTGGTGCTGGACTGGACCATCCGCTACTGGCAGCACGCCAAGTCGGTCGGCCTGCCGGTCAACAAGGACATCGATTCCTTCTACAAGGACTTCGAATACATGGCGCTGCAGCGCCACCTGAAAATCCTGGGCCTGTTCTGCCGCCTCAACTACCGCGACGGCAAAGCGCAATACCTGGACGACCTGCCCACCGTGATGGATTACGTGCGCAAGACGGCCGGCCGCTACAAGGACCTCAAGCCCCTGCTGCGCCTGCTGGACCTGCTGGAAGACCGCCAGCCGCAAGTCGGCTACACCTTCTGAGCGGGAGCGCGGCATGAAAGCCATGATCCTCGCCGCCGGACGCGGCGAACGTATGCGTCCCCTGACCGACACCACGCCCAAGCCGCTGCTCAAGGTGCGCGGCCGGCCGCTGATACTGTGGCATGTGCTGAACCTGGTGCGGGCCGGGATCACCGAGATCGTCATCAACCACGCCCACCTGGGCGAGCAGATCGAGGCCCTGCTGGGCGACGGCAGCCAGTACGGCGCCCGCATCCAGTACTCGCGCGAGGAAACCGCGCTGGAGACGGCCGGCGGCGTGGCGGCCGCCCGCCACCTGCTGGGCGAGGCGCCCTTCCTGGCCATTTCGGCCGATTTGTATATCCCGCACTTCGACTTCGAGCAGGTCAAGGACGTGCTGCACGACGCCGACATGTGGGGCAATCCCTACCCGGCCGACAAGCGCGACGTGGCCTGGCTGTACCTGGTGCCCAATCCGCCCTTCCATCCCAAGGGCGACTTCGGCATGACCATGTACACCCTGACCAACGAGGGCGACCCCAGCTGGACCTTCGGCAACATCGGCGTGTACCGGCCCGAGATCTTCGACGGCATCGCACCGGGCCAGCACGCCAAGCTCGGCCCCCTGCTGCGCGAATACATCGCGCGCGGCCAGGTCGGCGGCGAAGTCTACGAGGGCGAGTGGCACAACATCGGCACGCCGGAGCAGCTGGACCAGCTGAACGCGGCCTACGCGCCGGCCCGGAGAACCCACTGATGACGGTGGCGGCGGCCTGCGCCGCGCGCCGCGCGCGCCTGCTGGCGCAGCTGCCGCCCGGCGCGGTGGCGGTGCTGGCCACGGCGCCGGAAGTGGCGCGCAACAGCGACAGCCATTATCCCTACCGCCATGACAGCCATTTCTACTACCTGAGCAGCTTCCCCGAACCTGAGAGCGTGCTGGTGCTGGTGGCTGCACGCGCCGACGCGCCGGCCCGCAGCATCCTGTTCTGCCGCGAGAAAAACGTGGAGCAGGAAATCTGGGAGGGCTTGCGCCACGGGCCGCAAGCAGCGCGCAGCATGTTCGGCTTCGACGCCGCCTATGCAGTCGAGGAGCTGGACGGCGAGATGGGCAAGCTGCTGGCCGACGCCCCTGCCCTGTACTACGCGCTGGGCCGCTCGGCCGAGCTGGACGCCAGGGTGCGGCGCTGGCTGGACCGGGTGCGCGCGCAATCGCGCAGCGGCGTCACGGCGCCGGCCGCCGCCTGCGACCTGCTGCCGCTGGTCGACGAGATGCGCCTGATCAAGGACGAGGGCGAACAGGCCGTGATGCGGCGCGCGGCCGCCATCTCGGCCCAGGCCCACGAGCGCGCCATGCGCGCCGCCCGCCCCGGCGTGTACGAATACGAACTGGAGGCGGAGCTGCTGTACGCATTCCGCCGCAGCGGCGCCCAGGCGCCGGCCTACAATTCCATCGTGGCGGCCGGCGCCAACGCCTGCGTGCTGCACTACAGCGCCAACAACGCCCGCAGCCAGGACGGCGATTTGATACTGATAGACGCCGGCTGCGAACTCGATGGCTATGCCTCCGACATCACCCGCACCTGGCCGGTCAACGGCGTCTACTCCGGGCCGCAGCGCGCGCTGTACGAGCTGGTGCTGGCGGCGCAATCGGCCGCGCTGGCAGCGGTGCGGCCGGGCCAGCGCTACAGCGCCATCCACGAGGCGGCGGTGCAGGTGCTGGCGCAGGGCATGCTGGACACCGGCCTGCTGGACAAGGACAAGCACGGCGGCGTGGACGACGTCATCGCCGACAAGCGCCACCAGCAGTTCTACATGCACGGCACCGGCCACTGGCTGGGCATGGACGTGCACGACGTCGGCCTGTACCGCGACGTGGCGCAGGCCGGCAAGCCCTCGCGCCCGCTGCAGCCGGGCATGGTGCTGACGGTGGAGCCGGGCATTTACGTACGCCCGGCGCCGGGCGTGCCGGAACAGTACTGGCACATCGGCATCCGCATCGAGGACGATGTGCTGGTGACGGCCGGCGGCCACGAGGTGCTGAGCGCGGACGCGCCCAAGGCGGTGGATGAAATCGAACGTTTGATGCGGGAGCGGCCATGAGCACGCAGGATATCGAATTTGACGTGGCCATCTGCGGCGCCGGACCGGCCGGCATGGCGCTGGCGCTGCTGCTGGCCAAACGCGGCATGGCGCCGGCGCGCATCGCGCTGGTGGACGCGCGCACGCTGGAGCAGGCCAGCCAGGATCCGCGCTCGCTGGCGCTGTCCTGGGGCAGCCGCCAGATACTGGAAGAGATCGCGGCCTGGCCGCAGGCGGCCACCGCCATCCACCAGATCCACGTCTCGCGCCGTGGGCAGTTCGGACGCAGCCTGATCGACCGCGGCGAACACCGGCTGCCGGCGCTGGGCTACGTCACGCGCTACGGCGACATCGTGGCCGCGCTGGGCGCCGCCTGCGCGCAGGCCGGCATCACCAGCCTGCGCCCGGCCCATGTCGCAGCCATCCGCGAGACCTCGGGCTATGCCGAGCTGGCCGTGCAGGAAGATGGCGCCTCCGCGCCGCGCCTGATCCGCGCCGCCATCGCGGTGCAGGCCGAGGGCGGCCTGTTTTCCGACCAGGACAGCCGCCCGCAACGGCGCGACTACCAGCAGACCGCCATCATCGCCCAGGTGCGCAGCAGCGCGCCCATCGCCCACCGCGCCTACGAGCGTTTCACGGAACAGGGGCCGCTGGCGCTGCTGCCGCAGGGCGATGAGTACTCGATGGTATGGTGCGCGCGCCCGGCCACGGCGGAACAGCTGCTGGCCCTGGACGATGCCGCCTTCCTGCAGCGCCTGGGCCAGGCCTTCGGCGAGCGGCTGGGGCGTTTCACCACGGTGTCGCGCCGGCTGGCCTTCCCGCTGGGATTGAATGCCGACCCGCGCAGCACGGCGCGCACGGTCGCCATCGGCAACGCGGCCCAGACCCTGCATCCGGTGGCGGGCCAGGGCCTGAACCTGGGCCTGCGCGACGCCGTGGTGCTGGCGCGCCTGCTGGCGCAGGGCGCCACGCCGGACATGCTGGCCCGGTTCACCGGCCTGCGCCGCCAGGACCGCGACCTGACGGTGCGCCTGACCGACACCATGGCGCGCGTGTTCGCCAACGAATCGCCAGCCCAGGCTTTACTGGGGCTGTCGCTGGCGGCCATCGACATGGTCAGCCCGGCGCGCGGGCTGCTGGCCGAACTCATGATGTACGGCCGGCGCTAACCCGGCATGGATTGCCGCGTGCGCGGCAATGACGTGCAGGTAGCACGTGTCGATGCGGTGCCTGCGTCGCCGCCGCGCACGCGGCAGCCCATACGGAGCCTGACAGCCACACGGCCTACTCGACCGCCTTCACCATGTCCTCGATGACCTTCTTGGCATCTCCAAACACCATCATGGTGTTGGCCTGGTAGAACAGGTCATTGTCCAGCCCCGCATAGCCGGACGCCATGGAGCGCTTGTTGACGATGATGCTCTTGGCCTTGTAGGCCTCCAGGATGGGCATGCCGGCAATTGGCGACTTGGGGTCCTTGGCGGCCGGGTTCACCACGTCGTTCGCGCCCAGCACCAGCACCACGTCGGTCTGGCCGAACTCGCCGTTGATGTCCTCCATCTCGAACACCTGGTCGTAGGGCACCTCGGCCTCGGCCAGCAGCACGTTCATGTGGCCCGGCATGCGGCCCGCCACCGGGTGGATCGCATATTTCACGGTCACGCCCTTGTGGGTCAGCTTTTCCACCAGCTCCTTGAGCGAGTGCTGGGCGCGCGCCACCGCCAGGCCGTAGCCGGGCACGATGATCACGCTTTCCGCGTTGGCCATGATGAAGGAGGCGTCGTCCGCCGAGCCGGACTTGACCGGGCGCTGCTCCTTGGCGCCGCCGGCGCCGGCCTCGGCCGCGTCGCCGCCGAAGCCGCCCAGGATCACGTTGAAGAAGGAGCGGTTCATGGCCTTGCACATGATGTAGGACAGGATCGCGCCGCTGGACCCCACCAGCGAACCGGCAATGATCAGCATGGCGTTGTTCAGCGAGAAGCCGATGCCGGCCGCCGCCCAGCCCGAGTACGAGTTCAGCATGGACACCACCACCGGCATGTCGGCGCCGCCGATGGGGATGATGATCAGCACGCCGAGCACGAAGGCAATCGCGGTCATGACCAGGAACGGAGTCCAGGCCGGCTCCACGCCGCCGGAAAAGCAGAACGCCAGGCCCAGGCCCACCATCACCACGGCCAGGATCAGGTTCAACATGTGCTGGCCGCTGAAATTGACCGGCGCGCCCTGGAACAAACGGAACTTGTATTTGCCGGACAGCTTGCCGAACGCGATCACGGAACCGGAGAAGGTGATGGCGCCGACAAAGGTGCCGATGAACAGCTCGAAGCGGTTCCCCAGCGGCAGCGCCTCGCCCACGGCGGCGATGTTGAAGGCGTGCGGCTCCGACACGGCGGCCACCGCGATGCACACGGCTGCCAGGCCGATCAGCGAGTGCATGGCCGCCACCAGTTCCGGCATCTTGGTCATCTCGACCTTTTTCGCCAGGGTAGCGCCGATGCCGCCGCCCACCACCACGCCCAGCGCCACCAGCGCAAAGCCGCCGCCGCTGGTGGTGGCCATGGCCTTGAGCTTGAGGATCAGGGCGATGGTGGTGAAGAACGCGATCGCCATGCCGGTCATGCCAAAGGCGTTGCCCTTGCGCGCCGTGGCCGGCGAGGACAGGCCTTTCAGGGCCTGGATGAAGCACACCGAGGCGACCAGGTAAAGCAGGGTCACCAGGTTCATGCTGATGAAGGACATGTCCATGTCAGTGGTCCCCCTGCTTGGTTTTGGGTTCCTTTTTCTTGAACATCTCCAGCATGCGCTGGGTGACCAGGAACCCGCCAAAGACATTGACGGCCGCCAGCGCGACCGCGATGGTGCCGGCAATCTGGCCCACCAGGCCGTCGGTCAGGGCGGCGGCCAGCATGGCGCCGACGATGATGATGGCCGAGACGGCGTTGGTGACCGCCATCAGCGGCGTGTGCAGGGCCGGGGTCACGGTCCAGACCACGTGGTAGCCCACGTAGATGGCCAGCACGAAGATGATCAGATTAATGATGGTGTGGCTGACTTCCATGATGTGTCTCCATTCTTATTTGCGCAACAGTTCGCCGCCGGCGCACAGCAGCGTCGCCTTGATGATTTCGTCCTCGCGGTCGATGGCCAGCTGGTCTTCCTTGTTGATGATCAGCTTGAGGAAGTCCAGCACGTTGCGGGCATACAGTTGCGAGGCGTCGGCCGCCACGTGGGTGGCCAGGTCCGGCTCGCCCACGATGTGCACGCCGTGCTTGACCACGGTCTTGTTCAGCTCGGACAGCGGGCAGTTGCCGCCCTGCGAGACGGCCAGGTCGACGATCACGGAACCGGGCTTCATGGCCTTGACGGTGTCCTCGGAAATGAGCACCGGCGCCGGCCGGCCCGGGATCAGGGCGGTGGTGATGATGATGTCGGCCAGCTTGGCGCGCTCGTGCACCAGCTCGGCCTGGCGCTTCATCCAGTCCGGTGGCATGGGGCGGGCATAGCCGCCCACGCCCTTGGCGATTTCCTTTTCCTCGTCGGTCAGGAAGGGCACGTCGATGAACTTGGCGCCCAGCGACTCGACCTGCTCCTTGACGGGCGGACGCACGTCGGACGCCTCGATCACGGCACCCAGGCGCTTGGCGGTGGCAATCGCCTGCAGGCCGGCCACGCCCACGCCCATGATCAGGACCCGGGCCGCCTTCACGGTGCCGGCCGCCGTCATCAGCATGGGCATGAAGCGCTGGTAGGTATTGGCCGCCACCATCACGGCCTTGTAGCCGGCAATGTTGGCCTGCGAGGACAGCACGTCCATCGATTGGGCACGGGTGATGCGAGGGACGGCTTCCAAAGCGAAAGCCTGCCAGCCGGCGCTGGCCATTGCTGCATTATTGTCTGCATCGAAGGGGTTGAGCATGCCGATCAGCACCGTGCCCGGCTTGACCAGCGCCCTTTCCTCCGCTCCGGGCGCACGGACCTTGAGCACGATCTCGGCGCCGAAAGCTTCGGCCGCGCCCACGATCTGCGCTCCCGCCGCCTGGTAGGCATCGTCGGTCACCGAGGCGTGCGCCCCGGCTCCCGCTTGCACCAGGACCTGGTGCTTGGCGGCCAGCTTTTTCACTGTTTCGGGTGTGGCCGCAACCCGCGTCTCCCCCGGCCTTGTCTCGGCCGGTATGCCTATTCTCATGATGCCTCCAGATGGTTGATAAACTTATAAATGAGTAAAATCTAACACGGAATGCATAAGCTGCAACTTGATCCAGGCCGCGAATTCATTGAGAAACAACAATGGATGGGCCTTCGGCTGCGCGCGATCGGTCCATGATACGGAGTAAACATTTCTCGATAAACAGCGAAATAATCACTACATTTATTACTAATTTGCATCAATTGCCGTCCATGCGACGCCAACACCGCCGTTTTCGGCCGGTTTCTGTCGGGTTCCCGAACCAAAAGTACAGAACAGGCTAAAATGTCGGCTCTTTCAAGGAAGACCCTATGCCGCGTATCTGGAAACCCTCTGTAACCGTCGCCGCGATTGTCGAACGGGATGGCAAGTTTTTGCTGGTGGAAGAAGAAACCAGTGACGGCATCCGCATCAACCAGCCTGCCGGCCACCTAGACCCGTATGAGTCGCTGGAGCAGGCCGTGATACGCGAAACGCTGGAGGAAACCGCGCACGACTTCACGCCCACCGCCCTGGTCGGCATGTACATGTCGCGCTACACCTCCAACCGCACCGGCGAGGAAGTCACGTATTTGCGCTTCACCTTCTGCGGTGTACCAGGCGCGCAACATGACCGGCCGCTGGACCACGGCATCATCCGCACCCTGTGGATGACGCGCGACGAAATGGCGGCCTGCCAGGAGCGCCACCGCAGCGACATCGTGCTGCGGTGCGTGGATGAATACCTGGAAGGACGGCGCGCACCGCTGGAACTGCTGCACACCCACGCTTCCGTGTTCAAGGAAGCGGTATCAACCGCTGTTGGTTAATTTGTAGGATAGCAAGATGAGCAAGAAAAAAGTCGTGATCGGTATGTCAGGCGGGGTCGACTCCTCGGTCGCGGCGTGGATGCTCAAGGAACAGGGCTACGAGGTGGTGGGCCTGTTCATGAAGAACTGGGAAGACGACGACGATTCCGAATACTGCTCGACCCGCCAGGACTGGATAGACGCGGCCAGCGTGGCCGACGTGATCGGGGTCGACATCGAAGCCGTCAACTTCGCCGCCGAATACAAGGACCGCGTGTTCGCCGACTTCCTGCGCGAATACCAGGCCGGCCGCACCCCGAATCCGGACGTGCTGTGCAACGCCGAGATCAAGTTCAAGGCCTTCCTGGACCACGCCATGCATTTGGGCGCGGACCTGATCGCCACCGGCCACTACGCCCGCGTGCGCGAGAACGGCGGCCGCCACGAGCTGCTCAAGGCGGTGGACCACACCAAGGACCAGAGCTACTTCCTGCACCGCTTGAACCAGGCGCAGCTGTCGCGCACCCTGTTCCCGCTGGGCGAGATTCCCAAGACGGAAGTGCGCAAGATCGCCGAGAAACTGGGCCTGCCTAACGCGGCCAAGAAGGATTCGACCGGCATCTGCTTCATCGGCGAGCGCCCGTTCCGCGAATTCCTGAACCGCTACCTGTCCTTCAAGCCGGGCCCCATGAAAACCGACGATGGCAAGGTGGTGGGCGAGCACGTGGGACTGAGCTTCTACACCCTGGGCCAGCGCAAGGGCATAGGCGTGGGCGGCATGAAGGCCTACAAGAACGCCGACGGCAGCAGCGACGCCTGGTACGTGGCGCGCAAGGATGTCGCCAATAACACCCTGTACATCGTGCAGGGCCATGACCATCCGTGGCTGCTGTCGTCCACCCTCAAGGCCGACCAGGCCAGCTGGATCGCCGGCGAGCCGCCCGCGCCGCGCGCGCTGGCGGCCAAGACCCGCTACCGCCAGGCCGACGTGGCGTGCGAGATCGCCCCGGCCGGCGCGTCCGGGTTCGCGCTCAGATTCCTCGATGCCCAGTGGGCGGTGACGCCCGGCCAGTCGGCCGTGCTGTACGACGGCGACGTTTGCCTGGGCGGCGGCATCATCGACAGCTCAAGCTTCGCCGCCTGACTCCCCGGGCGGCTGGGCCTGGGCCGCCATGGCGGCCCTCTGCCGCTTGACCATGGCAATCACGGTATTGCGGATGGTGTTGAGCACGGTGTCGGCCTTGAAGGGCTTGACGATGAAGCCACTCACGCCCATGGCGTGGGCCGACTGCACGGTGGCGGCGTCGAATTCACTGGACACCATGAACAGCAGCGTCTTGGGCCAGTTGGCCTTGATTTCCCTGATCGAGGCGGCGTCGGCCTCGATCTGCTCGCGCGTGATGCAAACGATGTGCGGATGGTGCTTGACCAGCAGCGGCATGCTGTTGAGGCAAGTGTTGGACTGCCCCACCACATCGTAGCCGCCGTCCAGCAGAACCGTGTTGAGCAGGCCGCGCGCCACCGCGCTGGAATCGATAATCACCGCTTTTAACATTACACCACCCTGTCCCAGGCCAGCATATTCCAGCTCACGCCGACCCTTACGTCTGTTTTGAGTTGTACCAATTGTCGAGAAAGATACAGCATTTCACGTTCTTTTCGTAGTGTTTCCCCAAGGGTATCCTTAAGTATGCCCGCGCCGGCCATGATGGCGTCCAAAGTGCCGTATGTGCGCAACAGTCGGGCGGCGGTCTTCATGCCGACCTTGGACACGCCGGGGATGCTGTCGGTGGCGTCGCCCATCAGCGCCAGCAGGTCCGGCAACTGCTCCGGCGGCACGCCCCATTTCTTCTCGACCCAGGCGTGGTCGTGCCACTCGCCCTTGAAATGGTCCCACACCAGGGCGCCGTGGGCGATCAGGCCGTGCAAGTCCTTGTCGGTGCTGGCCACGGTGGCCTCGCCGCGGCCTTCGCCCAGCCAGCGCAGCACCACGGTGCCGATCACGTCGTCGGCCTCCACTTCGGGCAGCGACACCACGCGCAGCCCCACGCCGGCCAGCTTGCCGTAGAAGCCGGGCAGCGCCTCGCGCAGCACGGCGGGCATGGGCGCGCGGCCTTCCCGGTAGCCTTCGTACAGGTCGTGGCGCCAGGTGCGGCCGCCGTAGTCGAAGGCGGCCAGCACGTGGCTGGGTTCGTGCTCGGTGACCAGCTTGCGGAATGAGGACAGGGCGTGGCGCAGCGCGGTCTCGGCCTTTTCCGGACTGTCCGGCTCGGGGCTGGCTTCGTAGACGCGGCGCACGATATTGAGGCCGTCGATGGCGAGGAGTCTTCCCATGTTCTTAAGAAGCTGTTTCAAATGGGCGTGGCTAGGCGGGGCGACGAAGACAGTGCGCCTGCACGGCGAGGAGCTGCAACGACGCCACGGTCATTTTGAGGCAGCTTCCAGGCTTGGGGAAGCCCGCATTGTACCGTTACTTGAGCAGCTCGTAAGGGCCGCCCCGTTCCAGTGCCCGCTGGAACGCCGGCCGCGCATGGATGCGTTCCAGGAAGGCGCCCAGGTGCGGTCTGCCGTTGCGCAGGCCGGCGCGGGCGGCGGCCGCTTCCAGCGGGAAGCTCATCTGGATATCGGCCGCGCTGAATTCCGGGCCGGCAAACCAGGTGTTCCTGGCCAGCTCGGCCTCCAGGTAATTGAGATGAGTCTCGATCTGCGGTTGCACGTAGCCGGCCTTGACCTTCTGCGCGATGCCGCGCGCAATGGGCTTGACGAAGAACGGCGCCGGGCTGTTCTCCACCCGGTCGAACACCAGCTTCATCAGCAGCGGCGCCATGGCCGAGCCTTCCGCATAATGCAGGAAGTAGACGTAGCGGCGGTATTCCGGCGTGCCGCGCGGCGGCATCAGGCGGCCATGGCCGTAGGTATCGAGCAGGTATTCGACGATGGCGCCGGACTCCGCCACCACGACATCGCCATCGCTGATCACGGGCGACTTGCCCAGCGGGTGGATGGCGCGCAGCTCGGGCGGCGCCAGCATGGTCTTGGGATCGCGCTGGTAGCGCACGATCTCGTAGTCCAGGCCCAGCTCTTCCAGCAGCCAGAGCACGCGCTGCGAACGCGAGTTGTTGAGGTGGTGAACGGTAATCATGGGTCTCCGCGAGAAAAAGAACGGCCGTGCGCCGTGACTGCGCTAGCTTAGCATTATTCCCGCGGAGCGGCCCGGCGCTCAGTCCCTGGAACCGATGGCGCGGTAGATCACGGCGCCCAGCAGCGCGCCGATGATGGGGGCGACCCAGAACAGCCACAGCTGGCTGGTGGCCCAGCCGCCCACGTACACGGCCACGGCGGTGCTGCGGGCCGGGTTGACCGAGGTGTTGGTGACCGGGATGCTGATCAGGTGGATCAGGGTCAGGCACAGGCCGATAGGCAGCGGTGCAAAGCCCTGCGGCGCACGGCTATCGGTGGCGCCCAGGATCACGACCAGGAACACGGCGGTCAGCACCACTTCCGTCACCAGGGCGGCCGTCAGCGAGTAGCCGCCCGGCGAGTGCTCGCCATAGCCGTTGGAGGCAAAGCCGCCGGCCAGGTCGAAGCCGGCCTTGCCGCTGGCAATCAGGTACAGTACGCCGCCGGCGGCGATCCCGCCCAGCACTTGCGCCACGATATAGGGCAGCAGCTTGCTGGCCGGGAAACGGCCGCCGGCCCACAGGCCGATCGATACCGCCGGATTCAAGTGGCAGCCGGAGATGTGGCCAATGGCGTAAGCCATGGTCAGCACCGTCAGGCCGAAGGCCAGCGCGACGCCCGCGAAGCCGATCCCCAAACCGGGGAAGCCGGCCGCCAGCACGGCGCTGCCGCAGCCGCCCAACACCAGCCAGAATGTGCCCAGAAATTCTGCGCCATACGATTTCATGATGATTTCCTTTCAGGTCGTTATAGAAGCCCATAGGTTTGGAACTTTCTAGTTGGCAAGAATATAACCTCGCCTTGGGAAAAATTCCACATTTATTAAGAAACAAGATGTTTCCTCGGGCGAAGGGTCATAACTTCCTGAGAGGAAACAGAGTACACTGCCAGCATCGTCGCCTGATGGAGTCCGCCCCCGATGCTGCACCCGCGCTACCTCGCTTTCCTGTCCGCCGTGGTTGTCTTGCTGGCCTCGCTGGCCCTCAAGGCGCCGTGGGAGATCCCGGCCGTGGCCGGCGTGCTGGTCGTGGTCGGCATCAGCGACCTGCTGCAGACCAGGCGCGCACTGCGCCGCAACTACCCCATCCTGGCCCATTTCCGCTTCATGTTCGAAGCCATCCGCCCCGAGATCCGCCAGTACTTCCTGGAGGACGACACGGTGGCCGCGCCCTTCTCGCGCAACCAGCGCAGCATCGTCTACCAGCGCGCCAAGCTCGATACCGACAAGCGCCCGTTCGGCACCCAGCTCGACGTGTACGCCGCCGGCTACGAGTGGATCAACCATTCGATCGCCCCGGCGCCCGAGCAGCACCACGATTTCCGCATCGAGATCGGCAACCATCCCGACTGCCCGCGCGCCCAGCCCTATTCGGCCAGCGTGTTCAATATTTCCGCCATGAGCTTTGGCGCGCTGTCGGCCAACGCCATCCTGGCCCTGAACGGTGGCGCCAAGCTGGGCGGCTTCATGCACGACACCGGCGAAGGCAGCATCAGCCCCTACCACCGCGAGAAGGGCGGCGACCTGGTATGGGAAATCGGATCGGGCTACTTCGGTTGCCGCAACGACGACGGCAGCTTCTCCGAGGAGCGTTTCGTGGCAAACGCCGCCTCGCCGCAAGTGAAGATGATAGAACTCAAGCTGTCGCAGGGCGCCAAGCCGGGCCACGGCGGCGTGCTGCCAGGCGCCAAGGTCACCTTCGAGATCGCCGCCACCCGTGGCGTCCCGCTGGGCAAGGATTGCATCTCGCCGTCGCGCCACTCGGCTTTTTCCACCCCGCTGGAGATGCTGGCCTTTATCGACAGGCTGCGCACCCTGTCGGGCGGCAAGCCGACCGGCTTCAAGCTGGCCATCGGCCATCCGTGGGAATTCTTCGGCATCGTGAAAGCCATGCTGGCCACCGGGATCACGCCCGACTTCATCGTGGTCGACGGCGGCGAGGGAGGCACCGGCGCGGCGCCAGTGGAATTCACCGACCACGTCGGCACGCCGCTGCAGGAAGCCCTGCTGCTGGTGCATAACACCCTGGTGGGCGCCAACCTGCGCGACCGCATCAAGATTGGCGCCTCGGGCAAGATCGTCACCGCCTTCGACATCGCCCGCACCCTGGCGCTGGGCGCCGACTGGTGCAACTCGGCGCGCGGCTTCATGTTCGCGCTGGGCTGCATACAGTCGCAAAGCTGCCACACCGACCACTGCCCGACCGGGGTGGCGACCCAGGACAAGCTGCGCCAGCGCGCCCTGGTGGTGCCGGACAAGACCCAGCGCGTGGCCAACTTCCACAAGAACACCATGGAAGCGCTGGCCCAGCTGATCGCGGCCGCCGGCCTGACGCACCCCTCGCAGCTGCGGCCGCGCCATCTGGTGCGGCGCATCTCGCCCAACCAGGTCAAGCTTGCCTCGGCTTTACTGCCCTACCTGGAGCCGGGCCAGCTGCTGGACCCCGACCAGCTGTCCCGCATGCCGCCCGTGTTCGGCCACTACTGGCCGATGGCACAGGCGGAGTCCTTCGATCCGTATTGCGGCTGACCTGGCATCCCGTTTATCCTTAGAGGATGGTTCAAAATGAGCGTGGCTAGGCGTAGCTTCGAAGACAGTGCGCCTGCACGGCGAGCAGCTGCAACGACGCCATGGTCATTTTGAAACGTCCTCTTAGTTCGGCGGGAGATAGCCGCGCCGGATCGCCCACTCGCGCAGCACGGCGTTGATGCCTCGCTCCCAACCATCACCGGTGCGCTTGAAAACCTCGACCAGGTCGCAATCCAGATCGATGGAGACCGGCATGCGTGGCGTCCCATCAGGTGACAGGCGCAGGCGCCAAGGCCGGAACTGCGCCAGTTGTTCCGCTGTGAGCGGCAAGGCATCCGGGTCGGAAAGGGCGGCGGAAGTAATGACCGCGTCTTCTTCCGCTGTGGGCGGAATTATCTTAGCTCGTCGCTCTAACATATCGTTCCACCTCTTCAATTGTGGCCTTGCGCACGCTGATAACCCGTAGCACCGCTCCTCTTTCGACAAAGCTTATGAAGTAAAGGGTCACACCTTTGAGAGCCAGCGCGTTTTCCCTGAGCTCGTCGTATTGATATCGCTGATCTGGCCAGACGACGGCTGTATCCCAATCCACGAATTCGGCGATCGACAAGGATACGCCATGCTTGCGCTTGTTCAGTTTGTCTTTACGGGGATCGTAGCTGATCTCCATGTTCTATCTTATCCTCGATAATTGAAAATTCAATCGTCAAAGGGATAAAGTAAGACAAGGAGAAAAGCTGGCTTTGCGCTACATCAGCACAGCTGCCATGCTGGGTGCGCCGAGTCAGGACGAGCTGGTGGCTGGCTGGTGAGGAACAGTTGGCTCAGCGCTGCACATGCAGCTTGATCACGCGGTGCTTGGGCGCCGCGTGGTCGGCGGCCGGGGTGGTGTCGCAGGAGCCGCAGCTGGAGCAGCCGCCGTCATCCCCGCAGCCACCGCCGCCCTGGGTCTTGAACAGGCGCGCCAGCCGGACCTCGTCCAGCCCGCGCTTGCCCAGGGTGTAGACGATGCGCCGGCGCCACGCCAGCGGCAGATACTTGGTGCTGAAATGCAGCAGCGCCGCCGCCACGATCAGCGCCACGATAATCTCTTGCCACATATTAGCCTCCGATCAGCAGGGCCACGCGGTAGGTGATGAAAGAAGCCGCGTAGGCCAACGCAAACATATAACCGGCCATCATCAGCGCATAGCGCGTGCCGCCGGTCTCGCGCCGCACCACCGACAGGGTCGACAGGCACTGGGGCGCGAACACATACCAGGCCAGCAAGGCCAGCGCGGTGGCCATGCCCCAGGAACCGGCAATGATGGGTTCCAGCGAGGAGGCCAGCTCCTCGCCGCTCTGCGACAGCGCATACACCGTGCCCAGCGCACCCACCGCCACTTCGCGCGCGGCCAGCCCGGGAACCAGGGCGATGCAGATCTGCCAGTTGAAGCCTATGGGCGCGAACACCACTTCCAGCGCCCGGCCCAGCATGCCGGCCATGCTGTAGTAGATGGGCGGATGGGTGGCGCCTTCCGGCGCGCCGGGGAAACTGGACAGGAACCACAGCAGCACCATCAGGGTCAGGATCACGGTTCCCACGCGCGACAGGAAGATGCGGGCGCGCTCCCACAGGCCCAGGCCCAGGTTGCGCATGTGCGGCCAGTGGTAGCTGGGCAGCTCCAGCATCAGCGGGTGCTTGCGGTCGGACCCCATGGTGCGCTTCAGGAACCAGGCCACCGCCATGGCTGAGGCGATGCCGGCGAAGTACAGCACGAACAGCACCAGCCCCTGCAAGTTGACCAGGCCCCACACCTCGCGCTGCGGGATGAAGGCGGCAATGATCAGCGCATACACGGGCAGCCGCGCCGAGCAGGTCATCAGGGGTGCGATCATGATGGTCACCAGCCGGTCGCGCGGGTTCTGGATGGTGCGCGCCGCCATCACGCCCGGAATGGCGCAGGCAAAGCTGGACAGCAGCGGAATGAAGGCGCGTCCCGACAGGCCGACCCCGCCCATCAGGCGGTCCAGCAGGAAGGCGGCGCGCGGCAGGTAGCCGCAATCCTCCAGGAACAGGATGAAGAAGAACAGTATCAAAATCTGTGGCAGGAACACCAGCACATTGCCGACCCCGCCCAGGATGCCTTCCACCAGCAGGCTGCGCAGCACGCCTTGCGCCATGTGGTCGTTGACCAGCTGGCCGACCTGGCCGACGCCATCCTTGATCATGTCCATGGGCACGTTGGCCCAGCTGAACACGGCCTGGAACACGAGGAACATCAGCACCGCCAGGATCACGGGGCCGATCACCGGATGCAGCACCACGTCGTCTATCTTTTCCGACAGGGTGTCGCTGTCGCCGCGGTCGTTGCTGACCAGCTCCAGGATGCGGCGCACCTCGCGCTGGGTGTCCTGCACCGGCACCGCGTCGATGGCGGCCAGCGGCTGCGGGCTGGTCTGGTGCAGCGGCCACATGCCGTCCAGCGCGCGCAGCAGCGATTTTTCGCCGCCCGCCTGCACCGCCACGGTTTCCACCACCGTCATGCCCAGCTCGCGGGCCAGGCGATCGGCGTCGATGGTGATGCCGCGCTTTTTCGCCACGTCCACCATGTTCAGGGCCAGCACCATGGGCAGGCCCAGGCGCTTGATTTCCAGGACCAGGCGCAAATTCAGGCGCAGCTTGGTGGCGTCCACCACGCACACCACCACGTCCGGCGACGCTTCGCCGGCGCGCAGGCCGGCCACCACGTCGCGCGTGATGGCTTCGTCCGGGGTATGGGCCGACAGGCTGTAGGCCCCCGGCAGGTCCAGCACCTTGAAGCCATGGCCAGCCGGGGATGTGAACTGCCCTTCCTTGCGCTCTATGGTCACGCCGGCGTAGTTGGCCACCTTCTGGCGCGCGCCGGTCAGGCGGTTGAACAGCGCCGTCTTGCCGCAATTGGGATTGCCCAGCAGGGCCACCATGGGCGCCGCCATCAAAGGCGCCGCCGCCACCGCGGCCTCGTTATGCGCCACCTTCTGTTCCACTGCACCCATGGCTTATTCCGGTTGTATCGAGATGAGCGCGGCCTCGAAGCGGCGCAGCGCGAAGGTGGAATTGCCGACCTTGATGGCCAGCGGCTCGCCGCCCGGCATGCCGCGCTTGAGCATGCGGATGCGTTCACCCGGCACGAAGCCCAGTTCCATCAGGCGGCGCGCCAGGTCGGCGCCATCGTCGGCCGGATCGCCGGGCGCCACGTCAAGCACGGTGGCCACGCCGCCCACGGGCAGCGCGTCGAGTTGGATGGGTGGAACTGCATGCGTCATGGGGCCGGCTTCCATATATAAGGCCGCGTGGCGGCCGCTGTGTCTCCCGGCAGCCACAAAACCTTGTTCCGCCTGGAAATAAGATACTAGCATTATAAACGGTAATGCGAATGACTTCTATTTGCGCTTGCACACCGCTCAAACATAGGGCAGAATACGGTCAATAATGATAATGATTCGCATTAAGTAGTTGCCAAGTTTAGTCAGAAGGTATCCACCATGATCGTTTGTCTGTGCAACAACATCTCCGACCGTGAAATCCGCCAAGCCGTCGACCTGGGCCTGACCACCATGGCCGAGCTGCGCCGCGACCTGGGCGTGGCCACCTGCTGCGGCAAATGCCACAGCTGCGCCAAGGAAGTGCTGAACGAACACCTGCAGGCCACCGCCGCCCCGCAGGAAACCGTGCTCAAACGCCCCGTGCTGGCCAATTGACCATGATGACCGGCCTGACACGAGGACTGACCGATACGGCGCTCCACCGTCTGGCCAGTCCCCTTACCGCTCCCCGCAAGCCGGCCCGCGCCGACGCGCCCGCCCCCGCCACTGCGGCAGCCGCCTATGCGCCGCGCCGCAATCCAGCCTCGCTGGTCGCCATCCTGGCCCTGCACGGCCTGCTGTTCTATGCCTGCTACAGCGGCATGATGAGCAAGGTGGTGCACGCCGTGGCGCCGCGTGTGGTCAACGTCAGCTTCGTGGCCGCGCCCGAGCCGGCCACGCCGGAACCGCCGCAGCCCAAGACCGTACCGGTGGTACAGTCCATGCCCACCATCGTCCCGCCCATGCCGCTGCTGAACATCCAGCAGACCGAGCCCACCATCACCGTGCAGCAGCAACAGCAGCCGCGCAACCAGGAGGCCACGGCCGTGGCGGCCGCGCCCGCCGTGGCGCCGCCGGCCCCGCCTGCCCCGGCGCCGGCATCGCCCAGGACCATCAGCGGCGTCGAATACATCCGCGCCCCGCAGCCGGTCTACCCGGCCATGGCCAAGCGCATGGGCGAGACCGGCACTGTCATGCTGCGTGTGCTGATCGGCGAAAAAGGCGTGCCCGAACAAGCCACCGTGCAGAAATCGTCCGGCTCCAGCCGCCTGGACGAAGCTGGCCGCCAGGCCGCCATGCACGCGCTGTACAAGCCCTATATCGAAGATGGCAAGGCGGTGCCGGTGTACGTCCTGGTGCCGATCAACTTCCAGCTGGGCTGACCCGTTGTAGACTGGTTCCTGGCCACCTCCCTGGCGACCGAGGGCGTTCTGCGGAACGCCCTTTTTTTGTCCGCGTTGCGAATGCAAATACTTGTCGTTATCGCTAATACTTTCAGGCCGGGCAAATTGATACACCCGCTCACTTAAAGCTACGCGCCACAGGGTGATTGGTGGCAAAATGCGGGACATTGCCAACCATATCAAGAAAGTCACCCCATGAAAGGCGACAAAGACGTCATCAAGCTGCTCAACGCGCAACTGACCAATGAGCTGACAGCCATCAACCAGTACTTCCTCCACTCGCGCATGTACCGCCACTGGGGCCTGGACAAGATCGCCAAGAAGGAATACGAGGAATCCATCGGCGAGATGAAACACGCCGACAAGCTGATCGACCGCATCCTGATGCTGGACGGCCTGCCCAACCTGCAAGCCCTGCACAAGGTCATGATAGGCGAGAACACCGAGGAAATGCTGAACTGCGACCTGAAGCTGGAGCGCGCCGCCCATGTCACCGTCACCGACGGCATCGCCACCGCTGAAAAAGCGCGCGACTATGTGTCGCGCGACCTGCTGCTGGAAATCCTGGAAGACACCGAAGAGCACATCGACTGGCTGGAAACCCAGCTGGACCTGATCGGCAAGGTCGGCATCCAGAACTACCTGCAAAGCCAGATGTCGCCCGCCGACGAGTAATCCCCAGGCCGCCCGCACCGGGCGCGATCTTGGTCGCGCTCAGGCTGGCGGTTTTTCCAGCCTCACCTTCAGCACGGCCAGCGCGCCGCACAGCATCAGCACCCCCGCCAGCCGTATCACGTTTTCCGGATTCCCGCCCAGCCACGCCCGGTAGTACAGCGGCAGCGTGAAGATTTGTATGATCATCGGGATCACGATGAACATATTGAAGATCCCCATGTAGACCCCGGTGCGCCGCGCCGGTATGCAGCCGGCCAGCATCACATACGGATTGCCCATGATGCTGGCCCAGGCCAGGCCTATGCCTATCATGGGCAGCGCCAGCAGCAGCGGCGACTGTATCAGCGGGATGCACAGCATGCCCACGCCGGCCAGCGCCAGGCACACGCTGTGCGTGACCTTGGGGCCATGGCGGCGCGTGAACGGCACCAGCGCCAGCGCCCCCACGAAGGCCACCAGGTTGTAGAAGGCGCCAGCCTGCCCGGCCAGCAGGCCGGCGTCGCGGAAGCCCTGCGCATCCGGGTCGGTGGTGTGGAAGATGGTGGTCGACAGCGACAGCATGATGTACTGCCAGTAGCAGAACATGGCGTACCACTGGCATAGCTTGACCAGCGCCAGCTGCTTCATGGTGGGCGGCATCTCGCGCAGCGCGTCCACGATATCGGCCAGCGCGTGGCGCCAGCCGGCCGGGCGGGCGCGCAGCACGGCCAGCTCCTGCTCGCCCAGCGGATGTTCGGGCGTGGTCTTCAGGGTCCACAGCACCGAGGCGATCGAGAACACGGCGCCGATCAAGAAGGCGGCGATCACGATGTGCGGGATGTGGTGGCTGTTGACGGCGTCCTTGTTCATGCCCAGCCACACCAGCAGCGAGGGAGTCAAATAGGCCAGGGTCTGCCCCAGGCCGGTGAAGGCGCTTTGGGTCAGGAAGCCCAGCGAGTGCTGGCGCGGCGCCAGCTTGTCGCTGACGAAGGCGCGGTAGGGTTCCATGGTGACGTTGTTGGCGGCGTCCAGTATCCACAGCAGGCTGGCCGCCATCCACAGCGTGGGACTGAAGGGCATGGCCAGCAGGCCCAGGCTGCACAGGATGGCGCCCACCAGGAAGTATGGCGTGCGCCTGCCCCAGCGCGTCACGGTGCGGTCGCTCATGGCGCCGATCAGCGGCTGCACCAGCAGCCCGGTCATGGGACCGGCCAGCCACAGGTAGGGCAGGCTGGCCTCGTCCGCACCCAGGTATTTGTAGATCGGACTCATGCTGCTCTGCTGCAGGCCAAAGCTGAACTGGATGCCGAAGAAGCCGACATTCATGTTCACGATCTGCCAGAACGACAGCGCCGGCTTGTGGGCGGACATGGCGGAGCCGCTCATGGCTGGACCGCGCCGGCCAGCCAGGCCGCCAGCCACGGCTGGTAGAAGGCCGTATCCGGCGGCACCGCGCCCGATACGCCGCAAATGGCGCCGGCAAAGGCGTTGGCGCGCGCCAGCGTGATATCCAGCGGCCAGCCCTGCGACTGCCCGTACAGGAACACGGCGGAAAAGGCGTCGCCCGCGCCCACGGTGTCGACCAGGCGCGCCGGCGTGTGGCACTCGTGGTTGGCGGTGACCTCGCCCTGTTCACTGAAATACATGGCGCCGCGCTCGCCCAGGGTGACGATCAGGCCGCGCAGCGCGAAGATGCGCAGCAGCTTGAAGCAGGCGTCCTGCAACTGCGGGCTGTCGAGGTAGCGCGTGCCGGGCTGGGTGTGGGTGTACCAGCGGAACAGGTCTTTGAGTTCATCCTCATTGACCTTGACGATGTCGGCCAGGTGCAGCGATTCATGCACGCAGCGTTCCGTCACCTGGCCGTCGCGCACGTTCAGGTCCAGGTAGCGCTGCGCCGGTCCCGCCTCCAGCAGGGCGCGCAGGGTGGCGCGCGACTGCTCGTGGCGCTGGGCCATGGTGCCGAAGTAGATGGTGCGCGGCTGCGCCGCGCGCAGGGCGGCCAGCGCCGCTTCCGCCTCGATATAGTCGTAGGCCTGGTCCGGCAGGATGATGAAGCGGTGCGCGCCGTGGGCGCGCTCCACCACCACGCGGCCGGTGGCTTCCCGTTCATCCACCTGCAGGGCGGCAGTGCCCATGCCGAAGCGGGTGAATTCGGCACGTACCAGGCCGCCGTTCTTGTCCTGCCCTATGCGCGTGATCATCAGCGCGGCTGCGCCAAAGGCGGCCAGGTTGCGCGCCACGTTGAAGGGCGCGCCGCCCACCACCTGCTCGGTGATGAAGTCGTCCACCAGGGCTTCGCCGAACACGGCGATCGAAGAGTGCAGCTCAGTCATGTCCAGTCTCGCTTTCCAGCCAATGCATGGCCCATGGTAGCAGGGTGAGGTTGCCCGCCAGCGGGGTGTGGGAGAGGATGTCGGTCCAGCGTCCCGCCAGCGCCACGCTGCGCGGCTGGCCGCTGAAATTGAACAGGGTAAGGAAATGCTCGCCGCGCGCCAGCGCCAGCACCCCGTCCGGCATGTCCGGCAGCAGGCTGCGCTGCGCATGGGCGGCCAGCGCATCATGGCGGCGGCGCGCCGCGACCAGGGCCGACAAGCCCTGGTACATGCGGCCGCAATCGGCGCCATCGTCATGGCGCGCATCGCAGCGCCGCTGGTCGAACACGGGACGCTGCAGCCAGCGGCTGTCCATGGCGTGCTGCGGACGGCGCAAATAGCTGTAGTCGTTTTCAATCGCCAGCTCGTCGCCCATGTACAGCACCGGCAGCGCGCCAAAGCTCAGCGCCAGTCCGTGCAGCAGCAGCAGGCGGCGCAGGGCCTGCTCGCGCTGCAGCGGCGTGGCGGCGGCCTCCAGCCCGGCCAGGGAAGCCGCGCTGCCATTGCTGCCGTGGGCCGCGTGCGGATCGGTGGTCTGGAAAGCGGCGCCCACCGCGTAGCTGCCATCGGCGCCGGCATAGAACTGAGAGATGCGCGCCAGGCGCGCCGTCACCGCGGCCTCGCCCCCTTCGGTGACGGCGGCCACTTCGGCGCGCAGCACGTTCCAGCCGATGTCGTCGTGGCAGCGCACATAGCTCAGCCAGCTGGCGGCCGGCGGCAGGGCCGGCGTGCGCTGTATCACCTGGCGCAGGATGGCGGTGTCCTGCTCGGCCAGCGCGGCCCAGCCGGCAGCCATCAGGCTGCTGTGGTAGGCGATGTGGCATTCGCGCGCGGCGGCGCTGCCCAGGTAGGCCGGCAGTTCCGCCGTGGGCACGATGGCCTCGGCCTTGAGCAGCACGGCCGGCGCGGCAATATCGACGATGGCGCGCAGGGCTTGCAGGATCTGGTGGGCCTCGGGCTGGTTCATGCTGTTGGTCCCCTCGCGCTTCCACAGGAAGGCGGTGGAATCCAGCCGGAACACTTCGATGCCGCGATTGGCCAGGCGCAGCAGGGCCGCCGCCATCTCCGCGAACACGGCGGGGTTGGCATAGTTCAGGTCCCACTGGTAGGGATAGAAGGTGGTCCAGACCCAGCCGTCCAGTTCCGCCACATGGCTGAAATTACCCGGCGCCACCTGGGGGAACACCTGGCCCAGGGTGCGCTCATGGCGGTCCGGCAGATCGCGGTCCGGGAACACGTGGAACATGGCGCGCGCCTGGGCGTCGCCGCTGCGCGCGGCCACGGCCCAGGCGTGGTCGTCGGCCACGTGGTTGAGGATGAAATCGGAGCACAGGCTGATGCCGGCCGCGCGCAGCTGCGCGGTCAGCGCCTCCAGGTCGGCATTGCTGCCGAACGCAGGCTCCACCTCGTCGAAGCTGGAGACGGCGAAGCCGCCATCGTTCTCGCCTGCGCGCGCGCGCAGGAAGGGCAGCAGGTGCAAATAGGTGACGCCCAGCTCCTGCAGGTAGGGAATGCGGGCGGCCACGCCTTGCAGGTCGCCGCCGAAGTTCTGCACATAGGCGCAATAGCCCAGCATGCGCTGGTCCAGAAACCAGCCGGGCCGGGCCGCGCGGCTGGCGTCCAGCTGCAGCAGCGGCGCCGGGCGGGCCGCGTGCAGCCGGCCCAGCGACTCCATCAGGCCGCCGAACCAGGCCGCGAAGTCGGCGCGGCCGCCATACAAACCGGCCAGCAGGCGGTGCAGCACCGGGCCGGCCGCCGCCAGGCGCGCCTGCGCCTGCGCACGCTGCGCTTCAGGCAGCACGGCCAGCAGGCGCGCGGCGCCGGCGTCATACATTGCGGAATCGGACACGTTAGTCATGGTGCGGATAAAAAAAGGCGCGTGCCCGGGCACGCGCCATGGTGGATCAGAAGGCGTAGCTGAGGCTCAGCTTGGCCGAGCGGCCGGCGATGGCGCGCGCGGCGTGGCCGTCGCCTTCCACCTCGGTGTAGCCCAGCTTGTCGAACAGGTTGTTGGCGCTCAGCGACACGCTGGCCTTTTCAGTCAGGCGGTAGTTCACGAACAAATTCACCACCTGGTAGGCCGGCATGACGATGGTGTGGGCATCGTCGGCCCAGGACTTGCCGGTGCCGATCACGCTGCCGCCTATGGTGGCGTTGCCCCAGGTGTAGGTGGGCGCGACCTGGTACACCACGCGGGCCTGGCGGCGCGGCGTGTTGCCGATCACGGCTTCCTGGCCCGGGGCGGTGCCCACGATCTTGGCATCGGTCCAGGTCAGGCCGCCGTTGACGCGGAAGTCGCCCAGGCTGTAGGCCGCTTCCAGCTCCACGCCCTTGGCGTCGTAGCGGTTGGCGGTGCTGCGCTGGGTGGTGGCTTCGTAATTGGATTCATCGGTCTTGGCCTGGAACAGGGTGACGAAGGTGCTCACGCCGCCACGGCGCCATTTCACCCCGCCTTCGATCTGCTTGACGGTGTTGATGGCGATCGGCGCGCTGCCATCCAGCGGGGTGCCGAACAGGATGCGGTCGGCGTTGAAGGACACGCCGTCGCTGACGCGGGCAAAGGCCGCCAGGTCGCGCGTGATGCGGTAGTTGCCGCCCACCGAATACGAGGTGTGGTTGATCTGGTAGTCCACGAATTGCTGGGTGGCCGCGTTGTAGCTGGTCCCGCCGGTGGCGATGTTGGCGGTGCCGTTGGCGCGCTGGCGGTCGTTGCGCACGCCGGCGTCCAGGTTCAGCGGTCCCTGTTCGTAGGCCAGGTTCAGGTAGGGCGACGTGAGCTTGTACTCCATGTCCACCGCGCGCGAGCAGCAGGCGCCGAAGGCCGGGCCGATGTAGCCGGGCGTGCTGCTGGCGGTCTTGAGCAGGGCCGGCTTGTCGCCGGTCGCCTGCAGCAGGTATTCGTTGAAGTTCCAGGTCAGGCCCAGCTTCTGGTTGGACAAATACAGGCCGGCCGTGGTGGTCAGCTTGGCGCCGCCGTCCAGCGCAAAGGTCCTGGACAGCTTGGTGTCGTTCAGGGTGTTGCCGGCGTCGTCGATCGAGGTGTTGAACACCACCGCGTTGAAGGCCAGGCCAGTGTAGGCCTTGCCGGCGTTGGGGCCGGTGGCAAAGGTATAGGCGCCGGTCACGCCGTTATTCGACGGGAAGATGCCGGTAAAACGGCCGCTGTTGCTGGCGGTGCGGAACTTGTCGGTGAGGGTCCAGCCATTGCCCAGGTCCAGCGAGCCTTCCAGGCCCAGGGTGTCGCTCTTGACGTGCAGGCCGTCGTTGACGTTGGTCGAGACCTTGTTGTTGTTCTTGTCCAGCACCGCGTCGCGCACCCAGTAGGGCGAATAGAACGACACCGTGCGCGGGTCCAGGCCGGGGATTTCCTGCACCTGCTGGTTCACCACCCGCACCGGCACCGGCAGCGAGGTGGGCGCCTTGTCGTCCAGGTGCTTGAAGGAGATGCGGATATAGCCGTTGTCCAGCTGGTGGGTCAGGTTGCCGCGGATCTGGCCGCCCTGCTCCGTGTTCATGCCGGTGTGGCGCACGCCTTCGCCGCTGCGGTAGCTGCCGCCGATGAAGAAGCGGGTCTTGTCCGAGATCGGGGCGCCATAGTCGAAGTCGTAGCGGGTTTCGTCGTAGCCCAGGCCGCGGCTGATGCCCACGTGGCCGCCCTTGTCCTCGCCGGTCTTGCTGATGAAGTTGATGATGCCGCCCGGCGAGTTGGTGGCCAGGGTGGAGGCCGAGCCGCCGCGCACCACTTCCAGGTGGTCCAGGGTGCCGTCGATCTTGACGTAGCTGTCCGGCGTGATGAAGTTGAAGTCGCCGAACTGCAGCACGGCCAGGCCGTCTTCCTGGATTTGCACGTAGCGCGCGCCGCCGGCCGAAATCGGCACGCCGCGCACGGTGATGTTGGCGTTGCCCTCGCCGCCCGATGATTCAGAGCGCACGCCCGGCACCGAGCGCAGCACGTCGGCCGCGCTGGTGGGCACGGCCAGCTTGATGGCGTCTTCTTCCATGGTGCTGACCGAGACGCTGGATTTCATTTTCGAGGCGCCGCCGCTGGTGCCGGTGACGATCACCCGTTCCAGGTTCAGGCCATCGGCCGGGGCGGGCGCCGCTTCCTGGGCTTGCGCGCCCATGTGCATGACGGCCAGTGCGACAGCTGCGGCCACGCCGCGCAAGGGAATATTGCGTTGTTCCATGTCTCCTCCAGTTGACGTTATATCCGGCGGGGCCGGAGTGCTGTTTTGTTAAGCAAGTGACGTCATTATTCACTGAAACCAGTTTTATTGCAATCGATTGCAATGCCGTGCCGCAGCATGCCATGGCTTAAATTTTAGCCCCTTTAATCACGAATTAATGGAGGAATTTCGGCATTCTGTGCTGCTGTGCAACACAAAAAGTGTCAGTTTTTTGCAATCGGTTGCAATTGACTGGAGCCGCGCACGGCCAGTTCCGTGGGCAGTTGCTGCGACGGCGAAGGACGGCCTTCGACCAGTTCCAGCAGGCTGGCCACCAGGGCGCGGCCGGCTTCCCGTATGGGCTGGCGCACGGTGGTGAGGGGAGGATGGAAGTAGGAGGCCAGTTCGATATCGTCGTAGCCAACCACGGCCACGTCGTCCGGCACCCGCATGCCCTGCTGGCGCAGGGTGTTAATCGCGGTCATGGCCAGCAGGTCGCTGGCGGCAAACACGGCGTCGAAGTCCACGGCGCGGCGCCGCAGTTCCTGCACCGCCTGTCCGCCCGCCTCCGGCAGGAAGGAGGCCGCCACCTGCAGTTGCGGATCGGCTACGATGCCGGCCTCGCGCAGCGCCTCCAGGTAGCCCTGGTGGCGCTGCGCCACCTCGGGCAGATTGACGTCGCCGAAAAAAGCGATGCGCCGCCGTCCCTGCTGCAGCAAGTGGCGGGTGGCCAGCAGGCCGCCGCCCAGGTTGTCGCCGCCCACAGTGCAGTACAGCTGCTGCGGCAGCTGGGCGCCCCACACCACGATGGGCACCTGGCGCGCCGCCAGCTGGTTGAGCTGGTCGTGGTGGCGCCACTGGCCGATCAGCACCACGCCGATCACGCGTCCGGTGTCATAGGGTACGCCGGCCGCGTCCAGCTGCTCGGCGTCCACCCGCGTGACC
This sequence comes from Duganella kummerowiae, assembly GCF_053572355.1. Taxonomy (NCBI): domain Bacteria; kingdom Pseudomonadati; phylum Pseudomonadota; class Betaproteobacteria; order Burkholderiales; family Oxalobacteraceae; genus Duganella; species Duganella kummerowiae. The sequence continues at coordinate 168,964 of NZ_JBKFEH010000019.1, forward strand.
AGCATGTCGAAGCCCTGCTCGGTGAGGGCATCGGCCAGGCTGCCCAGCATGGCCAGGAAGAAGGGATCGGACAAATGCTGGCGCGTGGCTGAGTCGTAGGGCACCACCACGCCCACGGTGCGGTTCTGCTTCATGCGCAGGTTTTGCGCGCCGATATTGATGGAATACTTGAGCGAGCGCGCCAGCTCCAGGATGCGGGTGCGCGTCTCCTCGTTGACCAGCTTGCTGCCGGCCAGGGCGCGCGACACGGTGGAGGTGGACACGCCGGCCAGCCGCGCGATGTCGGCCATTTGCAGGCGCCGCTGCTGGGCGCTGCGGCTGTCGTCCGGCGGCTGGGCCATGGCCGCCGCTTACCGGGGCGCGGTGTCTTTGAACGACGGACGTTCGGACAGCTTGTCGTACAGCCGCGCCAGGTTGGGATGCCGCTCGCGCCACGGGATCTCGGGGAAGCGGAACGACAGCCAGCCCACCGCGCAGCCCACCGCCACGTCGGCCAGGCTGTAGTGGTTGCCCACGCACCAGGCGGACTCGCCCAGCTGGGACGACAGTTGGGCCAGGCCCAGGTCCACCTTGCCCAGCTGGCGCGCGATCCATTCCGGGCTTTGCTGTTCGGCCGGACGCAGGGTGCGCTCCAGGCGCACCAGCACGGCGGCATCGACCACGCCGTCGGCCAGCGCTTCCCAGCACTTGATGTCGGCCCGTTCGCGGCCGGTGGAGGGCAGCAGCTTGCACACCGGCGTCAGCGTATCGAGGTATTCGGCGATCACGCGCGAATCGATCATCACGCTGCCGTCTTCCATCACCAGGCTGGGCACCTTGCCCAGCGGATTGACTTGCTGGATGGCGGTGTCGGCCGCCCATACGTTCTCCAGCTCGAACTGGTAATCGAGCTTTTTCTCCGCCAGCACGACGCGTACTTTGCGGACAAAGGGACTTGCAAGGGAACCGATGAGTTTCATAGCTGACAATAATGAGGGATTATCATCCAGTATAACATCGGCGGTCGGGGACGCGGCCAATGGTAAAATGCGGGGTAGCAAGACTTCCCGCACGAATTCCTAACCTGCATTCCGTCCCATGACTACTACCCCCTACTCCACGCTGTCGGCCCTGTCCCCCCTGGACGGCCGCTACGCCGGCAAGACCGACAAGCTGCGTCCCATCCTGTCCGAAGCGGGCTTCATGCACCACCGCGTCAAGGTGGAAATCGCCTGGCTGCAAGCGCTGTCGCAAGCCGGTTTCGCCGAGCTGAAACCGTTCTCGCCCGACGCCAGCGCCCTGCTGGACCAGCTGGCCTCCGGCTTCACCGAGCAGGACGCGGCCCGCATCAAGGAGATCGAGGCGGTCACCAACCACGACGTCAAGGCCGTGGAATACTGGCTCAAGGAAAAGGTCAAGGACGTGCCGGAACTGGTGGCGGCCTCGGAATTCATCCACTTCGCCTGCACCTCGGAAGACATCAACAACACTTCGCACGGCATGATGCTGAAGGCGGCCCGCGACGGCGTCATCGTCCCGGCCCTGAACGGCGTGCTGGCCAAGCTGACCGAGATCGCCCATGCCCAGGCCGACCAGCCCATGCTGTCGCGCACCCACGGCCAGACCGCCAGCCCGACCACCCTGGGCAAGGAATTCGCCAACGTGGTGGCGCGTTTGAAACGCGCCATCGCCCGTATCGAGGCGGTGGAAATCCTGGGCAAGATGAACGGCGCCGTGGGCAACTACAATGCCCACCTGTCGGCCTACCCTGGGTTCGACTGGCCGGCCTTCTCCCAGGCCGTGATCGAACAGCGCCTGGGCCTGGTGTTCAATCCCTACACCATCCAGATCGAACCGCACGACTACATGGCCGAGCTGTTCGACGCCGTGGCGCGCGCCAACACCATCCTGCTGGACCTGAACCGCGACATCTGGAGCTATGTCTCGCTGGGCTACTTCAAGCAAAAGCTCAAGGCCGGCGAAATCGGCTCGTCCACCATGCCGCACAAGGTCAACCCGATCGACTTCGAGAATTCGGAAGGCAACCTGGGCCTGGCCAACGCCGTGCTCAAGCACCTGTCCGAAAAGCTGCCGGTGTCGCGCATGCAGCGCGACCTGACCGACTCCACCGTGCTGCGCAACATCGGCGTCGGACTGGGCTACGCCCTGCTGGCCTATGACAGCTGCCTGCGCGGCCTGAACAAGCTGGAAGTGAACCCGGCCCGCCTGGAAGCCGACCTGGACGCCAACTGGGAAGTGCTGGCCGAGCCGGTGCAGACCGTCATGCGCCGCTACGGCATCGCCAACCCCTACGAGCAGCTCAAGGAACTGACCCGCGGCAAGGGCATCTCCAAGGATGCGCTGCGCGAGTTCATCACCGGCCTGGCCATCCCGCAGGAGGCCAAGGACCTGCTGCTGGCCATGACCCCGGCCAACTACACCGGTATCGCCGCCCAGCTGGCCAAGGCCATCTGATCCAACAAAGCCCCGCTGCTCCAGCGGGGCTTTTTTTTATACCCGGTGTTCCCCCAAAAGCGGGGGCCGCCAGCACGTGCGGTATTTCTTTGGTATATTAGTTCGAATGCGTACTATTTTCCGGAGATCGACCATGCAACGCTATACCTATCCCGCCATGTTGCTGCACTGGCTGACGGCCGTGCTCATCATCGCAGCCTTCTTCCTCGGGCTGACCATGGTGGACATCCCTGGCCTTACCCCCACCAAGCTCAAATACTTCTCCTGGCACAAATGGCTGGGCGTGACCGTGCTGCTGGTGGCCGTGCTGCGCGTGCTGTGGCGCGGCGCCAACCGGCCGCCGCCGGCCCTGGCCAGCATCCCGCCGTGGCAGCACAAGGTGGCCGAGCTGATGCACTGGCTGCTGTATGCGCTGATCTTCGCGGTGCCGGTGTCCGGCTACCTGTACAGCAGCGCGGCCGGCGTGCCCGTGGTCTACCTCGGCCTGGTGCCGCTGCCCACCCTGATCGGCCCGGACCCCGAGCTTAAGGCCGTCTTAAAGACCGTTCATTATGTTCTGACCATGACAATGGCAGCCTCGGTGGTGGCCCATGCGCTGGCCGCCCTCAAGCACCACTTCATCGACCGCGACGCCACCCTGCGCCGCATGCTGCCCTAACCATACCAACTCAGGAGTTTTCGCCATGACCATCCAACGCATCGCCCTCGTCTCCCTGCTGGGCCTGTCTCTGGCCGCCAGCGCCGCCGCCCTGAAGACCGATCCGGCCAAGAGCACCGTGTCGGCCACCTTCAAGCAGATGAACGTGCCGGTGGACGCCAAGTTCAAGAAATTCACGGCCGCCATCGACTACGACGCCGCCAAGCCGGACGCCGCCAAGGCCAGCATCGAAGTCGATACCGCCAGCCTGGACATCGGCGACGCCGAGTACAACAAGGAGGTGGGCAAGAAAGAATGGTTCAACACGGCCCAGTTCCCCAAGGCGACCTTCGTCTCGACCGGCATCAAGAGCGCCGGCGCCGGCAAGCTCAACGTCACCGGCAAGCTGACCATCAAGGGCAAGGCCAGCGACGTGAGCTTCCCGGTGACGGTCAAGGCCGACGGCGGCAAGCAGGTGTTCGACGGCGTGCTGCCAATCAAGCGCCTGACCTACAATATCGGCGAAGGCGAATGGAAAGACACCAGCATGGTGGCCGATGATGTGACCATCAAGTTCCACGTGGTCGCCGGACTATAATTCACACACCCACAGAGGAGACTTTGCGCATGAAACTGCAGTTCCTGCTTGCCGGCCTGATGGCCGTGTCCGCCACCTCGGCGATGGCCGCCAGCTACAACATCGACCCCACCCACACCTATCCGAGCTTCGAGGCCGACCACATGGGCATCTCGGTCTGGCGCGGCAAGTTCGACAAGACCAGCGGCACCATACAGATGGACCGCGCGGCCAAGACCGGCTCGATGGAAATCACCATCGACGCGGCCTCGATCGACTTCGGCCTGGACAAGATGAACTCGCACGCCAAGGGCGAGGACATGTTCAACGTGGCCAAGTTCCCGACCGCCGTCTACAAGGGCAAGTCGTTCAAGTTCGAGGGCGAGCAGCTGGTGGCGGTGGATGGCGAGCTGACCCTGCTGGGCGTGACCAAGCCGCTCACGCTGAAGGTGGACAAGTTCAAGTGCATCATGCACCCGCGCCTGAAACGTGAAGTCTGCGGCGCCAACGCCACGGCCGAATTCAAGCGCAGCGACTATGGCCTCAACTACGGCCTGCCCAACTTCTCGCCGGAAGTGAAGCTGGCGATACAGGTGGAAGCCATCAAGGCCGACTGACCTGCATGCCGGCGGCGCGGGCGCCTGCCCGCGCCGCTATCATTTGCAGCGGATGCGTATCAAGTGCTGCGCGACCTTGCTGCCCTTGCGGTAGGTGATGGTGCATTCCTCGGTGTCATTGGGGATGGGCTGCGACAGCGTGATCTCGTTATTGGCGCCGTAAGCGCACTGCATCCATTTGCCATCCTCGAACTGTCCCTCCAGACGGTAGGTGTAGGACCACTCCGCCTTGCCTGGGCGAGTGATGAAATCCGCGATATCGCCGCGCTGCTCGGGGGGACCGTAAATGGGCGCGGCCGCATGCAAGTATAGCGGTGCAGCGACAAACGGCCGCCAGGGCTGAGGCGCGCCCGCCACCAGTATGGAATCTGCCTTGATAGCCGCGGGACATTCGATGGACTGAGGCTTACCATTAGCGTGAGGGCCGGCCATCGCCAGCAGCCAGCCCATCGTCAACATGATTTTCCTATCCATGGACCAGCCTCACTCGATGACGGAATATGCATCGGCGTTCTCGCTGGGCCGGATATAGCGCCCCTGCTTGTCCTTGCCACGCGAGGTGATCAGGCGCAGGGATATGCGCGTTTTATTTTTGTTCTTCCATTGGTCCATGATCCAGATGCCGTTCCCAACTGCCCGCACGAACAAGGCGGCATGATTGCCATGGCTGCGGTTCGGATAACGGCCTTCGACAAAGGTCGCAATGGCGGTCCCCCTCTTCAGTATAGCGTTGCCCAGCACCGCACCACCCTGGCGCCACGCGGTGGTCACCGGCGCGCCGGCATACCTCTGCACCAGCGCCACGCACTGATGCGAGCCGACGACAGGCTGGTCTTCAAGTTCCTCGACCTTCGAATAAATATATGACATTTTTCGTCCCTCCGAGTGAGAAAGCCTTCACTGTAGAACGGACGAAAAATCAGAATTTAAGGCAGAGCAAATGTCTTATCAGTTTGCCCACCGTCCAGGCTGCAGACTTTGGCATTAAATTCTGGTTGACGTGCACGTAAAGCCTGCGGATACTTGCCCCCGCATTCTTCATCACTCTCAGGAAAGACATGAAAAAATCCCTCCTCGCGCTCGCCATCCTGAGCGCCGCCGCCCATGCCGACGAAGGCATGTGGATGCCCCAGCAGCTGCCACAAGTAGCCAAGCAACTGAAAGCCGCCGGCCTGAAGCTCGATCCCGCCACCCTGACCAAGCTGACCGAGTTCCCCATGGGCGCCATCGTCAGCCTGGGCGGCTGCTCGGCTTCCTTCGTGTCGCCGCAAGGCCTGGTCGCCACCAACCACCACTGCGTGTACGGCAGCGTGGCGCACAACTCGACCCCGCAGCGCAACCTTCTGGCCGACGGCTTCCTGGCGCATAACCTGGGAGAAGAGTTGCCCGCCGCCCCCGGCAGCCGCATCTACGTGACCAAGGCCGTCACCAACGTCAGCAAGCAGGTGGTGACGCCGGCCGTGGCCAAGCTGGCCGGCAAGCAGCGCAGCGACGCCATCGAGAAGAACCAGAAAACCCTGGTGGCCGAGTGCGAAAAGGACGCCGGCCACCGTTGCACCGTGTCCTCCTTCTACGGCGGCCTGGAGTACTACCTGATCAAGCAGCTGGAAATCCGCGACGTGCGCCTGGTGCACGCCCCGCCCGAAGGCGTGGGCAAGTTCGGCGGCGACACCGACAACTGGATGTGGCCGCGCCACACGGGCGACTACGGCTTCTACCGCGCCTACGTCAGCAAGGATGGCAAGGCCGCCGACTACAGCAAGGACAACGTGCCCTACGTGCCGCAGCACTACCTCAAGCTGGCCAAGGAAGGCGTCAAGGAAGGCGACTTCATCATGGCGCTGGGCTACCCCGGCCGCACCAACCGCCACCGCCTGCCGTCCGAAGTGGCCTTCACCTTCGACTGGAACTACCCGGCCTATGTGAAGATCTCGGGCGAGAACCTGGCCATCATCGCGGCCGAAACGAAGGACAACAAGGACACCGCGCTGAAATACGCTTCCCAGGTGGCCAGCATCAACAACTACTACAAGAACCGCCAGGGCATGCTGGACTCCTACGCCGGCAGCGACTTCCTGGCCCGCAAGACCAAGGAACATGAAGAGCTGAAAGCCTGGGTCAACGCCAACCCGGCGCGCAAGGCCGAGTACGCGGCCGACATCGCCGAAGTGGAACAGCTGATCGCCCAGCGCGACGCCAACGTCAAGCGCGACTTCTTCCTCAACTACGGCCAGCCGCGCCTGCTGAGCACGGCCCGCACCCTGTACCGCCTGGCCAACGAGAACGCCAAGCCGGACGCCGAGCGCAAGAGCGGCTACCAGGAACGCGACCAGCCGCGCATCAAGTCCAGCGTGGCCGCCCTGGTGCGCAACTACGACCGCAAGGTGGACCAGGCACTGGTGGCGCACGCCCTGGCCCAGTACGCCAAGCAGCCGGCCGCGCAGCGCAACGCCGCCTTCGACGCCGCCATCGGCGTCACGGACAACATGGGCTCAGCCGAGCTGAAGGCAGCACTGGACAAGCTGTACGACGGCAGCAAGCTGGGCGACGCAGCCGAGCGCAGCGCATGGATAGGCCGCAGCCCGGCCGACTTCAAAGCCAGTAACGACAGCTTCATCAAGGCCGCCGTGGCCCTGTATGAACCGGGCCTGAAGGAAGAGGCGGAGGACGAGGAACTGGCCGGCAAGCTGCAGCAAGCCTACGCCAGCTACATGAAGGCCAAGATCGCCTTCATGCAAAGCAAGGGCCAGGCCGTCTACCCGGACGCCAACAGCACCCTGCGCGTCACCTTCGGCAAGATCGCCGGCCGCGACCACGGCGCCGACGGCACCACCTGGACCGCCTTCACCACCGTCAACGGCGTGCTGGCCAAGGCTACCGGCCAGGGCGAGTTCAACGCCCCGGCCAGGCAGCTGGCGGCCATCAAGGCCAAGGACTTCGGCAAGTACGTGGATCCCAAGCTGGGCACGGTGCCTGTTGCCTACCTGGCCACGCTGGACATCACCGGCGGCAACTCCGGCTCGGCCGCGCTGAACGCCAAGGGCGAATGGATAGGCCTGGCGTTTGACGGCACCCTGGACTCCATCATTTCCGACTGGGACTTCAACAAGGCCAACACGCGCGACATCCAGGTCGACCTGCGCTACATCCTGTGGAACATGAAGCACGTCGACCACGCCGACAACCTGCTGAAGGAAATGGGCGCCGAGTAAGCCCGATCCAGTGTCCACCACCCCGGTGTCAGATCTGCCATTGGTACATGAGGTCGCCAAGAAGGCGAGCTCATGTACTTTTGGCAGACCTGACACCGCTGTTGGACATGACACAGCTGTTGGACACTGCTGTTGGACACTCTTATCGGAGCGGGGAATTCTTCTTGGATGGGGTAGAGTAAGGTTCCAACTACCCTCGTCCAAGGAGATGTCATGCCCGCAAAGAAAATTGCCGTCATCATCGGCAGCCTGCGCAAGGATTCGCTGAACCGCAAGGTGGCCCAGGCCGTGATCGGCCTGGCGCCGGAATCGCTGCAGCTGGAAATCGTCGAGATCGGCGAACTGCCCATCTATAACCAGGACCTGGAAGAAAACGGCGCCACCGCGCCGCAGGCCTGGACCCAGTTCCGCGAGCGCGTCAAGGAAGCCGACGGCGTGCTGTTCTTCACCCCCGAATACAACCGCTCCACCACGGCCGCCCTCAAGAACGCGGTCGATGTCGGTTCGCGCCCCTATGGCGCCAGCGTATGGGCCGGCAAGCCGGGCGCCATCGTCAGCGTGTCCCCGGGCGCCATGGGCGGCTTCGGCGCCAACCACCACCTGCGCCAGAGCATGGTGTTCCTGGACGTGCCCATGCTGCAGCAGCCGGAAGCCTATGTCGGCAACGCCGCCAAGCTGTTCGACGCCGACGGCAAGCTGGCCAACGAGGACACCAATGGCTTCCTCACCAAGTTCATCAACGCCTACGCCCAGTGGGTGGAGACCAACGCCAAGGCCAGCTAGGATTCAGCGGCGCGGCGGCGTCAGCCGGTAGCCATCGGCCCCGGCAGGCAGCGGCCGCGCCGGGCCGCCGCGCGCCAGCGCCAGCACGCGTGGGGTATCGCCATTGGGCAGCAGGGCCAGGTCGGCGCCTGGCAAACGGGCCGCCAGCGCCGCCTGCTCGCCGGCCTCCAGCGGCGCGCAGCCCACATAGATGCGGTAGGCGCCGCGCCCGCTCCCGAAATCGAGCAGGAAGCCGCCCGGCTCCACGCTGCCGGGTGCGCCCGCCATGGCCGTCACGCGCAACCGGGCCTTGCCCTTGCGCAGCTGCAGCGCATCCCACAGCTGCAGCGGATAGAGCCGGGCCCGCGCGCCTGACGGCAGCACGGCGCCGGCCTGGCGCAGCGCACTTTCCGAAACGATCACCGGCAGCGTCACCAGTCCCGCCCAGCCCGCCAGCGGCATCAGGCCGCCATACCGGCCAGGCGCCGGCGGCGTCAGCAGCACGGCGTCGGCCTCGGGCCACTCGCGCACCGCGTCCGCGCCGTAGGCCTCGGCATCGGCCGCCAGCGCCAGGATGCGCAAGCCCTGGTATTCGATCAGCGCCAGACCCTGGCCCGGCAGCCGCAGCTGCCCCGCCGCAGTCCCCGGCCCAGCGCCATGCGCGGCCGCCGGCAACTCCAGCGCATGACGCGGCCCGGCCTGCGCCATGCCCAGCCGGCACACCAGCGCCAGCAGCACCACCACCAGCCCCCGCCATCCATCCCGTCCTCCCATGGCATCCTCCCGTTCAGCCCATATGCCACCAATACCATGGCCCGCATTTCATTTCTTTGAGGAAAAACAATGCCGGTCCAGAGCGCTCAAAAAGCGGGCACGGATGCTACAATGCTGCCCTTCGGCCAGCGCCTATCCGGCGCCGCGCCACCTCCACTATTTCCCTCTGAGATCCAGACCACTATGCGCGCAGACCTGCTGACGCCTTACGAAAAAGGCAACAAGAACCAGACCACCCTGTGGAGCGAGTGCATCGCCTACTACCAGGAGCTGGCGCGCCAGTTCCCGCAGGTGCTGCGCTTCGAGCAGATCGGCCTGTCCGACGCCGGCATCCCGGTGCACGCGGGCGTGGTCAGCGCCGACGGCGTGTTCGACCGCGCCACCATCAAGCGCGAGGGCCGCCCGGTGTTCTTCAACAACAACGGCATCCACCCGGGCGAGCCGGAAGGCATAGACAGCTGCATGGCCATGGTGCGCGACTTCTGCGTCGATCCGGCCAAACTGGCCGCGCTGAGCCGCACCGTGTTCCTGTTCGTCCCGGTGTACAACGTGGACGGCGCCCTGAACCGCGCCAACACCTCGCGCGTGAACCAGGACGGCCCTGAACAATTCGGCTTCCGCGGCAACAGCCGCCACCTGGACCTGAACCGCGACTTCATCAAGTGCGACACCCTGAACGCGCGCCTGTTCAACCAGCTGCTCACCAGCTGGGACCCGGACGTGATGGTCGATACCCACACCTCCAACGGCGCCGACTACAGCTACACCATGACGCTGATACACACCCAGGCGGACAAGCTGGGCTACGGCCTCGGCCCCTTCCTGCGCGAGACCATGCTGCCCGCCATCTACGCCGGCATGGATGCGCGCGGCTGGCCGACCTGCCCCTACGTCAACCCGGTCAAGGACACGCCGGACGACGGCATCGCCGAATTCCTGGAAGTGCCGCGCTTCTCCACCGGCTACGCCGCCCTGCACCATGTGATCGGCTTCATGCCCGAGACCCACATGCTCAAGCCTTTCGCCGACCGCTACGAGTCCATGAAGGCGCTGGTGGAAGTGACCCTGGCCTTCACGGTGGAACACGGCGCCCGCATCCGGCAGCTGCGCGCCGAAGCGCGCCAGCAGGCCGCCAGCACCAAGGAATGGACCGTGAGCTGGAAGGTGGACGAGGCGAATCCCTCCACCTTCCGCTTCAAGGGTTACGAGGCCAAACGCACGCCCAGCAAGATCGGCGACTACATCCGCCTGTCCTATGACCGCAGCCAGCCCTGGGAAAAGGACATCGCCTACTACAACCGCTTCCTGCCGGACGCCGTGGTGCGCGCGCCCAAGGCCTATGTGCTGCCGCAAGCCTGGCGCGAGGCCGCCGAGCGCCTGCAATGGAACGGCGTGCAGATGCGCCGCATCGAAGCGGCCGAGACGGTGCAGGCCCGCTACTACCACATCGTGAGCGCGCGCCCGCGCCCCAACGCCTACGAAGGCCATATGTACCACGACGAGGTGGTGCTGGAAGAACGCAGCGCCAGCTTCACGCTGCAGCCGGGCGACTGGTATATCCCGCTGGACCAGGACCAGGCCCGCTACGCCGTCGAAACGCTGGAACCGCAGGCCCACGACAGCTACTTCCGCTGGGGCTTCTTCAACAGCGTGCTGGAAAAGAAGGAAGCCTATTCGGACTACGTGTTCGAAGACCTGGCGCTGGAAATGCTGGAAACCGAACCGGAACTGAAAGCCCGGTTCGAAGCGTGGAAGGCCGCCAACCCAGCGCTGCTGTCCAGCCAGGAAGCGGTGCTGGACTTCATTTTCACCAATGGCCGGCGCCACGCCGAGCCGGAATGGCGCCGCTATCCGGTGCTGGCCATCTTCTGACGCTTTAACACTCAAGCTGTAATACAGCAGCCTGCTGCAACCCCTGCGCGCCGTGGCGATCCCACGGCCCGCATGCTTCAACGGCGCGCCATCCCTGCGCCATACAAGGTCTCAGCCATGCACTACGCACTCAACCTGCGCACGTTTTTCTATAGCCATTACTTTTATCTCGGCCTGCGCTTCGCTGCCGGCCTGGTCGGCGTCACGCTGATCACCCTGCAGTTCGCCGGCATGGCCACCGCCATGACGGTCTGCATAGGCGCGCTGTGCACCGCCCTGATGGACATGCCCAGCCCACTGCGCCACAAGTTCAACGAGATGAGCGCCTCGGTGCTGCTGTGCAGCGCCGTCACCCTGCTGATCAGCCTGTGCGCGCCGCTGCACTGGCTGCTGATGTCCATGCTGGTGGCGATCAGCTTCCTGGCCTGCATGATGGTCGTGTATGGGAAGAAGTCCATGCCGCTGCAGCTGGCCACCCTGTTCATCATGACCATGTCGATGGAACACGACATGACGGCGCGCGAATCCTTCATCCACACCGGCCTGTTCACCCTGGGCGCCGTGGCCTACCTGGCGTATGCCATGGCGGTGTCCTGGGTGCTGCGCCACCGCATCAAGCAGCAGGTGCTGGCCGAGGCCCTGTTCGAGCTGGCCGCCTACATCGACATCAAGGCCGATTTCTACGACACGCGCTACAACCTCAGCGAACAGTTCAACAAGCTGATACGCCACCAAAGCCTGCTGGCCGACCGCCAGCAAGCCTCGCGCGACCTGATACTGCGCAGCCACCTGAACGCCAAGGACGCCATCGTGGTGCAGGTGCATGTCTGCATGCTGGACCTGTACGAGCAAATCCTGTCCACCCACACCGACTACGCCCAGCTGCGCGCCCACCTGGCCGACTCGCCGGTGCTGCTCACGCTGCGCGACCTGGCGCACAAGGCCGCGCGCGACATCGAATCGGTGGCCTACGACCTGACCCGCAAGCGCGTGTCCTACCCCGAGCTCAGCTACGACCCGGAGCTGGCCGCCATCGAGGCCGAACTGAAGGCGCTGCAGGCGCGCGTGGACGAAGGCCAGCCGGTGCAGGAAGCGCTGGCCGTGCTGCGTGCCCAGCGCAACAAGATCCGCGCCATCATCCGCATGATAGGAGAACTGCACGTGGCCAGCCAGAAGGCCTACGACAGCACGCCGTTCTGGGCCGACGCCGACATGGGCCCCTTCCTGTCGCAGCAAAAGTACGAGCTGCGCATGATACTGTCGCACCTGCGCCTGGATTCGCCCATCTTCCGCTTCTCGGTGCGGGTGGCGCTGGCCATCTCGGCCGGCCTGCTGGTGGCCAGCTGGCTGCCGTATGCGGCGCACAGCTACTGGATCGTGCTGACCATCGTTATCATCCTCAAGCCCAGCTTCAGCATGACCAAGCAGCGCCGCGGCGACCGCATCGTCGGCACCATCATCGGCTGTTCCATCACGGCGCTGCTGCTGCACTTCACCGACAGCCTGGCCGTCATCCTCACCGTGCTGGTGCTGGCCACGGTGGCCACGCCCACCTTCATCTACCTGCGCTACCGCTACGCCGCCATCGCGGTCAGCATCATGATCCTCTTGCAGATGCACCTGATCGCGCCCGGCAATGGCGACCTGGTGATGGAGCGCCTGGTCGACACCTTCATCGGCGCCGCCGTCGCCACCGCCTTTAGCTTCGTGCTGGCCAGCTGGGAATACCAAAGCGTGCCGCGTTTGCTGCGCGCGGTGCTGGAGCAGAACCTGCGCTACATGGAAGCCAGCTTCGACCTCCTGCAGGGCAAGGGCAAGGACGATTTCGCCTACCGTATCGAACGCAAGCGCCTGATGGACAGCCTGGCGGGATTGAGTTCGGCGCTGGTGCGCATGCTGGACGAGCCGGCCCGGGTGCAGCGCGCGGTGGAGGACATCAACCTGTTCATCGTGCAGAACTACCTGCTGGTGGCTCACGTGGCGGCGCTGCGCGCCATCGTGCGGCGCCACGTGCAGGAGCTGCCGGTGGAAGCGCTCAACGCCATGCTGGCGCGCAGCCACGACGAAGTGTTCCAGATCCTGAACCAGGCCCTTGAAGGCCATGCCATGCCGCCGCTGCCGGCCGGACCGGAAACGCCGCAGGTGCCGTGGTCCGGCTGGCCGGTGGTGCTGCGCCGCATCCGCCTGCTGCGCGCTGACGCCGCCAAGATCATCGTGCACAGCGAAGCGGTAATGCGCGATATCGGGATCAAGGTTTGACGCTCGAAAGCTGATAGCATGGGCGGCATGAACCAGCCTCCCGCCTCCGCCCCTTCCTCCTCGTTCGCCCCGCGCGACCTGCTCGCCGCCCTGCTGGTGGTGCTGATCTGGGGCACCAACTTCGTCGCCATGAAAGTCGGCCTGCGCACCCTGACCCCGTTCCAGCTGGGCGCGGGCCGCTACCTGTTTGCCGTGCTGCCGCTGGTGCTGTTCGTGCGCAAGCCGGCGTTGCCGTGGAAGTGGCTGCTGCTGTACGGGCTGAGCCAGGGCGTGGGCCAGTTCGGCCTGCTGTTCCTGTCGCTCAAGGTCGGCATGTCGGCCTCGCTGGCCTCCACCGTGCTGCAGACCCAGGTCTTCTTTACCGCGCTGATGAGCGCCTTCCTGCTGCGCGAGCGCATCAGCCGCCAACTGGTGGGCGGCCTGCTGCTGGCGGCGGCCGGACTGCTGTGCTTTGGCGCCAACTACCTCACGCCCGGCCACGCCGGCGGCACCACGGCGGCCGGCTTCGCGCTGGTGCTGTGCGCGGCCGCCATGTGGGCTTCCTCGAATATCGTGGTGCGCTATGCCCAGCAGGCTGCGCCGGCCTTCGACGCGCTGGCCTTCCTGGCCTGGTGCAGCCTGGTGCCGATTTTGCCTTTTTTCGCCCTGTCGCTGCTGTTCGACGACGCCGGCGCCAGCGCCAACTGGGGCCGCATGGGCTGGAGCACTTGGGCCGCGCTGGCCTACCTGGGCTGGATGGCCACCATCATCGGCTACGGCACCTGGACCGCGCTGCTCAAGCGCTATCCGGCCAACCGGGTGGCCCCCTTCAGCCTGGGCGTGCCGGTGGTCGGCATCGCCTCCGGCATGCTGCTCCTTGATGAACAGGTCACGCTGTGGCAGTGGTCCGGCATCGCCCTCACCGTGGCGGCGCTGGTGTGCGTGATGTTCGGCGGCCGCTGGCTGCAGTCCCGCGCCTGATCAGGCGTAGCAGACCCGGTTGCGGCCGCTTTCCTTGGCCCGGTATAGCTGGTCGTCGGCCTTGCGCAGCATGGCTTCCGCCGTGCCGGCTTTCAAGTCGCCGTGCAGGCCCATGCTCATGGTGACTTCCAGGCCGGGCTGCAGCTCGGACCACGGGAAGGCGGCGATGGCGGCACGCAGCTTGTCGCACAGGGCGGCGGCCTGTGGCAGGTCGGTGTCCGGCAGCGCGATCACGAATTCCTCGCCGCCGTAACGGGCCACCAGGTCGGTGACGCGCAACTGGCCGCGCAGGATCTCGCCCACCTGGCGCAGCACGGCGTCGCCCACCGCGTGCGAATAGCGGTCGTTGATCTTCTTGAAGTGGTCGATGTCGCAGATCACCAGGCTCAAGGGATGCTGGCCGCGCACGGCGCGTTCGAACAGGCCGCTGGCATGCTCGTCGAAGTGGCGCCGGTTGTGCAGCTTGGTCAGCGCGTCGCGCACGCTCAGTTCGCGCAGTTGTTCGGACTGGGCCAGGATGGTGTGGTGCGACTCCCTCAATTCCTCGTGGCTGCGGGCCAGCTGGGCGCTCATGTCGTTGAAGGCCGCAGCCAGGACGGCGATCTCGCCCTTGCCCTCCACCGGCACCCGCTGCAGCAGCGATCCGCCCTGGATGGCGCGCACGGCGGCCGTCAGCTGGCTGAGCTGGCGGCTCAAGCCCTTGCTGAGCAGGATGCCCAGCAGCACGGCCAGCGCGGCAGCCGCCGCGCCCCCGGCCAGCAGGGCTTCGCGCACCGTGTTCAGATATTGCTGCTCCTCGCGGCTGGGCGTGAACACGCCTTCGGGCGAGATATACGCCGCCACGCGGCCGCGCGCCATCACCGGGCGGGCGTCGCGGCGCGCCTCCTCGGGCAGCAGCTCGCCGGGATGGTAGGCGCCACCGCCCAGCAGCACCCGGTAAGCATGGTCGGCCGCGATGAAGCGGTAGGGCGGATTGTCGCGCGGCCCGCCGGCGCGTTCAGGCCCCGGCGGTGCGCCGTCCGGACCTGGCCCGGGATCGACGCCGGGCGGTCCCGGAGGACGTTCGCGCAGCGCCCCGCGCGGCGGCCCTTGCCGCTCGCCGTGGCCGGCCCCCAGCGGTGGGCCATCGTCCGGTCCGGAAGCAGCGGCGCGCGGCGCGTCGTCCGCCCCCTGTCCGGTCCGGCGCATGCGCTGCTGGTAACGATCAAAGGTCTCGACCGCGTGGCCAGCCTCCCAGCTGCCGTACTGTTCCAGATAACCGCCCAGCATGCGCTGGAAATGCTCAACGGCGTGCTCGCGCCGCAGCATGTCAACCTTCTTGCCCACGCTGATGTAGGCCAGCCCGCCCACCAGGGCTACCGCTGCCAGCCCGGTGGCCAGCAATGCCAACATCAGTTTCACTCGCAGCGACATATGCGCTCCATGAATATGCTTGCCTGAAAGACACCAACAATACATGAAAGTATTGCAACTGCGCAAGCATGAGTTATGCCGCTTTTTTATGGCGAGCATCACAAATGAAAATTTTTTTTATTACTCGGACAGGCCTATACTGCACTGCAACAGACGAACAAACAGGAGTGAACATCATGAACGCAGCCAATACCAGCTTCCACTACACGAGCAACAACTACGCCGGCAATGTCGCCCGCGCTGCCCGCAACCTGCTGGCCGCCGTGTTCGCAGTGCAGCCGAAACAGGCTGCCGAGGTGTCGGCCAAGGAAAAGGCCGCGACCCGCTCCTTCCTGCAACGCATGGCCGCCGACTACGTCAGCCACGCACCCAGCATGGCCGCTGAACTGCAATACCTGGCCAACCGCGACTAATCGAACCGCTTATCTAACCGCTTACCTACTGGAGTAACATCATGCTGACCATTATCGAAAACCTGCCCGCCGCTATCGCCCTGTCCGGCCTGGTCCTGCGCCTGTACCTGGGCAGCAAGCCGACCGAAACCAAGGCCGACGCGGAATAAGCCGCCAGCCTCACCAGTCAAAATGGTAAAAAGACCCGGCCGCGCCAGCGGACCGGGTCTTTTTTATTGGTTGGCGCGCTCTCAAGCCTGGTTCAGCTTTGAATTGCGCACGCCATACAGGAAATAGGTGGCGATGGCCGCCGCCATCCACACCACGAACACGGTGTAGGTGGTCTTGGACAAGCCGAACATCAGGTAGAGGCAGGCCGCAATGCTCAGGCCTGGCACCACGTAGGGACCGAAGGGCACGCGGAAGCCCTGCTCCACCTGCTTGCCATGGTCCTTGGCGCGCATCACCGGCACCGCCAGCGACACCACGATGAAGGCCGTCAGCGTACCCATGCTGACCATGTCCCACAGGAAGGTGGCGTCCACGAAGCCGGCCACGATGCCGACCACGATGCACACGATCAGCGTATTGCTGACCGGCGCATGGGTGCGCGGATTCACGCTCTGGAATGTTTTCGAGATCAGGCCGTCGCGCGAGATGGCGTACAGGATGCGCGTCTGGCCATAAATCGTCACCAGGGTCACGCTGAACACCGAGATCACGGCGCCGGCCGCCAGCACCAGGGCCGGCCAGGCCTGGCCCGTCACATTCTGCAGGATCACGGCCAGGCCCGCTTCCTGCCCGGCAAACATGTACGCCGGCTGGGCGCCCAGCGCCGCCACCGCCACCAGCAGGTAGAACACGGTCACGATCACCAGCGCGGCCAGTATGCCCACCGGCACGTTGCGCTTGGGATTGCGCACCTCCTCGCCGGCCGTGGCCACCGTGTCCAGGCCGATGAAGGAGAAGAACACGGTGCCGGCCGCCGCCGTCACGCCGCCCAGGCCGGCAAAGGTCTTGCCATTGTCCGGGCTGAAAAAGGGATGGAAGTTCCTAGCGTCGAAGCCGCTGAAGGCGATCACCACGAAGAACACCAGGATGGCCAGCTTGACCAGCACCATGATGGCGTTGGTGGTGGCCGACTCCTTGGCGCCGCGCACCAGCAGGAAGCAGCACAGCGCCACCAGCACCATGGGCGGCAGGTTGACGTGGCCGGCATGGAACTCGATGCCATTGGCGCCCGACACCACGCTGGGCGAGCGCAGCGCATCCGGTATGTGCAGGCTGAAGGCGTTGACCAGGAAGCTGTTCAGGTAATCGGACCAGCCAATGGCGGTGGCACTGGCCGCCAATCCATACTCCAGCAGCAAACAGGCCGCCATGATGAAGGCCAGGAACTCGCCTACGGTGGCGTAGGCAAACGAATACGAGGACCCCGAGGCCGGGATGCGGAACGACAGCTCGGCATAGCACAGCGCCGTCAGCCCGGCCGTGATGGCGGCCATGAGGAAGGACAAAATCACCGACGGCCCCGCCTTGGGCACGGCCTCGACCATGGTGAAGAAGATCCCGGTGCCGATGGTGGCGCCCACGCCTATCATGGTCAGCGGGAACAGGCCGATGGAGCGGGCCAGGCCGTGGCCATGTCCCGATGCTGCGTGTTCGACCTTGGCATCGACCGGCTTGGTACGGGTCAATTTCTGCACCAGAGTTTGGTTCACAGTAGTCCTTGTCAGTGGCGGCGTGCGCGCGGGTAGCGCGCCTGCTCGTGTGTGGGGTCAAAAAAACCTAGCGATTATAGGGCTTGCCAGCTCGTCCCTATGCCGAAATTAAAGATGCATTTTGAATGCATCTTATTGTACAATTGCTGCGCCGCTGAATCATATGGCGGCAGCGAACCCCGCAACCGTGCGCCGCGCCGGCGCCCCATTACAAGGAAAACAGCAATGATCTCCGTCCAAGCCCGCCCGTACATCGCCGCCAGCGTCCCGGTCCTGAAAGAGCATGGCCTTGCCATCACACGCACGTTCTATGCCAACATGTTCGCGGAACATCCGGAGCTGACCCGCTTGTTCAACATGGGCAACCAGGCCAGCGGGGTGCAGCAGCAATCGCTGGCGGCCGCCGTGTTCGCTTATGCGGCCAACATCGACAACGCCGCCGCGCTGGGCCCGGTGGTGAGCCGCATCGTGCACAAGCACGTATCGGTGGGCATCACGGCCGAGCACTATCCCATCGTCGGCCGCCATTTGCTGGGCGCCATCCAGCAGGTGCTGGGCGAGGCCGCCACCCCGGCCCTGCTGGACGCCTGGGCCGAGGCCTACGGTTCGCTGGCCAAGCTGCTGATCGAGGCCGAGCAAGCCATGTACGAGCAGGCTGGCGTCAAGCCGGGCGATACCCGCCCCATGAAAGTAGTGCAGGTCAAGCGCCAGAGCGCCGACGTGCTGGCCATCACCCTGGAAGCCGGCGACGGCGCCGCCATCCCCGCCTTCAAGCCCGGCCAGTATGTGAGCGTGGCCGTGGATTTCGCCGACGGCCGCCGCCAGCTGCGCCAATACAGCCTGTCCGACGCGCCCAACGGCAGGCAGCTGCGCATCTCGGTCAAGCGCGAGCCGGCCGGCGCGGCCAACCCGGCCGGCGAGGTGTCGAACTGGATACACGATAACGTGAAGGTGGGCGCGGTGCTGCAGGTCAGCCATCCGTTTGGCGACTTCACGCCGGACACGGCCTCCTCGCAGCCCATCGTGCTGCTGTCGGCAGGGGTCGGCATCACGCCCATGGTCTCGGTGCTGAACGAGATCGCCCGCAGCAACCCGCAGCGTGAGGTGGTGTTTGCCCACGCCGCGCGCAATGCCGACCACCATGCGCACCAGGAAGACCTGGCGGCGGCCCAGGCCGTCATGCCCAAGCTGCGCACCGCGACTTTCTATGAGGATGTGGATGGCCGCATGGATGCTGCCCGCCTGCCTGAGTGGCAGCGCGACCAGGCCGATGTCTACCTGTGCGGACCGGTCGGCTTCATGCAGGCCCAGTGGCATGGCTTGCTGGAAGCGGGTGTGCCGGTGCAGCGCCTGCACCGCGAAGTGTTTGGTCCGGAACTGCTGAATTTCTAGAGATCGTTCAAAAAACGACCGTGGCGTCGTTGCAGCTCCTTGCCGTGCAGGTGCAATGCCTTCGTCGCCGCGCCTCGCCACGCCCGTTTTGGCAACGACCGTGGCGTCGTTGTAGCTCTTTGGACGATCTCGAAGTTACAGTTGCTTACTTTTGATACAGCGCGGTGTATAGCTTGGCGGGTAGGAGGCCGGTAGCCTTGTCACATTACAACATGACAATGTAGAGAGGTTGATATGCCGATCAAGAAAATCCCTACCGTAAGCCGCCGCGTCCATCCCGTGCTGGCCGGCGCCGCCGTATCGCTGGCGCTGCTGACGGTGGCGGCGGCCATCATCTACCGCGTCACCGTATCCTGAACTTCAACTGAAACTGCCCAGGTAATCGCGCTTGCCCAGCGGGACGCCCTGCTGGCGCAGGATGTCGTAGGCCGTCACCACGTGAAAGAAGAAGTTGGGGATGGCAAAGCTGAGCAGGTAGGCGTCGCCCTGGAATTGCTGCTCGAAGGCGCCGGCGGCCAGCTTCACCACGCGGCTGGCGCTGTCCTCGAGTTGTTGCGGCGCCACGCTTTCCAGGTAGGCGATAGTGCTGGCGATGCGTTCCTGCAGCTGCTGGAAAGTCGCCTCATTATCTTCGAACCTGGGCGCCTCGACGCCGGACAGGCGCTGCACGGCCAGCTTGGACGTATCGCTGGCGCGCTGCACCTGGGCCGTCAGCGGCAGCATGTCCTCGAACAGGCGCGCGCCCAGCAGCACATCGGGCACGATGCCGTGCTGTTCCGCGTGCTGTTCTCCCTTCTCCAGCAAGGTCCCCAATATCTTCAGCGCCCGTACGAACACGGGCGCCGATGCCTGATACATGGAAATCGCCATATTCCCTCCTGCGTTGATGGAGCAGGCAGTGTAGCGCAGCCGCGCTAACGGCGTGCCGCAAGCTTCATTCCGGGGACCTTTGCGGCCTTGCGGTCAAACGTCAGCGTAACCGAACAGCCCGCTTGCCTGGCGACACAGGCAATCAGGCAGTCGCTGAACTCCGCCGTCGATCCCGACCACAGCTGCATGGCGTTCAGGACCACCACGTGGTTCTCCAGCCGAAGTGCGCTGGAACCACCAAGCTTGCCGAACAAGTCGAGCACATCATCCTTGGACAGCTGAAAAACGTACTTCAGCATCCACGCCAACTCGACCAGGACGATATGGCTAATGAACCCTGGATGCCGGTCGCTCAGCTTGTCCATGATGGCCTTGGCTTGCCGGGTCTGCACCGCGTCATCCTGAAGTAGGAACCTGGCAAGAACATTCGTGTCCAGGCCTATCATGCGTTGTCCCTGGCAGCCCGTATCGCAGCGAGGTCGCACATTTCCTCAACGGTCAAATCGCATTGCGGCTTCGGCAGTATGCCTTTCAGATGCGGTAAGACCGGGCCGCGAGCGACCATGCCGAGGCGACCGTCAGGATACCAAACAAACTCGACCCGGCCGCCTTCCTGCAGGCCGAGGGCCTGCAGGATTTCCGGCGGGATCACAACCTCGCCGTGCGGCGACACCTGCGCTTCAGCCATGATGAAATCCTCTCGAAAGAACTTTCACTCTAGCCGAATTCAAATGAACTACAAGATACCGGGATGTGCGCCAGATCAGGCCACGCGCACCACCATCATGCCGGCGCGCAGGCCGATGCGCACGTCGGGATTGGGGAAGACCACGAATTCCTCGGGGTGCTCGACGGTGTAGACGGTGTCGCCGTCGCGGGCGATTTCGGCGCCTTGCGGCAGGGCCGTGAAGTTGTGGGTGTCGCGCCCGAACACCATGCGGAAGTCGTCGCTGAGCTTGATGATCTGGCGCGCCGTGTGAAAGATGTGCGGGCGAGGCGCATCGGCCGGCTGCGGCCGGCCGCGCAGCAGTTCATCCAGGGCGCGCGAGGCGGCCGCGAACTGGGCGATGTCGTTCTGGCCCAGCACCCCGATGCGGCCCAGTTCCACCGTGGTCCCGGCCGCGCCATGGTGTTCGGCCGAGTGGTAGCTGTAGGTGCCCACCGACGCCGGATTCATGATGACGGCGCCTATGCCCGCATGTCCCAGCCAGCCGATCAGACGTTCGCGCGCTTCCCGTGCGATCAGCTCGGGAACGATGGCGAAGGTGGGATACACCGATGGCCGTATCGCCGTGTGCAGGTCCAGGTGCCAGCGCGACGGCCCGGCACCGTCGAAGAAAGCGCGCGTGGCGGCAATCATGGCGTCGGCGCGCGCCGCTTCCGCCGTGCCTGCCAGCGCACCGCGCTCGGCGCGGAACATGCGGTTCAGGTCGGCATCGATGAAACGCCGGCCGGCGCGGATGGCCGCCACGTTGCCGACGCAGACCATCAGGTCCACCGCCAGCGCGCCCGGTTCGCGCGAGATGGCGTCCAGCAGCCAGGCCAGCATTTCAATGGGGCCGGTCTCGTCGCCGTGCACCCCGACCGAGACCAGCACGCTGCTGCGATCCGGCAAGGATGACGGCCCGCCCTTCACGCTGAGGATGCCGTCGGCCGGCAGCGCCACCGCGTAGCCGGCATCGGCAAAGCGGCGCGCCACCACGCTGAAATCGGCCTCGGCCAGCGCCCGCACCGCTTCCGGCAGGGTGCCGCTCGGCGCCGTGCTGGCGGTCGCCGCTTCCGGCAGCGCGCCCCCCGTGGACTGCGGGCCGGCCGCCACTTACGCCACCACGATGGCGGCGCCGGTGTTGGCCGCGTTACTGGCCTCGGACAGCGCCCACACATCCAGCATGGCCTGCTCCAGGTCGGTGGCTGGCGCGAAACCGGACAGGCCCAGCGAATTGACCACCACCTCCACCGCCTCCTCCGGCGCATGGCCGTCCGAGGCACGCTGCAGCACCTGGGTCAGCAAACGCTGCTGGGTGCGGCGCAAGGCTTGCTGCGCGTAGCTGCGCAGCTGTTCCTGCGAACGCGACGTCGCCGGCAGCTTGAGGCCGCGTTCCAGCGTATCGATACCGGCCTGCGTGCGCAGCGCCATGCCCATGCGCAGGAAGGCCGGCAAATCCATCCCGGCCGGACGCGCCACCGTCAGCGCGGCAAACACGAAGGCCGCCACGCCCTCGATGGCGTCCACCGCTTGCCACGCCTGCACGAATTCCGGGCGCAGCGCGATAGTCTGCTCTTCCGGCTGGGCCTCGGCCGGCGCCAGCTGCGGCACCAGTTCCGACTGCGAGAACAAGCGGGCCAGCTCGCGCAAGCCCTCGCCGCTGCGCAGCTGCTCGGACGGCACCGCCAGCACGCCCTCGATCACGGCCTTCTGCAGGCTGCGGGTGCGCACGTCGACCTTCACCGAGACCGGGCGCGGCACGTTGAGCGCATCGGCGTCCAGCGCATCGAAGATGGGCGCCAGGTTGAGCGCGGCCCAGGCCTGGCCCCAGGCCAGGATCACGTCAGTCTCGTCCACGCCATGCACGCCGGCCAGCTCGCGCAGCATCAGCGGGCCGCAGCGGTTGACGGCCTCGTTGGCCAGCACCGTGGCCAGGATGGCGTTGGCCAGCGGATGCGCCAGCGCACTGCGCGTCTCCACCAGCAGCGCCGGGAAGTAGGGCTTGAGCACTTTCTCTGCCCAGTTGTAGTCGGTCAGCGGCAGGGCCGACAGCAGGCGCTTGTAGCGGTTCTTGACGTTGGCGATCACCACCGCCAGCTCCGGCGTGGTCAGGCCGCGGCC
Organism: Duganella kummerowiae; assembly: GCF_053572355.1. Classification (NCBI taxonomy): domain Bacteria; kingdom Pseudomonadati; phylum Pseudomonadota; class Betaproteobacteria; order Burkholderiales; family Oxalobacteraceae; genus Duganella; species Duganella kummerowiae. Next base: position 191,703 of record NZ_JBKFEH010000019.1, read on the forward strand.
ATTGTCCTTGCGGCGCGCCAGCTCGGCCACCGTGGGCAGCTGCTCCAGGTCGCGCGACAGCACGCCCTCCTCCTCCAGGCTGGCGATCAGCGCGGCGTAGGCCTCCTGCACCGCAGGCTCGGACTGGGCCTGGGCTTCGCGCACCAGCAAATGGGTTTGCAGCGTGTTGTCGCGCAGGACCAGGCGTTCGATGTCATCGGTCATCACGTTCAGCACGCGGTTGCGCTCTTCCTCGCTGAGCTGGCCGGCATTCACTTCCACGTCCAGCCACATCTTGGCGTTGACCTCGTGGTCGGAGCAATCCACGCCGGCCGAGTTGTCGATGGCGTCGGTGAAGATGCGCCCGCCGTTGAGGGCGAACTCGATGCGGCCGGCCTGGGTCGCGCCCAGGTTGCCGCCCTCGGTCACCACCTTGCAGCGCAACTCATTGCCGTTGACGCGGATGTTGTCGTTGGCGCGGTCCTTGACCTGGGCGTGGCTCTCGGTCGAGGCCTTGATGTAGGTGCCTATGCCGCCATTGTAGAACAGGTCCACCGGCGCCAGCAGGATGCGGTGCATCAGCTCCTCCGGCGACAGCGCGGTTTCCGCTATATCCAGCGCGGCGCACACCTGCGGCGACAGCTCGATGCTGCGCGCGCTGCGTGGATAGACGCCGCCGCCGGCCGAGATCAGTTCCTTGTTGTAGTCGTCCCACGAGGAACGCGGCAGCGCGAACAGGCGCTGGCGCTCGGCAAACGAGACGGCGGTGTCGGGATCCGGATCGAGGAAGATGTGGCGGTGATCGAAGGCCGCCAGCAGGCGGATCTGGCGCGACAGCAGCGCGCCGTTGCCGAACACGTCGCCCGACATGTCGCCCACGCCCACCATGGTGAACGGGGTGGTGTCCATGTCCAGGTCCATCTCGTAGAAGTGGCGCTTGACGGCTTCGAACGCGCCCTTGGCCGTGATGCCCATCTTCTTGTGGTCATAGCCGTTCGAGCCGCCCGAGGCGAAGGCGTCGCCCAGCCAGAAGCCGCGCTGCACGGCGATGCTGTTGGCGATGTCCGAGAAGGTCGCGGTGCCCTTGTCGGCCGCCACCACCAGGTAGGGGTCGGCGCTGTCGTAGCAGACGGTATCCGCTGGCGGCACGATCTTGCCCAGCACGCGGTTGTCGGTCACTTCCAGCAGGCTGGAGATGAACAGGCGGTACACGGCTTCACCCTCGGCCGCGATCACGTCGCGGGTGGCGTCCTTGGGCATCTGCTTGCAGACGAAACCGCCCTTGGCGCCGGCCGGCACGATCACCGCGTTCTTCACCATCTGCGCCTTCACCAGGCCCAGCACCTCGGTGCGGTAATCCTCCATGCGGTCCGACCAGCGCAGGCCGCCGCGCGCCACCGGGCCGCCGCGCAGGTGCACGCCCTCGAAACGGCGCGAGAACACGAAGATCTCGCGGAACGGACGCGGTTCCGGCACCAGCGACAGATTGCTGGTGTCGAACTTGAAGATGATCTTGTCGCCCTTCTGCTGGTTCTGGAAGTAGCTGGTGCGCAGGGTGGCCAGCATCAGGTCGGCCATGGCGCCCAGTACCAGCTCGCTGTCGGCATGGTTGATGGCCGGCAGGCGCGCCTTGATCTCGTGCAGCTGGTCCGATGCGGCGGCGCGCTCGGCCTCGCCATTGGCCGGATTGAAGCGCTGCTCGAATGCGTCCACCAGTTCCTTGACCAGCACCGGCTGCTTGCGCAGGGTCTCGGCCATGTAGCGCACCTGGAACTGGGTGCCGGTCTGGCGCCAGTAGCTCATGTAGGCGCGCACCAGCTGCACCTGGCGCACACTGAGGCCGCCTTCGACCACCAGGCCGTTCAGGCGGCCGTCTTCCGCCTCGTTGTTGAACAGGGCCGCAAACAATTCCTCCGCCACCGGCACGATGTGCGGCTGCGACAGCTGGGCGGCGCTGGCGCCCACCACCGACAGGCTGGTGACGTAGTGGCGCTGGCCGTCCACGCGGATCGAGTGCGCGTGTTCGCGGTCTATGGTGACGCCGGCGTTGTGCAGCGCGGGCAGGATGGTGGACAGTGCGGGCACCTTGTCCACCGAGTACAAACGGATGCTGGTGGCGTCGGCCGAGGTATCGACCCGCACGTCGATGCGCGAGGGATCGGTGCTGCGCAGGATGGCGTCCAGGTCGTGGAAGGCCACGGCCGGTGCGGTGGCCGCCACGTAGTCGGTCGGCAGGGTGGCGCACAGGCGGCGCAGGCTGGCGCGCAGCGGCACGTCGGGCACGGCGTCAGCCAGGGTGGAGAAGTTGTCGTGCCAGCCGTCCAGCACCGACAGCAGCGGCTGCTGGATGTCGGTGGCCAGGTCGAGCGGATAGCGGGCCGCGTGGGCGATCAGGTACAGGCGCGCCAGCGGGCCGTCCGCCACCAGGGTCTGCGAACTGACGTGGGTGGCGCCGGCGCTGGCCTGCAGGGCGCGCGCCAGGGCGTTGGCGACACTGGCGCTGTAACGCTCGCGCGGCAGGTAGACCAGCACGTTCAGGTGGCGCGCATACACGTCGCGCCGCGCGAACACCTTGGTGCGCGGCTGCTTGTACAGCGACACCACGGCGCCGCACACCTCGGCCAGCCATGCGGGATCGGCTTCCAGCGCCTCGGTGCGCGGCAGCGATTCCAGGATCTCGATGAATTTCTCGGCGCGGAAGCCTTCCTGGCGCACGCCGGCGATGTTGAGCACCTGGGCGATGCGGCCGCGCGCGAACGGCAGGCGGTTCAGCGGGGTGGAGGTGGCGGCGCGCGTGAACAGGCCGACGAAGCAGTGCTCGCCCAGGATGGCGCCCTGGTCGTTGGTGTGGCGCACGCCGATGAAGTCCAGCTGCGCATCGCGGTGCAGCGTGCCTTCCACGTCGGCCTTGACGATGGACAGGGTATGGCCGCGCTTGGACAGGGTATCGAAGTCGCCCGGGATATTGGCCAGGCAGGTGCCGTACACCGGATGGGTCGTATCCTGCAGCACGCCGATGCGGCTGGGGATGTCGCGCTCCAGTTCACGCACGCCCGGCTTGACCTGGTAGTAGGCGTAGCCGAAGGGCTCGTAGCCTTCGGTGCGGGCCCAGTCCAGGAAGGCCGCCACTTCCTGGCCTTCCTCTCCATGCGCCGCCGCCTCGGCGCCGACGGCGGCCAGGCGCTCCAGCATGGCCGGGCGGTCGCGCCGCACCACGGCGGCGTCGCGCGCCACCAGTTCCAGCCGCGCCGTCAGCGCTTCCAGTTCCGCCGGCGCCAGTTCTTCCGTCAGCAGGCACAGGACATAGGATTCCAGCCTGGCGCCGGCCTCGCCCACCGCAGTGACCACGCCGTCCGCGCCGCGCGTGACGGACAGCACGGAGTTCAGCACGCCGTTGGCCGTCACGTGCAGCTTGCGCATGGCCATCACGATGGAGTCGACCAGGTAGGGCATGTCGTCGTTCAGTACCAGCAGCGCGGTGGCGTTGCCGCCGCGCCCGTCGGCGTAGCGCAGGCGCGCGATCTGGCAGCCTTCGCTGCGTTTGGAGAGTTGGGTGAAACCGTCCCACAGGATGGGCGCGAGGCTGCCGGGTTCGACGCCTGCCAGGTCTTCTTCATCGAGGGAGCCCAGCCAGGCGCTGATCAGGGCGCCCACCGGGGCGCTGCCGCCGGCCGGCTTGACGGCGTTGACCAGATCCAGCGTTTGCGTGCGCAGATCGTGTGGCATTTGTTTCATCGTTTTTTCTCCAATACGTTATAGGTATGGTCCGGGCCGCGTGGCTTGTGGCGGTGCGTCGGGGACTGTAAAAAAGGACCGGGGGTCGCCCGGTCCGTTTGTTCTGTGATGAACGAATTTCTATGTCGCCATTAAACGCCTTTCAAGGCCCGCCGTCCACTACCATGCGTACAGGTCCGGCAGGCCGAGCATGCGGCTCAATTCCTCCAGCGCCGCGTGGATCTCCAGCGCCAGCGCCGGATCGGCCAGGTCGGCCGGTTCCAGGCGGTCGCGGTAGTGCTTCTCCACCCAGGCCGCCAGCGTGCGGTACAGGTCTTCCGTCATCAGCACGCCCTGGTGCATGGCCGCCGCTTCGGCGCCGGTCAGCGCCACGCGCAGGCGCAGGCAGGCGGGCCCGCCGCCATTGCGCATGCTCTGGCGCAGGTCGAAATGGATCAGTTCATCGACCGGGCCGCCGCTGGCCACCAGACCCTCCAGATAGCGCGCCACGGCGGCGTTTTCCTGGCATTCGTGCGGGATCACCAGCGCCATCCTGCCGTCGTCCTTGGACAACAGCTGGCTGTTGAACAGGTAGCTGGCCACGGCGTCTGCCACCGGCACGGCGGAGGTGGGCACGCGCACCGTGTGCAGCTGCGCGCCCACGCCGTCCATGGCGCGCCGCAGCATATCGATGCTGCGCGCCTCGTCGGCAAAGGCTTGTTCGTGATGGAACAGCACATTGCCGTTGCCGACCGCGATCACATCGTTGTGGAACACGCCCTGGTCGATCACGTCCGGATTCTGCTGCACGTACACGGTGCGCGCGGCGGACAAGCCATGCAGGCGCGCCACGGCCTGCGAGGCTTCCAGGGTCTGGCGCGCCGGGTAGCGGCGCGGGGCCGGAGCGGCCGTATCGAACTCGCTGCGGCCATACACGAACAGTTCCACGCCGGCCGCGCCATGCTCGCGGCACAGGCGGGTGTGGTTGGCCGCGCCCTCGTCGCCGAAGGCCGGGGTGCCGGGCAGCGCATCATGCACGGCGAAGTGGCGCTCGTCGCGGAAGATGGCGCGCAGGCTGCGCGCGGCCTGGGTGTGCTCGAAGGCGCGGTGCAGCTTGTTGTTCAGGTTGGCGGCGGTGAAGTGCACGCGGCCATCGACGGTGTCGGCCGATGGGCTGACGGTGGCGGCGTTGGCGGTCCACATGGGCGAGGCCGAATAGGCGCAGGCCAGCAGCACCGGCGCTTCCTTCGCCGCCCTGGACAGCACCTCGGCGTCGCTGCCGCCAAAGCCCACGCTGCGCAGCATGGCGAAGTTGGGCCGGTCCTGCGGCGGCAGCAGGGCCTGGGCAAAGCCGCGCGCGGCCAGGGCGCGCATTTTTTCCAGTCCCTGCAGCGCGGCCTGGCGCGGATTGGAGGCGCTCTTGACGTTGTTGAAGGAAGCCACGTTGCCGAACGAGAGTCCGGCGTAGTTGTGCGACGGCCCGACCAGGCCATCAAAGTTGAATTCGCGTGCAGCCATGGGATACCTCAGAAGTGCATGCCGGGCGACAGCTTGGCCGGCAGTGCCAGCGCGCTGTTTTCGATGGAGGCGACCGGGTAGGCGCAATAGTCGGCCGCATAATAGGCGCTGGGGCGGTGGTTGCCGGACTGGCCGACGCCGCCGAACGGCGCCGTGCTGGCCGCGCCCGTGGTGGGGCGGTTCCAGTTGACGATGCCGGCGCGGGCGCGCAGCTGGAAGCTGTGCCACAGGGCGGCGTCGTCGGACAGCAGCGCGGCGGCCAGGCCGAAGGCAGTGGCGTTGGCGGCGCGGATGGCGCTGTCGAAATCCGGCACACGTATCACCTGCAGCAGGGGGCCGAACCATTCCTCGTCCGGGATGCCCTGGGCATCGGTGACATCCACGATGCCGGCCGAGACAAAGCCGCTGTCGGCCTGCAGATGGCGCATTTCCAGCAGCAGCTTGCCGCCGCGCGCCACCATGTCGGCCTGGGCCTGCACCAGGCGCGCCGCCACGGCGGCCGATACCACGGGCCCCATGTAGGGCGGCGGATCGGCGTCCGGTGCCCCTATGGTCAGGCGGCTGGCGACATCCACCAGCCGCGCCAGGAAAGCATCGGCCTGGGGGCCGTCCTGCACGATCAACCGGCGCGCGCAGGTGCAGCGCTGCCCGGCCGAGATGAAGGCCGAGGACACCGCCATGTAGACGGCGGCGTCGGTATCCTGGACGTCCCACACCACCAGCGGATTGTTGCCGCCCATTTCCAGCGCCAGCATCTTGCCCGGCTGGCCGCCGAACTGGCGGTGCAGCGCGGTGCCGGTCTGGCAGCTGCCGGTAAACAGCACGCCATCGAGTTGCGTGTCGCGGCCCAGGGCGATGCCGGTGTCGCGCCCGCCATTGACCAAGTTGATCACCCCATCCGGCAGGCCGGCGCGCTGCCACAGTTCCACCGTCTTGATGGCGGTGCGCGGCGCGTATTCGCTGGGCTTGAACACCACGGTGTTCCCGGCGATCAGGGCCGGCACGATGTGGCCGTTGGGCAGGTGGCCGGGGAAGTTGTACGGCCCGAACACGCCGAATACGCCGTGCGGGCGGTGGCGCAGCACGGCCTCGCCATCGGCCACCTGGTTATGGCTCTCGCCGGTGCGGGCGCCGTAGGCCTGTACCGAAATATCGATCTTGTTGGCCATGGTCGCCACTTCCGTGCGCGACTCCCACAGCGGCTTGCCCACCTCGGCCGAGATCAGCCGCGCCAGCTCCTCGGCGTTTTCCTTGAGCAGGTCGCGGAAGCGGGTGCTGACGGCGATGCGCTGCTCCAGCGGCGACATTGCCCACGGCTCGAAGGCGGCGCGGGCGGCGGCGGTGGCGCGCGCCACGTCTTCGGCGCTGGCCTCGCGGCTGGTCCAGCTGCGGCGGCCGGTGGCGGGATCGGTGGTGTGCAGTTCGGCGCCGCTGCCGGGCAGCCAGGCGCCGCTAATGAAATTGCTCAGGGCGGTGTCAGACATGGGGGTTCTTCCTCACATTGAGTGGCAGGGTGCGCACGGTGCCGCCGGTATGGCAGCGCAGCAGCAGCTGCTCCGCTTCCGGCAGCGCCAGCGTGCCGTTGACCGGCACCGATTGCGACAGGATCATGCGGAAGTCCCGCAGATCGGTGTTGGACACCAGCATGGGCTCGGCCGGCGCCGCCTCCGGCGCGCAGGCCGATTCCCAGTCCGTGGCCGGGCCGATGGCGGCCAGCTGGCTCTCGCGCATGGCGCGCAGCTCGGATACGCGCGCCTGCAGCACCGGGCCGGCGTCGAAGATATCGACATAGCCTTCGAAGTACATGCCCTCCTGCTCCAGCAAGCGGCGCGCCGGCGCCGTGGAGGTGTGCACCTTGCCGATCACTTGCTGCGCGTCCGTGGGCAGGTAGGCCACGTACAGCGGCTGGCGCGGCATCAGCTCGGCAATGAAGGATTTCTTGCCGACCGCCGTCAGCGCGTCGACGTGGTCGAATTCCATCTTGAAGAAATGCCGGCCCAGGCCTTCGTAGAACGGCGAACGGCCGCTCTCCTCCTGGTAGCCGCGCATCTCGGCAATCAGCTTTTCCGTGAACAGCTGCGGGAACTGGGCGATGAACAGGAAGCGGCTCTTGGACAGCAGCTTGCCGTTGTTGCCGCTGCGGTAGTCCGGGTGCAGGAACAGCGAGCACAGTTCGGTGCTGCCGGTCAGGTCGTTGGACAGGTACAGCGTCTCCATGCGGGTGAACACGTCCAGCTCGCGGCTGGAGTGCACCAGGGTGCCGATGCGGTAGTTGTAGAACGGTTCGGTCAGGCCGACCGCGCCCTTGATGGCGCACACCCCGGCAAGGCGGCCGTTGGCGGTATCCTCCATCACGAACATGTAGTCGCGCTTTTCCGGCGCGATGGTTTCGGCAAAGGAGGCCACGGCGATGCGCACGCGCTCGCCCATCATGGCCATGTCGGGCTTGAGCGTGGTCATGCCGCTGCCGACCTGGGTGGCCAGGTCGTACAGGGCATGCAGGTCGCCTTGCTGGATTGCGCGTACCACTAGCATGGGTTCCAGTCTCCTCAGATTCGGACGCAGATGACGGTGTCGCCCGGCGCCACCTTGAGCGCTTCCTGCACCTCGGGAGCCAGGCCGATATGGAGCTGGGCGTCGATGGCCGGGCTGTGGGCCAGCACGGCGCGGAAGCCGGCGCCGTCGCCGGCCGCCACCGCGTAGCGCAGCTGCGGCTCGCGGCCGCGGTCCGGCTCCGCCGTGGCGGTGGTGACGCGGCGCTGCAGCGCGTGGGTGAAGGTGCGCAGGCTGTTCTTGTGGGCCTGCAGGATGGGGCCGCCGTCGAAAATGTCGATGTAGTCGTCGGCCTCGAAGCCTTCGGCCGTCAGCAGGTTGAAGGCCAGTTCGCCGGACGGGTGGATCTGGCCCATGGCGGCCTGGGCGTCGCCCGGCAGCAGCGGCACGTACACCGGGTAGTGCGGCATCAGCTCCAGGATCAGGGTGCGGTTGCGGGCCCCGCCGATAACGCGTTCGGCGTCCAGGAAATCCATCTGGAAGAACTTGCGGCCCAGCGCATCCCAGAACGGCGAGCCGCCGGCGCTGTCGGTCACGCCGGCCAGCGGCACGAAGAAGCGGTCGGCGAAGCGGTGCGGCGCCAGCACCGCGAACATCAGCCGGCTGCGCGACAACAGGGCCGCCTCGGCGGCGCCATGTTCGCGTTCGCCCACATAAAAGCTGGACAGCTGGGAATAGCCGGTCAGCTCCGAACACAGGGTCAGCGCGTGCACGCTGTGGCTGATGTTGAGGTCGCGCGAGACTTGCTGGATGACGTCGTTGCGGAACGAGAAATAGGTACCATTGGAACCGGCCGCCGCGAAGATGGCGGCGGTGCCGACGATGGCGCCGGTGTGCGGCGACTGCAGCACCAGCACATAGGATTCCTCGCTGGCGATGTCCACCTGGGCCGCGAACGAGGCGATCGAGCGCTCCACCATGGCGGCGATCTGCTCGCGCGTCTTGGGCAGCGTGTGGACGCCCGGCATGCGCACGGCGGCCAGCGCTTCCAGGGCGGGGATATCCGCGAGTTCAACGGGCCGGACTACGTACATATCAACTCCTGGTGCGTTGGCGCCTGCGCGTCACTGCCGCGAAAGCGGCAGTCCATGCTGAGCGGGCCGGTCAGCCCAGCATGGGCTCCCGCGTTCGCGGGAGCGACACCGTGGTGGTTCGGCCAGTGTAGAGCTGCTTACGCCGCGTTCAGCAGGCTATCCAGCGCCACGCGCAGGATGCGGTCCGCTTCGGCAATCTGCTGGTCGGAGACGATCAGGGCCGGGGCCAGGCGCACCACGTCGTAGCCGGCAATCAGCACCATCATGCCGTTGACCAGGGCCGCCTTCTGGATTTCGGCCGAACGGCCTTTCCAGGCATCGCTGACCACCAGGCCCAGCAGCAGGCCATCGCCGCGTACCTGCGAGAACACTTGCGGATAGTCGGCGATCAGCTTGTCCATGGTGGCGCGCAACTTGGCGCCCGCCTCTTTCACGCGCGCCAGGAAGGCCGGCTGCTTGACGATTTCCAGCACCGCCAGCGCCACCGCCGTGGCCAGCGGATTGCCGCCGTAGGTGGTGCCGTGTGAGCCGACGCCCAGGGCGGCCGCCAGTTCGTGGGTGGTCAGCATGGCGCCTATCGGGTAGCCGTTGCCCAGCGCCTTGGCCGAGGTCAGGATGTCCGGCACGATGCCATAGCCCATGTAGGCGAACAGCTCACCGGTACGGCCCATGCCGCACTGGACTTCGTCGAAGATCAGCAGGGCGCCGGTCTTGTCGCACAGGTCGCGCAGCTCCTGCAGGAAGGCCTGGGTGCCGGGCACCACGCCGCCCTCGCCCTGCAGCGGCTCGACGATCACGGCGCATACGTCGTCGGTGATGGCGGCGCGGGCGCTCTCAATGTCGTTGTAGACGATGTGGTCGATCGAGGGCGGCAGCGGCTCGAAGCCTTCGGTGTACTTGGACTGGCCGCCCACCGACACGGTAAACAGGGTGCGGCCGTGGAAGGACTGATAGCACGACACGATGCGCGACTTGTGCGGGCCGAACTTGCCGTGGATGTATTTGCGGGCCAGCTTCAGGGCTGCCTCGTTGGCCTCGGCGCCGGAGTTGGCGAAGAAGGCGCGGTCGGCGAAGGTGGCCTCGGTCAGGGCCAGGCCCAGGCGCAGCACCGGCTCGTTGGTGTAGCCGTTACCGACGTGCCACAGGGTGTTGGCCTGTTTGGTCAGGGCCTCGACGATTTTCGGATGGCAGTGGCCCAGGGCGGCCACCGCGATGCCGGAGGTGAAATCGAGGTAATGCTTGCCATCCTGGTCCCACAGGTCCAGGCCCGAAGCTCGCACCGGCACCATCGCAGCGGGGGCGTAGGTGGGCACCAGCACCTCGTCGTACGTCTGACGGGTGACGGGGCGGGTGGCGGCGGTGGTGTCGAGCTGGTCGTTCATGGCATTCCCTATCAATGTTGGGTCAGGGCGGCAAGGCGCCGCCTGGGACCCATTATAAAAACCGGGATGCTAAAACTCTTTTCTATTGGCGACAAGGATTTTCATTTTTGACCTTGCCTCAATCTGGACAGAATGATCACGCCGGCGGCGCCAGCTTGCGCTGGCGTTCCTCGCGCGGAGTGTTGCCGAACAGGCTGCCAAAGGCCGTGGAAAAATGCGAACCCGAGGAAAAGCCGCACATCAGCCCCACCTGCACGATGGAATGATTGGTTTCCAGCAGCAGCTGGCGCGCCCGGCGCAGGCGCAGCTCGAGGTAGTAGCGCGACGGCAGGCTGCCCAGGTATTGCTTGAACAGGCGCTCCAGCTGGCGCCGCGACAGGCCCACCAGGTTGGCGATATCGTCGGTGGACAGCGGTTCCTCGATATTGGTTTCCATCAGGGTCACGGCTTCGGACAGCTTGGGCTGCAGCGCGCCGAAACGGGCCTGCAGCGCCACCCGCTGTCGCTCCTCCGGCCCGCGCACGCGCTCCACGCACAGGGCTTCCTTGATGGCCGCCTGCACCGTGGCGCCGTACAGGGCCTCGACCAGGGTCAGGGCAAAGTCGATGCTGGCGGCGCCGCCGCAGCAGCTCAGGTGGCGGCCGTCCAGGTCGTACAGGTGCGGGGTCAGGATGGCGCGGTCGGCCACGTCGCCGGCCTCGGCGTACAAGGCCCATGGCAGGGCGATGCGCACGCCCTCCATCAGCCCGGATTCGGCCAGCCACAGCACGGCCGCGCCCACCCCGCCCCAGTAGGCGGCCGAACGGCAGCATTCAATCAGGGCCCGGCCCAGCTCGGGCGCAGGGCGGGACTGGCCCTCGTCGGCCACGAGCAGGGCGATGTGATGGCCGGGCGGCGCGGCCAGCGCCTGCGCCGGCGTGCACGGCTCCAGCACCAGCTGTTCCGGGCCCAGCAGGGCGGCGGCCTGGCGCAGCGGCTGCAACAGGCCGGCCCAGGTCAGGCTGTCCGTCTCGCCTGCATGGATCAGCAACAGGCGCAGCGGCCGCTCCTGCAGGTCGCGGGATAGCTTAGCGTAGGGCATGGGGCGGCAGGAACGGTCTCGGCGGCATTGTTGTTGTATGGCGTGCTGCGCTGTGGCCCATCATCATACCGGAGAACGGCGGCGCGGCGCGTGCGCCGGGGCGGACGGCTATAATGACGGCCATGGGTGTACGCTATTTGAAAAGTATCCGGCTGCTGGCCGAGTGCATGCAGGGCTTCGAACGCCTGTCGGGCGAACACGTGCGCCGCTGCGGGCTGACCCATGCCCAGTTCGACATCATCGCCACCCTGGGCAACACGCCCGGCATGACGTACAAGGAATTGGGCGAGAAAACCCTGATCACCAAGGGCACGCTGACCGGGGTGATCGAACGCATGGAAGCCAAGGGACTGGTCGAGCGCGAACGCAACGCGGACGACAAGCGCTCCTACTTCGTGCGCCTGACGCCTGCCGGCGAGCGCCTGTTCGAGGACGTGTTCCCGCGCGTGGTCTCGCATGGCAGCGCGGTGTTCGCCCACTATACGGATGCCGATTTCACGGCGCTGGAAAACACCCTGTCCGAACTTAAAACCGTGATTACCGGCTGCGGCGGCCACGCCGCGCCGGAATCCGCAACCACCAAGGAAATCTCGTGAAGACCACTCTGCTCGCAGGCAAAAAACCTGCCAAATTCGACAAGCACATCATCGGCAACCTGCTGCTGGACGTCAGCACCCCGGAGGATGTACGCCAGGAAAAGCTGCTGATCGGCGTGCGCAACGAGGAAGGCGAAATCTACCGCCTGATCGGCGCCACCAAGCACAACAGCTTCATGAACGCGGTCGAGGAATTATTCGACCTGGGCCTGGTGGATGAGCTGAAGGACAGCGAAGGCCCGGTGGACGGCTGCGACGCCATCTTCAGCGAGCAGGATGACTAAACGAAAGCGCCAAAAAAAAGCCCGCTGGGGAGCGGGCAAAGTCCAAAACTAGGGATCTCCTGAAAGAGACGGGTCCAGAATACTCCCTGCGGCGCACGCGTTCTGTGCGCCAGTTCACATAAGAGGCCGATTTTTAGCAAATCGACCATCTTTATTTTATTGCACCAGGGAAGCGCTGATTTATTTTGAGGGTTGTGATTGACCAGCGAAAAAGGCGGCCTGCAAGGCGCGAAATCGAAGCAATAGCGAGCTATTGCAAGATTTTGCAACGCCGCAGGAGGCCTATTTTCGCGGTCAAGCGCGCCCTCGTAAATAAATCAGCGCTTCCCTACGCATCAGTCCTCCTCGCGTATCTTGTTTTCGGCCCGCCAGGTCTTGAGCAGCTCATGACGCCGGGCCGGATAGCGTTCGCCGGTTGATTGCACAGAGGAAATACGGTCGATGCGGAAATGGCGGTAGGCCGAGCGCATCTCGCACCAGGCCGCCAGCAGCCGCTTGCCCTCCATGAAGGCCAGGGCAAACGGCCATACCAGACGCTCGGTGGCGCGCCCCTGTTCGTCGCAATAGCCCATGCGCAGCCGGTGCTGGTAGCGGATGGCTTCGCGCACCGGGCGCACGAAGGCGTCGCTGGGCGTGTCCTGGTCCAGGCCCAGCGGCACCCACAGGCTGGTATCGGCCATGTCATCGCGCAAATCCTTGGGCGTGGCCGCGGCAATCTTGGCCAGCGCGCTGTTGGCGGCCTGCGCCAGCCCCTCATCCCCCTGGCGCCGCACCCAGCGCGCACCCAGCACCAGGGCTTCCAGCTCGTCGGCGCCAAACATCAGCGGCGGCAGGAAGAAGCCGGATTTCAGCATGTAGCCTACCCCGGCCTCGCCCTGCAGCGGCGCGCCCAGGCCGGCCAGGGTCTGGATGTCGCGGTAGATGGTGCGTTCGGATACGCCCAGCTGCCCGGCCAGGCGCGCCGCCGTCACCGGGCGGCGGTAGCCGCGCAGCGCATCCATCAGTATGAAGAGGCGGCCGGTGCGGCTCATCGGTGTTTCCTAGGGTGGGTGGTGGTGTGGTGTTCCATGCGGGCGCCATTGTCGCACCAGACCGCCGCCGCTTCCAGCCCCCCGGCTTCAGTCGGGGGCCAGCAGGAAATTGCGCGAGGGCTGGCCGGCCAGCAGGGGCGCGGCGGCCGTTTCATCCTTCAGCGCCACGCCGGACAGCTGGCGCGTCCGCGCCTGGCCCAGCAGATAGTGCAGCTTGTAGGCCGCCTCGCCGTAGCCCAGCCCCTGCGGGCGGACATTCGAGATGCAGTTACGGCTGGCGTCCGTCAATCCCGTGCGCGGGGCCCAGGTCAGGTACAGCCCCATGCTGTCCGGCGAACTGAGGCCGGGACGTTCGCCGATCAGCACCACCACCATGCGCGCGCCGAGCAACTCCCCTACTTCATCGCCCACCGCCACCCGGCCCTGGCGGACGATGCACAGTGGCGCCACGCTCCAATCCTCGCCGGCCAGCCGCTCGCGCACGGCAGCCAGCAGCGGCGCCGCGTTCTGCGCCAGGGCCAGCGCGGACAGGCCATCGGCCAGCACGAAAGCGAGGTCGTAGCCGCCATCCTGGCGCGGCAGGGCCTGCAGGCGTGCGCGCGAGTCCGCATCCAGCTTGCGTCCCAGGTCCGGCCGCTGCAGGTAGACGGCGCGGTCCTGCGCTGCGCTGTGCAGGCGCAGGCAGGGGCCGGCCTGCAGCGCGCGCTCCAGTGCCTCCACGTCCAGCGGCGTATGAACCGCGTCGCGGGCGCGCGCATGGTCGAGCTGGAAGGCCAGCTGCTCGGCGGTGGGCTGGCTGACGCCGCTGCGGCCCAGGCCGATGCGGGCATTGGTGTAGCGGCGCAAGGTGCGCCAGGGATTGGGGATGACCAGGTCGTCGTTCATGGCTGCTCCTGTCACGCCAGCCGCAGCAGAGCGCGCTGGAAGGCCGGCGGCAGCGCCCGGCCCAGGTCTGCGGCGCCGTCGCCGGTGACAATCTCCATGTCTCGCAGCCACTGCTCGAATTCCGGCGCCGGTTTCAGGCCCAGCACGCGGCGCGCGTACAGGGCGTCGTGGAAGGACGTGGTCTGGTAGTTGAGCATGATGTCATCCGAGCCGGGGATGCCCATGACGAAGGTGCAGCCGGCCGTGCCCAGCAGGGTCAGCAACACATCCATGTCGTCCTGGTCGGCCTCGGCGTGGTTGGTGTAGCACACGTCGCAGCCCATGGGCAGGCCCAGCAGCTTGGCGCAGAAATGGTCCTCCAGCCCGGCGCGCACGATCTGCTTGCCATCGTACAGGTATTCCGGGCCGATGAAGCCGACCACGGAATTGACCAGCAGCGGCGCATAGGCGCGCGCCACGGCGTAGGCGCGCGCCTCGCAGGTTTGCTGGTCCACCCCGTGGTGGGCGTTGGCCGACAGCGCGCTGCCCTGCCCCGTTTCAAAATACATGACGTTCTGGCCCACGCTGCCGCGCCGCAGCGACAGCGCGGCCTGGCGCGCCTCGTCCAGCAGCGCCAGGTTGATGCCGAAGCCGGCGTTGGCGGCCTCGGTGCCGGCAATGGACTGGAACACCAGGTCCACCGGCGCGCCGCGCTCGATGGCGGCTATGGTGTTGGTGACGTGGGTCAGCACGCAGGACTGGGTCGGGATGCCGTAGCGGTTGATGATCTCGTCCAGCATGGTGACGATGTTGATCACCTGCGGCACGTTGTCGGTGGCCGGGTTGATGCCAATCACGGCGTCGCCGCTGCCATACAGCAGGCCATCGAGCACGCTGGCGGCGATGCCGGTGGCGTCGTCGGTCGGATGGTTGGGCTGCAGCCGGGTCGACATGCGTCCCGGCAGGCCGATGGTGTTGCGGAATGCCGTGGTGACGCGGCACTTCTGCGCCACCAGCACCAGGTCCTGCACCCGCATCAGCTTGGACACGGCGGCCGCCATCTCCGGCGTGATGCCGGGCGCGGCGGCGGCCAGCGCGGCGCTGTCGGCGGCGTCGCCCAGCAGCCAGTTGCGCAAGTCGCCCACCGTCAAATGAGCGATGGGGGCGAAGGCGGCGCGGTCGTGGCTGTCGATGATCAGGCGCGTGACCTCGTCCTGCTCGTAGGGGATCAGCGCCTCGTTCAGGAAGCGCGACAAGGGCAGCGCGGCCAGCGCCATTTGCGCAGCCACCCGCTCCTCGGCGCTGGCGGCGGCCAGTCCGGCCAGGTGGTCGCCGGAACGGGCCGGCGTGGCTTTCGCCATCAGGTCGCGCAGGTCGCGGAACTGGTAGGTCCGGCTGCCCACACTGTGCGTATAACTGCTCATGCCACGCCTCCTTGCATCCCTTCAGAAATTGCGCGACGCCGTCAGCAGCAGCCGCTTCTGCGCCACGTATTTGCCGCTGCCGTCAGCGTTGTAGAACACCCACAGCGGCGTGCCGTTGCGCGCTTCATCACCGCTGTTATACACCGCCGCCGCCGAGAAGGCGAAGCTGCCCACGGTCTTGGTCAGGCCCGCCTTGACGTCATAGAAATTGTACATGCCCAGCTTGCGTACCTGCTGGCGGCCGGCGTGCAGGTTCAGCACCAGCCCCGGGGCCAGTTCGGGATTCCAGTTCACTTCGCCGTACAGCGTGCCGCGCGTGTCGACCTGCTTGCCGCTGTAGGGATCGACGGTGAAGCCGAACCAGTATTTGCTCAGCGTGACCCAGCCGGTGACGTTGAAGGCGCCGCTGTTCCAGGCAAGCTTGGCGTCCTGGGTATGGTACTTGATGTCCTTGCCGCCGGCCGCGTAATGGGCGCCGGGATACCAGTAGGTCACCAGGCCGGCGTCGAGATTGCTGGTGTCGCTCAAGGTGGCGCGGTAGCCGCCGTACAGGTCGATCTCGGCCCCGCCGCCATTGTTATAGGCCGCGTGCGACACGCCGGAGCCGAACAGGCCCACATACCAGCCGCTGCTGTGAGTGAAATCCAGGGTGGCCTGGGCCGTGGGCTTGGCCTGGGTTTGCGACACGCCCCGGAACAGGTAGTCGGACACCAGGCTGAGGTTGCCGCTGCTGGTCCAGTCGGGCGCCGGATCGGCGGCCAGGGCGGCGCCGCTGGCGGCGGCCAAGGCCAGGACTTGCAGGAAAATGCGGGTTGCGGACATCGATATGCTCCTAAGTAAGAATCAGACGGCGTCGTAGGCGGCCTGCTGCTGGCGGCTGCCCTTGGTGGCGAGGAAGAAACCGTAGCCCAGCGCCAGGAAGGCGGCGAACAGGCCGAAGATCAGCGGGTTGTAATAAATCATGGTGGCCATGCACACCACCGCGCCGGCCAGGGCGATGGCCGGGAACAGCGGGTAGAGCGGCGCGCGGAACGGGCGCGCCATGCCCGGTTCGGCGCGGCGCAGCTTGAACAGGCTCAGCATGCTCAGGATGTACATGGTGATGGCGCCGAATACCGACATGGTGACGATGTTGGCGGTCAGGGTCTGCCCGCCTATTTTGACCAGCTCGTCGCTGTAGATGGCGGCGATGCCGACCACGCCGCCGGCCAGGATGGCGCGGTGCGGGGTCTTGAAGCGCGGATGCACGGCGGCCAGGTAGCGCGGCAGGTAAGCCTCGCGCGCCAGCGCATAGATCTGGCGCGAGTAGCCGAGGATGATGCCGTGGAAGGAAGCGATCAGGCCGAACAATCCCAGCCACACCAGCATGTGCAGCCAGTTGCTGTGCTCACCCACGATCAGCTTCATGGCCTGCGGCAGCGGGTCATTGATGTTGGCCAGCCTGGTCCAGTCGCCGGCGCCGCCGGCAAACACCATCACGCCGATGGCCAGCAGCACCAGGGTGATGATGCCGGCGATATAGGCGATCGGGATCGAGCGCCGGGGGTCCTTGGCTTCCTCGGCCGCCATGGCCACGCCCTCGATGGCGAGGAAGAACCAGATCGCGAACGGAATGGCGGCAAACATGCCGGGGATGGCCAGCGTGCTGAAGTGGTCGGCGCCGGCCCAGCCGCCCTTGAGGAAATTGGCGGCCGAGAAGCCGGGCGAGACCACGCCCATGAACACCAGCAGCTCAAAGATGGCCAGCAGGGTCATCAGCAGTTCAAAACTGGCCGCCACCTGCACCCCGACGATGTTCAGGGTCATGAATACCAGATAGGCGCCGACCGCCGCCAGCTTGGGATCGATGGTGGGGAATTGCACGTTCAGGTAGGCGCCGATGGCCAGCGCGATGGCGGGCGGGGCGAACACGAATTCGATCAGGGTGGCGGCGCCGGCCAGGTAGCCGCCCAGCGGGCCGAAGGCGCGCTTGCTGTAGGCGAACGGCCCGCCCGCATGCGGGATGGAGGTGGTCAGCTCGGTGAAGCTGAAGATGAAGGTGGTGTACATGGCCGCCACGAACAGGGCCGTGATGGTGAAGCCCAGGGTGCCGGCCGAGGCCCAGCCATAGCTCCAGCCGAAATACTCGCCCGAAATGACCAGGCCGACCGCGATGCCCCACAGCTGGAAGGTGCCCAGCGACTGCTGCAGCGCCGGGGAGCCCCCGGCTGCCGGTTGTTGTTTCATGGTGTGCTCCTATAAGCGGGTATGGAAGTTGCTGGATTCGAGTATAGGAAACGCCCTGACACCGCCGTTATAGGAAATCGGCAAACAACAAGAGGAGAGGCCCATGCACCACACTGGCACACCCGCGCCGCACACTGCGCCAACATTGCGCACCGTGCTGGCCCACGACGCCGACCAGCTGGCCAGCGAGCTGACCAACTGGCAGCAAAGCTACGACCAGATCAGTTCGGGCCTGTTCCAGGGCGCCCTGACCGAACTGCGCCTGCCCGGTTTGCAGGTCTTCCGTGAAGGCTTGAACCAGGCCGTGCGCCAGTCCTGCCGGGTGTGGCCGGACGCCATCTGGTTCGGCCTGCCGGACCGGGGCGCCCTGACCCGTATCAACGGCCGCCAGGCCGAGGCCGACTGGATCATGGTCCAGCCAGGCAATGTCGAGTTCGAGCTGGTCACGCCCAGCGCCTACCGCATCTACGGCATCGTGGCCAGCCGCCAGCTGCTGGCCGAGAGCGCGCTGCGGCTCGGCTGCCAGATCGATTGGGAACGGGTGCAAGCGGCCGAGGTGCTGCGCGTGGACAGCGCCGCGCGCGCGGCCTGCGTGGGCCTGCTGGCGCAGCTGCTGCCGGATGGTGGCCAGGCCGGCGGCCAGTCCAGTGGCGCCGCAGGCGGCGCGGCCGCGTCCAGCCTGTGGCGCGACGCCGTGCTGGCCGCGCTGCTGGAGCTGCTGGACCACAGCTGCGTGGAGCCGGCCATGGCGGCCAGCCTGCAGCGCCGCCGCCAGGTGGTGGCGCAGGCGCGCGACTACATCCTGGCGCACCGCACCGAGAGCATCACCGTGCCCGAGCTGTGCCAGCAGGTGCACGTCAGCCGCCGTACCCTGCAGTATTGCTTCGAGGACGTGCTCGGCATCAGCCCCATCCTGTATCTGCGCACGGTGCGCCTGAACGGCGTGCGGCGCGAACTGGCCGGCGGCCGCGCCATCGGCGAACTAGCCGGCGAGTGGGGGCTGTGCAACTTCAGCCAGTTCTCCAGCGATTACCGCAAGCTGTTCGGCATGACGCCGTCCGCCACCGTGCGCCAGCGCGCCTGAACCGGCGCCGGGGCACGGCGTTTATCCCCACAAGGCTTTGCCTATCAGGCGGTTGGGCCAGAGTGTGAACAGGCCGGCAACCAGCAACGCCCCGGCGTACAGCGACATCATCGTGTAGCGATGGGCGCGGACCCGGTGGCTCCGGGCCAGCAGCACGCCGCCGGCCAGGCTGGCCAGCGTCAGCACCGACAGCCCGTGTATCCACGAATATCCCGCAGGCCCATGGATCGCGAACGATACCCCGGCCACGCCAGCCATGCACGCCACCCACAGCCATCCCCCGACGCGATGGGCCATGCGCCCCTTGGGTCCCCACAGCAGGGCCGCCCCCAGCAGCATGGCAAAGAGCGCCAACGCGGTGTGGGCGATGATCATGGGGGTCCAGGTGGTGGCGGGGGTCATGGCGCTCTCCAGCAGCAATTAATAGACAGTGTCTAATTAGTTTACCTGAGCGCTAGACACTGTCAAGTCCTTGCTCTAGACTGCGCCCATGGACAAGGAAAGAGGCCGCCCCAGGGCGGATAGCGGGCGCGACCTGCGCACCGAACTGCTGGACACCAGCCGCGCCCTGCTCAACGAAGGCGGCGTGGCGGCGCTCAGCATGCGCGAAGTGGCGCGCCGCGCCGGTTGCACGCACCAGGCGCCGTATCACTACTTCGCCGACCGGGAAACCATACTCGCCGCCCTGGCCGCCGACGGCTTCGGGCGGCTGGCGGGCCAGCTGCGCGCGGCCAACGAACTGGCCGCCAGCGCCGGCGTGCGCGCCGCGCTGCGGGCCTCGGCGCAGGCCTATGTCGCTTACGCCCTGGACCAACCCGGCGTATTCCGGTTGATGTTCCGCCCCGACGAGTGCAACCCGGCCCGCTTCCCCGGCGTGGTGGAGGCCGGCGCCCGCGCCCGGGCCGAGCTGGACCGCCTGAACACCCTCGTACATGGCGAGCGGGCCACCCCGGCGCACGCCAGCATCCTGTGGGCCCATGTACACGGCCTGGCCTGCCTGCTGATGGACGGTCCCCTGGCCGCCGGCCTGGCGGCCGCGCAGGCGCGTGAACAGCACCTGGAACAGGTCGCGCAGCACTTTGCCGACCTGCTGCTGGGCGCTGCGCAGGCATAAAAAAAACCCTCCACGCGGGAGGGTTCTTGGTGAGACAGGAAAGAATCAGACCACGGCGCCGTCGGTCTCGTCCTTTTCCTTGATCGGCTTGATCAGGTCTTCGCGCTTGACGCCCAGCCACATGGCGACGGCGGCGGCGACGAACACCGACGAATAAATGCCGAAGCAGATACCGATGGTCAGCGCCATGGCGAAGTAGTGCAGCGTGGGGCCGCCCAGGAACAGCATGGACAGCACCATCATCTGGGTACAGCCGTGGGTGATGATGGTACGCGAGATGGTGCCGGTGATGGCGTTGTCGATCACCTCGTGCACGCTCATCTTGCGCTGCTTGCGGAAGTTCTCGCGGATACGGTCAAAGATCACCACCGATTCATTGACCGAGTAGCCCAGCACCGCCAGCACGCCGGCCAGCACGGTCAGCGAGAATTCCCACTGGAAGAAGGCGAAGAAGCCCAGGATGATGACCACGTCGTGCAGGTTGGCGATGATGGCCGCCACCGCGAACTTCCATTCAAAGCGCACGGCCAGGTAGATCATCACGCCGATCACCACCATCACCAGCGCATTCAGGCCGTTCTGGGCCAGTTCCTCACCCACCTGCGGACCGACGAACTCGACCTTTTGCAGCGACAGGGTCTCGGCGCCGGCCGCGTCCACGCAGCCGGATTTGCTGATCGCCTCGCCCTTGGCGCTGATGCTGTCGATCTGCTTGATGGCGCCCTGCTCGGCCTCGCACAGGGCCTTGAACACGGCCTGCGAGGCGCCGGCGCCGCTGGCCGACTTGATCGGCGGCAGGCGCAGCATGACGTCGTGGGCGGTGCCGAAGCTGGTGACCTCGGGCTGTTCGTAGCCTACCTTTTCCAGCGTATGGCGAATGCGCTCCAGGTTGGCGTTCTGGGTGTACTTCAGCTCCATCACGGTGCCGCCGGTGAACTCCACGGAGAAGTGCAAGGGCCGGGTGATCAGGAAGAACACGGCCGCGACGAAGGTCAACGCCGAAATGACGTTGAACACCAGCGCGTGGCGCATGAAGGGGATGTCTTTTTTAATCCGGAAAAATTCCATGGAATCCTCTGACTGTTAAGCTTTTTTCGACGCTTCCGGCACCCACACGGTACCGATGGCGATCGATTGCAGTTTCTTCTTGCGGCCGTACCAGAGGTTGACCACGCCGCGCGAAACGAACACGGCCGAGAACATGGAAGTCAGGATGCCCAGCGTGTGCACCACGGCAAAGCCGCGGATGGGGCCGGAGCCGAACACCCACAGGGCCACGCCGACGATCAGGGTGGTCACGTTGGAGTCCAGGATGGTGGCCCAGGCGCGGTCGAAGCCGATCGCGATGGCTTGCTGCGGCGACATGCCGGAACGCAGCTCCTCGCGGATGCGCTCGTTGATCAGCACGTTGGCGTCGATGGCCATGCCCAGCGCCAGCGCGATGGCGGCAATGCCGGGCAGGGTCAGGGTGGCTTGCATGCGCGACAGGATGGCCACCAGCAGCAGCAGGTTGACGGCCAGCGCCAGCACGCTGAAGGCGCCGAACACCATGTAGTAGATGATCATGAAGGCGGCAATGGCGGCAAAGCCGTACAGGGTGGCGTGCACGCCCTTGCTGATGTTTTCGGCGCCAAGCTGCGGGCCGATGGTGCGTTCCTCGATGAATTCCATGGGCGCGTACAGGGCGCCGGCGCGCAGCAGCAGGGCCAGCTCGGCGGAGTTTTCCGCGCTGCCCATGCCGGTGATGCGGAAGCTGCTGCCCAGTTCGCTCTGGATGGTGGCCACCGACAGCACTTCGGGCTTGCCCTTCTCGAACAGCACGATGGCCATGCGCTTGCCGACGCGGTCGCGGGTCGCTTCGCGCATCTTGCGGCCGCCGTCGCCGTTCAGGTCGATGCTGACGGCGGGCTGGTGGTTCTCGTCGAAGCTGGCGGTGGCGCTGGAGATGTAGTCGCCGGACAGCACGATGTCCTTGGTCAGCACCACGGGCACGCCCTTGCCGACCGTGAACAGTTCCGAGTTGAATGGAATCGCGGCCGACAGCTCGGTGCCGGGGGTGATGGAGTCATCCACCATGCGCACTTCCAGGGTGGCGGTGCGGCCGATCACGGCCTTGGCGCGGGCCACGTCCTGCACGCCGGGCAGCTGCACCACGATGCGGTCGGCGCCCTGCTGCTGGATGATGGGTTCGGCCACGCCCAGCTCGTTGACGCGCTTGGACAGGGTGGCGATGTTCTGCTTCACGCCTTCGGTGATGGTTTGCTTGAGCGCATCCGGCTTCAGGCTGACCACGGTTTTCAGGTCGCTGTCGGTCCCGGCGTCGGCAAAGGTGAGGTCGGCGATCTGGCCGGCCAGCACGTTCTTGGCCTGCTGGCGGGTGGCGTCGTCGCGGAACTTGATCTCGATGGTGTTGCCGACGCGCTCGATACCGGCATGGCGCACGTTCTTGTCGCGCAGCACGCTGCGGGCCGAAGCCTGTATGCCCTGGATGCGCTTGGCCAGCGCCGCCTTGGTGTCGACCTGCAGCAGGAAGTGCACGCCGCCGCGCAAGTCCAGGCCCAGGTACATGGGCAGGGCGTACAGCTTTTGCATCCACTGCGGGGTGTCGGGCTGCAGGGCCAGGGTGACCTGGTAGGTGGGATCGGTGGGGTCGGCGTTCAGGCCTTTTTCCAGCACCGACTTGGCCTTGAACTGGTTGTCGGTGTCGGCGAAGCGGGCGCGCACCGAGGCGTAGTTGCCGGTGCCGTCAAAGGAAATGCCGTGCGCGGCGATGTTCTCGCGCTTGAGCAGGTCTTCCACCTTGGCGGTCATGTCGGCGCTCATCTTGACGGTGGCCTTGCCGCTGGTGATTTGAACCGCCGGCGAATCGCCGAAATAATTGGGCACGCTGTAGAGCGCGCCCAGCAGGACGGCCACTACGATGATGATGTACTTCCAGACAGGATAGCGATTCATGTTATTCAACGTTCTATGTTAGGCGTCATGCAACATCAGGACGCGGCGGCGCCTGTGCGCCGCGCGCCCGCCTGGGCTGTTACAGGGCCTTCAGCGTGCCTTTCGGCAGCAGGGTGGTGATGGAGTTCTTCTGCACCACCATTTCGGCGCCGGAAGCCACTTCGATGGTCACGTACAGGTCGGTCACCTTGGCCACGCGGCCCAGCACGCCGCCGGCGGTCACCACTTCATCGCCCTTGGCCAGGGCGTCCATCATCGCTTTCTGTTCCTTGGCGCGCTTCTGCTGGGGGCGGATCATGAGGAAATACATGGCCACGAACATCAGGATCAGCGGCAGGAAGCTGGTGAGGTTGCCGCCCAGGCCGAGTGCGTCGGTGGATTGGGCGTAAGCGTTGGAAATGAACACAGTGACTCCGATATCAAGTTTGAAAAAAATAGCGCTGTATTCTAGCACTGGCCGGGTCGCGTCTAGCGTCCCGGCTATGTTGGGCGTGTAATTCTTTTTGCAAGTGGCTGGCGCTTGTCCATCCGTCTACACGCCGCGCGCGCGGTCGGCGTGAAACTGTGCCACCCAGGCCGGGAAGCGGTCTTCATCCAGGGCGTCGCGCATCTGCTGCATGATGTCCAGGTAATAATGCAGGTTGTGAATGGTATTCAGGCGCGCGCCCAGGATTTCCTGCGAGCGGTGCAGGTGGTGCAGGTAGGCGCGCGAGAAGTTGCGGCAGGCGTAGCAGGAGCAGGTGGAATCGTAAGGTTCCTTGTCATCCTTGTAGCGGGCGTTCTTGATCTTGATATCGCCAAAGCGGGTGAAGATCCAGCCATTGCGCGCATTGCGGGTGGGCATCACGCAGTCGAACATGTCGACCCCGTTGGACACGCCGGCCACCAGGTCTTCCGGCGTACCCACGCCCATCAGGTAGTGCGGCTTGTTGGCCGGCAGCCTGGGGCCGACGTGGGACAGGATGCGCATCATGTCTTCCTTGGGCTCGCCCACCGACAGCCCGCCGATGGCCAGGCCAGGGAAGTTAATTTCCTCCAGCTTGGCCAGCGATTCGTCGCGCAGCGTTTCATACATGCCGCCCTGGACGATGCCGAACAGGGCGTTCGGGTTCTCGCCGCGCTGGAACTCGTCCCAGGAACGCTGGGCCCAGCGCAGCGACATGCGCATGGACTTGGCGGCCTCGTCCACGGTGGCCGGGCGGCCCTTGATTTCATAGGGCGTGCACTCGTCGAACTGCATCACGATGTCGGAATTGAGCACGCGCTGGATCTGCATCGAGATCTCGGGCGACAGGAACAGCTTGTCGCCATTGATGGGCGAGGCGAAATGCACGCCCTCCTCGGTGATCTTGCGCATGTCTCCCAGCGAAAACACCTGGAAGCCGCCGGAGTCGGTCAGGATGGGCTTGTCCCAGCCCATGAAGCCGTGCAGGCCGCCGAACTTGGCCATGACGTCGTTGCCCGGGCGCAGCCACAGGTGGAAAGTGTTACCCAGGATGATCTGGGCATTGATTTCCTTCAGCTCCAGGGGAGACATGGCCTTGACCGAGCCATAGGTGCCGACCGGCATGAAAATGGGCGTCTGCACCACGCCGTGGTTGAGTTTGACCTCGCCCCGGCGCGCCTTGGTCTGGCCGGTGGTGTCGGTCTTGTGTAGCTTGAATTCCAGCATATAAAAATCCTATGGTGCCGCGGCGGCTCAGCGCGCGGTGGTGGTCAGCAGCATGGCGTCGCCATAGCTGAAGAAGCGGTATTCCCTGGCGATGGCGTGGGCGTAGGCCGCGCGGATCTCGTCGTAGCCGGCAAAGGCCGACACCAGCATCAGCAGGGTCGATTTCGGCAGGTGGAAATTGGTGATCAGCCGGGTCACGGTCTTGAAGCGGTAGCCGGGCGTGATGAACAGCGCGGTGTCGGCGCTGCCGGCTTCCAGCTGGCCGCCTTGCGAAGCCGATTCCAGCGCGCGCAGGCTGGTGGTGCCGACCGCCACCACGTCGCGCCCGGCCGCCTGGGCGGCGCGCACCGCGTCCACCGTCTCCTGCGGGATGGTGTACCACTCGGTGTGCATCTGGTGCGCCGACAAATCCTCCACCCGCACCGGCTGGAAGGTGCCGGCGCCCACGTGCAGGGTGACGAAGGCGAAGTTCACGCCCTTGGCCTTGAGCCGCTCCAGCAGCGCCTCATCGAAGTGCAGGCCGGCGGTGGGCGCGGCCACGGCGCCGGGCACCTTGTTGAACACGGTCTGGTAGCGGTTCTCGTCAAACTCGTCGGCGTCGTGCTCGATGTAGGGCGGCAGCGGCAGACGGCCGTGGGCTTCGATCAGGTCGAACACATCGGCCTCGAAGTGCAGGGTGAAGAATTCGCCGGCGCGCTCGCCCACCGTGACCTCGAAGGCGTCGGCCAGGCGCAGCTTGACGCCGGCGCCGGGCGAGCGCGAGGCGCGCACCTGGGCCAGCACGGTGCGGCTGTCCAGCACCCGTTCGACCAGCACTTCGACCTTGCCGCCGCTGTCCTTGGTGCCGAAGAAGCGCGCCTTGAGCACGCGGGTGTCGTTCATCACCAGCAGGTCGCCGGGCTGCAGCAGCTCGATAATGTCGGCGAACTGGCGGTCGGCCAGGGTGGCGCCGTCCACGTGCAGCAGGCGCGAAGCGCTGCGGTTGGGCAGCGGGAATTGCGCGATGCGTTCCTGCGGCAGGTCGAAATCGAAATCGGAAAGCGAGTACATGTGCGGACTTCTGGAAACTGTTGACGTAAATTCGGGTAGGCCCTAGCGCGGTGCAAGCCTTACAATACGGCCTTGCTTTATCAAGGGCGAACCCTCTATTTTACGCTAATCCTTGCAATATGCCCGTTTCCAAGCCTAAATCAGCGAAACCCGCTCCCAATTCGGCCGCCAATATCCAGGCCAAGCTGGCCAGGCTGGGGCTGCACACCGACATGGACCTGGTGCTGCACCTGCCCATGCGCTACGAGGATGAGACCGAGGTGGTCAGCATAGAAGAAGCCTGCCTGCACGGCGGCCAAACCTCGCAAGTGGAAGGCGTGGTGACGAAGAACGAGATCGCCTACAAGCCGCGCCGCCAGCTGCTGGTGCACATCGCCGACGAGACCGGCGACCTGCAGCTGCGCTTCATGAATTTCTATGGCAGCCAGGTCAAGCAGCTGGCCGAGGGCACCCGGGTGCGCGCGCGCGGCGAACTGAAACACGGCTTCTTCGGCGCCGAGATGGTCCATCCCGCCTACAAGGTGGTCAATGAAGGCGCGCCGCTGCCCACTTCGCTGACGCCCGTATATCCGTCCGGCGAAGGCCTGGGCCAGCACATCCTGCGGCGCGCCATTGGCGACGCCGTCAAGCGGGTCGACTGGACCGACACCCTGCCGCCGGCGCTGGTGCAGCGCCTGCAGCTGGCGCCCTTCGAATCCTCCATCAAGCTGCTGCATTATCCGCCGCAGGACGTGGACGAGCATGCGCTGGCCGACAAGTCGCACCCGGCCTGGACCCGCATGAAGTTCGACGAGCTGCTGGCCCAGCAGCTGTCGCTCAAACGGGCCCAGCGCGCGCGCCGCGCCAAGGGTTCGCCCAAGCTGGACACGATGGGATCGCTGTCGCGGCGCTTCCAGGCTGACCTGCCCTTCCAGCTGACCGGCGCCCAGCAGCGCGTGCTGGACGAGATCCGCGCCGACCTGCGCCTGCCCTACCCCATGCAGCGTTTGCTGCAGGGCGACGTCGGCAGCGGCAAGACCGTGGTGTCGGCGCTGGCCGCGGCCCAGGCCATCGACAGCGGCTACCAGGCCGCCCTGATGGCGCCCACCGAGATCCTGGCCGACCAGCACTTCCGCAAGATCGCGGCCTGGATGGAGCCGCTGGGCGTGAAAGTGGCCTGGCTGACCGGCAGCCTGAAGAAAAAGGACAAGCTGGCCGCCACCGCCCTGGTCGAATCGGGCGAGGCGCGGCTGGTGATCGGCACCCACGCGCTGATACAGGATACGGTGCAATTCGCCAACCTGGGCCTGGTGATCGTCGACGAGCAGCACCGCTTCGGCGTCGGCCAGCGCCTCACGCTGCGCAACAAGGGCGCCGAGGGCGCGGTGCCGCACCAGCTGATGATGTCGGCCACGCCGATACCGCGCACCCTGGCCATGAGCTATTACGCCGACCTGGAAGTGTCGGTGATCGACGAGCTGCCGCCCGGCCGCAGCCCCATCGTCACGCGCGCCATCGACCAGAACCGGCGCGACGAAGTGATCGCCCGGGTGCACGCGGCGGCGCTGGAAGGCCGCCAGATCTACTGGGTCTGCCCGCTGATCGAGGAATCGGAAGCGCTGCAGTTGCAAACCGCCACCGACACCCACGCCCTGCTGGCCGAAGCCCTTCCGGACCTGAACGTGGGCCTGGTGCACGGCCGCCTCAAGCCGGCCGAGAAGCAGGTGGTGATGGATGCCTTCAGCGCCAATGAAATGCAGGTGCTGGTGGCCACCACCGTGATCGAGGTCGGGGTCGATGTGCCGAACGCTTCCTTGATGGTGATCGAGCACGCCGAGCGCTTCGGCCTGTCGCAGCTGCACCAGCTGCGCGGGCGGGTCGGGCGCGGCTCGGCGGCCAGCGTCTGCCTGCTGCTGTACCAGAGCCCGCTGGGCCCGGTCGCGCGCCAGCGCCTGATGACCATGCGCGAAACCACGGACGGCTTCGAGATCGCACGCCGCGACCTGGAGATACGCGGTCCCGGAGAATTCCTGGGCGCGCGCCAGTCCGGCCAGGCCATGCTGCGCTTCGCCGACCTGGAAACAGATGGCTGGCTGGTGGACCAGGCGCGCGACGTCGCCCACGATCTGCTGCACTCGGAGGCCCCGGAAAAGCAAGCCATCGTCGAAGCCCACCTGGCGCGCTGGCTGGGCAATCGCGAGGAATTCCTCAAGGTGTAAGAGGCTGGTTCAAAATGAGCCTGGCTAGGCGCGGGCCAAGGCCGGGGCGACGAAGACAGTGCGCCTGCACGGCGAGGCGCCGCAACGACGCCAGGGTCATTTTGAAACGGCATCTAAAAGCAGAGGTAGATGCGGTTGGCCAGATCAAATATGAAGCCGGGCCGCAGGTAAGACAGGAACACCAGCGCCAGCACCAGCACGATTGCCAGCCGCAGGGCCCAGGCTTTCATGCGGGCCGCAGGCCGCGCGCCAGCGGCTGCTCCTTGATGGGCAGGTTGACCAGCGCCGCGAACACGCCCAGCGCAATGGCGATGTGCCACACCAGGTCGTAGTTGCCGTTGCGGGTGTACAGGTAGCCACCCAGCCACACGCCCAGGAAGCTGCCCAGCTGGTGCGAGAAGAACACGATCCCGGCCAGCATGGACATGTGCCGCACACCGAAGATGCCGGCAATGATGCCATTGGTGAGCGGCACCGTGGACAGCCACAGGAAGCCCATCACGGCCGCGAACACATACACCGTCATGCTGGACAGGGGCGCCGCCAGGAACAGCGCAATGGCCACCGCCCGCGTCGCATAAATCACGGACAGCAGGTAGCGCTTGGGCAGCCGGCCACCCAACTTGCCCGCGTAGTAGGAACCGAAGATGTTGAACAGGCCGATCAGGGCCAGCGCCATCACCGCCACCTGCGGGTCCACCACGCCTTTATCCTTCAGGTAAGCCGGCATGTGCACGCCGATGAACACCAGCTGGAAGCCGCACACGAAGTAGCTGGCCACCAGCATCAAAAAGGAAGGGTTGCGCAGCGCCTCGGACAGCGCCTCGCCCACGCTTTGCTGTGCGCCGTGGACGTGGGCCACGCCCGGTTCGCGCAGCTTGAAGGCCATCGGCACCATGGCCAGCACCACCAGCCCGGCCAGCAGGTGGAAGGCGTGCTGCCAGCCCAGCGCCGAAATCAGGTGCTGCTCGACCGGCATCATCATGAACTGGCCGAAGGAGCTGGCCGCGCCGGAAATGCCGAAGGCCCAGGAGCGCTTTTCCGGCGGCGCCGCGCGGCCGATGATGCCGCTCACCGCGCCAAACGCGGTGCAGGCCAGTCCCAGCCCGATCAGCAGGCCGGAGCCCAGCACGAACAGGGTGGGCTGGGTGACGGTGGCCATCCACAGCAGGCCGACCATGTAGGCGAAGGCGCCCACCAGCACCACGCGCATGGTGCCGTAGCGGTCGGCCGCCATGCCGGCAAAGGGGCCGATGGCGCCCCACATCAGGTTCTGCATGGCCTGCGCCAGCGAATAGGTTTCGCGGGTCCAGCCGTTGGCCTGCGAGATGGGCTGCATCCAGAAGCCGAAGCCGTGGCGCACCCCCATGGCCAGGGTGAGCACCACGCCGGAGGCGATCAATACGGTCTTGAGCGAGGGAGCGTGGTGCTGCATGGCGGTTCCTGTTTCTGCTGAGGGAACCGCACATTCTACTTTAACCAGCAAGGTCGGCGCTGTAGCGCAGGCCAATCTGGGCGCGGATCTCGTCCAGTACGCCCATGATGGCCAGGGTTTCGGCGTGCGGCATCACCGGGCTTTCGATCAGGCCGGCGCGCAGGCAGCGCATCACTTCCTGTGCCTCGTGGGTGTAGCCATTGCCGCTGCGCGGCAGGTTCAGCCGGCGCTCGCTGCGCGACACGCCATTGACCAGCGTGACGCTGATGTCTTCCGTGTTGTGGAAGCGGTCGTGCAGGCGCACAAAGCCCTGCGTGCCCGAGATGGTCAGCTCGGTCGGCGTGCGCGAACGCAGGCTGCAGGCGCAGGACGACACCGCGCCGCCTTCGTGCGTCAGGCTGAAGGCGGTCTGCAGGTCGACTCCGGTCGGCCCCATCTCGGCCTGGGCCTTGACGCCGGTGACCGGTCCCAGGAAGAAGGACGCCATGGACACCAGGTAGATGCCCAGGTCCAGCAGCGCGCCGCCGCCCAGCTCCGGGTTGAACAGCCGGTGCTCGGGCCCGAATTCGGCGTTGAAGCCAAAGTCGGCGCTGATGTGGGCCGGTTTGCCGATCTCGCCGCTGGCGACGATGCGTTTAGCCTCCACCACGGAGGGCATGAAGCGCGTCCACAGCGCCTCCATCACGAACAGCTGCTTTTCGCGCGCCAGGGCGAAGATGTCCTCGGCCTGGCGGCGGTTCATGGTGAACGATTTCTCCACCAGGATGGCCTTGCCGCCGTGCAGGCACATCAGGGCATTCTCGTGGTGCATGGGGTGCGGGGTGGCGATATAGATGGCGTCCACCTCGCGGTCGTCGGCCAGCGCCTGGTAGCTGCCATAGCGGCGCGGCACGCCAAACTCCTCGCCAAATATGTTAGCGCTATCTTGAGTGCGCGAAGCAATCGCGGCCAGTTCTGCGCCCTCGGTGCCCTGCAGTGCGGTGGCGAAGGCCTTGGCGATCTTGCCGGTGCCCAGGATGCCCCAGCGGATGGTTGAGCTCATGAATGCCTGCTTTCTGCCGCCATGCGGCCAAGTGTTGGATGTGAGCATAATTTTAACAGCGATCACTCAAACGGGCGATGCGGCGGCGCAGCATACGGAGGTATCGTGACAATACAAATGTCTTTTCAACAAGCAAAAAAGGGGATTTCCATGTTAAAGAAGCTATCCGGCATTATCCTGGCAGTGGCTGGCGCCCAGGCTAACGCCGTCACGGCGCCGCCGCTGTCGCTGTCGACGGTCACCGCCACGCCCACCAATGTGACCGTCGGGCCCACATCCAAGACGCCGGAGATATATGACTACCAAACTACCTGGCGCGTCGATAATCAACCCGTCACCACGTTGTACACCCAACTGATCACCGCACCCACCACCAGCGCACCCGGACTGGAGTACAACTACAAGGATGTCACCACCAGCTACAACGACTACAAGGAAACCTGGAAAGTTCAAACCCTGACCGCCAGCGTCATGGCCGACAGCAGCCAATACACCGGTGGCAAAGGCATAGTGCTGGAGGCCGCTATCACCTCCGCCAGCGCCACCGTGTTCACGCTCTCGCTGAGCGCAACCGGGAACTTCGAGACGACCAGTGGCTTCTTTGGCGTCGTCATTCCGGCCCTGCCGACCTTCTACATGGCAACCGGCACCGACCCCTTGGCCGTGGCCACTTATGGCAACACCTCCACCAGCGGCGACTTCTACAGCAGCGGCACCAGCGCGTATTCCTTCAGCGTCGCCGCAGGCGAGACCATCCACTTCAAGGGCGCCGTATATGCAGGCAATGATGTGTCCCTGTCAGCGTTCTCGCTGAACTTCCGAAGCAGCCGATATGACGTGGTGGATACCGTGCAATACCATAGCGACACGGTCACGACCCTGCTTTCGGCCCGCGCCATCCCTGCGCTGGCGGTTCCGGAACCAGGGACCTATGCCATGCTGGCGGCCGGCCTGGGCGTGCTGGCGCTGCGCCGTTCGCGCCGCGACGACGCATTCAAGCGGTCGTAAGCGGCTGGCGCGGCGGCCGGAACACCGAGGTGTCGGCGTAAAAGGCCGCGTCCTGCCCCGGCCACCAGCCGGGCACGCCCAGCGCCTGCATGGGCGTGAAATCGGCGGTGATCAGGCCCTGCTGCTCCAGTTGCTGCGCTACCGACGCGTCGATATGGGCGCGGCGGGCGGCGTGTTCCAGTTCCCAGTAAGCGTCGTCCACCCACAGCACCCGCGTATGCGCCGTGATGGCCTTGCGCGGCGCCACCAGCTTTTCCATCAGCGCGTGGCCGAACAGCCATACCTCCGCGTCACGCCCAAAGCTGGCGCGGCGCTCGATGAAGGCCTCGTGCCAGCGGTGGCCGCGTAGTGCCTCCACCAGCGCGCGCCCTGCGGCGCCATCGCGCACCACCAGCAGGGCCGCGTTCTCGTCGAAGATGGTGGCGGCATCGCGCGCCGGACCGCGCGACTTGCCGATGCCGTCCCGCGCGATCTGCGCCGCCTGCAGGGCGTTCAGGCGCACCTTGATGCGAGGGAAGCTGAGCCACACCAGGCCGTTGAAGAAATCATGCAGGTTGTCGCGGGTGGGCACGCCGCCGGTGGCGGCGATATGGGCCTCGTAGGCCACGCCCGGCGGCAAATCGTCCTGCGGGATGAAGGATAGCGGCAGGCCCTGGTGGTTGTGGATGCCCAGGGCCGCCGCGCGCCGGCTGAACGAGGCGCGGAAGTCCGCCCCCTCCTGCGCCAGCAGACCGGCCGCCTCCGCCACCGACGCGTACCAGGGCTGCGACCAGGCTATCTCGTTAAACACGCGTCAAACCATTTTCCAGGGGATGGTTTCGCCCGCGTTCAGCGGGATCACCTGCTGGTCGGCCAGCGGCAGCGCGGCCGGCAGCTCCCACGATTCGCGCTTCAAGGTGATGGAGCCGCTATTCGGCTCCAGGCCGTAGAAGGCCGGGCCGTTCAGGCTGGCGAAAGCTTCCAGCTTGTCCAGCGCGCCGGCGCGGGCGAAGGCCTCGGTGTACAGCTCCATGGCGTGCAGCGCCGTGTAGCAGCCGGCGCAGCCGCAGGCCGCTTCCTTGGCGCCCTGGGCGTGCGGGGCCGAGTCGGTGCCGAGGAAGAAGCGCTCATCGCCGCTGGTGGCGGCCGTCACCAGCGCCAGCCGGTGTTCCTCGCGCTTCAACACCGGCAGGCAGTAGTAGTGAGGGCGGATGCCGCCCTTGAAGATCTCGTTGCGGTTGTACAGCAGGTGGTGGGCTGTGATGGTGGCCGCGATCGGGCCATCGGCCTCGGCCACGTACTGGGCCGCGTCCTTGGTGGTGATGTGCTCGAACACGATGTTCAGGGCCGGGAAATCGCGCCGCAGCGGGCGCATGATGCGCTCGATGAAGACGGCTTCGCGGTCGAACAGGTCGATATCCTGGTCGGTCACCTCGCCGTGCACCAGGAAGGGCATGCCCACTTCCTGCATCACTTCCAGCACCTTGTAGACGTTGGCGATGTCGGTCACGCCGGCGTCGGAATTGGTGGTGGCGCCGGCCGGGTACAGCTTGACCGCGTGCACGAAGCCGCTGTCGCTGGCGCGGCGGATCTCATCCGGGCTGGTGTTGTTGGTCAGGTACAGCGTCATCAGCGGCTCGAAGCTCATCCCCTCGGGCAGCGCGGCCAGGATGCGGCCGCGATAGGCTTCGGCGGCGGCGGTGGTGGTCACCGGCGGCTTCAGGTTGGGCATCACGATGGCGCGCGCGAACTGGCGCGCGCTGTGCGGCAGCACGCTGGCCAGCGTGGCGCCGTCGCGCAGGTGCAAATGCCAGTCGTCGGGACGGGTGATGGTGATGCTGGAGGGGAGGTGTTCGTAATCGGTAGGCATGGCGGAAATACTCTCAGGCTGGTCGGGCGTATCCCGCCATTTTACCTGCTGACGCCCGCTGCATCCCGCTTGATCATACGATTTGACAAAATGAGCCCCTGAGCTTACGGTCTATTCTTCTATCGGAGGAGCCATGGATATCATTTCCGCTACAGCAGCCCTTGCCTCCCTGGAGGCTCTCATCGATCGAACTGCCGAGCAAAAGCTCCCCGTTACCATTTCCGGCAGCCGGCACGCCGCCGTCCTGGTCTCGCAGGAGGAATGGAATAATATTCAGGAAACCTTGTATTTGCTTTCGATTCCCGGCATGCGGGACGCCATCCTGGCGGCGCGCGCCGAGCCTCTAGGCGAAAGCAGCAAGGAGTTGCACTGGTGAGCTGGCAACTGCGCTACACCCGCCAGGCGCAGAAAGACGCAAGCAAACTCGCGGCCGCCGGCCTGAAAGAAACAGGCGCAAGCCCTGCTGGACATCCTGGCAAACAACCCGTACACATCGCCGCCGCCTTTTGAAAAACTGGTGGGCGACTTGGCGGGGGCTTATTCGCGCCGCATCAACATCCACCATCGGCTGGTCTACGAGCTTTATCCGGATCAAAAGATCGTCCGCATACTGCGCATGTGGACGCACTACAGTCACAGCATACCCTAGTGAACGATGCGCGCCAAAAAGTCGCGCGCCCGTACACTGCGCGGGGCGGCGAAGAATGCGTCCTTGGGACTGTCCTCGACGATGCGGCCGCCATCCATGAACAGCACGCGGTTGGCCACCCGGCGCGCAAAGCCCATTTCGTGGGTCACCACCATCATGGTCATGCCTTCCTGCGCCAGCCCCGTCATCACGTCCAGCACCTCGTTGATCATCTCCGGGTCCAGGGCGGAAGTCGGTTCATCGAACAGCATGGCGATAGGGTCCATGGCCAGCGCACGGGCGATTGCCACGCGCTGCTGCTGGCCGCCGGACAGCTGGTGCGGATACTTGTCCTGCTGGCCCAGCAGGCCGACCCGCTCCAGGTACTGCAAGCCGCGCGCCGTCGCCTCTTCCTCGCTGCGGCCCAGCACCTTGAGCTGGCCCAGGTTCAAATTCTGCCGCACCGACAAATGCGGAAACAGCTCGAAATTCTGGAACACCATGCCAATGCGCGACCGCAGCCGCGCCAGGTCGGTGCCGCGCGCCCCCACCGACACCTCGTCCACCACCACCTCGCCCTGCTGGAACGGCTCCAGGCCGTTGACGGTCTTGAGCAGGGTCGACTTGCCCGAACCGGACGGCCCGCATATGACCATCACGTCGCCCTGCGCGACCCGGGTGCTGCAGTCGGCCAGTACCTGGAACTGGCCATACCACTTGCCGAGATTGCTAATCCTGATCATCGCCATCCGTGTTCGCCTTTGCTTGACAGTGCCATCGCCCCCTAGGATACTGCGAAACTTGCTAATAGTTTCATCAGTCCACAAGACGGATCGAAGCTTGATTCCCGGATCATACATCCAGAAGACGACAAATAAAGCTGTTTTGCCGACAGAGCAGCGCATAACCATAGGGAACACATACATGAATAAACAAAGCCGTTTGACCACCTACATCCTCGCGGGTCTGGTGCTGGGCATCCTGGCCGGCTACGTGGCCAACACCACGCTGGCCGACCCGGCCGGTTTTGCCGACACGATGTCGCTGGTCACGACCCTGTTCCTGCGTCTGATCAAGATGATTATCGCGCCGCTGGTGTTCTCCACCCTGGTGTGCGGCATCGCCAAGATGGGCGACGCCAGCGAAGTGGGCCGCATCGGCATCAAGACCCTGGGCTGGTTCTTCATCGCCTCCCTGCTGTCGCTGTCGCTGGGCCTGGTGATGGTCAACCTGTTCCGTCCGGGTGACGCCCTGCTGGGCCATTTGCCGCAGGTCGGCAACGCCACCGGCCTGGCCACCAGCAGCCTGACGCTGAAGGACTTCGTCACCCACCTGGTGCCCTCCTCCATCATCGACGGCATGGCCAAGAACGAAATCCTGCAGATCGTGATCTTCTCGCTGTTCTTCGGTTCGGCCGCCGCCGCCGTGGGCGAAAAGGCGGCTCCCATGGTGGCCGCCATTGACGGCGTGGCCCACGTGATGCTGAAGGTGACCGGCTATGTGATGAAGTTCGCACCGTTCGCCGTGTTCGCCGCCGTGGCCGGCGTGATCGGCAAGAGCGGCCTGGGCGTGCTGTCCACCTATGGCGTGTTCATGGCCGAGTTCTACTTCTCCATCGGCCTGCTGTGGGCGGTGCTGATCGCGATCGGCTTCGCCTTCCTGGGCGCGCGCATCTTCGGCCTGATCGGCGAGCTGCGCGGCCCTACCCTGCTGGCCTTCTCCACCGCCTCCAGCGAAGCGGCCTATCCAAAAACCCTGGAAGGCCTGGAGCGCTTCGGCGTGAAGAACCGCCTGGCCTCCTTCGTGCTGCCGATCGGCTACTCGTTCAACCTGGATGGCTCCATGATGTACTGCACCTTCGCCACCGTGTTCATCGCCCAGGCCTACGGCATCGAGATGTCGCTGGGCCAGCAGCTGACCATGATGATGGTGCTGATGCTGACCTCCAAGGGCATGGCCGGCGTGCCGCGCGCCTCGCTGGTGGTGATTGCCGCCACCCTGAGCCACTTCAACATCCCGGAAGCGGGCATGGTGCTGCTGCTCGGCATAGACCACTTCCTGGACATGGCGCGCTCCGCCACCAACGTGATCGGCAACGGCATCGCCACCGCCGTGGTGGCCAAGTGGGAAGGCGAACTGGGCGAGCCCAAGCCGGAACCGGCCAGCGCGCCGCTGAATTAAGCCTGGCGCCATCAAGCAAGAGGCCCGGCCGCATGATGCGCGCCGGGCCTTTTCATTTCGGCTCAGCCCTGGCCGGCGTAAATCTTCACCAGCCGGTACAGGAACTGCCGCCCCTCCATCAGCGACTGCACCGTGATGTACTCGTTCAGGCCGTGGATATTGCTCAGGTCCGGGCCCAGGAAGATGCCGCTGATGCCATAGGTCGGAATGCCGACGCCGTTCAGGAACTGGCCGTCGGTGGCGCCCGACTGCAGCACGGGCAGCACCGGCACGCCGGGCCACATCTCGGCCGTGAGCTTCTCCACCGGCTCCAGTATCTCGCGCGTCAAGACGGGCGGTTTCGAATTCGGGCCGCGTATCTCCAGCGTCTCCACCTTCACGGCCGGATCGGCAATGGCCTTCACCAGCGCCGCGCGCACCTCTTCCTGGGTCACGCCCGGGAAAATGCGGCAGTTGATGTTGGCGCGGGCGCGCTGCGGCAGCGCGTTGGTGGCGTGGCCGGCGTCCAGCATGGTGGCCACGCAGGTGGTGTGCAGCATGGCGGCCCAGCTGGGATCGAGGTCGGACACCAGCTTGACCGCCTTGCCGTCGTTGGGATTGTTCGCCACCGTCAGCATGGCGGCCGCCACGTCCTTGCGGCCGGCGGCGGCCTGTATTTTCGCCATGCCATTCAGGTAGCCGCGGCTGCCGTCGGCCAGCTGGATGGGGAAGCTGTAGCCTTCTATTTTCTTGAGCGCGCCGGCCAGGCGGTAGATGGCGTTGTCCTTTTGCGGACGCGAGCTGTGGCCCCCCCTGTTGGTGACCTCCAGGCGGAAGTTCTGCGATACTTTTTCGCCCGCCTGCACCGTCATCGAGACGCGCTTGCCCTTGGCGTCGAACTCGCCGCCGGCGCCCTCGTTGATGGCGAAGGCGGCGTCGATCAGCTCGCGCTTGTTTTCGCTCAGCCACTGCGCGCCGTTGAAGGCGCCGCCGGTCTCCTCGCCGCAGGTCAACGCCAGCTTGAGGGTGTGGCGCGGGCGGTAGCCCTCGTTCTTGAAGCGTATCAGGGTGTCGGCCCAGATCGCGGCCTGGGCCTTGTCGTCCACCGCGCCGCGCGCGTAGAACTTGCCGTCCTCCTCGACCAGCTTGAAGGGATCGCGCACCCAGTCCTCGCGCTTGGCCTCGACCACGTCGATGTGGGCCAGCAGCAGGATGGCCTTGGCCTGCGCATCGCTGCCCGGGAAGATCGCCACCAGGCCGCCCTCCTTGGGATGCGAGGGTTCGGCAAACAGGTGCAAATCGCCGTCCGCAAAGCCGGCCGCCTTCAGGCGCGCGGCAATGCGTTCGGCGGCCAGGGTGCAGCTGCCGGAGGACAGCGTGGTATTGGTCTCGACCAGCTCCTTGTACAGGGCGCGGAACTGCGGTTCCGTCGGGTCATCGGCATATGCATGCGGTGTGCAGGCCAGCAGCGCGGTGGCGGCGCCCAGTACTAAGCGGGACTTCATGGTTGCTTCCTTTTTGGTCGAGGTTGAACTGCGAAATCAGGCTGTCTGCGCTTCGGCGTCGGCGGCGCTTTCATCGTCCGCCCTGGCCTGCTGGCGCTGCCACATCTGCGCATACAGGCCGTCCGCCGCCAGCAGCGACTGGTGGGTGCCGCGTTCGACGATGCGGCC
Organism: Duganella kummerowiae; assembly: GCF_053572355.1. NCBI lineage: Bacteria > Pseudomonadati > Pseudomonadota > Betaproteobacteria > Burkholderiales > Oxalobacteraceae > Duganella > Duganella kummerowiae. The sequence continues at coordinate 229,257 of NZ_JBKFEH010000019.1, forward strand.
ATGGTCCAGCACCAGGATCTGCTGCGCGTCGGCCACGGTGGACAGGCGGTGCGCGATCACCATGGTGGTGCGGCTGCGGGCGATCTCCTTGAGCTGGGCCTGGATGGCCTGCTCGGCGCGCGAGTCCAGCGCGGAGGTGGCTTCGTCGAATATCAAAATGGCGGGATTCTTCAGCAGGGTGCGGGCGATGGCCACGCGCTGCTTCTCGCCGCCGGACAGCTTGAGCCCGCGCTCGCCCACCATGGTGGCGTAGCCGTCCGGCAGGCTCTCGATGAAATCATGGATGGAGGCGGCGCGCGCGGCGGCCACGATCTGCTCGCGGCTGGCGCCGGGCTGGCCGTAGGCGATGTTGTATTCGATGGTGTCATTGAACAGCACCGTATCCTGCGGCACGATGCCGATGGCGTGGCGCAGCGAGTCTTGCGTAAGTGCGCGCAAGTCCTGGCCGTCGATGGTGATCGCGCCAGCATTGACGTCGTAGAAGCGGAACAGCAGGCGCGACAGGGTCGACTTGCCGGAACCGCTGTGGCCCACCACCGCCGTGGTGGTGCCGGGCGCGATGGTGAAGTCGACGTCGAACAGGATCTGGCGCTTGGGATCGTAGCTGAAGTCCACATGCTGGAAGCGCACCTCGGCGCCGCGCGTGGCCAGCGGCTGCGCATCCTTGGCGTCGGCCACCTCGCGGTTCTGGTCCAGCAGCGAGAACAGCTTTTCCATGTCGGCCAGGCTTTGCTTGATCTCGCGGTAGATCACGCCCAGGAAGTTGAGCGGGATGTAGAGCTGTATCATGAAGGAGTTCACCAGCACCAGGTCGCCCAGGGTCATGCTGCCGTCGATCACGCCCTGGGTGGCGCGCCACAGGATGAGGGTCACGGCCACCGCGATGATCAGCGACTGGCCGGTGTTCAGCAGCGACAGCGAGGTCTGCGACTTCACGGCGGCCGATTCGTAGCGCTGCAGGCCTTCGTCGTAGCGCCTGGCCTCGTAATCCTCGTTGCCGAAATATTTCACCGTTTCGTAGTTGATCAGCGAATCGATGGCCCTGGTGTTGGCCTTGGAATCGAGATCGTTCATGGTGCGGCGGAAGTGCGTGCGCCAGTTGGTCACCACGATGGTGAAGGTGATGTAGGACACCAGCGCCACCAAGGTGATGACGGTGAACCAGATATCGTAGTGGGTCACCAGGTAGCCCAGCACCAGCGTGATTTCCACCAGCGTGGGCAGGATGTTGAACAGGGTGTAGGAGATCAGCGAACCGACCGCGCGCGTGCCGCGCTCGATATCGCGCGTCATGCCGCCGGTCTGGCGGTTCAGGTGGAAGCGCAGCGACAGCGCGTGCAGGTGGCGGAATACCTGCAGCGCGATGGTGCGCACGGCGCGCTGGGTGACGCGCGCGAACAGGAATTCGCGCAGCTCGGTAAACACGGTGGTCGACACGCGCAGCACGCCATAGGCCACCAGCGCGCCCAGCGGCAGCACCAGCAGCGCCTGCGGATGGCTGGGCGTGATGGTCATGGCGTCGATCAGCTTCTTCATCACCACCGGCACGCCCACGTTGGCCAGCTTGGCGCCCACCAGGCAGCCCAGCGCCAGCAGCACCCGCCATTTGTAGACCCATAAATACGGCAGCAAGGTGCCGATGACGGCCATGTCGCTGCGGTGGCGTGGGGCGGGAGTACTGGCGGGGGCGGAATTCGAATAGCGGCGCATGGCGGAGGTCTGCTTTTTATGGTTCAATCCCCACCATTGTAGCCCTACACGAGATTTCAAGATGACCACGCCCGACAACCTGAACCCGGCCAACACCAACCGCAGCCTGCCCGCCGGGAAGATGCCCGAACTGCGCATGATGCCCAGCCCGGCCGACGCCAATGTGTACGGCGACGTGTTCGGCGGCTGGATCATGGCCCAGGTCGACATCGCCGGCTCGCTGCCCGCCACCCGCCGCGCCAACGGCCGCGTGGCCACCATCGCGGTCAATTCCTTCGTGTTCAAGAACCCCGTGTTCGTGGGCGATCTGCTGTCCTTTTATGCCGACATCGTCAAGGTGGGCAATACCTCCATCACCGTCAATGTCGAGGTGTACGCCGAGCGCAACCGCCTGCAGGCGGTGACGGTCAAGGTCACGGAAGCGACGCTGACCTATGTGGCCACCGATTCGGACCGCAAGCCGCGCAAGGTGCCGCCGCTGGAAAGCCTGATTTCCTGAGGATCGCCTGCACATGCCCCGCCATCGCAGCACGGCCGCCAAGGTGATGGCGCATGGATGAGCGGCGCCGCCTCCTGCTGGGCGCCGGCCGGCTGGCGGCGCTGGCCGGGCTGGGCGGCGGCCGCCGTCTTGCCGCGCTGGCCGGCTTGGGTGGCGCAAGTCCACTGGCGGTGTTGGCCGCGCCGGGCGGCGCTGGTCACCTGGCGGCGCTGGCCGCGCTGTCCGGCATGGCGCCAACGCCGGCCGTAGCCGCCGCACTGGGCGCAGCCGATGGCGCGGCTCAGCAGCGCAGCACGCCATACCCGTTCACGCTGGGCGTGGCCTCCGGCTCGCCGCTCCCGGACGCCGTGGTGATCTGGACCCGCGTCCTGTTCGATCCCCTCAACGCGGGCGCCACGCCGCCGCTGGCCTATGCGGTGCGCTGGGAAGTGGCCGAGGACGAAGGCTTCCGCCGCATCATCACGCGCGGCACGGCCAGCGCCGCGCCCGCGCTGGCGCACAGCGTGCATGTGGACGTGACGGGATTGCAGCCGGGGCGCTGGTACTGGTACCGCTTCATGCTGGGCGACGCCGTCAGCCCGGTGGGCCGCACCCGCACCGCGCCGGCGCCCGGCAGCATGCCGGACACGCTCAAGCTGGCCGTAGCCTCCTGCCAGCACTGGGAATTCGGCGCCTATGCCGCGCACCGCCATATCGCGCGGGCCGCGCCGGACCTGGTGGCCTTCCTGGGCGACTACATCTACGAATGGGGGCCATACCAGCTGCGCCATCCAGCCAAGGCCGTGCGCGTGTCGGAAAGCTTCAGCCTGGCCGATTACCGCGCCCGCTACGCCCAGTACAAATCCGACCCCGACCTGCAGGCCGCGCATGTGGCGGCGCCGTGGATCGTCACCTGGGACGACCATGAAGTGGCCAACGACTACGCCGCCGACCGCGACGAGCGCCTTGACCCGCGCTTCATCGAGCGCCGCGCAGCCGCCTACCAGGCCTACTACGAACACATGCCGATACGCCTGATGCTGGCGCCGGGCGCCAGCTACGCCCACCTGCGCATGTACCAGCGCTACGACTGGGGGCGGCTGGCGCGCTTCCACGTGCTGGACGACCGCCAGTACCGCGCCTGGCACGCCTGCAGTCCGGCTGGTCGAGGCGGTTCCAGCTCGGTGACGCCGCGCGCGTGTCCGTCCCTGCTGGACCCGCGCCGCGGCATGCTGGGCGACGCCCAGCAACGCTGGCTGGAACAGGGGCTGCGCGAGTCGCGCGCACGCTGGAACATCCTGGCCCAGCAAACCCTGATGGCGCAGAACAGCCAGTTGCCGGTCAAGTCGGCGCAGGACGGCCGCTACTGGACCGACGGCTGGGATGGCTACCCGGTGGCGCGCCAGCGCCTGCTGCAGGCGCTGGGCAAGAGCGGCGCGGCCAATCCGCTGGTGCTGTCCGGCGACGTGCACAGCTTCTTCGCGGCCGAGCTGCGGGCCGACAAGCTGCGTCCCGTCTCGAAGGCGAATCCGGTGCTGGCGACGGAATTCTGCGGCACTTCCGTCACCTCGCCATCGCGCCCGCAAAGCCGCACCGAGCAATACGTCGCCATGAACACGGAACTGAAGTACGGCCGCAGCGACAAGCGCGGCTATATGCTGCTCAACGTGACGCCCTCCGAAACGCGCACCTTGTTCCTGGCGCTGGACGACGTCCACGACGCCAGCAGCAAGATCGCCACCGCCGCCAGCTTCACCGTCAGCAACGGCAAAGCCGGCCTGGCATAACCCCGGTGTCCATAACCCCGGTGTCAACCCCGGTGTCAGATCTGCCTTTGGTACATGAGGCCGCTTTGATGGCAAGCTCATGTACCAATGGCAGACCTGACACCGGGTGTGGACAGACACCGGGTGTGGACACCGGGTGTGAGGCTGCTGTGATGGCGAGCTCATGTACCATTGGCAGATCTGACACCGGGTGCCGGACACCGGGTGCCGACAGACACCGGGTGCCGACACCGGGTGCCCGGGTGCCCCGGGTGCCGGGTGTAGACATGTCACCGGGTGTAACGCCGGAGTTTGGATTTTTTAGGCCGCTTGTTTTTCGTCGCGCAGCTGGCGGCGCAGGATTTTGCCGACGTTGGTTTTCGGCAGTTCGTCGCGGAATTCGATGTATTTCGGTTTCTTGTAGGCGGTCAGCTCGTGCTTGCAGTAGTCCAGGATCTGCTCGGCCGTCAGATTGGGATCCTTGCGCACCACGAACAGCTTCACGGCCTCGCCCGAGTTCTTGTCTGGCACGCCGATGCAGGCCACTTCCAGCACGCCCGGATGCGCGGCCACCACGCCTTCCACCTCGTTTGGATACACATTGAAGCCGGACACGATGATCATGTCCTTCTTGCGGTCCACGATGCGGGTGTAGCCCTGCTCGTTCATGATGCCCACGTCGCCGGTCTTGAAGAAGCCGTCGGCCGTCATGGACTTGGCCGTCTCGTCCGGACGGTTCCAGTAGCCGGCCATCACCTGCGGGCCGCGGATGGCGATCTCGCCGGCCGAGCCGAATGGCAGCGGCTTGCCGTCGTCATCCAGGATCTGCACTTCGGTGGACGGTATCGGCAGGCCGATGGTGCCGGTGAATTCCTTGATGTCCACCCGGTTGGCGGTTGCCACCGGCGAGGTCTCGGACAGGCCGTAGCCTTCGATGATCGGGGTGCCGGTCAGCTTCAGCCAGCGGTCGGCCACGGCCTGCTGCACCGCCATGCCGCCGCCGTTGCAGACCGAGTAGCTGGAAAAGTCCAGCTTGGCGAAATCGGGGTTGTTCAGCAGCGCGTTGTACAGCGTGTTCACGGCCGGGAATACCTTGACCCGGTACTTGGCCAGCTCCTTGACGAAGCCGGGGATGTCGCGCGGATTCGGAATCAGCAGGTTCAACCCGCCCATGCGCATGCCCATGAAGGCGCTGATGGTCAGCGAATAGATGTGGTACAGCGGCAGCGCGCACACGAACACGATCTGCTCCGTCTGCGGCTTCATCTGCAGCCAGGCTTCATTCTGCAGCACGTTGGCGATCACGTTACGGTGCAGCAGGATGGCGCCCTTGGACACGCCCGTGGTGCCGCCCGTGTACTGCAGGAAGGCGATGTCGTCATGCCCCTGCTTGACCGGCTGCAGCGTGAGCGCGGCGCCGGCCGCCAGCACCTGCTTGAAGGTGAACGATCCGGGCAGCGAGAAGGCCGGCACCATCTTCTTGACCTTGCGTACCACCAGGTTGACGATCATGCCTTTCAGCCCGCCCAGCAGGTCGCCCATGGAGGCCACCACCACGTGCTTGACCGGGGTCTGGGCCAGCACCTGCTCCACCGTGGTGGCAAAGTTCTCCAGCACGAAAATGGCTTCGGCGCCCGAGTCCGCCAGCTGGTGCTGCAGCTCGCGCGGGGTGTACAGCGGATTGACGTTGACCACCGTGTAGCCGGCGCGCAGCGCGGCCGCCATCACCACCGGATACTGCAGCACATTGGGCATCATGATGGCGACGCGCGCCCCCGGCTGCAGGCCGCGGCTTTGCAGCCAGGCCCCGACCTGCTGCGACATGCGGTCCAGCTCGGCGTACGTCAGGAACTTGTCCATGCAGACGAAGGCATTGCGGTCGGCATATTTGCGGAAGGAGTCTTCCAGCAAATGCGTCACCGAGCGGTACTGCGTGCTATCGATCTCCGCCGGTACGCCTTCGGGGTACGACTTCAGCCAAACTTTGTCCATCTTTCTTGCCTCATCTGATCTATCTTGGGCGGCGCTCAGGCCGCCTGTTTCTGGGCGCTTTCCTCGTCGCGCAGCACGCGGCGCAGGATCTTGCCCACATTGGTTTTCGGGAGTTCGTCGCGGAACTCGATGTATCTCGGGCGCTTGTAGCCGGTCAGCTGTTCCTTGCAGTAGGCCATCAGCGCATCCTGGGCCAGGCCTGGGTCCTTGCGCACCACATACGCTTTCACGGCCTCGCCCGAGTGCTCGTCCGGCACCCCGACCACGGCGCATTCCAGCACGCCGGGATGGGCCGCGATCACCGCCTCCAGCTCGTTCGGATACACGTTAAAACCGGACACCAGGATCATGTCCTTCTTGCGGTCCACGATCTTGACGAAGCCCTGCGCATCCATCACGCCCACGTCGCCCGATTTGAAGTAGCCGTCGGCCGTCATCACCTTGGCCGTTTCGTCCGGACGGTTCCAGTAGCCGCTCATCACCTGCGGGCCGCGGATGGCGATCTCGCCGGCCGTGCCCAGCGGCACCGGCTGGCCGTCGTCGTCCAGTATCGTCATGTCGGTGGACGGTATCGGCAAGCCTATGGTGCCGGAAAACGCAGTGCCGTTGGACAGGTTGCAGGACGCCACCGGCGCCGTCTCCGACAGCCCATAGCCTTCGATGATGCCGACCCCGGTCGCCTTCAGCCACTTGTCGTTGACGGCCTGCTGCACCGCCATGCCGCCGCCCAGGCAGATTTTCAGGCTGGAGAAATCCAGGTGTCCGAAATCAGGATGATTGACCAGGGCGTTGTACAGCGTATTGACGGCGGGCAAAACATTGAAGCGGTACTTGGCCAGTTCCTTGATGAAGCCGGGGATGTCGCGCGGATTCGGGATCAGCACATTGAGCGCGCCGATGCGCGTGCCCCACATGGCGCACACCGTCAGCGCGAAGATGTGGTACAGCGGCAGCGCGCACACGAACACCAGCTGTTCGCCATCGCCCAGGCCGACGGCCGGCGCCGACCAGGCCTCGGTCTGCAGCACATTGGCAATCACGTTGCGGTGCGACAGGGTGGCGCCCTTGGACACGCCGGTGGTGCCGCCCGTGTACTGCAGGAAGGCCGGATCGGTGGATTTGACCGCCACGGGCGTGAGCTTCATGCGGCCGCCGTAGGACAGCGCATCCTTGAAGCGCACCGCGTTGGGCAGCGAGTAGGCCGGCACCAGTTTTTTCACGCTGCGCACCACGAAATTGACCAGCACACCCTTCAGGCCCAGCATCTCGCCCATGCTGGCCACCACGATGTGCTTGACCGGGGTCTTGCCCAGCACTTGCTCCAGGGTGGCGGCAAAGTTTTCCAGCACGATGATGGCTTCGGCGCCGGCGTCCTTGAGCTGGTGCTCCAGCTCGCGCGGGGTGTACAGCGGGTTGACGTTGACCACCACATAGCCGGCGCGCAGGATGGCGGCCAGCGCGATCGGGTACTGCAGCACATTGGGCATCATGACGGCCACGCGCGCGCCCGGCTTCATGCCGCGGCTTTGCAGCCAGGCGCCCAGGCGGCGCGAGGCGGCATCGACCTCGGCATAGGTGAGGAATTTGTCCATGCACACATAGGCCTTGCGGTCGGCGAACTTGTGGAACGACTCTTCCAGCAATTGCACCAGCGACCCGTACCGGTCGGGATCGATCTCGGCGGGTACATTGGGCGGATACGACTTCAACCAGATTTTGTCCATCCTGTGCCTCTTGTCTCGAATATTATCGTTGTAGGTTACGGCGCACAGTGCCGGCGGGTGGCGTGCGGAGGCGTGTGATGCGCGCAAACAAGCGCAGCCTCCGTGCGATGCTATCGGCGGGCCGACCCGCGTGCAAGCGCTTTCGCCCATATTGGAACAAGCACTCTAGGCGGGCACGCTTATTGCATTGCAACATCAATCCGGCGCGGTCGGGCCGGCCGCCTGGGCTGCCATGGCGGCTTGCGCCGCCACCTGGGCCGCCTGCAGCGCCGCCTCGGCCGCCCGTGCGGCGGCTGCGGCCAGGGCCGTGCGGTTCAGGTCCTGCAGCTCCTGCTGGCGCTGCGCCAGCGGCATGGCGGACAGCTTGCGCACCGCAGCATAGAAGCGCGGAAAGGTCTTTTCCTCGGCCAGCATGGCGCGGAAGGCCGGCAGGTAGTCATTGTAGGTGCCCACCGCGCTCAAGTGGGCGTTGGTGAGCGGTTCGGCAAACCAGCGGTCGTAGCCGGAATAGCCGCCCCAGCTTTCCTCCTTCAGCTTCACATAGTCGGCCTTGAGCTGGGCAAATATGCGGGCCTTTTGTTCGCGCTTGTGCTTGTCGCTGGTCTTGCTGGCGTACAGGGTGGCCAGGGCCTTGCGGTGCTTGACCAGCAGCGCCAGGAAATCCTGGCGGCGCGCCGTGTAGCGGGCATAGGCCTCGCGCATGGCCTCGTTGCCATACAGGTCCATCCAGCGCGCCACGCCGGCTTCCTCCACGGCCGTGGCGAAGCCTTCGTTGAACTGCGAATCGCCCTGCACATACACCACCTGGTGGGCCAGTTCGTGGAACACCATCTTGGCCAGTTCGGCGTCGGAATAATTGATGAAGGTCGACAGCAGCGGATCGCTGAACCAGCCCAGGGTGGAATAGGCCGGCACCCCGCCCACCTGCACGTCGTTGCCCTCGGCGCGCAGTTCGGCCGCGTAGGCCATGGCGTCTTCCTTGTCGTAGTAGCCACGGTAGCTGACGCAGCCGGCAATCGGGAAGCACCACTGGATGGGACGCAGCGACAGCTCCGGCGTGGCCACCACGTTCCACAGCACGAAGGGACGCTTCAAGGCCGCGTAGTTCTTGTAGCTGGCGTTGTCCGGCAGGCCCAGTTCATTGACGGCGAACTTGCGTATCAGCTGCGCCTTTTCCAGCCGCGCGCGCAGCTGCGGATCGGTCTTGGGATCGCCCAGCCAGTCATCGATGGGGCGGGTATCCGACCACAGCGAGTACTGGCCCTGTGCAGCTTGCATGTAGTAGCGCAATTGCGCGCAGCCCGCCAGCATCAGGGCGACCGCTCCCGCCGCCAGCCAGTATCTGGCGCGTAGGACTCGGCGGGCAAACTTGCGCATAAATTACCTTCAAGCAGCGACTCTTTCGACTTGTACCAGTGTATCGTAAAAAGTCGGCGCACGGCCCATGTCGGTGAGGCGCTGGCTGGTCACTTCGTTGGCGTTCTTGCCATCGGAAGCGAGTTTTTTCCACCATACCGAGAGGCCCACCACCAGGCCGGGCCGGGCTTTATCGGTCACGCGCGCCTTGGCCACAAACGAGCCGCGATCGTTGTAGATACGCACCATGTCGCCGTCCGCGATGCCGCGCGCCGCGCAGTCGGCGGGATGGATATCGAGGTGGGGCTCGCCCTCGGTGGCGCGCAAGCTGGCCACATTGACAAAGGTGGAGTTGAGGAAGTTGCGCTGCGGCGGAGAGATCATGGCCAGCGGATAACGCGCCGCCAGTTCCGGGTTGCTGGCCGCCGATTCGTAAGGAGGAATATAGGCCGGCAGCGGATCGAGGCCGTCGCGCGCCATGGTCTCGGAATAGAACTCGCACTTGCCGGACGGCGTAGGGAAGCCGCCCTGGGCAAACGGCGCGGCCGGCATGTTGAGCTTTTGCCAGCCCTTCTGCTTCAGCGCATCCCAGTCGAAGTGCACGGCGCGCGCGTCGCCTTTGTGGAAGGCTTGCGCCGCCAGCTCATCGTCGCTCTCGCGGAAGCAGGGGGCGTCGAATCCCATGCGCGCCGCCAGCAGGCGGAAGATCTCGGTATTGGGCTTGGCCTCGCCCATGGGGGCGATGGCGGCGTTATTGGCCATCATGTACAGATGGCCATACGAAGTGTGGGCGTCCACATGTTCCAGCTGGGTGGTGGCAGGCAGCACGATGTCGGCGTAGTCCACGGTGTCGGTCTGGAAGTGCTCCAGCACCACGGTAAACAAATCCTCGCGCGCAAAGCCGGCCGCCACCTTGGCTGAATCGGGAGCGATGGCCAGCGGGTTGGCGTTGTAGACTATGACCGCCTCGACCTGCGGGCCGAATTGCGCCGAGGCCGGGCGCAGCAGGTCGTCGCCTATGGTGGTCATGTTGATGGTGCGCGGCGCGTTGGGCAGCAGGTCGGGCCGCTGCAAGGCCGGCTTGTTGGTCGGGAACGAGCCGGACGAGGACAGCTGCACGCCGCCGGCCGCATGGCGCCAGGCGCCCACCAGGGCCGGCAGGCAGGTGATGTTACGCACCGCCATGCCGCCGCCGCGCACGCGCTGCACGCCGTAGTTGGTGCGTATCGCCACCGGCTCGCCGGCCTTGGCCATGCCGCCGTACAGGCGCGCCAGCTGCAGCACTTCTTCCACGCTGATGCCGCAGGTGGCGGCAGTGCGCTCGGGCGTCCATTCCGCCGCGCGCTGTTTCAGCTGCTCGTAGCCCAGCGTGTAGCGGGCGATGTAGTCATGGTCCAGCAAGTCTTCCGCGATCAGCACGTGCATCATGCCCAGCGCCAGCGCGGCGTCGGTGCCGGGCAGCAGGGCGATGTGCTGGTGGCACTTCTCGGCCGTCAGCGAGCGGTAGGGATCGATGGCGATCAGCCTCGCGCCCTTGCGCTTGGCCTCCATGGCGCGGGTCCAGAAATGCAGGTTGGAAGCGATGGGATTGCCGCCCCAGATCAGGATCAGTTTGGCGTCCTGGAACTGTTCCAGGTCGGTGCCCACGGTGGCGCCTATGGTGTACTTGTAGCCGGTGAAGCCGGCCGTGGCGCAGATGGTGCGGTCCAGCAGCGAGGCGCCCAGCTTGTGGAAGAAGCGCAGCGACATGGACTCGCCCTGCAGCAGCCCCATGGTGCCGCAGTAGCTGTAGGGCAGGATGGCTTCCGGGGCGCGCGACGCTATCGCTGTGAGTCTGCCTGCGATGGCGTCCAGCGCCTCGTCCCAGCTGATGCGCTCGAACTTGCCCTCGCCTTTTTTACCGACCCGGCGCAGCGGGTACAGCAGCCGGTCCGGGTGGTAGGTGCGCTCGGTGTAGCGGGCCACCTTGGTGCACAGTACGCCGGCCGTGGTGGGATGGTCCGGATCGCCCTTGACGGCAGTGGCGACGCCGTCTTCCACCGTGACCAGCAGGGCGCAGGTATCGGGGCAATCGTGCGGACAGGCGGCGCGCACTTGTGTCGTAGTCATGATCTGAAATCCAAAAAAGCTTATGCTGAAAACGGTATCGTAAACCATTCCAGCTCTGCTGTAGCGGGCTCTGGATTTCCTCTTGATACAAGGGCTACAATGGTCGCTCCTGTCGCCATTGTCGATTTTACAAAATGAGAGATGGCGCGCACCCGATCCTGGAGAAGCACATGAAACTCGTCGATCCCATCATTGCATTTCAATCCGAGCTGCAGCAGATACGGCGCGACATCCATGCCCATCCCGAGCTGTGCTACGAGGAGCAGCGCACTTCCGACGTGGTGGCCGCCAAGCTGGCGGAGTGGGGCATCCCCGTGATACGCGGCCTGGGCCAGACCGGCGTGGTCGGCATCATCAAGAACGGCAGCTCGCAGCGCGCCATCGGCCTGCGCGCCGACATGGACGCCCTGCCCATGCAGGAGGTCAACACCTTTGCCCACGCCTCCCGCCACGCCGGCAAGATGCACGCCTGCGGCCACGACGGCCACACCGCCATGCTGCTGGGGGCGGCCCACCATCTGGCCCACAACCGCCATTTCGACGGCACCGTCTATCTTGTGTTCCAGCCGGCCGAGGAAGGCGGCGCCGGCGCGCGCCGCATGATAGAGGATGGCCTGTTCGAGCAATGCCCGATGGACGCCATCTACGGCATGCACAACTGGCCCGGCCTGCCGGCCGGCAGCCTGAACGTGGTGGCAGGACCGATGATGGCGTCCAGTAATGAGTTCTATGTCACCATCAAGGGCAAGGGCGCCCATGCGGCCCAGCCGCACAAGGGCATAGACCCGGTCATGGTGGCGGTGCAGTTGGCGCAAAGCTGGCAAACCATCATCACACGCAACAAGAGCCCGCTGGACACGGCCGTGCTGTCCATCACCCAGATCCACGCCGGCAGCGCCACCAACGTGATCCCGGACGACGCCACCCTGGTCGGCACCGTGCGCACCTTCACCACCGCCGTGCTGGACCAGATCGAGCAGCGCATGGGCGAGATCGCCAAATACACGGCGGCAGCCTTCGGCGCCGAGGTGGAATTCAAGTTCCGCCGCAATTATCCGCCCCTCATCAATCATGCGAAAGAAACGGCGTTCGCGGTGGCAGTCATGAAGGAACTGGTCGGCCCCGAACAGGTCAACGACCAGGTCGAACCCACCATGGGCGCCGAGGATTTCGCCTTCTTCCTGCAGGAAAAGCCGGGCTGCTACATCTTCATCGGCAATGGCGAGGGCGACCACCGCGAAGGCGGCCACGGCCTCGGCCCCTGCGTGCTGCACAATGGCAGCTACGACTTCAACGACAACCTGCTGCCGGTGGGCGCCAGCTTCTGGGTGCGGCTGGTGGAAAAGGCGCTGCCGCCCGGCGCCTAGAGTTGGTCGGGCGCCGTGCCCACGCGCTGCCCGGGGTTAAGCTGTTCCAGGCCGATCAGGCCGGCCGCGTGATCGGCCTGCGGGATGGTCTCCGCCAGCATCTCGTAGCGCTGCGTCACCAGTTCCGTCAGCGGCAGGGCAATTCCGGCCGCCTTTGCCGCCGCCAGGATGTTGCGCTGGTCCTTCAGTTGCGTCGCCACCTTGCCGCCGGCGACAAAATTACGGTCCAGCATGCGCTGGCCGTGCACTTCCAATATCTTCGACTCCGCGAAACCGCCGCGTATGGCGGCCCGCATCGCGGCCGGATCGGCGCCGGCCGCCTGCGCCAGCAGCATGGCCTCGGCCACCACGTTGATGGTGGCGCCCACGATCAGCTGGTTGCACAGCTTGGCGACCTGGCCGCTGCCGGCCGGGCCCACCAGGGTGGCGCGGCCCATGGCGGCCAGCACCGGCTCCGCTTCGGCGAAATCCTGCGCGCTGCCGCCCGCCATGATGGCCAGGGTGCCGGCCGCCGCGCCGCCCACGCCGCCGGACACCGGCGCATCGATGAAGCGCCGGCCGACAGCCTGCAGGCGTGCGTCGAAGTCCTGCGCTTCCGACTGGCGGGTCGAACTCATGTCCACCCACAGCGCACCCGGCGCCAGCGCCGGCAAGGCGCTTTGCATGACCTGGTCCACCGTGGGACCATCGGCCAGCATGGAGATAACGAGGGGCGCATCGCGCACGGCGTCAGCCAGTTGCTCCTGGGCCGTGGCGCCGGCCGCCGCCAGCGGCGCCATCTTGGCATGGGTGCGGTTCCAGACCGTAACGGAATGGCCGGCGGCCAGCAGGCGGCGTACCATGGGTTCCCCCATCAAGCCGATACCGAGGAAAGTGATTCGAGTAGACAATACTGCTCCTTGGAAGAGGTGGCGTCGGAATTATTTCCGGAACCCCGGTACAATTCCGCCAGCCGTATACATATTGATACCGCTTTTAATCGCAAGGATACTATGTTCACGAAAAAGATAATGGCAGCCGCAGTAGCGCTGCTGGCCACCCAAGGGGCGTACGCTCAACAACTGGTCGACTCCGTGTCGGTCGATTACGGCAGCGCCGCCAAGGTACGCATGACGCGCCTGGACGTGCAGAAGGATTGGGATGTGCGCTGGTTCCAGTCGAACGGCACCCACCTGAGCGGCTACTGGGAAGGCAGCATCGGCTTCTGGCAGCAGAAGCAGTACCGCAACATTTCGGGCAACGACAAGAACCTGTGGGATGTGGGCTTCACCCCGGTGTTCCGCTTCCAGAACGACACCAAGAAGGGCATCTACTACGAGGGCGGCATCGGCGCCCACTACCTGTCTGACCTCTACGACAACGACACCTACCGCCTGTCCACCCACTTCCAGTTCGGCGACCACATCGGTATCGGCTATGTGTTCGACAACAACTGGGAACTGGGCGCCAAGATCCAGCATTTCTCCAATGGCGGCTACAAGAAGCCCAACACCGGCGTGAACTACTTTGTAGTTAAAGCTGGCTACCGCTTCTAAAATCACACAAAAACGCTGCTACGGCAGCGTTTTTTTTGAAGAGTACAAACGCAGAAAAGCCCCGACAGGATCACCTGAAGGGGCTTTTTCATATAACTAGCCTGACGATAACCTACTTTCACACTGGTTGCAGCACTATCATCGGCGCAGAGTCGTTTCACGGTCCTGT
>NZ_JBKFEH010000020.1:0-41454 GCF_053572355.1 Duganella kummerowiae
TCAGTTCCTCCAGTATGACCTTGGCGCGAAACAAAGGCCAGCTACGACGAGGGATATGATCGCACGGAACTAAACACCTAGATGCCTTCATCGAATACAGGGACCTCGTTTCGGTGGCTCGTCCAAATTTCGATAGCGTGAACGACGGACGTTGAAGTCAATATTGCAGCCTGGAGAAACACAGTAATTACAGCGACTCCAAGTCTTTGGTCTACGTAGCTCCACCATCGGGCGGTACAGCACAGCACCTGGAATCTCGCTCCTGATGAGCGAGCCTTCATGGGGACGGTTTCCCCATTTGACTTGCCTAAATGGTGCGGGAAATAGAAGCCTTCCTGCTTAGGCTGGAGTTGGGTCCGCTATGATTTCAGCCTCCAAAACGCAAGCTTCTAGACATAGTCAAACGAGCGTATCTATTTCCCGCCTACACTTGGGTCCGACTCGTCCAGAATTTACTCCACCGTCACCGACTTGGCCAGGTTACGCGGCTTGTCCACATCGGTGCCGCGCGCCACGGCCGCGTGGTAGGCCAGCAGCTGCAGCGACACCACGTGCAGGATGGGCGACAGCAGGCCGTAATGCTCGGGCAGGCGGATCACGTGCACGCCCTCGCCCGGGGTGATGCGCGAGTCGACGTCGGCAAACACGTACAACTGGCCGCCGCGCGCCCGCACTTCCTGCATGTTGGACTTGAGCTTTTCAATCAGGGCGTCGTTGGGCGCCACCGTCACCACCGGCATTTCTTCCGTCACCAGGGCCAGCGGGCCGTGCTTCAGCTCGCCCGCCGGATAGGCTTCGGCGTGGATGTAGGAAATCTCCTTGAGCTTGAGCGCGCCTTCCAGCGCGATCGGGTAGTGCATGCCGCGTCCCAGGAACAGGGCGTTTTCCTTGCGGGCGAAGTCCTCGGCCCAGGCGATGATCAGGGGTTCCAGCGCCAGCACGGCGGCAATGGCGACCGGCAGGTGGCGCATGGCTTTCAGGTGCGCACTTTCCTGCTCGTCACTGAGCCGGCCGTTGACTTGCGCCAGGCTCAGGGTCAGCAGGAACAGCGCCGCCAGCTGGGTGGTGAAGGCCTTGGTCGAGGCCACGCCCACTTCCACCCCGGCGCGCGTGATGTAGGCCAGTTTGCATTCGCGCACCATGGCGCTGGTGGCGACGTTGCAGATGGTGAGCGTGTGCTCCATGCCCAGGCTGCGCGCGTGCTTGAGGGCGGCCAGCGTGTCGGCCGTTTCGCCGCTCTGCGAGATGGTCACCACCAGGGTGTTCGGGTGCGGCACGCTGTCGCGGTAGCGGTATTCGCTGGCGATCTCGACGTTGACCGGGATCTGGGCCACCGATTCTATCCAGTACTTGGCGGTCAGGCCGGAGTAGTAGCTGGTGCCGCAGGCCAGGATCAGCACGCGGTCGATCTGCTTGAAGACCTGGTAGGCGCCGTCGCCGAACAGCTCGGGCATGATGCCGGTGACGCCTTCCAAGGTATCGCCGATCACGCGCGGCTGCTCGAAGATTTCCTTCTGCATGTAGTGGCGGTAGGGGCCCAGCTCGGCGGCGCCGGTGTGGGCCTGCACGGTCCTGACCTCGCGCTGCACCTGCTTGCCGTTGGCGTCGGCGATCCACACGCGCCCCAGCTGCAGGTCGACCACGTCGCCTTCTTCCAGGTAAATGATCTGGTCGGTGGTGCCGGCCAGGGCCATGGCGTCGGAAGCGACGAAGTTCTCGCCCTTGCCCAGGCCGACGATGAGCGGCGAGCCCTGGCGCGCGGCCACCACCCGGTGCGGTTCCTCGCGGCAGAACACGGCAATGGCGTAGGCGCCCGTCAGGCGCTTGACGGCGTGCTGCACGGTGTCGAACAGGTCGCCGTTGTACAGGTGGTCGACCAGGTGGGCGATCACTTCGGTGTCGGTCTGGCTCTGGAACACATAGCCCAAGGCGGTCAGCTCGGCGCGCAATTCGTCGTGATTCTCGATGATGCCGTTATGGACCAGGGCGATGCGGGCCTGGTCGGCCGAGGGCGAGAAGTGCGGGTGGGCATTGTGCGAGGCCGGCGCGCCGTGCGTGGCCCAGCGGGTGTGGGCAATGCCGGTAAAGCCGGCCAGGTGGGCGTCGCTGATCTGCTTTTCCAGGTCCGCCACGCGCGAGGTGCTGCGCGAGCGCTGCAGCTGGCCATCCACGTGCAGGGCCACGCCGCAGGAATCGTAGCCGCGGTATTCCAGGCGCTTCAAGCCTTCGACCAGGATGGGGGTGATGTTGCGTTGCGCTACCGCGCCGACGATGCCGCACATGGGATACCTCGTTGAGTAATCGATGGGGCATCGTAGAGCAGGGCGTTTGAAATATGCTTTCTATTTGTCGTGATATTTGAAATAAAATATCACCAAGTACTCACCAAGAAATAATATTTCATTTTCACCTGAAGATTTTGCAAATGCCGCATACCGAACTGGACGATCTTGATCGTCGCATCCTCAACGCCCTGCAGCTTGATGCATCGCAAACGAACAGCGAGCTGGCACAAGCAGTGCACGTCTCCGCGCCGACTTGTTTGCGGCGGGTCAAGCAGCTGACGGAAAACGGCGTCATCGAGCGTCAGGTCGCCATCGTGGCGCCGGAAAAAGTGGGGGTCCGACTGACCGCCATCGTGGAAATCTCGCTGGACGTGCAGGCCGCCGAGCGCATGGACGAGTTCGAGCAGCTGGTGGCCGACGAAGCCGCCGTGCTGCAATGCTACCGTGTCGCGCCCGGCCCGGACTTCGTGCTGGTGGTGCAGGTGGCCGACATGCAGGCCTACCACGCCCTGGCGCATCGCCTGTTCGCGGCCCATGCCAACGTCCGCAATGTGAAGGCTTATTTCTCCACTTTCCGCAGCAAATTCGAGACCCGCATCGAGTTGTAAACAAAGTTATACACAGTTATCCCATCCCTGGGCACAGGATGTCCAGAGGCTTATACATGGCTTGCCCTCAGCTTATGCACCGGGTTTTCCCGGCCTTGTCCCAAGGCTGATCACAGGGTTAGCCACAACCTTATCCACATTACGCCGGAAGTCCCTGCCGTCAGGGGAAAAACGTGGCCGCACCCTCATCCTCACCGGGGAAACCATCACCGTGGACTTACACACCGCTTACCCAAGCACTATGCACAAGCTTCTCCACACCTTTATTCACACCGTGCAATCACGTGCATGCAGTTATGCGCCACTTATCCAGCCCTTTCCCACACTGGCGAGCAGGCTTACCCACAATGTTATGCACATTTTGCGCAAAGCGAGCTGTTCCAATCAAAATCGCGCACTACCCCATGAGCTGCTTGCAGGAGTGACCCAGGTTCCCCACACGTTTTCCAGCGCTTGCGCACGACTTACCCACACCGTTATGCACAAAACAAAACGGCGCCCCGCAGGGCGCCGTGCACGGACGCTTGTAACCTTACTTCTTGACCTTGACCGGGCGGGTCCAGCCGTCGATGGACACCTGGCGGGCGCGCGACACGGTCAGCTTGCCGGCCGGCGCATCCTTGGACAGCGTGGTGCCGGCGCCTATGGTGGCGCCCTTGCCGACCGTGACCGGGGCGATCAGCTGGCTGTCGCTGCCGATGAAGGCGTCGTCCTCGATCACGGTGCGGTGCTTGTTGGCGCCATCGTAATTGCAGGTGATGGCGCCAGCGCCGATGTTGACGCGCGAGCCTACCGTGGAATCGCCCACGTAGGCCAGGTGGTTGGCCTTGCTGTGGGCCGCAACCTGGCTGTTCTTCACTTCGACGAAGTTGCCGATGTGGACGTCCTCGGCCAGCTCGGTGCCGGGCCGCAGGCGGGCATACGGCCCGATGATGGAGGCCGGCCCCACCACCGCTTCCTCGATGTGGCAGAAGGGCTTGATCTGTGCCCCGGCCGCGATGCGCGCGTTGACCAGCACGCTGTGCGCCCCGATGCTGACGCCATCGGCCAGCTCGACCTTGCCTTCGAACACGCAGCCGACATCGATGGTGACGTCGTGCCCGCACACCAGCTCGCCGCGCACGTCGATGCGGGCCGGGTCCATGATGGTAACGCCCTGCTCCAGCAGGCGGGCGGCGGTGTTGCGCTGGTGAATGCGCTCCAGCTCGGCCAGCTGCAGCTTGCTGTTCACGCCGGCCACTTCCCACTGGGCCGAGGGCTGGGCCGAGACCACTTCCACGCCGTCGGCCACGGCCATGGCGACGATGTCGGTCAGGTAGTACTCGCCCTGGGCGTTCTCGTTCTTCAGCGCGGCCAGCCACTGCTTCAATCGCACGGTCGGCACCATCATGATGCCGCTGTTGATTTCCCTGATGGCGCGCTCGGCCTCGGTGGCGTCCTTCTGCTCGACGATGCGCACGATGCGCCCGTTCTCGCGCACGATGCGGCCCAGGCCGAACGGATCGTCCTGCACCACGGTCAGGATGCCCAGCTTGTCGTTGCCGGCCGCCTCGGCCAGGGCGCGCAGCGAGCTGGCGCTGGTCAGCGGCACGTCGCCGTACAGGATCAGGGTGGGGGCGGCGTCGTCCAGTGCCGGCAGCGCCTGCATGACGGCGTGGCCGGTGCCCAGCTGCGGTTCCTGCAGCGCCGTGGCGACCTGCTCCGGCTGGGCGGCCAGCAGCTCCAGCACCGCTGCGCCGCCGTGTCCATAAATCACGCATAATCGGCCGGGAGCAAGGGAGCGCGCCGTATCGATAACGTGCGACAACAGCGGCTTGCCTGCCAGCGGATGCAGCACTTTGGGCAAAGCGGATTGCATGCGTTTGCCCATGCCGGCGGCGAGGATAACTACGTTCATATGCGCTTGATGAGGTGAGTGATAAATGCAAAAGTCTACCATGGTGAATCCGGGCCGCTGGTCCCTGCGCAGCATAGTGCTGATCCTGCTCATGGTGCTGGCGGCCGGCTGCAGTTCGCTCAAGCTGGCCTACAACAATGGCGATACCTTGCTGTACTGGTGGCTGGACGGCTATGTGGACCTGGACGCGGAACAGAAGGGCTGGGTCAAGAAAGATATCGACCAGTTGTTCCACTGGCACCGCACCACCCAGCTGCGCGACTACGCCCAGATCCTGCAGAAAGCCCAGCACCAGCTGCAGGGCACGCCAACCACGGCCGACCTGCTGGCCGACTACCAGGACATCAAGCAGCGCACCCAGACCCTGCTGATGGAAGCCCTGCCGGACTTGGCCGACCTGGCCCGCTCCCTCAAGCCGGAACAGATCGACCAGATGGAGAAAAAGTTCGCGTCCAACAACGCCGAGTTCCGCAAGAAGAACATGAAGGGTGACGCCGAAGCCCAGCAGAAATACCGCTACAAAAAGGCCATGGAACAGTTCGAGCTGTGGTTCGGCAGCTTCACCAGCGAGCAGGAAGCGGCCCTGCGCAAGGCCTCGGATGCGCGGCCGCTGGACAACCAGGTCTGGCTGGAGGAACGCATGCGGCGCCAGAAAGCCATCGTGGCGCTGGCGCGCAAGGTCCAGCGCGAGAAACTGGGCAAGGAGGCCACCATGGCCCTGCTGAGCGCCACCATCAAGGACAATTTCGAGCGCCTGGACCACTCCGAGCGCAGCGCCTTCTTTAACAGCTACAACCAGGCCACGGCGGAAATGATCTTGACCGCCATCCGCATCGCCACCCCGGCCCAGAAACTGCACGCCCACCAGCGCATGCAAGGCTGGATAGACGACTTCAACACCCTGGCGGGGCAGGCCCGCTGACCAGCGCCAGCAGCCGTCGTGGTATAGTGGCCTGTTGAATCAAGCACTTACAACAGGCCATGCAGAAGAAGTCCATCAAAAAGCCCGCCAGGACGCCGGTCCACGGTCCCCAGCACAGCAACCAGGTGCGCATCATAGGCGGCAGCTGGAAGCGCACGCCGCTGCCGGTACTGGCCGCGCTCGGCCTGCGTCCGACCCCGGACCGGGTGCGCGAAACCGTGTTCAACTGGATCAACCACCTGCGCGACGGCGACTGGGCCAACGCCCGCGTGCTGGACCTGTTTGCCGGCAGCGGCGCGCTGGGCTTCGAGGCCGCCAGCCGCGGCGCGCAATCGGTGACCCTGGTGGACAGCCACGGCCCCGTGGTCCAGCAGTTGGAGGCCATCAAGGCCAAGCTCAAGGCCGACAAGGTGCAGGTGCTGCGCGCCGACGCGATCACCCTGGCGCAATCGTCCGCCGCGCGCGGCCAGCGCTACGACCTGGTCTTCCTCGATCCGCCTTACCAGCAGGAACTGCTGCCGCGCGTGCTGCCGCTGTGCGCCAGGCTGCTGGCGCCGGGTGGACTGGTGTATGCCGAGTCGGACGCCGCCTTCGATCCCGAGGCACTGCCGGAATGGCTGGCTGGCTGGGAGATAGTGCGAGCTGACAAAGCCGGCATGGTGTTTTATCATTTATTAAAATGCAAGGAAACGGCTGCCTAACAACGGGCATCCGCCGTCAAAACCGCCTCAACTTAAGGCAACGTGCGGATTTGAGGCATAATGCGCGTCTAACTTGGTGCAACCGCAGGGAGCCGCAATGGTAGTAGCTGTTTATCCGGGCACGTTCGATCCGCTGACCCGTGGTCACGAAGACCTGGTGCGCCGCGCATCCGGCCTGTTCGACACGCTGGTGGTGGGTGTTGCCGACAGCAAGAATAAAAAACCTTTCTTCTCGCTGGAAGAGCGGCTGGCCATCGCCAATGAAGTGCTGGGCCATTATCCGAACGTGCGGGTGGAGAGCTTCTCCGGCCTGCTCAAGGATTTCGTGCGCGAGAACGATGCACGCGTGATCGTGCGCGGCCTGCGCGCCGTGTCCGACTTCGAATACGAATTCCAGATGGCCGGCATGAACCGCTACCTGCTGCCCGACGTGGAAACCCTGTTCCTGACCCCGTCCGACCAGTATCAGTTCATTTCCGGCACCATCGTGCGCGAGATCGCCCAGCTGGGCGGCGACGTGTCCAAGTTCGTGTTCCCGTCGGTGGACCGCTGGCTGCAAAAGAAAATCGCCGCGACCCGCGGCGAGTGAGGGGTCGCCATGGCTTTGATGATTACCGCCGAATGTATCAATTGCGACGTGTGCGAGCCCGAGTGCCCGAACGACGCCATCCACATGGGCCAGGAATACTACGAAATCGATCCGAACAAATGCACCGAATGCGTGGGCCACTTCGGCGAGCCGCAATGCGTGCAGGTGTGCCCGGTCGAGTGCATCCCCATCAACCCGGACTGGCAAGAGTCCGAGGAACAGCTGCGCGCCAAGTATGAGCGCCTGCAGGCCGGCCAGGCCTGAATTCCTGAATTCCCCGGACCTGGGTGCAAGCCATGCCGGCGCCGCTGGCGCTGGCCGCCCGCTGCATGCGGCCGGGGCAGTCTGTGAGACGCCTGTCAGGCGCGCGAGGCCAGGGCGCGCAGCTCGGCAGCGTGGCTGGGTGCGCCGTCCATGTTATTGAGCATGCTGTTGAGCAGCATGGCGTCGTGCATCTGGCGGCGGTACAGCCGTTCTTCCTTGCTCAGCTTGGGCTTGACGATCAGCAGCAGGGCGCGCGCGATGCCGCGCAACATGGGCTTGAACAGCAGTAGCAGGGAAGCGGCGACGACGAGGACCAGCGCCAGCTGGACGGTGGCGACCAGGTTGAGGGTCTGGACAAATGCAATGATGGTGGACATGGTATGCGCGTACATTTAGAATCAATGTCACTATAGTGCAGCGCAACATAAGTATCCAATTTCCTTTCCCCATAATTAATATACGTTTGATGAATGGGGCAGGCTACAATCGCCAGAAAAGCGTATTTCTCCTCTCATTAACCTTTACCGCTGACCCCCTATGAGCTTTCTGACGCTGGACTTGAATTTGTTACGCGTCTTCGACGCGGTGATGACAGAGCAAAACCTGACCCGCGCCGCCGGCCACCTGGCCATGACCCAGCCCGCCGTATCGAACGCCATCAAGCGGCTGCGCGAGAGCCTGGGCGACGAACTCTTGATACGCACCGCCTACGGCGTCAAGCCGACCCCGCGCGCGGAAGCGCTGTGGCCCTCGGTGCGCAGCGCCCTGGCCAGCCTGGAAGCGGCCGTGGCGCCCGAAACCTTCGACGTCTCGGCCGCCCACGCCACCTTCCGCATGGCCATGGCCGACGCCACCGCCGCCATGTGGCTGCCGTCGCTGATGCGCTCCATCGAGAGCGAGGCGCCGGGCGTGAACGTGCGCATGGTGCCGCTGACCACGCGCGAGCCGCGTCCCATGCTGCTGCGCGGAGATATCGACCTGGCGGTGGGCTTCTTCCCCGGCGTGGCGGCCCAGCTGTCCTACGAGACCGGCTCCCCGATCCGCCACGAGCGCCTGTATTCCGGTAAATACGTGTGCGTGATGCGGCGCGACCATCCGCTGTCCAAGGTCGAGCTGACCCTGGAAAACTATTGCGCCGCCAACCACCTGCTGGTGAGCTTCTCCGGCCGCGCCCACGGCCTGGTGGACGAGGCCCTGGCCCAGCTGCAGCGCGAACGCCGCATCCTGCTGACCGTGAACCAGTTCTTCACGGCCGGCCGGGTGGTGGCCAACTCCGACCTGATCACCGTGCTGCCGCGCCACCTGATTGCCGCCACCGGCATGACGGACGCCCTGGTGCACAAGGAATTGCCGTTCACCTTGCCAGCCGTGCACCTGGACATGCTGTGGCATGAACGCGATGCCCGCAGCCCGGCCCACAAATGGCTGCGCATGCACCTGGAAGGAATGAATTCGCAGGCCCAGCGCAGCGTGGCGCCAGGCCCGGCCCGCAACAGCGATTAAACCTTGCTGCTGGAGCGGTAGCCGATGCGGAAACCGCCCCAGTGCTTGCCGTTCACATAGATGGGCGCCGACAGGTCGTGCATGACCTCGCCCGTATCGCGCTTGTATGTCTGCAGCAGGAAGGGCTTCGTATTCGAGCCGCAGCGTTTGCCCGTGCGGTCGCTGAAGATGCGCTTGGTGCGGTTGTTGACGATGTCGATATCGTAATTGCCTGTCAGCGGCTGGGAAAACTTCTTGTTGTGGGTGGGGAAATAGCCATTGTTGTCCACCGCGCCCGCATAGGCCAGCTGCGGCATGCGCCGCAGCAGCCCTTCCTGCAGCTCCGGCAGCACGCGGTCGGTGAAGCTGTCGAATTTGGTCGTGTGCTTGGGCGGGTCGGTGTTCGGGATGGGCACGTAGTGGCGGTCAAACAGGGCCTCGCGCGTGATCTTGCCGGAGGCAATGGCATGCTCGAAAATTCGGCCGACTTCGGCCGCAGCCTGCTGGGCGGCGTCGCGGATGGCGTCGTGCTCGGTTTCCATGCTGGACTCGCCCAGGGCGCCGGCAATGATTTCGGCGCGCTCGGCCAGGGCCATGGCGGAACTGGCCGCGCGCGGCAATTCCTTGTCGGTGGACAGCATGCTGTCGCGGATGTCCGCGATGGCGGTGGCGATTTCCTCGGTGGTGGCCACATGCTCGCGCGAGGCGCGCGCAATTTCTCCGATTTCCTGTTCCGACTCGCCCGACGAGCGTTCTATATTGCCCAGCAGGCCGTGCACGGTTTCCACGTTTTTGGCCGCCTCCGTCACCACCCCGGCCAGCGAAGTCATGCCGCTGGCGGCGCGCTCGGCTTGCTCGTTAATCTCGCGCACCATCTGGCTGATCTCGTCGGTCGCTTCCTTGGTGCGCAGGGCCAGCTGGCGCACCTCGCTGGCCACCACGGCAAAGCCGCGGCCCTGCTCGCCGGCGCGCGCGGCCTCGATGGCGGCGTTCAGGGCCAGCAAATTGGTGCGGGCCGAGATCTCGCTGATGGCTTCCGTGAAGCCATAGATGCGGCGTGAATTGGCTTGCAGTCCCGTCATCACGGAGGCGGCTTCCTGGGCGTCGCTGCGGGCGCTGCTGATGCGCTTCAGGCCCTGGTCGATCTCGGCGCGTCCGGCCACGGTTTCGCTGCGCACCTGGGCCGCCACCCGGGCGGCGCGCTCGGCGTTGGCGGCAATGCGCTCGGTGGTGCGGGCGTTCTGGTCGGTGCTTTGCGCCACGCCGCTGGCGGTGCGCACATCCTGCTCGATCTTCTTCTTGACCGAGTCGACAAAATAGGAAGTCTCGGCCGCGCCTATCATGATGGCGTCGATTTCGCTGCCCACGGTATGGGCGAAGTGGCGCACGCCATCCTGGCCGGCCGTGGCGCGCGAGCCGAACTTGTAGATCAGGGCGCCGGCCACCGCGGCCGGCAGCGCGCCTATCCAGGCGCCGGCGGCATTGCCCGCCGCCCACTGGGCCAGGTAGGCCAGGCAAGTCCCGCCTGCCGCCGCCGCCAACAGCCAAACTCCGCGCTGCACCAACTTGTGTTGCAATTGCTTCATGTCTCCCCCGTTGTGCTGGCGGGCCATGGCCCGCGGCCCATCTTTTTTGTTTCTCTACTGCTATTTTATGGGCAACTTGGTGGTATTCTTGACTTCTTCCATGACGGCGTAGGTATGGGTTTCGCGCACGCCTTTCTGAAGCAGGGTTTTACCGAGGAATTCGCGGTAGGCGGCCATGTCCTTGACACGGGCCTTGACCAGGTAGTCAAAGCCGCCGGCCACCATGTGGCACTCCAGCACCTCGGGGATGACCTGGACGCTGTGCTTGAAGGCGTCGAACACTTCCGGCGTGGTGCGGTCCAGCACCACCTCGATGAAGACCAGCAGCGAGACATCGAGCAGCTGGGGATTGAGCTGGGCCGTGTAGCCCATGATGTAGCCGGATTCGTGCAGCTTGCGCACGCGCTCCAGGCAGGCGGCAGGAGAGAGGTTGACGCGCGCGGCCAGTTCCACGTTGCTGATGCGGCCATCGCTCTGCAGTTCCATCAGGATTTTCTTACTGATCTTGTCCAGCATTCCGGGTATCCCCCAAATTAATTTTATTTGGTCAAATTGTCGCATCAAAAACTATCTTTTGCTAGTCCTTAGCAATACCAGAATTAATCCAGAAGATTCCGCTTTACAATCGAATCATCCGCAGTTCGTATCCTGATCGCCGCCGGCCTGCCGCGCGGTGGTCCATGCACGCCTGAACTGATCACTGATTTTCCCTTTGAAAAGAGTCTCTTATGCACGCAGCGTTCTCTCCGTTCGCCACCCTGCAGGCTGAAATCCTGCCCGATCCCACTCCCTTGCGCGCCGCCGTCACGGCGGCCTACCGCCGCGATGAAGTGGATGCCGTGCAGTGGCTGCTGGCGCAAATTGGCAACACTGCTGCAGAAACGCAACAACAGACCCGGCAGCTGGCCCACAAGCTGGTAGCCCAGGTGCGCGCCCAGCGTACCCGCGCCTCCGGTGTGGATGCGCTGATGCACGAGTTTTCGCTGTCGTCGGAGGAGGGCATCGCCCTGATGTGCCTGGCCGAAGCCCTGCTGCGCATCCCCGACAGCGCCACCGCCGACCGCCTGATCGCGGACAAGATCAGCAAGGGTGACTGGCGCAAGCACCTGGGCGAATCGCCGTCCATGTTCGTGAACGCCGCCACCTGGGGCTTGCTGATCACCGGCAAGCTGGTCGGCACCGCCAGCGAAAACGGCCTGACCTCGGCCCTGACCAAGCTGATCGCCAAGGGTGGCGAACCGCTGATACGCAAAGGCGTGGACCTGGCCATGCGCATGCTGGGCAACCAGTTCGTGACCGGCCAGACCATCGAGGAAGCCATCAAGAACGGGCGCGACAACGAAGCGCGCGGCTACCGCTATTCCTACGACATGCTGGGCGAGGCCGCCCTGACCGAGCACGACGCGGCCAACTACTACAAGTCCTACGAGCACGCCATCCACGCCATCGGCAAGGCGTCCAATGGACGCGGCATCCAGGACGGTCCCGGCATTTCCGTGAAACTGTCGGCCCTGCACCCGCGCTACAGCCGCGCCCAGCGTGAGCGCGTGATGGCCGAGCTGCTGCCGCGCCTGGTCAAGCTGGTGCAGCTGGCCAAGCACTACAACATCGGCCTGAACATCGACGCGGAAGAGGCCGACCGCCTGGAACTGTCGCTGGACCTGATGGAAGCCATGGCTTTTGACCCCTCCTTGGCCGGTTTCGACGGCATCGGCTTCGTGGTGCAGGCCTACCAGAAGCGCTGCCCGTTCGTGATCGACTACCTGGTCGACCTGGCGCGCCGCAGCGGCCGCAAGTTCATGGTGCGCCTGGTCAAGGGCGCCTACTGGGATGCGGAAATCAAGCGCGCCCAGGTCGACGGCCTGCCCGGCTACCCGGTCTACACGCGCAAGGTCTACACCGATGTGTCCTACCTGGTGTGCGCGCGCAAGCTG
This sequence comes from Duganella kummerowiae, assembly GCF_053572355.1. Taxonomy (NCBI): domain Bacteria; kingdom Pseudomonadati; phylum Pseudomonadota; class Betaproteobacteria; order Burkholderiales; family Oxalobacteraceae; genus Duganella; species Duganella kummerowiae. The sequence continues at coordinate 12,269 of NZ_JBKFEH010000020.1, forward strand.
CTGGCCGCCACCGACGTCATCTACGCCCAGTTCGCCACCCACAATGCGCAGACCCTGTCCACCATCTACACCTGGGCCAAGCGCGACAACATCAGCCACTACGAATTCCAGTGCCTGCACGGCATGGGCGAATCGCTGTACGACCAGGTGGTGGGCAAGGACAACCTGGACAAGGCTTGCCGCATCTACGCCCCGGTCGGCACCCACGAAACCCTGCTGGCCTACCTGGTGCGGCGCCTGCTGGAAAACGGCGCCAATTCTTCCTTTGTGAACCAGATCGTCGATGAAAACATCCCCATCGATTCGCTGATCCAGGACCCGGTGGCGGTGGCGCGCGCCCAGGGCGGCTTGCCGCATCCGGGCATCCCCCGGCCGCTGGCCATGTTCGGCGCCGAGCGCGCCAATTCGGCCGGCCTGGACCTGTCGAATGAAGACGTGCTGCGCGAGATTGCCGTGGCCCTGGCCGCGCCGCGCAACTGGCGCGCCGCGCCGCTGCTGGCGGGCGAGGCCAGCGTGGGCCAGCCGGTGCTGGCCGTGACCAACCCGGCCCAGCGCACCGACATCGTGGGCGAACTGGTGGAAGCCAGCGCGGCCGACGTGGAAACGGCGCTGGCCAGCGCCAGCCAGTACGCCATGGACTGGCAGACCACGGAACCGGCCGAGCGCGCCGCCGCCCTGGGCCGCGCCGCCGACCTGTTCGAGCAGCACCGCCTGGAACTGATGGCGCTGGCCGTGCGCGAGGCCGGCAAGTCGCTGCCCAACGCCGTGGCCGAGATCCGCGAAGCGGTCGATTTCCTGCGCTACTACGGCGCCCAGGTGCGCGGCGAAACCAATGCGCTGGCCCTGGGGCCGGTGACGTGCATCAGCCCGTGGAACTTCCCGCTGGCCATCTTCACGGGCCAGGCCGCCGCCGCGCTGGCGGCCGGCAACGTGGTGCTGGCCAAGCCGGCCGAGCAGACCCCGCTGATCGCCTACCGCGCGGTGGAACTGCTGCACGAAGCCGGTATTCCGCGCGCCGCGCTGCAATTCCTGCCCGGCCGCGGCGACGTGGTCGGCGCCCGCCTGTGCGAGGACGCCCGTGTCAAGGGCGTGATCTTCACCGGCTCGACCGAGGTGGCGCAGCTGATCAACCGCACCCTGGCGCGCCGCGCCGCCGCTGAAAACGTGGACATCCCGCTGATCGCAGAAACCGGCGGCCAGAACGCCATGATCGTCGATTCCTCGGCGCTACCGGAGCAGGTGGTGCAGGATGCGATTTCGTCGGCCTTCGACAGCGCGGGCCAGCGCTGCTCGGCGCTGCGCGTGCTGTTCCTGCAGGAAGATATCGCCGACAAGACCATCGCCATGCTCAAGGGCGCGATGCAGGAACTCAAGATCGGCAATCCGGACCGGCTGGTGACCGATATCGGCCCCGTGATCGACGCCGAGGCGCAGCAAAACCTGCTGGCCCACATAGCCCGTACCAAGGCCGGCGCCATCAGCTCGTATTCGCTGGAGCTGCCCGCCAGCGCGGCTTCGTCCGGCACCTTTGTCGCGCCAACGGTGCTGGAAATCCGCGCCCTGGACGAGCTCAAGCACGAAGTGTTCGGCCCGGTGCTGCACGTCATCCGCTACCAGCGCGCCGACCTGCCCAAGCTGATCGACCAGATCAACCGCAGCGGCTACGGCCTGACCCTGGGCGTGCACTCGCGCATCGACGAGACCATAGCCTACATCAGCGCCAGCGCGCACGTGGGCAATATCTACATCAACCGCAACATCGTGGGCGCGGTGGTGGGCGTGCAGCCGTTTGGCGGCGAAGGCAAGTCCGGCACCGGTCCCAAGGCCGGCGGCCCGCTGTACCTCAAGCGCCTGCAACGCAACGCCCTGGTGGACGTCAAGCACGAGCGCCATCCGACAGCGGGGCTGGACGCCTTCACGGTCTGGGCCAGCAAGCAGGGCAAGACGCGCGCCGCGCAGCTGGCGGAAGAATACGCCCGCTGCACCCTGCTGGGCAGCAGCACCGTGCTGCCGGGTCCCACCGGCGAACGCAACACGCTGACCATGGCCTCGCGCGGCGCCGTGGTCTGCGCGGCGGCCACCCAGGATGGCCTGCTGAACCAGCTGGCGGCCGCCATGGCCACCGGCAATATCGCCCTGGTGCCCGGTGACAGCTCGCACCTGCTGCCGGGCGACCTGCCGGCGCCGGTGAAAGACCGGGTGCAGGTGGTGGCCGACCTGGAGCAGGCCAACTTCCAGATCGCGCTGGTGGAAACCAGCCTGGTGGGCGCCCTGCGCACCCAGCTGGCGGCACGCGACGGCGCCCTGGTCGGGCTGATAGCCACCACGGCTGACGGCCACATCCCCCTGTGGCGTTTGCTGGCCGAACGCGCCCTGTGCGTCAACACCACGGCTGCCGGCGGCAACGCCAGCCTGATGACGCTGGACGCCGCCTGATCTCTGGCACACAGAGCTGTACCTAAGCCGGGCTGGCCCCGGCTTTTTTGACCCTGTGTCTCCCCCGGTGTCTACATCGGTGTTGTCTACATCGGCGTCAGATCTGCCATTGTCTACATCGGTGTCTGTCTACATCGGTGTCAGATCTGTCTACATCGGTGTCAGATCTGCCATTGGTACATGAGACTGCTTATTCTGGCGTACTGATGTACCAATGGCAGATCTGACACCGACTTAGGCGTGCTGATGTACCAATGGCAGATCTGACACCGACTTATACCAATGGCAGATCTGACACCGACTTAGACACCGACTTAGCGGACACCGATTTAGCGACTTACAGATCCAACACCGACTTACAGACACCAACTTATTTCAAGCCGGGCTGGTCCCGGCTTTTATTTCGCAGAAATTCCGGATGACGCCTAAGGCATAGCGCGAAGCGACGGTTTTGACGAAGCGCATGAAGTCGATGGCTGCGTGGTCGTTGGCGTTATCGGAGATGGTGCGTATCACGGCAAACGGAATGCCTAACTCGAAACAGACCTGGGCCACGGCCGCGCCTTCCATTTCCACCGCCAGCAAGCCGGGGATATCGGCCTGCAGCGCGGCAATCTGGCTGTGCTTGCCGATGAACTGGTCGCCGCTGGCGATCAGGCCGCGGTGCAGCCGGGGAGCATCCAGGCCGAAGTCCTGCCGCTCGGACGCGTGCACAGCCGTTTCCAGACCGTGTTGCAGGAATTGCCGGGCAGCACCAGCCAAACTGTCCGTCAAGGCGACATCGGTCTCGAAGTGCGACAAGCCCGTCAGCGGGATTTGAAAGCGCGGAAACAGGGGGCTGGCGTCGAAGTCATGTTGTAGCAGCGATTCCGCGACCACCAGGTCGCCCACATGTACATCCAAAGACCCGCTGCCGGCCACGCCGGTGAAGACGATGTGGGTAACTCCGAACTTCTCCACAAGGATGGCGGCAGTCATGGCCGCTGCAACCTTGCCTATACGCGATAAAACGCACACAGCGTCGATTTCCCACAGTCTCCCTGCTGTGTACTCGCGCATGCCGTGCAAGCGCTTGTAGGGGCTCTGCATGGCTTCTATCAGCCCCTGCTGTTCTTCAGCCAACGCACTGATGATGCCTAAGCGCATGGTCAACCCGTTTTTTGTTGAGCAGAAAGCATTGTAGCGCGGTAGCTGGGCTGTGGGCATGTGCGGCCTTGTCCACAGCAAAGTCGCCTTTCCGGCGCGTTTTGAGGCCGTCCTTGCGTGCCAGCGCCTGTCGCGACAGCGAGCAGGCGATTTAAACACGGCGCCAGGCCGTCATTTTTCCCCGCTGTCCGCAGCTTTTGCGTTTTAGTTGTTTACAAGAACTTTATATAAAAATAGTAGTAGTAGTAAACGCGGTTCTGCTTGTGGATAAGTCCTGTATACGTTTACGTATCAGCTGTTTACGCGAACGATAAGCGCTTGCATAAGCGCTGTAGGAAGGCGGGATCAATCTTGTATAAAAAAGCGGTCTGGTGAGAAGTCTTGCGTTGCTCACAAACTGTTACTGTGGATATCCAGTCGCTTATCCACAGTCGCGCAAGACTGACCGTCATTTCCAGCTGCTGGGCAGCGTCTGCAAGCATGAAAACATGGCTGCCAAGCAAGTTGCCGGCACGACACATCTCGCGCGACGAAGTCGCCCAAATCCGGTTTTGCACGACACGCGGCTCATGGTTTACTCTAAAGCTGTATATAAAAATAGTAGTAGTTGTTAACGCGGACTTTTTTTGTGGATAAGTCGGGTTAACGCAGGAAAATCAGCTGTTTACCTCAAGCATAAGCGGGCGCGTAAACCTTGTATGGCAGGGGGGTCTTTTTCTGGATAAAAATGGACTCTCCGGTTTACACCTTGCTTACTCACATATGCCACCTGTGGATATCCATAGACTTATCAACAGGTAGAAAGGGCTACCATGCCGTTACAGGATCTCTACGTTCATCCCATTATCCAGGGGCCGACTGCCGGCGGCGCCAATACGCCGGCCCAGGTTGCCGCCGTGTCGAATACCGGCGCTCTAGGTTCGCTGGCCTGCTCGCTGCTGTCGCCGGAGACCATCAAAAGCCAGACCGCGCAGGTGCGAGCGCTTACTGACCGACCGTTTTGCCTGAATTTCTTCGTGCTGGAGACGCCCCAGCCCAGTGAGGAAGAAGTGCAGGCCGCTGTCGAATTGCTGAAACCGTTCTGGACCTCGCTGGGGTGGAGCGAATTGCCCCGTCCTGCCAAGTGGTGTGAAGACTTCGGCGCCCAGTTCGAGGCCCTGGTCGAACTGCGCCCGGCCGCGGCCAGTTTTACCTTCGGCATCCTCAGCAGGGAGCAGATCCAGCGCCTGCACGCGGCTGGCATCGTTGTGATCGGCACCATCACCCACGTGGCCGAGGCGCTGGCCTGGCAGGAGCGGGGCGCCGATGCCGTGATCGCGTCCGGAATCGAGGCCGGCGGCCACCGCGGCACCTTCATCGGCGCCCAGGAAGACGCGACACTGGGCCTGTGGGAATTGCTGCCCGGGGTGGTGGCGGCCGTGGACATCCCCGTGATTGCGGCCGGCGGCATCATGGATGGCGGCGACATCGCCAGGGCCTTGTCGCTGGGCGCCCGGGCCGTGCAAATGGGCACCGCCTTCCTCGTTGCGGACGAGTCCGGCATCCAGCCGGATTACAAAAAGCGGCTGCTGGAAGCGGGCGGCCAGCCCACCCGCCAGACCCGTGCGTTCTCCGGACGCTACGCCCGGGGCCTGGAAAACCGCTTTATTGTGGAAACATCGACATTCCAGCAACAGTTTCCAGCCTATCCAGTGCAAAATGCACTGACGGGCTCCCTGCGCGCGGAAGCAGCCAGGCGCGGCGAGACTGAACTGATGTCGCTGTGGTGCGGCACCGAAGTGCGGCGCGCCCGGCCCATGCCCGTGGCCGAACTCGTCGCCACGCTGGTGAAGGAGACGAAAGCGGCCCAAGGCCGTTAGCAACCATCTTGCAAGGAGCCGATTTGGAAGCAGCGGGAGAGTTCGATTACATCATCATCGGCGCCGGCACTGCCGGCTGCGTACTGGCCAACCGGCTCAGCGGCGATTCCCTGGCCCGCGTGCTGCTGATCGAGGCCGGCGGCAAGGACGATTACGTGTGGATACATATCCCGGTCGGCTACCTGCATTGCATCAATAATCCACGCACCGACTGGCTGTATCGCACCGAGGCCGACGCCGGGCTGGGCGGGCGCAGCCTGATCTACCCGCGCGGCAAGGTGCTGGGCGGCAGTTCCTCCATCAATGGCATGATCTACATGCGCGGCCAGCGCGGCGACTATGACCGCTGGGCCGAGCAGTGCGGCGATCCGGGCTGGCGCTGGGAGGAAGCGCTGCGCCTGTTCAAGAAAAGCGAGGATTATTATCGCGGCGCCTCGGACACGCATGGCGCGGGCGGGGAGTGGCGCGTCGAGCAGCAGCGCCTGTCCTGGGATATCCTGGATGCCTTCCGCGATGCGGCCGAGCAGAGCGGCATCCCCAAGGTAAGCGATTTCAACGGCGGCGACAATTTTGGCTCCGCATATTTCGACGTCAACCAGAAGCGCGGCATACGCTGGAACACGGCCAAGGCCTTCCTGAAGCCGGCCGCGCAGCGCTCCAATCTCACCATCATGACGGGCTGCCACGTGGAACGGCTGACGCTGGAGCAGGGCGAGCGCGGGTTGGTCTGCACCGGCGTGGTCTTCACTGGCGGCGGCACCCGATTCGTGGCGTCCAGTACGCGCGAAGTGATGCTGGCTGCTGGGGCCATCGGTTCGCCGCATCTCCTGCAGGTGTCCGGCATAGGAGCGGCGTCCATGCTGCGCGAACACGGCGTGCAGCCGCTGCTGGACCGCGCCGGCGTGGGCGAGAACCTGCAGGACCATCTGCAGCTGCGCATGGTCTACAAGGTGCGCGGCGCCCGCACCCTGAACACGGCGGCCGCCAACTGGTGGGGCAAGCTGCGCATCGGCCTGGAGTATGCGATGTTCCAGAGCGGGCCCATGTCGATGGCGCCCTCGCAGCTGGGCGTGTTTGCCCGTTCGGATGAACAGCAGGCCTCGCCCAATTTGCAATACCACGTGCAGCCGCTGTCGCTGGAGAAGTTTGGCGATCCGCTGCACGGGTTCCCGGCGTTCACGGCCAGCGTGTGCAACTTGCGTCCAAGTTCGCGCGGCCACGTGCGGCTGTCGGGCGCCGATGCCTATGCGCCGCCCAAAATCACGCCCATGTATTTGAGCACGGCGGAAGACCGCAAGGTGGCGGCCGACGCGCTGGCGCTGACGCGCCGCATCGTGGCCGCGCCCGCGCTGAAGAAGTATGCGCCGGAGGAATACAAGCCGGGTCCGCAATACCAGACGCAAGAGGAATTGGCGCAAGCCGCCGGCGTGATAGGCACCACCATTTTCCATCCGGTCGGCACCTGCAAGATGGGCCGCGCGGACGATGCCAGCGCCGTGGTGGACAGCCAGTTGCGCGTGATCGGGGTGGCGGGGTTGCGGATTGCAGACGCTTCTATCATGCCATTCATCACCTCCGGCAACACCAATTCTCCCACGTTAATGATCGCCGAGAGGGCGGCGGAGCTGGTGCGCGCCGCCTGGAAGTGAGCAGTGAAAAAAGTGCCCCTGGTTTGTCAAGAAATATGCGCGTTCGCTTTGGTGTAGATCAAAGTAAGACCGTAGTTGTACGGTATTGTTGGCTAATTTGTTAGTCGCTATGATCGCTGGACGAATTTATGCGGTTCGCAAAATAACTGGGAGACGGTATGTCGAGCGTTATCTTGGAAACGAGAAATTTGACGAAGGAATTCAAGGGCTTCACAGCGGTCAATGACGTGAATCTTTCCGTCGAGCGCGGCCACATCCATGCCTTGATCGGCCCCAACGGTGCGGGCAAGACCACCTGCTTCAACCTGCTCACCAAGTTTCTCGTGCCCAGCTCAGGCGCGATCCTGTTCAACGGCAAAGACATCACGGCGGCGCGGCCAGCCCAGATTGCGCGCATGGGTGTGATACGTTCGTTCCAGATTTCCGCCGTGTTCCCGCATCTGACGGTGCTGCAGAATGTGCGCATCGGCCTGCAGCGCCAGCTCGGTACCAGCTTCCATTTCTGGCGCAGCGAACGTTCCCTGAACCAGCTCAACGAGCGCGCCATGGCCTTGCTGGCCGAAGTCGACCTGGCCGGTTTCGCGGACGCCGTCACGGTCGACCTGCCCTATGGCCGCAAGCGTGCTCTGGAGATCGCCACCACCCTGGCCATGGAGCCGGAGCTGATGCTGCTCGATGAACCCACCCAGGGCATGGGCCACGAGGACGTGCACCGCGTGACCGAGCTGATCAAGAAAGTCTCGTCCGGCCGCACCATCCTGATGGTCGAGCACAATATGAAGGTGGTGTCCGGCATCTGCGACAAGATTTCGGTGCTGCAGCGCGGCGCCGTGCTGGCCGAGGGCAGCTATGCGGACGTGTCGCGCAACCCGCAGGTGATGGAAGCCTATATGGGTACAGAAGCGGGCACCGCGCTGGAAGGAGCGCACTGATGGCCGCCGCGCTGGAGATTACCGGGCTGCAGGCCTGGTATGGCGAATCCCACATCCTGCACGACGTCAACCTGGCGGTGCAGCCGGGCGAAGTGGTGACCCTGCTGGGCCGTAACGGCGCCGGCCGCACCACCACCCTGCGCGCCGTCATGGGCCTGACCGGCGCGCGCAAGGGCTCGATCCGCATCCACGGCCAGGAAGCCATCGGCCTGCCCACGCACAAGGTGGCGCACCTGGGCGTGGGCTATTGCCCCGAGGAGCGCGGCATTTTTTCCTCGCTGTCGACCGAGGAAAACCTGATGCTGCCGCCGCAGCTGAAAACGCGCGAAGCCGGCATGCCGGTAGCGGAAATCTACGAGATGTTTCCCAACCTGCTGGAAAGGCGGCATAGCCAGGGCACGCGTTTGTCGGGCGGCGAGCAGCAAATGCTGGCGGTGGCGCGCATCCTGCGCACCGGCGCCCGCCTGCTGCTGCTGGACGAAATTTCCGAGGGCCTGGCGCCAGTCATCGTGCAGGGCCTGGCGCGCATGATCACCACCCTGAAATCCAAGGGCTACACCATCGTCATGGTGGAACAGAACTTCCGCTTTGCCGCGCCGCTGGCGGACCGTTTTTACGTGATGGAGCATGGTCAGATCGTCGAGACCTTTGTTGCATCCGAACTCAACGCCAAGATGCCGGTGCTGACCGAGCTGCTGGGCGTGTAGGCGCAACACCCAAACCTAAAGAAACGGAGACCACATGAAACGTACCACCCTTGCCGTCGCGGCAGCCTGCGCCATGGGCGCGACCAGCGTACACGCCCAGATCTCGGGCGACACCATCAAGATAGGCTTCATCACCGACATGTCCGGCCTGTACACGGACATTGACGGGCAGGGCGGGGCGGAGGCCATCAAGATGGCCATTGCCGACGCCGGCGGCAACATCAACGGCAAGAAAATCGAGTTCATCTCGGCCGACCACCAGAACAAGGCCGACATCGCCGCCTCCAAGGCGCGCGAATGGTTCGACCAGCAGGGCGTGGACATGCTGATCGGCGGCACCAATTCCGGCGCCAACCTGGCCATGGCCAAGGTGGCGGCGGAGAAGAAAAAAATCTTCATCTCCATAGGCGCGGGATCGGCCCGCCTGACCAACGAGGAATGCACGCCCTACACCATCCACTACGCCTACGACACGGTGGCGCTGGCGCGCGGCACCGGCGGCGCCATTGTCAAGCAGGGCGGCAAGAGCTGGTATTTCCTGACCGCCGACTACGCCTTTGGCCAGTCGCTGGAAAAGGATACCTCGGACGTGGTGAAGGCGGCCGGCGGCCAGGTGCTGGGCTCGGTCAAGCATCCGCTGTCGGCCTCGGACTTCTCATCCTTCCTGCTGCAGGCGCAAGCGTCCAAGGCGCAAATCCTGGGCCTGGCCAACGCCGGCGGCGACGCCATCAATTCCATCAAGGCCGCCAACGAATTCGGCATCACCAAGGGCATGAAGCTGGCTGGACTACTGATCTTCATCAATGACGTGCATTCATTGGGGCTTAACCTGACCCAAGGCATGTACCTGACGGACGGCTGGTACTGGGACTTGAACCCGGACACGCGGGCCTGGTCCAAGCGCTACTTCGAAAAGATGAAAAAGGAACCGTCCATGCTGCAGGCCGGTGACTACTCGGCAGCCAGCAATTACCTGAAGGCGGTCAAGGCGACCGGCACCGACAACAGCGAGAAGGTCATGGCCTACCTCAAGGCCAGCAAGGTCAACGACATGTTCGCCAAGAATGGCGAGATCCGGCCGGACGGGCGCTTCGTCCACGACATGTATTTGATGGAGGTGAAAAAGCCGTCGGAATCCAAATATCCCTGGGATTACTACAAGCTGGTCGCCACCATCCCCGGCGCCCAGGCCTATGTGACCAAGGCCGAGACCAAGTGCGCCTTGTGGAAGTAGGCGGCGGTTTCCCTGTTTAACCCAAGCCGCTGCCCTTGGCGGGCGGCGGCGCACGCGTGTACCCAGTCATGGAAATATTCGGCCGTCCACTGCCTTTCCTCATGAGCCAGCTGATGCTGGGCCTGGTCAACGGATCGTTCTACGCCATGCTGTCGCTGGGCCTGGCGGTGATCTTTGGCTTGCTGAACGTGATCAATTTCGCCCACGGCGCCCTGTACATGATGGGCGCCTTCCTGGCTTGGATGGGGATGACGTATTTCGGCCTGAGCTACTGGGCCATGCTGCTGCTGGCGCCGTTGCTGGTGGGGCTGTTCGGCGTGCTCATCGAACGCAGCATGCTGCGCTGGCTATACCAGCTGGACCACCTGTACGGGCTGCTGCTGACCTTTGGCATCACGCTGCTGGTGGAGGGCGTGTTCCGCTCGTTCTACGGCGTGTCCGGCCAGCCCTTCCCGGTGCCGGAGCAGCTGGCCGGCGCCACCGACCTGGGCTTCATGGTGCTGCCGAATTACCGCGCCTGGGTGGTGCTGGCTTCGCTGGCGGTATGCCTGGGAACCTGGTTCGTGATCGAGAAAACCAAGCTGGGCGCCTATTTGCGGGCCGGTACCGAGAACCCCAAGCTGGTCGAGGCTTTCGGCATCAACGTGCCGCTGATGGTGACCCTCACTTACGGCTTTGGCGTGGCCCTGGCCGGCTTTGCCGGGGTGCTGGCGGCGCCCGTGATACAGGTGCAGCCGCTGATGGGGCAAAACCTCATCATCGTGGTGTTTGCCGTGGTGGTGATAGGCGGCATGGGGTCCATCATGGGTTCCATCTTCACCGGGCTGGCGCTGGGCGTGATCGAGGGATTGACCAAGGTGTATTACCCGGAATTCTCGTCCACCGTGGTGTTCCTGGTGATGGTGCTGGTGCTGCTGGTGCGGCCGGCCGGCCTGTTCGGCAAAGAAAAGTAAGGGGCGGCGATGAACAAGACTATCGGTTATGTGCTGGCGCTGGTGATCGCCGTGCTCCTGCCGCTGGCGGGCGGCTATCCCGTATTCCTGGCCAAGCTGCTGTGCTTTGCCCTGTTTGCCTGTTCCTTCAATTTGCTGATCGGCTATACCGGCTTGCTGTCCTTCGGCCACGCGGCCTTTTTTGGCAGCGCCGGCTATGTGGCGGGCAATGCGCTCAAGCTGTGGGGATGGGGACCGGAGCTGGGCATCCTGGCGGGTATCGCGGCGGCCGCCCTGGTGGGGCTGGTGATGGGCGTGCTGGCGATACGCCGCCAGGGCATCTACTTTTCGATGATCACTTTGGCGCTGGCCCAGATGGTGTATTTCGGCGCCCTGCGCGCCGGCGAGTTCACGGGCGGCGAGGATGGCTTGCAGGGCGTGCCGCGCGGCCGTTTGCTGGGCGCCATCGACCTGGGCAACGATTTGTGGCTGTATTACTTCGTGCTGCTGCTGTCGGTGCTGGGCTTCGCGCTGATCGTGCGCACCGTGCATTCGCCGTTTGGCCAGGTGCTCAAGGCCATCAAGGAAAACCAGCCGCGCGCCGTGTCGCTCGGCTATGACGTGGATAAATACAAGCTGTTGGCCTTCGTGCTGTCCGCCGCGCTGAGCGGCCTGGCAGGCGCGCTCAACACCTTGGTACAAGGCTTCGAAACGCTGACCGACGTGCACTGGTCCATGTCCGGTCTGGTAATCCTGATGACGCTGGTAGGGGGCATGGGCACCATGGCCGGCCCCATGCTGGGCGCGGTGCTGATCATCGCGCTGGAAAACAAGCTGGGCGACCTGGGCAACGTCCTGGCGTCGCTTACCGGCATTGAATGGTTCCATACGCTGGGGGAGGCGGTCAGCATGGTGACGGGATTGATTTTCATCGCCTGCGTGCTGCTGTTCCGGCGCGGCATCATCGGGGAAATCGTGGCCAGGTTCGCAGGCGGCGGCAAGCCCGCCTGATCCACGGAGGGTACCATGAACACCGTAATGAGCAAGACTGCCTGGACGGCAGTGGGACTGGCCGCGTGCGCGGCATTGACGGCCTGCGGCTCCGGTCACGACGACCACCGCCCCATCAACATCAAGCCCGCCTACCTGGGGGCGATCAGCAGCACCACTTACGACGGCAACAGCGACGATTTGCTGACTGCCGGACTGGGCAAGACCGGACTGGCCTCGGCTGCGCCACCGGCCTATGCCGATCCGAATAATCCGACCCCGGCCGAGCTGCGCCGTAACGCCATCTGGTCCAACTACCGGGCCGTGCTGGACATTGCCGCCAACAGTGGCTACGGCACCTTGTACGGGCCGAATGTCAACACAGCAGGCGTACCCACCAGCAGTGAAGGCAAGATCGCCGGCACCGAGTACCTCGCCTATACGGACGACGGCAGCGGCAAGGAAAACGTGACCCTGATGGTGCAGGTGCCAGCCGGCTTCGACCCGGCCAATCCGTGTATCGTCACCGGCACTTCCAGCGGCTCGCGCGGCATCTACGGCGCCATCGGCAGCTCGGGCGAATGGGGGCTCAAGCATAACTGCGCCGTGGCTTACACCGACAAGGGTACCGGCACCGGCTTGTACACCTTCGACGACGACAGCGTGAACCTGCAGAACGGTGTGCGCGCCACACGCACGGCAGCCGGCAGCCGCGCCATTTTTGCGCCCACGCTGGACGACGCCGTGCGCGCTGCATTTGCCGCCGCCTATCCTTACCGTATCGCCTTCAAGCATGCTCACTCGCAGCGCAATCCGGAAAAGGATTGGGGCCGCTACACCCTGCAGGCGGTGGAGTTCGCTTTCTATGTGCTGAACGAGCAATTCGGTCCGGTAGCCTGGGACAACAAGCACCGCATACGCCTGACGCCGAAAAATACCATCACCATCGCCTCCAGCATTTCCAACGGCGCCGGCGCGGCCCTGCTGGCAGCCGAGCAGGATGTCCAGGGCCTGATCACCGGCGTGGCGGCCACCGAGCCGCAGGTTCAGCCCTACACCACGCTGGGCTACAGCGTGCGCCAGGGTGGCCAGCCGGTCAGCGCCTACGGCAAGCCGCTGTACGACTATTCCACTTATGCGGCCTTGTACCAGCCCTGCATTGCCGGCAGCGCGGGCCGCTGCACGGCGCTGGTGTCCAAGGGCCTGCTGAGCGGCGCCACCCTGGCGGCCCAGCAGGCCGATGCGCTGGCGCGCATGCACGCCTACGGCTGGCTGCCCGATTCCGACCCGCTGCAGGCCTCGCACGCGCTGACCAACGTGCTGGTGGCCGTGACCTATGCCAATGCCTATGGCCGCTTTTCCGTGACCGACAAGGTGTGCGGCTTCAGCTTCGCCCTTACCGATGCGGCTGGTGCACCGGTGGCCATGAGCGCGGCATTCAAGGCCAGCAGTTTCGCCACACAGAACGGCATCATCGGCACGCCCGTGTACGAGGACGCGGTGGGCGGTGCACGCGCCTACAACCTGGCAGTGTCACCCAGCACCGGACTGGCCGACCAGGCCCTGGACGGCTTCCTTTGCCTGCGCGCCCTGGCCCTGGGCGTGGACCCCGTCACGGGCGGGCCGCTGAACGCCACGCTGGCGCTGCAAAGCGCCCGCGTGAAGGCTGGCATCGCCGAGGTGCTGGCGACCGGCAACCTGCACGGCAAGCCGGCCATCATCGTGCAGGGCAGGGCCGATACCCTGATCCCGGTCAATCACGCTTCGCGCGCTTACCTGGGGCTCAACAGCCTGGCTGAAGGCGCCGCCAGCCGCCTGCGCTACGTCGAGGTCACCAATGCCAATCACTTCGATGTCTTTACCAGCGCCTTGCCCACCGTGGTGGTGCCTTTGCATGTCTACCTGTTCCGTGCGCTGGACGCCATGTATGCCCACCTGCGCGACAAGACCGGCTCGCCGCTGCCGCCCTCGCAGGTGGTGCGCACCGTGACGCGGCCCGATAACACGGTGCCCATCACCGTCGCCAACGTGCCGCCGATTTCCCCGACGCCGCCGGCAGCGGACGCCATCACCGTGAGCGGCACGGTGGTGAACGTGCCCAACTAGGCTGGCGGCATTGCCCGCTCCAGCCGGCCATACTCGGCAGCGCTCAGCGGCGCCACGGCGGCCAGGCCCAGGTTATTCTGCACGTGGGACGGTTGGCTGGTGCCGGCCAGCGCAGCCGTCAGGCCCGGTGTGGAGCGCACGAACTGCAGGCAGCGCTGGGCCGGGCTGGCGAGGCCGGGCAGTGCTGCAAGCCACGGCGGGTCCTGCAGCCGGCCCTGGCCCAGGGCCGCGCTGGCGATCACGCTGATGCCCAGCTCGGCGGCTTGTTCCAGCACCTTGTGTACCTTGTCCCCGGTATTACGCAGCTGCAGATTGATGGGCAGCTGAAGGAAGCGGAAATGGTGGCGCGGGCCTGCCACCTCCCGCGCCAGGCCAGCCAGCATGGGCAGCGACAGGCTGCCGTCGCGGCAGCCGTGCCAGGTCGCCGCGCCATACCAGCGTAGCTTGCCTTCGGACACGGCCTGTTCCAGCCGGCCGAAAGCACGCCGCAGGCGCTCTTCGAAGGTGGCGGCGTCGGCTTCGTCCAGCTGGTGCTCGGGATTGTGCAGGTAATAGATGTCCAGCGTCTCCAGGCCCAGGTTGCGGCGGCTGCGCTCGATCTGGTCGGCCAGGAAGGAGGGCGCAATGCAATGCGCCTTGCCGACGATGGCAGCTCCCTCCAGCGCAGCCGGGGTGATGGCGCCCGGCGTCAGATAGCCACCCTTGGTACACACCACCACGGCCTCGCGGCTGCCACCATCCTCGATAAAGCGGCGCAAGCCTTCTCCCACGCACAGCTCGGAGCGCTGGTGGCGGTAGTTGATGGCGGTGTCGATCAGGTTGATGCCACCGCCCAGCGCGGCGTGTACCGTAGCGGCATAGCCCTCGTCGGTGGACAGGTCGAGGTTACCACGGTAGGTGCCCAGCCCAACGCTGGACAGCAGCAGGTCCTGGGCCTGGCGCAACCAGCCATTGCGGGCCGTGCCGCTGCGCTCGGCGTGGCTGGCGATGGCGGCCGCCGTCGCATGGCCGGGCAGGGCGCGTCGCGGGCCGAAGGTGGAGCCATCGAGCAGCCATTGCAGCTGGGCGCTGGCGTCCTCCACCATGTTGCGGATGATGGCGTCCGCCTGTCCGGATGGACTGAGCCGGTAATCGGGCGTCACCTGGGACAGGACCGTTTGGACGACCAGCTGGCGTACCGCCGTGAAGCGCTGCGCCGGCTGCTCGGCTTCCAGCCGCTCCAGGGCACGGTCATAGCTGTCCGTCGGCAGCGGCACGGCGGTCAGGGCGGCGCGCGCCGTTTGCGATTCCTGCTGCGCCATGCTGGCCAGCGCGCTGCTCCAGGCGGCGCTGCGCTCGGGCGGTATGCTGGCCAGCGACACGGCTTCGCGCCAGTAGCGGTCCAGCAACAGGTGCACGTCGGCGCCGGCCGCGGGTGGATGCTCATCCAGCAGTTCCAGTACCTGGTTGAACCAGGACAGGAAGCGCTGGCCTGCTGGGCCCAGCTCGCGTGATGCAAGCTTGCCGATTTGTTCACCCAGGTAGTGGGCGCGCGCCAGCGCGGTGCGGCGCCCGACCAGGTGGGCCGGGCCATATTCCTCCTGCAGGTCGCTGCGCTGGCCAGCCGCCTCGCACAGCAGCGCCAGATGGGTGTAGACGTGGAAGGCTGCCAGCGCGCGGTGCACGTCCCAATAATTGTTGCGGGTGGCGTCAGGACGGTTCCACGGGGAGTGGATCAGCGGCGCTCCGGTGCGGGTGAAGTCGGGCGCCAGCAGGGTGTGGCCGGCGCGCAGATCATAGAATTGCTGGTGCAGTGATTCGTGGTACAGGTGTTCGGCCAGGGTCCAGGGATTGGCCAGCATGCGCCGGCTGAGGAATACCGTACCGCTGAGCCGGTATTCCGAGCTGGACAGCCTGCCGGCCCACACGCCGCGCTCGGGGAAGAATACGGCCAGGTGAGTGTGGGTGAGGGCGCTGTGGGCCGAGGCCGGCAATAGCTGGCGCAGCAGGCCCACGCCCAGGTCCAGCATGGCGAGTTCGTCCTGGTTCAGGGCGCAGGGTTGTTCCTGGCCATAGTCCAGGCTCAGCACATGTGCGAACGCTTGCTTGTAGACGCTGTCCGGGCAGTCGGGCTGCCACACCCAGGCCAGCTCCGCGTCCTGGTCCAGGTGCCGGCTCAGGCTGCCACCGAGCGGCGCGGGACGGGCGCTTGCCAGGTCGTGCGCGGCCATCTCCATCACGGCCTGGCACATGGCCAGTGGCATGCCGTAGGCGTCCCCGGTTTCCACCTGTACCTGGGCATGCTGGATGGCGCAGCGCACCACGGTGTCGCCCAGCGTGCGATACACCTGTGTTGCCTTGGCCTGCGCCAGGCGCGCCAGCAGCAGGTCCGCTTCCGGCAAAGCCAGCGCCAGCCGGTCCAGGCGGCGCAGGTAGGCCGCGTGCATTTGTTCAGTGAGGTACTGATGCTCGCCGAAGCGGTGACTGGCAAGCAGCGCGTCGATGTCGGCCACGGGCAGCTCGGCCTCGGTAATCGGTTCGGCTAGCATGATCGTTCCCTCCTGTCAGCCGCGTTGCGGCAGGGTTTGAAGAATGATGCGCTCCAGGATACCGCCCAGGTCAGTGACCGAGCTGTGATGCTGGGAGTGGTGCGAGTTGGGCGAGCTGTGGCTTTCGTGATGGGTCTCGCCGGCCCGGCTGATGGTTTCCAGCTGGTCGATTTGCGTCTGCAGATAGCTGAAATCGTCGGCGTTCAGGGTGGCCCTGAGCTTGGTCATGATGTCCTTGATGCGTGATGCGTCGGCCATGTCACACCTCCTTGGGTTGTACTGCGGTTGTCTGGGCTAACGATATGCCGGTCACGCGCACTGTCTTGGAGGTCGCTCAACAAATGTGACTGGGTTTTTACGGAACTTTTAACAGATGTGCTTTACAAACTATGCAAAAGTCGCATCGGCCACAACCGCTTTCTTCCGTACAATGATGCTCTTGGACATGTTGCGAGGGGTGGCGGGTGGAGTATCTGGTCTTGGCGGTGGCTGCGTTCAGCGCGGGCCTGGTGGACGCGGTGGTGGGAGGCGGGGGGCTGATACAGCTGCCCGTGCTGTTTTCCATGTTTGGCAATATGGCGCCAGCCACGCTGCTGGGGACCAGCAAGCTGGCCGGCGTGTTCGGGACGGCGGCGGCGGCGGTGAACTATGCCCGCCGGGTGCGGATTGCATGGACCACGGCCGCCCCCGCAGCCGTGGCGGCGTTCGCCTTTTCTTTTTGCGGCGCCTACACGGTCACCAAGCTGCCGGCCGATTTCATGCGCGCCCTGTTACCGCTGGTGCTGATCGCCGTGGCGGTCTACACCTTCAAGAAGAAGGACCTGGGCAGCATCCACGCACCGCTGCATACGGGCACCAGGGAGCGGGTGATTGCCGTACTGGTCGGCGCCGCCATTGGCTTCTACGATGGCTTTTTTGGTCCGGGCACCGGCAGCTTCCTCGTATTCCTGTTTGTGCGCTTCTTCGGTTTTGACTTCCTCGACGCCTCGGCTGTGGCCAAGGTGGTCAATGTGGCTTGCAATGTGTCTGCCTTGCTGTGGTTTGGCTACAGCGGTCACTTGCTCTGGCAGCTGGGCTTGATGATGGCGGTGTGCCAGGTTGGCGGCTCCCTGCTGGGTACCAGGCTGGCGATGCGACACGGCAGCGGTTTTGTACGCCGCGTGTTCCTGGTCGTGGTGACCATCCTGATCATCAAGACCGGCTATGACGCGGTATTGCGTTGGCAAAGTTAGCGATTGTTTCACGTGGAACAAAAACGGTTTGAGCACGAGAGGGCGCCATGGCGCCCTTTTTTACGCCCCGGCTCAATGTTTCACGTGAAACAAAGCGTGGTGTTTTCGGGTTTATTTTTGCCTAAAAAAGTCGCAGCTACAAAAAAACCCTATAATTTGACTTCAATCCCTACCGCACTACTTTTCCTATGTTATTTCCTACTCAATTCGACGTCATCGTTGTCGGCGGTGGTCACGCCGGCACCGAGGCTGCCCTCGCGTCGGCCCGCATGGGCCAGAAAACCCTGCTGCTGACGCACAATATCGAAACGCTGGGCCAGATGTCGTGCAATCCCTCCATCGGCGGCATCGGCAAGGGCCATCTGGTCAAGGAAGTCGACGCCATGGGCGGCGCCATGGCCATCGCCACCGATGAAGCCGGCATCCAGTTCCGCATCCTGAATTCCTCCAAAGGCCCTGCCGTGCGCGCTACACGCGCCCAGGCCGACCGTATCCTGTACAAGGCCGCGATCCGTTCGCGCCTGGAAAACCAGCCCAACCTGTGGCTGTTCCAGCAGGCTGTCGACGACCTGATGGTGGAGGGCGACCGCGTGGTCGGCGCCGTCACCCAGATCGGCTTGAAATTCCTGGCCCCCGCCGTGGTGCTGACCGCCGGTACTTTCCTCGACGGGAAGATCCACGTCGGCCTGCAGCATTAC
Source organism: Duganella kummerowiae (assembly GCF_053572355.1). Classification (NCBI taxonomy): domain Bacteria; kingdom Pseudomonadati; phylum Pseudomonadota; class Betaproteobacteria; order Burkholderiales; family Oxalobacteraceae; genus Duganella; species Duganella kummerowiae. The sequence goes on from NZ_JBKFEH010000020.1 coordinate 30,718, forward strand.
TCCGCCGGACGCGCCGGCGACCCGCCTGCCATCTCGTTGTCGGCCCGTTTGAAGGAGCTCAAGCTGCCGCAGGGCCGTTTGAAAACCGGCACGCCGCCGCGCATCGACGGCCGCAGCATCGATTTTTCGCGCATGACGGAGCAGCCCGGCGACCTCGATCCGGTGCCGGTATTCTCGGTCATGGGCAACACTGCCATGCACCCGAAACAGCTGCCGTGCTGGGTCACCCACACCAACAGCCGCACTCACGACATCATCCGTGGCGGGCTGGACCGCAGCCCCATGTACACCGGCGTGATCGAAGGCGTGGGCCCGCGCTATTGCCCGTCCATCGAAGACAAGATCCACCGCTTCTCGGCCAAGGAATCACACCAGATTTTCCTGGAACCGGAAGGCTTGACCACCCACGAGTTCTACCCCAACGGCATCTCCACCAGCCTGCCGTTCGACGTGCAGATCGAGCTGGTGCGCTCCATGGTCGGACTGGAAAACGCCCATATTTTGCGCCCCGGCTATGCCATCGAATACGATTATTTCGACCCGCGCGGCCTCAAGTCCTCGCTGGAAACCAAGGCCATCCATGGCCTGTATTTCGCCGGCCAGATCAACGGCACCACCGGCTACGAGGAAGCCGCCGCCCAGGGCATGCTGGCCGGTATCAACGCCGCCCTGCAAACCCAGGGCAGGGAAGCCTGGTCTCCGGGCCGTTCCGAAGCCTACCTGGGCGTGCTGGTGGACGACCTGGTGACGCAAGGTGTGCAGGAGCCGTACCGCATGTTCACCAGCCGCGCCGAGTACCGTCTTAGCCTGCGCGAAGACAATGCCGACATGCGCCTGACCGAGATCGGCCGCGAATTGGGCGTGGTGGGCGACGCCCAATGGGAAGCCTTCGACCGCAAGCGTGAAGCCGTCGCCAAGGAGCTGGAACGCCTGCGTTCGACCTGGGTCAACCCGCGCATCCTGGCCGCCGCCGAGTCGGAACGCGTGCTGGGCCAGCCCATCGAACGTGAGTATTCGCTGGCCGACTTGCTGCGCCGTCCGGGCGTGGAATACGACAAATTGATGAGCATGGAGGGCGTGGACGGGCGCGAACTGGCCGGTCCCGGCGTCACCGATGATGCGGTGCGCGAGCAGATCGAGATCCAGCTCAAGTACTCGGGCTACATCGACCGCCAGCTGCGCGAGGTGGAGCGCCACGAGCATTACGAGAACCTGAAACTTCCGGAAGGCTTGCAATACCTGGACATCAAGGCCCTGTCCTTCGAGGTGCGCCAGAAACTGGACAAGCAGCGTCCGGAAACCCTGGGCCAGGCGTCGCGCATCTCCGGGGTTACCCCGGCGGCTATCTCGCTGCTGCTGGTGCACCTGAAAAAGGCCGGCTACGGCGGCTTCGTGGCGCAACAGGATGAGGCAGTTCAATGAAGGTGTTCGACCGTGCGGCAGTATCGGAAGTGTTGAACAAGGGCATACAGGAACTGGCGCTGCAGCTGGACGCCGGCCGGGTGGACCAGCTGCTGGACTACCTGGCTCTGCTCAACAAGTGGAACAGCGTGTACAACCTGACCTCGGTGCGCGATCCCATGCAAATGGTGACCTTGCACCTGCTGGATTCGCTGGCGGCCGTGCCGGCGTTTGCCGGCGCCCGCAATGTGCTGGACGTGGGAGCAGGGGGAGGATTGCCGGGCATGGTGCTGGCCATTGCCCGGCCGGACATGAAAGTGTCCATGATAGACACGGTGCATAAAAAGACAGCCTTCTTAAACCAGGTGAAGGCAGAGCTAAGCCTGGCCAACGTCACCGTGTACACGATGAAGGTGGAACAGCTGGAAGTGAAGCAGAAATTCGACGTCATCACCTCGCGCGCATTTGCCGACCTGTCCGACTTCGTCAACTGGTCCGGGCACGTGCTGGAGGAGGGCGGCAAGTTCATCGCCCTGAAAGGGACGGCGCCGGAGGAGGAACGCCAGCGGCTGCCCCAGCCATGGAGCGTGAGCGATTTGCAGCCCCTGCGGGTGCCGGGGCTGGACGCGGAGCGGCACCTGGTATTCATTTCCAGGGCTTGAGCCAAGAAACGTATAAACGATTTATACGGTATAAATACAACATACCGTATAAACTGTATAAACGACCTATATCGTTTATACGAACTAAACAGTATAAATAGAAAATCATAGATGGCAAAAATATTTTGCGTAGCAAACCAGAAGGGCGGCGTCGGCAAGACCACCACCGCGGTCAACCTGGCGGCCGGCCTGGCCAAGCTGGAACAGCGCGTGCTGCTGGTCGACCTCGACCCGCAGGGCAACGCCACCATGGGCGCCGGCATCAACAAGGCGGGGCTCACGGCATCGACCTATGAGGTCATGCTGGGCACGTCCGACATTGCCGCCGCGCGCCAGCGTTCCGAGCATGGCGGCTTCGACGTGCTGCCGTCCAACCGCGAACTGGCCGGGGCCGAGGTGGAGATGGTGGAACTGGAACGGCGCGAGTCGCGCCTGAAGGATGCGCTGCAGCTGGTGGCCAAGGACTACGACTTCGTGCTGATCGACTGTCCGCCGGCCCTGTCCATGCTGACCCTGAACGGCCTGTGCGCCGCGCATGGCGTCATCATCCCCATGCAGTGCGAGTACTATGCGCTGGAAGGCTTGTCCGACCTGGTCAACACCATCAAGAAGGTGCACGCCAACCTGAACAAGGAACTCAAGATCATCGGCCTGCTGCGCGTGATGTTCGATCCGCGCATGACCTTGTCTCAGCAGGTGTCGGCCCAGCTGGAACAGCACTTCGGCGACAAGGTGTTCAAGACCATCATTCCGCGCAACGTGCGCCTGGCCGAGGCGCCGTCCTATGGCGTACCGGGCGTGGCCTTCGATCCTTCGTCCAAGGGCGCCCAGGCCTACATCGCCTTCGGCGCCGAGATGGTCGAACGCATCCAGAAAAAATAAGGGTAGATATGGCAACCAAGAAATTCAAAGGAGGCCTGGGTCGCGGCCTCGATGCGCTGCTGGGCGGCGACGGCGACTTGAACAATCCGGCGGCGGGCACGCCATCCGAGCTACCCGTGTCGCAGCTGCAGGCCGGCAAGTACCAGCCGCGCACCCGCATGGACGAGGGCGGCCTGCAGGAGCTGGCCGCCTCCATCAAGACCCAGGGCATCATGCAGCCCATCCTGGTGCGCCCGGTCGGGCAGGCCGGCGGCGTGACCCAATACGAGATCATCGCCGGAGAACGGCGTTTCCGCGCCGCGCAACTGGCCGGGCTGGAACAGTTGCCGGTGCTGGTGCGCGAGGTGGACGACCAGGCGGCCGCCGCCATGGCCCTGATCGAGAACATGCAGCGCGAGGATTTGAATCCGCTGGAGGAAGCCCAGGGCATACACCGCCTGATCACGGATTTCGGCTTCACCCACGAACAAGCCGCCAACGCGGTGGGACGTTCGCGCAGCGCCGTGTCCAACCTGCTGCGCCTGATGAACCTGGCAAAGCCGGTGCAAACCATGCTGATGGCGGGAGATATCGACATGGGCCATGCGCGCGCCTTGCTGGCGGTGGACGCCGCCAGCCAGATCACGCTGGCCAGCACCGTGGTGGCCAAGCGCCTGTCGGTGCGCGAAACGGAAAAACTGGTGGCGAAAACCGTGGAGGAGCAGAAAGCCGCGCCGCCGACGGCACGCCAGAAGGACAAGCCGGGCGATATCGTGCGGCTGGAAGAAGAATTATCGGATACGCTCGCCACCCCCGTCGTCTTCAAGATGGGCGCCAAGGGGCGCGGCCAGCTGATCATCGACTTTGCCGACCTGGAGGTGCTGGACGGGGTCCTGGCCCGCCTGCGGGCTTGAACGGCGGACAGCGTTCAACTACTTGTATATGCAGGCAACTGCATATACAGGGAAAACGACAAACTCATCATTATGAGCGATCGTGGTGCAAACATTGCTCAATTTGGTGTTAAAGCGTGTCTTTCGTGCACCATTTGCTCTGCTGCGGTGCAGCAATGTTTGACGTCATGAATGAAAGACACATATAATCCCGTGTCTTTGGGTTAATCGGGCTTGGCGCGTGAGCAATTCAACAAGTATTTCCAAGCCTGTCTTTAAAGTCGTGGCCCTCCAGTTAGCCATCGCAACTGGGTTCGCATTGCTCGCGTGGAACATCGGCGGAGCACTCAAAGGATGGTCGGCCGCCTATGGCGGAGGTATCGCAGTCATCGGGAGCCTGATGTACGCGATGATCGTCGCGGGCGGAAATAAAGACGCAAAGCAAGCATTTCGGACGCATGTGCGGGCCGAATTGGCAAAGATATTTATCACGGTAGTGCTGCTGGGTGCGGCACTGGCGCTGTTTCAGTCGGCCTCCTGGTTATGGCTGATATTAGGATTCGCAGTGGCAACCTTGGCATATTGGTTCTCGCTGCTCGCGGTTTAAATCATCAGTTCCGGCGCAGGGGATCGCTCCGGGGTTAAGCAAAAATCTTACTTATATTGACCTATGACCACAGAACACGCTGCTGAAGCGGGCCACGCGGCTCCGGCAAATGCCACGGAATACATCCAGCACCACCTGTCCCACCTGCACAATGCCGGCGCCACCGGCCCTGGCGACACCTTCAACCTGGATACCTTCTGGATCTCGGCCATCCTGGGCCTGGTATTCCTGGTGGTGTTCAAGCTGGCGGCCCGCAAGGCGACCGCCGGCGTGCCTGGCAAACTGCAGAACTTCGTCGAATTCGTCATGGAACTGGTCAATGACGTCGTCAACTCCGCGTTTCATGCCAAGAGCAAGGTGATCGCGCCGCTGGCCATCACGATCTTCTGCTGGGTTTGGCTGATGAACGCCATGGACTTCCTGCCGGTCGACCTGCTGCCCATGGTCGCCAGCCAGTTCGGCATCCACAAGCTGCGCGTGGTGCCGACCGCCGACGTCAACCACACCTTCGGCATGTCGTTCGGCGTGCTGATCTGCATCATCGGTTTCTCCATCAAGGCCAAGAGCCTGGGTGGCTGGTTCAAAGAATTGCTCACCGCGCCGTTCCACGCCCATGGCTTCATGGCCATCGTGCTGGCGCCCATCAATTTCATCTTCCAGATGATCGAGCTGCTGGCCAAACCACTGTCGCTTTCGCTGCGACTCTTCGGCAACATGTATGCCGGCGAACTGATCTTCATCCTGATCGCTTTGCTGCCATGGTGGGGCCAGTGGCTGTTGGGTGGCCCATGGGTAATCTTCCACATACTGGTGGTCACCCTGCAAGCTTTCGTGTTTATGGCGCTGACTGTCGTGTACCTGAGCCTTGCGGTTGAGAAGCACTAATTCGGCAAACTTGGTTTTAACTTTTTAGTATCTGTAGTTTTTTTTAAATCTTAGGAGAAATATAAATGCAAGCTCTGATCGCTCAAGTACAAGGCTTCACCGTTCTGGCCGCCGCTATCATCATCGGCCTGGGCGCCATCGGCACCGCTCTGGGTTTCGCCATTCTGGGCGGCAAATTCCTGGAAGCCTCGGCTCGCCAGCCTGAACTGATGCCCCAGCTGCAAACCAAACTGTTCGTGATCGCCGGTCTGCTGGACGCCATCTCGATGATCGGCGTTGGTGTCGCTCTGCTGTACACCTTCAACAACCCCTTCCTGAACGCCGTTATCCAAGCCGCCGGCAAGTAATCGCTCCCCTTTTAGGAGAACCTTTTAGTTAGGAGCTAAGGTATGGACATTACCATGTCTCTCGTCGGCCAGATGATCACCTTCGCGGTGCTCGTCTGGGCGTCGATGAAGTTCGTCTTCCCGGCGCTCAACAGCGCGCTGGACGAGCGTGCCAAGCGCATTGCCGACGGCCTGGCCGCCGCCGACCAGGGCCAGCAGGCCATGGTGGTGGCCGAGAAACGCGCCGCCGAGGCCCTGTCCTCGGCCCGCGACGAGGCTGCGCAACGTGTTGCCGACGCTGAAAAGCGCGCGCAACTGGTCGCCGAAGAAATCAAAGCCAACGCCAAAGCCGAAGCCGACCGCATCATTGCGCAAGCCAAGGCAGAAGCCGAGCAGCAAATCACCCAGGCCCGCGAAGCACTGCGCGCCCAGGTTGCTGACCTGGCCGTCAAGGGCGCCGAGCAAATCCTGAAGCGCGAAGTGACTGCGTCGGCCCACGCCGACCTGCTGGCGCGCCTGGCGACCGAGCTGTAATCATGGCAGAACTCGCAACCGTCGCCCGTCCCTACGCGGAAGCCCTGTTCCGCGTGGCCCAAGCCGGCAACCTCGGCGCCTGGTCCGATCTGGTGTCCGAACTGGCCCAGATCGGCGCCAACGAAGAGGTGCTGGCCTATGTCCGCAATCCGAAAGTGTCGGAGAGCGAAGTGGCCGCCACCGTCGCCGCGCTGCTGAAAACGCCGCTGAGCGCCGAAGCCAAGAACTTCCTCGACATGCTGATCGGCAATGGCCGGATCGAACTGCTGCCGGAAATCGGCGCCCAGTTCCAGCTGCTGAAAAATAGCGCGGAAGGTGCGGCGGATGCCGAGATCTCCAGCGCCTTCGAGCTGAGCGCCGCCCAGGTTACTGAGCTGGTCGCCACGCTGGAAAAGAAATTCAGCCGCAAGCTCAATCCGAGCATCACGGTAGATCCATCGCTGATCGGTGGCGTGCGCGTGGTCGTCGGCGACGAAGTGCTGGACACTTCGGTGCGCGCCAAGCTGCAGCACATGCGTGTTGCGCTGGCCGCCTAAGTCGGCGCCGCAGACCCTTTTTCCTCGCGCAAGCTGAGAGAACACCATTTAGGAGTTAGTATGCAACTCAACCCATCTGAAATCAGCGAGCTGATCAAGAGCCGGATCCAAGGCATTGACGGCGGCGCTGAAGTGCGCAACCAAGGCACGGTTATTTCCGTTGCCGACGGTATCTGCCGCATCCACGGCCTGTCGGAAGTGATGCAAGGCGAGATGCTTGAATTCCCGGGCAATACCTTCGGCCTGGCCATGAACCTGGAACGCGACTCCGTCGGCGCCGTGATCCTGGGCGCCTACGAGCACATCTCGGAAGGCGACACCGTCAAGACCACCGGCCGCATCCTGGAAGTGCCGGTCGGCCCCGAACTGCGTGGCCGCGTGGTCAACGCCCTGGGCCAGCCTATCGACGGCAAGGGCCCGGTCAACACCGCCCTGACCTCGCCGATCGAGAAAATCGCTCCCGGCGTGATCGCCCGCGAATCCGTCTCGCAGCCGATGCAGACCGGCCTGAAATCGATCGACGCCATGGTGCCTATCGGCCGTGGCCAGCGTGAGCTGATCATTGGCGACCGCCAGACCGGCAAGTCGGCCGTGGCAGTGGACGCCATCATCAACCAGAAGGGCCAGGGCATGACGTGCATCTACGTCGCCATCGGCCAAAAAGCGTCGACCATCAAGAACATCGTGCGTTCGCTGGAACAGCACGGCGCCCTGGAGTACACCATCGTGGTGGCTGCTTCGGCTGCCGAGTCGGCTGCCATGCAGTACATCTCGGCCTACTCCGGCTGCGCCATGGGCGAGTACTTCCGCGACCGCGGCGAAGACGCCCTGATCGTCTACGATGACCTGTCCAAGCAAGCCGTCGCCTACCGTCAAATTTCGCTGCTGCTGCGCCGTCCGCCGGGCCGCGAAGCCTACCCTGGCGACGTGTTCTACCTGCACTCGCGCCTGCTGGAGCGCGCCGCCCGCGTCAACGCCGACTATGTCGAAGCGTTCACCAACGGCGCCGTGAAAGGCAAGACCGGTTCGCTGACCGCCCTGCCCATCATCGAAACCCAGGCTGGCGACGTGTCCGCCTTCGTGCCGACCAACGTGATCTCGATTACCGACGGCCAGATCTTCCTGGAGACCTCGCTGTTCAACTCGGGTATCCGTCCCGCGATCAACGCCGGTATCTCGGTGTCGCGCGTCGGTGGCGCCGCCCAGACCAAGGTCATCAAAAACCTGTCCGGCGGTATCCGTACCGACCTGGCCCAGTACCGTGAGCTGGCCGCGTTCGCGCAGTTCGCTTCCGACCTGGACGAGTCGACCCGCAAGCAGCTGGACCGCGGCGCCCGCGTGACCGAGCTGCTGAAACAGCAGCAGTACTCGCCGCTGTCGATCTCGCTGATGGCCGCCTCGCTGTTCGCCGTGAACAAGGGCTACCTGGACGACATCGAAGTCAAGAAAGTGCTGCCCTTCGAAGCCGGCCTGCATTCGTACCTGAAGGCCAAGCAAGCCGCGCTGCTGTCCAAGATTGAAGAGACCAAGCAACTGGACAAGGACAGCGAAGCAACGCTGGCCGCCGCCATTGCCGACTTCAAAAAATCCGGCGCATTCTAAGGACATCGGCGGTCCGGCGACGGACCGCCATTACGCGCACAAGGAGTAAGGACTCATGGCAGTAGGCAAAGAGATACGAGGCAAGATCAAGAGCGTAGAGAATACGAAGAAGATCACCAAGGCGATGGAAATGGTTGCCGCATCGAAAATGCGCAAGGCGCAGGACCGTATGCGCGCCGCCCGTCCCTACAGTGACAAGATTCGTAACATCGCCGCCAATCTGGCCAACGCGAACCCCGAATATTCCCACCCGTTCCTCGCTGAAGAGCAGAAAACGGAGGCGAAAGCCGTAGGCTTCATCGTCGTCACGACCGACAAGGGTCTGTGCGGCGGTTTGAACACCAACGTGCTGCGCCAGGTGACGGCCAAGGCGCGCGAACTGGAATCCGCAGGCAACAAGATACAAGCTGTCGCCATCGGCAACAAGGGCCTGGGTTTCCTGAACCGGATCGGCGTTCCCGTGGTGGCGCATGCGATCCAGATTGGCGACACCCCGCACCTGGACAAGCTGATCGGCCCGGTCAAGGTCATGCTCGAGAAATTCGAGAGTGGCGAACTGGATGCCGTGTACGTGTGCTACACCAAGTTCATCAACACGATGCGTCAAGAGCCGATGGTGGAGCAGCTGCTGCCGCTGCCGGCCGCCAAGAAGCAGGCTGACGCCGGTAATCACAACTGGGATTACATCTACGAGCCGGATGCCGGCACCGTGATCGATGAGCTGCTGGAGCGCTACGTGGAAGCCCTGGTGTACCAGGCGGTGGCGGAAAACCTGGCGTCCGAGCAGTCGGCGCGCATGGTGGCCATGAAGGCCGCCAGCGACAACGCGGGCAATGTGATCGGCGAACTCAAGCTGGTCTACAACAAAACCCGCCAGGCCGCGATTACCAAAGAACTTTCTGAAATCGTCGCCGGTGCGGCTGCGGTTTAAACGACAACTATATTTGAAGGAACGAACATGGCTGATGGCAAAATCGTTCAGTGTATCGGCGCAGTGGTGGACGTGGAGTTCCCGCGCAACGCGATGCCCAAGGTTTTCGACGCCTTGAAAATGGAAGGGTCCGAGCTGACCCTGGAAGTGCAACAGCAGCTGGGCGACGGCGTGGTCCGTACCATTGCTCTGGGTTCGTCCGACGGCCTGCGCCGCGGCATGACCATCCAGAACACCGGCAAACCCATCATGGTTCCGGTCGGTAACGGCACCCTGGGCCGCATCATGGACGTGCTGGGCAACCCGATCGACGAACGCGGCCCGGTGTCGCAAGAGCAGGTCGCCTCCATCCACCGCACCCCGCCGGCCTACGACGAGCTGTCGCCGTCGCAAGACCTGCTGGAAACCGGCATCAAGGTGATCGACCTGGTGTGCCCGTTCGCCAAGGGCGGTAAAGTCGGCCTGTTCGGCGGCGCCGGCGTGGGCAAGACCGTGAACATGATGGAACTGATCAACAACATCGCCAAGGCGCACTCGGGTCTGTCCGTGTTTGCCGGCGTGGGCGAGCGTACCCGTGAAGGTAACGACTTCTACCACGAAATGGCCGATGCCAAGGTGGTCGACCTGGACAACCTGGGCAACTCCAAAGTGGCCATGGTGTACGGCCAGATGAATGAACCGCCGGGCAACCGCCTGCGCGTGGCGCTGACCGGCCTGACCATCGCGGAATCGTTCCGTGACCAGGGCAAGGACGTGCTGTTCTTCGTCGACAACATCTACCGCTTCACCCTGGCCGGTACCGAAGTGTCGGCACTGCTGGGCCGTATGCCTTCCGCCGTGGGCTACCAGCCTACCCTGGCCGAGGAAATGGGCCGCCTGCAGGAGCGCATCACCTCGACCAAGACCGGTTCGATCACCTCGATCCAGGCCGTGTACGTCCCTGCGGACGACTTGACCGACCCCTCGCCCGCCACCACCTTCGGCCACCTGGATTCGACCGTGGTGCTGTCGCGTGACATCGCCTCGCTGGGTATCTACCCCGCCGTGGACCCGCTGGACTCGACCTCGCGCCAGCTGGACCCGCTGGTGGTTGGCCAGGAACACTACGAGACCGCGCGCGCCGTGCAGGGCACCCTGCAGCGCTACAAGGAACTGCGCGACATCATCGCCATTCTGGGCATGGACGAACTGGCGCCGGAAGACAAGCTGCTGGTGGCCCGCGCCCGTAAGATGCAGCGTTTCCTGTCGCAGCCGTTCCACGTCGCCGAAGTGTTCACCGGCGCGCCTGGCAAGTATGTGTCGCTGAAGGACACCATCAAGGGCTTCAAAATGATCGCCTCCGGCGAACTCGATCACCTGCCGGAACAAGCGTTCTACATGGTCGGCACGATCGAAGAAGCCATCGAAAAAGCCAAGAAGCTCAACTAATCATTGAGCGTGGCGGGGGGGGGGGGGGGGGGGGGGGGGGGGGGGGGGGGGGGGGGGGGGGGGGGGGGGGG
>NZ_JBKFEH010000021.1:0-191565 GCF_053572355.1 Duganella kummerowiae
CCCCTCCCCCCCCCCCCCCCGCCACTTTCCGAGGACATTATGGCAAATACCATCCACGTAGACGTGGTTTCGGCCGAAGAGCAGATCTTCTCGGGCGAAGCGACCTTCGTCGCCTTGCCGGGCGAACAGGGCGAGCTGGGCATCTACCCCAAGCACACGCCGCTGATCACCCGTATCCGTCCTGGCGCGGTGCGCATCCAGGTGCCGGGCCAGGCGGAGGAGGAATTCGTGTTCGTCGCCGGCGGCCTGCTGGAAGTCCAGCCGAACGCCGTGACGGTGCTGGCCGATACCGCCATCCGCGGTCACGACCTGGACGAAGCCAAGGCTGCGGCCGCCAAGAAACTGGCGGAAGAAGCCCTGGCCAACACCAACACCGGCATCGACTACGCGAAAGCGCAAGCCGAACTGGCCGCCGCGATCGGCCAGCTGGCCGCCATCGCCAAACTGCGCGCCAAGCACTGAGCACAGCCGTAACACAGCAAAAAGGCAGCCGTTTGGCTGCCTTTTTTATGTCTGGCTCACGTTGGATGACGTGTGCGGCTCCGGAGACTTGCTATGTATCGCCAGTAAGATCTTTGGATGCTCGCGGGCGATCGCCAACACAGTGATAGCGGCACCGCTTGGCTGTTTGCGGCCTTGTTCCCACGCTCTCAAGGTACGCAGGGAGACGCCCAGCAATGATGCGAAATCAGCCTCGGACAGGCCGGTGTTTTTTCGTGCCGCGATCACTGGAGAGTAGACCACTTTGCCTCTGCCCGCTCGAATATCCGCCGCACCCTCCATCAGTTCAGAAAAAAGATCGCGTCCCGCCTCAAACTCAATCAGATCCTCGTCGCTCAGGGGGAGACCTTTCTTCGTATGCATGGCGTAGCTCCTTCAACTGTGCGCTGCTCAAAGTGGCGATGGATGACTTGGCGAACATGGTCAGCAGGATGACTTCGCCCGCCTGGTTGCGGACAAAATAGATAACCCTGACCCCTCCCAGCTTACCCGAACCTGCACGACTCCAGCGCACTTTCCTGACGCCTCCTGCTCCGGGCACGACATCTCTGGCTTCGGGGTGTGTGGCAATGAAGCTTGTGAACATATCGTGGTCCTCCTCCGACCAATAATTTGGCCAGAGGCGCTGGAATCTCGGTGTTTCTACGATAGTGAGCATCCATCGACGTTACGCCGACAGAAAATTTCGGATTTGTTTTGCCGCAAATGTGCGCTTAAGCGGATCGTGTGCAGCTGCGCCGGTACTCGGCTGGCGGCTGCCCCACCAGTTTTTCGAAGTCGCTGGTGAAGTGGGCCTGGTCGTAATAGCCCAGGCGCTGCGCCAGTTCGGACAGGTCGAGCTCGGCGCCGCTGGCCAGCTGGTCGGCCGCCTCGTGCAGGCGCTTGCGGCAGATGGCCCACTTCGGGCTCACGCCCACATAGTCCTGGAACAGCAGCTGCAGGGTGCGCACGCCCATGCCGGCGCGCTCGGCCCACTGCTGCACGCGCGTGACCGCCATATCGTCCAGCAGCGCCAGCACGGCGTTGATGCGCTCCACTTCGGGATCGGGCGCCGGCAGCACGCGGCGCAGGATGGCGCTGGCGGCCTCCACCATGGCGGCATCGTCCGCACCGGACAGCACCTGGCGCTCGGCCTCGCGGTCGTCGATGCCGAAGATGGGCGCCAGCGCCTCGATGCGGTCGGTGATGGTGTTCAGCGGCCGCCGCAGGACGGGCCGGAAGCCGCCCGGCCGGAAGCGCACGCCCAGCACCCGGCTGCTGCCCTCCAGGTGGTAATCGAAGGCGCCGGTCACCACGCCGAACACGCCGGTACGGGCCGGATCGAACGCCAGGTTGACGCAAGGGTAGGGCAGCACCCGCTGGTCGTGGCTGGCGCCGGCCGGGAAATGCCACTCCACTACCCAGAAGTGGTCGAGAAAGGGCGCCAGGTCCGGCTCCGGCAGATAGCGCGCGAGACGGAAGGCCTGGCGGGCGGCGGCGGGATGGACCACGCCCTTGGGACGTTCCGTGACTGGCTGCAGCGTGCTCATGCTTCTCCCCGCGTATGGTTTTTGCCACATTCGCATTTTTACAAGACGAATATCATAGCAAGGCTTATCGTGGCGTTTTGCCTTTTTCGATGGAGATGACGCGATGAGCAAGCACGTGACCCTGTTCCACTGCACCCACTCCCGCTCCGGCGGGGTGCTGGCGCTGCTGGAGGAACTCCAGGCCGACTACGAGCTGCGTGTGCTGGACATGCGCGCAGGCGAGTTGCGCCAGCCGGAATACCTGAAGATCAACCCCATGGGCAAGGTGCCCGCCATCCTGCACGACGGCGCGCTGGTGACGGAGCAGGTGGCCATCTACATTTACCTGGCCGACCTGTACGCCGAGGCCGGTATGGCGCCGGCCATCGGCGATCCGCTGCGCGGTCCCTACCTGCGCTGGATCGCGTTCTATGGTTCCTGCTTCGAGCCGGCCCTGATCGACAAATCGCTCAAGCAGGTGCCGCCGCCTAGCATGTCTCCTTACGGCGACTACGATACCGTGCTGGCCACCTTGACCGGCCAGCTGGAAAAAGGGCCCTACCTGCTGGGCGATACCTACAGCGCGGCCGACGTCCTGTGGGGCTCGGCGCTGAACTGGACCACCATGTTCGAGCTGGTCCCGAAGACCCCGCTGATCGCCGCCTATATCGAGCGCGTCACCCAGCGGCCCCGCTACCAGGCCTCGGTGGCCAAGGATGCCGCGCTGCTGGCCAGGCAGGGCTGACGGCTGCGGTTAGTGCGGCATTTGCGCGATTGGATCTTGGCGTGATCAGGTTCGGGGTATGTTATACACTTCCCGATACCGTCTTCACGAGGCCCGTCATGCACCGAGTCGCTGTCGAATTGGATGATCCAGAGATGCAAAAGCTAGGGCAATCCCTTCGTGCGCGTCCCTTACGAACTCCAGGGTGGCGAAGCCGTCAACATACAGCCGCTACCGCCGGAAATTTAGCGCAGCGGCTTGGCGGTGCTGGTAAGGGTCAGCGCGCCCGGCGCTGCGCGGTATGCGTGTCGCTGAACGAGGGCCGCAAGCCAGCTTCTATGTGAGCGAGCGCTAACTCAGGCTGGGCACCGCCACACATGAAGATATCCACCGCCGCAAAGCCGTGCTCCGGCCAGGTGTGGATGGAGATGTGGGACTCGGCCAGCAGCACCACCCCGGTCACCCCGGCGCTCTCGCCGAAGCCGTGGAACTGGCTGTGCAGCACGCGCGCGCCGGCCGCCGCCGCCGCGTCCCGCAGCAGCGCTTCCAGCGCCACGCAGTCGCCCAGTTTGCTGACATCGGCGATGCCGCTCAGGTCCGCCAGCAGATGCAGGCCGGCCGGCTGGTGCAGGGACAGCGGCAGGGTGTCGTGCTTCATATTGCGTGCTTCATGTTTCGCGCTTCATTTGTGGCCCCCGCCGCCGCCCGAACCGCCGCCATAGCTGCCGCCGCCACCGCCCGTGTGCGAGCTCCAGGTGCTGCCGCGATAGCCGCTGCTGCTGCTGCCGGTCCCGCCGCTGAAGGCGCGTATCCAGCTGGCGCCGGAGGTCAGCACGCTGACCACGATGGCGTAGACCAGGTATTTGCTCATGATTTGTCGTCGTTGGTATCGAGGAACAGGGCAGGGAGGTAAATCGCCAGCGCGCCTATCGCGCTGAGGAACCAGGTGCCCTGGAAATTGGCCAGCAGCGGAATGGCGTTAAACGCCAGCATCACCATCATGATGGTCTTGGCGGTGCGCTTGTAGCGTCCATCCTGTGCCAGCTTGCGCTGGGGTGGCGCCTCGCCGCTGAATTTGTCGCCGAACCAGGCCCGCATCTGGTCGAACGGCACCGGCGCCGAGCGCGACCAGGTCAGCTCCTCGGCCGTGCCTTCGGCAGCCAGTTTGGTCTGGCCGTTTTCATATTCGCTGACCTGCACGGTGTCGCCCATCGCCACCTGCCAGTTGAAGGCGCCGGCCGCGAACGTCACCCGCGCCTGGTAGTCGTACAGCTTGCGGAAGCTGGCCGGCCCCAGCTGCACCACCGGCGCGCCCGGTCCCTGCGACAGCGGCCACATATCGAGCACGCTGGAGCGCGACCATCCCTCATCGGTCTCCACCAGCCAGGTAAAGCCGGCGCGCACGCCGTACAGCAGGTATTCGGTCCACTGCGTGCCCTCGTCGTCGGCGCGGCGCATCACGCCGATCACGGTGTATTCCTCGGCATTCAGGGTCGATTGCGCGCCCAGCTCCAGCGAGGTGCGCACCGCCGCCACCCGTTCGCCGGCCTGCAGTACCTCGACCTTGGGACTGGCCGCATCGAGCTGCGCGCCGCACGAGGGACACAGCAAATGCGCCGTCATCCCCGGCAGGTACTTGATGGCGCCGCCGCAGGACGGGCAATCGAGCGCGGTCAGCTTGCCGCGATAGCGCCCGGCGCTGCGCTGTATGGCGTCGTCGTCGCGCAGCAGCTGGCACTGCAGCGCCTCCAGCGTGACGGCGCTGCCGCTGTAGGCCTTGGGCGGACCGTCGTCCGAATAATCGAGGGTGAGGAACTGGCCGCCGCTGCGCAGGTCGGCCGTGCGGGTCTGGTAGCCTGCGCCCACCTTGAACGGCAGTTCGCCCTGGCCGCCTATGCACTCGGCCACGCGCACGTCGGCCGCCGTGTAGATCAGGCCATCGAGCACTACGTTGCGGCCGGGCGCCAGCTGCTCGAAGGCGGGCAGGGGGCCGGACAGCTGGCGCTCGGCAGTGACCATGTACTGGCCGGAAGCATCGCCCAGCCAGCCGCTGGCGCCGTCGTCGAACAGCAGATGCCATTCATTCCACATGCCGGCCGGGTAGCGCAGCTGCAAGCGGCCCACCACGGTGAACGGCCGCCCGCCCAGCACACCGGAGGTGCCGATTTGCACCCGCGTGTAATCCTCCAGCACGGACGACATCCTGCCCAGGTCCTTGACGCCGTCGGCATCCTTCAATACCCCGGTGCCGCAATACTCGCACACGGCCATGACCGAGGCGTGCGAGCGGAACGTGACTTCCGCGCCGCAGCTGGGACAGGAAACAGTCTGCATGTATGCGCGCTTAGCCTATCAGTTTCTTGAGCAGCTCGGCCTTGGTGCTGTCGTAGTCGGCGGCCGAGATCAGGCCCTTGTCCAGCAGGCCTTTCAGCTTGGCCAGGCGCGCTTCGATGGAGTCCTCGGCGGGCGCCGCAGCAGTGGTAGCAGGTGCGGCTGCAGGAGCTACACCGGGCGCCAGGCCGGCCGCCATGGCCTGGCCCATGGCTTGTCCGATGCTGACGCCGGCCCCCAGGCCCGCGCCCAGGCCGGCCACGCCGCCTTCGTTCTGGGCCGCCAGCGGAATCGAACTGGCGACCTGGAACTGGGTGTAGCCGGCCAGCTTGTCCTTGCCCAGGCCGCCCTTCATGCCGGCCGAGATGCGCTCGTCCAGGGCCGCCTGCAGTTCTTCCGGCAGGCTGACGCTGGAGACGTTGAATTCATCGAGCGCCACGCCGTAGCGGGCGAAGGCCGTCACCAGGTCGGCCTTGACCTGCTGCGCCATCAGGCCCTGGTTGGCGGCCATGTCCAGGAACGGCACGCTGGAGGAACCCAGCGAACTGGCCATGCTGGCCATCAGGATGCCGCGCAGCTGTTCCTCGACCTGCTCGCGGGTGTAGATTTCGCGCGTGCCGCTGATCTCCGTGAAGAAGGCGCGCGCATTGGCCACGCGGTAGGCATACATGCCGAAGGCGCGCACCCGCACCATGTCGAAATCCTTGTCCCGGATGGTGATGGGTTGCGGCGTGCCCCATTTGCGGCCGGTCTGGATGCGGGTGCTGAAGAAGTACACGTCCGACTTGAACGGCGAGGCAAACAACTTGTCCCAGTTTTTCAGGTTGGTCAGCAGCGGCAGGGTATGCGTGGTCAGGGTGTGGGTGCCTGGGCCGAACACGTCGGCGATCTGGCCTTCGTTGACGAACACCGCCACCTGCGACTCGCGCACCACCAGCACGCCGCCGTTCTGGATCTCCTGGTCCTGCATGGGATAGCGCCAGGCCAGCACGCCCTCGGTATCCTCGTTCCATTCCAGTACGTCGATAAACTGCTTCTTGATAAAGCTGCCGATACCCATGATGAATCCTCGCAGAAGAATGAGCGAATTAAGAAACGCAGGCGCCGTTGATCAGGCCGACCGACAGCGAAATCGCGCCCAGCAGGCCGCCGAAGGCGCAGTTATTGGCCTCGATATGGTCCTTGGACATGCGCAGCAGCCGCGTGGTGACGGCGTACACCACGATTTGCGTGGCCATTGCGCCGGCGGCCCAGCCAAAGAATTGCTGGTAGTCGCCGGTGTGCACCAGCGCCGAGGCGATGGTGGCGGAAAAGCCCAGCAGCGCCCCGCCCAGCGAGAGCGCGGCCGCGTGGTTGCCCTGGCGTATCAGCAGCACCTCGTCGAACGGCGTCACGCGCGTGTAGATCTTGAAGAAGACCATGAGCATGACGGCGGCGGTCAGCAGGTGCAGCAGATAATTTAGGATGGCGGGCACGGCGCACTCTCGGTTAAAGTGGTGAACTTGATAACGCAGCAAGCATATTAGTGCAAAAGAGGCCAATGAACAAAAAGATTCTGATACTGTCCGTGTTCGTGGTGGCTTCCTGCGGACTGGCCTACGAACTGATCGCAGGCGCACTGTCCAGCTACCTGCTGGGCGACTCCATCCTGCAGTTCTCCACCATTATCGGGTGCTACCTGTTCGCCATGGGCGTCGGCGCCCACGTTTCCAAGTATGTGAAGGACGAGGACGTGCTGTCGCGCTTCGTGGACATCGAACTGGCCGTGGGCCTGGTGGGCGGCGTGTCGGCGGCGGCCCTGTTCCTGACGTTTTCCTGGATGGCGGCGCCGTTCCGCACCCTGCTGTACGTGATGGTGTTCCTGGTCGGCGCCCTGGTCGGCATGGAGGTGCCGCTGGTGATGCGCGCCCTGAACGCGCGCCAGACCGCCTTCAATGAACTGGTCAGCAAGGTGCTGACCTTCGATTACCTGGGGGCGCTGGCGGTCTCGCTGCTGTTCCCGCTGGTGCTGGCGCCGTATCTCGGGCTGGTGCGCACCGGCTTCCTGTTCGGGATGCTCAACGTGGGCGTGGCCCTGTGGACCATCCTGGTGTTCCGCAGCGAGCTGAAAAACGCGGCTGGCCGCATGCTGCGCGCCAGTGCCGTGCTGTGCGTGCTGGTGCTGGGCTTCGCCCTGGCCGACCGCATGACGCACTGGGGCGAACATGGCCTGTTCGGCGACGAGATCGTGTATTCCACCACCACGCCCTACCAGCGCCTGGTGATCACGCGCTGGCAGGACGATTTGCGCCTGTACATCAACGGCAACCTGCAATTCTCCTCGCGCGACGAGTACCGCTACCACGAGGCGCTGGTGCATCCGGTGCTGCAAGCCCTGCCATGGGCGCGCCGGGTGCTGGTGCTGGGCGGTGGCGACGGCCTGGCCATGCGCGAAATCCTGCGCTATCCGAACATCGAGCAGGCCACCCTGGTGGACCTGGACCCGGCCATGACGCATGCCTTCGCCACCCGCGCGGAACTGGTCAGACTGAACGCCAATTCGCTCAACGACAAGCGCGCCCGCGTGATCAACGCCGATGCCGCCATCTGGCTGGAGCACAACCGCGAGATGTTCGACGCCATCATCATCGACTTCCCCGATCCATCCAGCTTCGCGCTCGGCAAGCTGTATTCGGTGCCGTTCTACGGCATGGCGCGCAAGCACCTGGCGGCCAACGGCTTGCTGGTGGTGCAATCGACCTCACCCTTCTTTGCGCCGCACGCCTACTGGACCATCAACGCCACCCTGCGCGAAGTCGGCATGCGCACCTGGCCCTACCATGCCTATGTGCCCTCGTTCGGCGAGTGGGGCTTCATCCTGGCCTCGCCGCAGGCCGACTACCAGCCACCCACCAGCTACCGCCTGCCCATGCGCTACCTGAACGCCGACACCACGCGCGAAATGTTCATCTTCCCGCCCGACATGCAGCCGCTGGCCATGCCGCCCAACCGCCTCAACACGCAGTCGCTGGTGCACGAGTTCGAGCAGGACTGGCGCCGGGTGATACGCTGATGCTGCGCCGCTCCTTCCTGCTGTGGGCCGGGGCCAGCGGCGCGCTGGCGGCGGGCAGCGTGGCCGGCTTCCGGCGCTGGCAGGAAATCACGCCGCAGCTGTCCTATCCGGGCCGCGACGAGGGCCACTTCCTGCGCGACCGCAAGGCGCTGCCGCCGCCTTCCCAAACCTTGCGCGCCGACGTGGTGATACTGGGCTCCGGCGCGGCCGGCATGGCGGCCGCGTGGAAGCTGAAGCAACTGGCGCATACCGATGTGCTGATGGTGGACGGCCCCCAGCCCTACGGCAACGCGGCCGGCGGCGTCTACGGTGAGCTGGACGAGTTGGCATATCCGACCGGCGCCCACTACCTGCCGATACCGTCCATGGAGTCGACCCATGTGCGCGAGATCCTGGCCGACATCGGCGTGATACTCAAGGACGCGCAATCGGAGACGCCCTACTACGACGAGCGCCGCATCGTGCACGCGCCCGAGGAACGGCTGCTGTATCAGGGCCGCTGGCAGGAAGGCCATGTGCCCACCGAGGGCGTGGCGGCCTGGGAGCTGGCAGAGCACCAGCGCTTTTTCGCCGAAATGAAGCGCTTGCGCCAGCTGCGCGGCGGCGACGGACGGCGCGTGTTCGCGCTGCCGTCCGCGCTGTCCTCGCAGGATGCCGAGTGGCTGGCGCTGGACCGCATCACGCTCAAGCAATGGCTGGCGCAGCAGGGCTACCGCGCGCCCACGCTGCACTGGTATCTGAACTACTGCTGCCGCGACGATTACGGCACCAGCTACGACCAGGTCTCGGCCTGGGCCGGGTTGCACTACTTCTGCAGCCGTGGCGGCCACGCCGCCAATGCGGGAGAGGGCGCGCTGCTGACCTGGCCGGGCGGCCTGCAGCCGCTGCTCTCGGCCATGGAACAGTCGGCGGCCATCAAGCGCGCCAGCGGCACCGCGGTCTCGCTGAAGGAAAGCGACGATGGCGTGGAGGCGCTGTGCTTCCGGCTGGAGCGCGGCCAGCCGGTCAGCTACCTGGTGCGGGCCCGCAAGGCAATCTGCGCCATGCCGGTGTACGTGGCGGCGCGCGTGGTGGAGAACATCGCCGCGTATGGCTTCGATGCGCAGCGCGACCTGCCCGAGTACGCGCCCTGGATGGTGGCCAACTTCCTGCTCAAGCGCTTTCCGGACGAGCTGCCGGACCAGCCGCTATGCTGGGACAACGTGGTCTACCAGGAGCCGGGACTGGGCTATGTGGTGTCCACCCACCAGGACATCCGTGTGCGGCCGCCGGAGCGGTCCGTATTCACTTCCTACGTGGCGCTGTCCGACCGCAAGGCCGGCAGTGCGCGCCACTGGATGGCGTCGGCCAGGCCGGAAGAATTGCTGGCGCTGGCCAGCGCCGATCTGCAGGCCGCCTATGGCAAGCAGTTTGCCTCCTGCGTGGAACGGATCGACATCACCCTGCGCGGCCACGCCATGGCGGCGCCCTGGCCCCACTTCCGCAGCAACGCCGGCATGCAGGCGCTGCGCGAGGCCGATGGCCCCATCCTGTTCGCCCATGCCGATTTGTCTGGCTTCTCGGTGTTCGAGGAAGCCGCCTGGTGGGGCTGCCGGGCCGCGCAACTGGCGGCCGGCTAAAACCCGTCACTCCCGCGACGGCGGGAGTCCATGCTGAGTTCGCGTCGACGCGACGCATAGTCAGCATAGGCTCCTGCCTCCGCAGGAGCGACGCTGGTCGAGGACATCTGGTAGTCTGGCGTTTTTGCCTCAGGGACACTTTATGAAGGTACGTGAGATTTTCCGCGCCGCGCCCAAGCTCAAGCTGCGCGAGGAGGACGCCGGCCGCCGCCTGGTGGGCGCCGCGCTGCATCCCGGTAACGCTGAACTGGGCAAGAGCGAACTGAAAACCCTGGACCGCGAGCAGACCGCGACCCTGATCGGCCGCATCGCCCACCTGCAGCAAATGCTGTACGCGGAACACGGCCGCAAGGTGCTGCTGGTCCTGCAGGGCATGGACACCTCCGGCAAGGATGGCACGGTGCGCGCCATGTTCGCCCAGATCAATCCCATGGGCGTGCGCGCCGCCGCCTTCAAGGGACCGACGAGCGCCGAACTGGCGCACGACTACCTGTGGCGCGTGCACCAGCAGGTGCCGGGCAAGGGCGAGATCGCCATCTTCAACCGCAGCCATTACGAGGATGTGCTGATCACCCTGGTGCAGGGCTGGATCACGCCCAAGGAGGCGCAGCGCCGCTATGCCCACATCCGCGATTTCGAGCGCATGCTGGCGGAAACCGGCACCACCATCGTCAAGGTGTTCCTGCACATCTCCAAGGAAGAGCAGCGCGAGCGCCTGCAGGCGCGCCTGGACGATCCCGACAAGCAGTGGAAGTTCGACCTGGCCGACCTGGAGCAGCGCAAGAAGTGGGACGAGTACCAGCGCGCCTACGAGGCCGCCATCCGCGAGACCGACGCCGGCCATGCGCCGTGGTATGTGGTGCCGGCCAACTCCAAGACCCACCGCAACCTGGCCAT
The DNA here is from genome assembly GCF_053572355.1 of Duganella kummerowiae. NCBI lineage: Bacteria > Pseudomonadati > Pseudomonadota > Betaproteobacteria > Burkholderiales > Oxalobacteraceae > Duganella > Duganella kummerowiae. Next base: position 10,633 of record NZ_JBKFEH010000021.1, read on the forward strand.
CGCCCACATCCTGCTGGAGACGCTGGAGGGCATGAAACTGTCCTTCCCCAAGCCGACCGAAAAGCTCAGCAGCATCAAGGTGGACTAAAAGGGCGTTTCAAAATGGCCATGGCGTTGTTGCAGCTCCTCGCCGTGCAGGCGCACTGTCTTCGTCGCTGCGCCTAGCCACGCCCATTTTGAACACCCTTTAACTCCGCTATCGTACATCGGCGTGTTGGACCCTGTGGCATAGTCGGATTTTCCACCTGTGTTGGAGCATCCCATGCCACAGCTGAAAGACCCCTCCCTGCTGCGCCAGCAGGCCTACCTCAACGGCGTCTGGAGCGACGCCGACGGCGGCGCCACCGTGCCCGTCACCAATCCCGCCACCGGCGAACAACTGGGCAGCGTTCCGCGCATGGGCGCGGCCGAAACCCGCCGCGCCATCGAGGCCGCGCAAGCCGCCTGGCCGGCCTGGCGCAAGAAGACCGCCAGGGAGCGCGCCGCCATCCTGCGCAAGTGGAATGACCTGATCCTGGAAAACACGGAAGACCTGGCCCAGCTGATGACGGCCGAGCAGGGCAAGCCGCTGGCCGAGTCGCGCGGCGAGGTGGCCTATGGCGCCTCCTTCATCGAATGGTTTGCGGAACAAGGCAAGCGAGTGGCGGGCGACACCCTGGCCACGCCGGCCAACGACCGCCGCATCATCGTCACCAAGGAACCCATCGGCGTGTGCGCCGCCATCACGCCGTGGAACTTCCCGATCGCCATGATCACCCGCAAGGCCGGCCCGGCGCTGGCGGCCGGCTGCCCCATGGTGCTGAAACCGGCCGAGGCCACGCCCTTCAGCGCGCTGGCGCTGGCGGTCCTGGCCGAGCGCGCCGGGGTGCCGCCCGGCGTGTTCAGTGTGGTAACCGGCCCGGCCAAGGAGATAGGCGCCGAGATGACGGCCAATCCCATCGTGCGCAAGCTCAGTTTTACCGGCTCGACCGCCGTCGGACGGCTGTTGATGGAGCAGAGCGCCGCCACCATCAAGAAGCTGTCGCTGGAACTGGGCGGCAACGCGCCCTTCATCGTATTCGACGACGCCGACCTGGACGCGGCCGTGGAGGGCGCCATCGCTTCCAAGTTCCGCAACTCCGGCCAGACCTGCGTGTGCGCCAACCGCATCTATGTGCAGGATGGCGTCTACCAGCAGTTCGCCGAAAAGCTGGTGGCGGCCGTCGCCAAACTCAAGGTCGGCAATGGCGCCGAGCCGGACGTGGAACAGGGACCGCTGATCGACGTGAAAGCGGTGCAAAAGGTCGAGCAGCACGTGGCGGACGCCCTGTCCAAGGGCGCCCGCCTGCTGCTGGGCGGGGAGCGCCATCCGCTGGGCCACAGCTTCTTCGAGCCCACCGTGATCGCCAACGTCACTGGCGAAATGCTGCTGGCGCGCGAGGAAACCTTCGGCCCGCTGGCGCCGCTGTTCCGCTTCCATACGGACGAGGAGGCCGTGGCGCTGGCCAACGACACCGAGTTCGGCCTGGCCGCCTATTTCTATTCGCGCGACGTGGGCCGCATCTGGCGCGTGGCCGAAGGGCTGGAAACCGGCATGGTGGGCGTCAACACAGGGCTGATCTCGAACGAGATCGCACCCTTCGGCGGCGTCAAGCAATCGGGCCTGGGACGCGAGGGCTCGCACTATGGAATCGACGACTACCTGGTGATCAAGTACATCTGCCTGGCCGGTTTGTAACACCCGTGCGGGGGCGCGTGCTTTGGCATAGAATGAAAATCTCACCAACTCCCACACGCCCTTCGCCATGTCCAAGACCATAGCCGCACTGAGCCTGATTTCCTCGCTGTCCCTGATGGCCGCCATCCCCGCGCCTGTCCGCGCGCAGGCGCCGGCGCCGGCTGCCGCCCCTGCGGCGGGCAGCTGCCCGGCCATCCTCAAGCAGACTTTCAACCGCCTGCAGGACGATGCGCCGCAGGACCTGTGCCAGTACGCCGGCAAGGTGGTGCTGGTGGTGAACACGGCCAGCTACTGCGGCTTTACCAACCAGTACGAGGGACTGGAGCAGCTGTACGCCAAGTACGGCAGCAAAGGCTTGGTGGTGCTGGGCTTCCCGTCGAATGACTTCGGCAAGCAGGAACCCGGCAGCAGCAAGGAAATCGCCGACTTCTGCTACAACACCTATGGCGTGAAATTCCCCATGTTCGCCAAGTCGGTGGTATCGGGTCCGAACCCGAACCCGCTGTACGCCAACCTGATCAAGATCACCGGCAAGGCGCCGGGCTGGAACTTCCATAAATACCTGATCGACCGCAACGGCAAGGTGGTCGACAACTTCCCCAGCAAAGTCACGCCCGCCGACAAGCAACTGGTCGGCGCCGTGGAGAAAGCGCTGGCCATGTAAGCAAAGGAGAACGTCATGCCCTACGTTGATGGATTCGTGATTCCCGTCCCCCGGGACAAGTTGGAAGCGTACAAGACGATGGCGCTGGCCTGCGCCGCCGTGTGGAAGGAGTACGGCGCGCTGGAATTCCGGGAAAACGTGGCGGATGACGCTCCCCCAGGCAAGCTCACCTCCTTCCCCCAGAGCGTGCTGCTGGAGGAAGGGGAGGTGGTGGTGTTTTCATGGATAGTCTACGAGTCGCGCGCCCGCCGCGACGAGATCAACGCCAAGGTCATGAACGATGTTCGCGTGAAGGACTACATGGACCCCAGGAACATGCCGTTTGACGGCAAGCGCATGATCTATGGCGGCTTCGAAATGATGATCGATCAGTAGATCAACCGGGCCGGTATGGCGCCGCGCAAGGCATTGCACAGCACGACTTCCTGCGCCGCCAATAACATCTCGCGGGTAATCACGGTCTCGCTGGCGTTCCACTGCGCCAGCAGCACGCCGCGCATCACGCCCGGCAGCAGGCCGCTGGACAGCGGCGGCGTGTGCCAGTGGCCGTCCAGCTTGACGAACACGTTGCTGCGCCCGCCCTCGGTCAGCTCCCCGCGCTCGTTGAAGAACAGGGTGTCGAAGGCGCCCCGGGCGTCGGCGTCCTGCCAGGCGGCGTCGTAGCGCTGGCGTATGCTGGTTTTGTGGCGCAGGAACAGGTCGTCCGCCCGGGTGGCGTCCGCCGCCAGCAGCACGCCCACCGGCGACTGCGCCAGCGGCGCCAGCACCGCCTGCTGCACCGAGAACGCGCCGGAGGGCTGCAGCGACAGCTTCAATCGATAGGCCGGCTGCGCCGGGTCCAGCATGGCGCAGGCCGCGTCCAGGTAGGCGTGGGCCGCTCGTTCATCCCAGGGGAAGCCGAAGTAGGCCGCCGACGCCGCCAGCCGCGCCAGGTGGCGCGCGCGGTGGCGTATGCCATCGGCCGCCGTGGCGTACATGGTTTCGAAAATGTCGAATTCGTTTTTCAGCCCGGTCAGGAAGCGCGCCTTGAGGCTGCACTCGGCATATTCGGCCTGGGCGCCGCTGTCGTGCACGATGCCGGCGCCCACGCCCATCTCGCCATGGCGCAGGCCCAACGCGGAGTCCGGTGCGGACAGGGCCAGGGTACGGATAGGCACCGACAGGCAGAAGTCGCCCACGCCTTCCTCGGTGGGCGCGAACCAGCCGATGGCGCCGGTGTAGATGCCGCGCGGCGCCGCTTCCAGCTCGGCGATGATTTCCATGCTGCGGCGCTTGGGCGCGCCGGTGATGGAGCCGCAAGGGTACAGCGCATCGAACACCTGCGCCAGGGTGGCGTCCGTGCGCAGGCGGGCCTGCACGGTGGAGGTCATCTGCAGCACCCTGCCGTAGCGGCGCACCTCGAACAGCTCGGGCACTTGCACCGTGCCGGTCTGCGCGATGCGGCCCAGGTCGTTGCGCAGCAGGTCGACGATCATCAGGTTTTCGGCGCGGTTCTTGGGGTCGTTGGCGAGGGCCTGGGCGCGCTCGCGGTTCTGCTCCTGCTGCTCCGGACCCGGCGGCGCGGCCGGCGCCGTGCCCTTCATGGGACGCGCGGTCAGCATGCCATCCGCGTGGCGCGCAAACAGCTCGGGCGACAGCGACAGCACGGCGCTGCCATCCTCCAGCGCCACCAGCGCGCCGTAAGGCACCGGCTGGCGCGCGCGCAGGCGGGCGTACAGCGCGTGCAGCGAGCCGTAGGCGTCGAAGCGCAGGCGCAAGGTGTAGTTGACCTGGTAGGTGTCGCCCGCTTCGATGTAGCCGTGGATGCGCGCCAGCGCCTGCGCGAATTCCTGTTCGCTGACGTTGGCGCGCACGTTGGCGATGCCGGCCGGGCGGTCGATGGGGAAGGAGCGCGCCGCCAGCCAGTCGCCCACCTCGGCCGGCGACAGCAGCCGGCAATCGCTGAAGACCAGCACCTGCGCCAGCGGACCATCGAGCTTGGGCACGGGTAGCTGCTGCAGGCCCGCGCCCAGTTCGTAGGCGCACAGGGTGACGGCGTGGCGGCCCAGGGCCAGCTCCTGGCGCATTTGCTCCAGCACGCCGGGCCAGGCGGCGATGTCCTCGCAGCGCAGGGTGGCGAGGTGGCCGGTGTACAGGCGCGAGCGCGGCGCCTCGTGCGCATCGGTGCTGGCGTCATCCAGCAGGGCGAAAACGTCGGTGTTCATGGTGCGATCTCAGGCCAGCAGCATGGCCAGCTGCAGTGCTGCGTCGTGGGTGGGATGGTGGTGGAAACCGCTGCGCGCGTAGCGGTGCCAGCGGCCCAGCACAAAGCTGAGCAGCAGCGAGGCGCGCGCCACCACTTGCGCTTCGTCGCCATGGCCTTCGCTGGCGGCCAGGCGCAGCGCCTGTTTCAGCCCCAGCTCGACGCGGTCATAGAACTGGTTCATGCGCGCCTGCAGGCGCTCGTCCTCATTGAGCAGGGCGTCGCCGGTCAGTACCCGCGTCATGCCAGGGTTCTGGGCCGCGAACTGCAGCAGCATGGCGGTGATATCACGCGCCTGCGCCAGGCCGTCGGCCCGGCGTTCGGCGATCTGGTTGACCAGGCCGAACACGCTGGACTCGATGAACTCGATCAGTCCCTCGAACATTTGCGCCTTGCTGGCGAAATGGCGGTACAGCGCGGCCTCGGAGCATTCCAGCCTGCGCGCCAGCGCGGCGGTGGTGATCTTGTCGCCCTTGGGCTGTTCCAGCATCTCGGCCAGGGCCTGCAGGATCTGCAGCCGGCGCTGTCCGGGCGGTGTGCTTGCCATGTCGGTGTCCTGAAAGAGTTAGCGTAGCCGGTGCAGGGATGCGTGCAGCTGCCGGACGGATTTTACTTTGACATCGACATAAGCGGGGCGATTCATGCGCTGCTGCGGCCTTGCCAGTCCGGCCACGTCGCCCGGCTTCAGGTACTGCGTGACCCAGGCCGTGCCCATGCCCAGCTGGTGCGCCGTGCGCAGGTTGGCCAGCGTATCCTCGACCAGGATGCAGCGCCCCGGTGTCAGGCGGTGATGGCGCATCAGCTTGTGCAGCAGCAGCTTGGACGGCTTGGGCCGCATCTGGCGGTGCACCCGCATCGATTCCACCGCCACATGGTGGCTGAACTGGCGCTGCAAGCCCAGGTGGCGCAGCACGCGCGACGAATACTGGTGCGGCGCATTGGTCAGAAGGATCTTGCGGCCGGGCAGGCGGCGCAGCGCAACCCGCAGGCCGCGCTCCGCGCGTATCAGGCTTTCCAGGCTGTCGAAGCGGTGGGTCTCGGCCAGGAAGTGCTCGGCCTTGACGCCGTGGTGCTTCACCAGTCCCAGCATGGTGGCGCCGTAGCGCTGCCAGTACAGGGTGCGCGCCGCGTTCACCGCTTCCTGGCTGGCCGGCGTCACCCCGTCGCCCAGCACCCGCGCGATGTAGGTGTTCATCTGCGCCATGATGGAGGGGAAGATGGCGTGCGAGGCATAGTGCAAGGTGTTGTCGAGATCGAACAGCCACACGGGCGCGGAGCGGGTAAGATGCAGCACCGGTACCACCGATTCAAAGAGTGAAGGAAGACATGCGCCAGATTATAGTGATGTTTGTCGGTTTGTTCTGCTTTGCCCTCGGCCAGGTCCGGGCCGAACCCGGCGGCGCAGCCCAGGTCCAGCCGCCACGCGGCGCGCTGTTCCAGGTCACCCAGGACGGCCACACGCTGTACCTGTTCGGCACCATCCACGTGGGCGCGCCGGATTTCTTCCCGCTGGAGCCGCGCCTGACGGCGGCGCTGGAGCAAAGCAGGGTGCTGGCGCTGGAAATCGATCCGCTTGGCGACGAGACCCGCATGGCGCAGGCCATCCAGCGCCACGGCATGGTGGCGCGCGGCGCCCAGCGCAGCGAACTGTCGGCGGCCTACCGCGCGCGCCTGGCGCGTTTGCTGCAGCAGTACCGGATCTCGCCGGAGTCGGTGGCGATGATGAAGCCCTGGCTGCTGGCTAGCCTCCTGACGGTGAACGAGTTCGCGGCCCAGGGCTACGACGTGACGCTGGCGGTGGACGCCTGGCTGGCGCGCCAGGCCCACGAGCGCAAGCAGCAGGTGCTGGAGCTGGAATCGCCGGACAGCCAGATGGCCCTGTTCAACCGCATGACCTCGTCCGAGCAGCTGCGCTTCCTGGAAGAGTCCATCGATGGCATCGATGACAAGGAACAGGCCGACCAGGCGCGCCAGATCGCGCAAGCCTGGCGCAACGCCGACCGCGCCGGCCTGGATGCAGTGGCGGCCAAGGCCGAACAGGACCAGACCTTCTCCGGACGCTTCGTGCAGCGCGTGCTGCTCGATGGCCGCAACCCTGCGCTGGCGGACGGCATCGCCAGGCTGCTGCAACAGGAGAACATCAGCGTAGCGGCGATCGGCGTACTGCATCTGCTGGGAACCAACAGCGTGCCGGAACTGCTGCGCAAGCGCGGCCTGACGGTGGAGCGTGTGTACTAAGCGGGGGAGGGTGAAACAGGAGTGGTGCCCTTGACGTGGATTGAACACGTGGCCTCTCCCTTACCAAGGGAGTGCTCTACCACTGAGCTACAAGGGCATTTGAAACGTGGCGATACACCGTTGAACAGCTAGCGAGTGCATCGCCGTTTTTTCAGTGAGACCGGATCATAGTGCCAAAAGCCTGTTCGGTCAAGACCTCCAGCAACAAAGAGTGCTCGATGCGGCCATCGATGATGTGGACCGTGTTCACGCCCGACTTGGCGGCGTCCAGCGCCGACGAGATTTTGGGCAGCATGCCGCCCGAGATGGTGCCGTCGGCGAACATCTCGTCGATCTCGCGCGCGGACAGGTCGGTGACCAGGTTGCCGTTCTTGTCCTGCACGCCGGCGATATTGGTCATCATGATCAGCTTTTCCGCTTTCAGGATTTCGGCGATCTTGCCGGCCACTACGTCGGCGTTGATGTTGTAGGCCTGGCCATCCTGGCCGAAGCCGATCGGCGAGATGATGGGGATGAAGGCGTCGTCCTGCAGGGCCTTGACCACGGCCGGGTTGATGGCGTCGATCTCGCCGACGAAGCCGATGTCCAGGTACTGGCCCGGATTGTCCTTGTCCGGCATGGACATCTTGCGGGCGCGGATCAGGCCACCGTCCTTGCCGGTCAGGCCCACGGCCTGGCCGCCGTAGTGATTAATCAGCATCACGATATCCTGCTGCACTTCGCCGCCCAGCACCCATTCCACCACTTCCATGGTTTCCTCGTCGGTGATGCGCATGCCTTGCACGAAGGTGCCCTGCTTGCCGATTTTCTTGAGCGCGTTGTCGATCTGCGGACCGCCGCCGTGCACCACCACCGGATTCATGCCCACCAGTTTCAGCAGGATGACGTCGCGCGCGAAGCCGTGCTTGAGGCGCTCGTCGGTCATCGCATTGCCGCCGTACTTGATGACGATGGTCTTGCCGTGGAAGTTGCGGATGTACGGCAGGGCCTCGGCCAGGATCTGGGCCTTGATCTGCGGCGCCACCGCGGTCAGGTCGTCGTTCATGCCGAGATTCAGGTTGGTCAGTTGGGTCATGGCGGGTCCGGGGTAAGAAATGTGTGCGATTTTACAGCCAGCTGCTGCAATAATGTAGGCATTATAGGGCTATACCGGCGTATTTTCATGAGCACTTGCACGCGCTGCGGCGCCACCTTCCACTGCGGCATGGCCGATGCGGCCGATGCGGCGAACAGCCAGCCGTGCTGGTGCGCGGCGCTGCCGGCGGTGCTGCCCGTGCCGGATGCGGCGGCGTTGTCCGAAGATCAACCCAGGCCGGGCTGCTGGTGCCCGGCCTGCCTGCAGCGCTTCATCGAGACCAGGCGCTCGCTTTAGAACCCGTTTCAACATGAGCAGGGCCGGGCGCGGCGACGCCATGGCCTTTTTGAAACGGTTTCTTAGCGTAGGGTGGAGAAGAAGCGCAGCATCTCGCGGCTGGCGTCCGGCCCCTTGCCGTCGGTGTAGCTGCCCGAGGCGCTGCCGCCCGACCAGGCGTGGCCGGCGCCGTGCACCACCCAGTGTTCGCCCAGCGTGCTGCCGTCCGGGTGGCGGTGCGTGGTGCGGGTGTACTGGTAGCCGTCCGGCACCGCGCCGGACGACACCGAGGGCCTGGCCTTGCCGCCGTGGCGCCCCAGGCCCTGCTCCATCACCTGCTCCCCGTTGAGCGGATGGACGGTGCTGTCCTGGTCCCCGTGGAACACAATGATGGGCAGCGCCTTGCCGGCCGGCTGCTGCGCGTGTGCGGCGCCGCGCTTCATGGCGCCCAGCGCCGACGGCAAGTCCTTGGCCGAGGCGAACGGCAGCCCCGAATGCACGCCCACCGCCGCGAAGATGTCGGGATACAGGGTGCCGACGATGACCGCCATGGCGCCGCCGGCCGACAGCCCGGCCACGTACACCTGGCGCTCGTTGACCGGGTATTCGTCGATTACCTGCTGGGCGATGCCGGCGATGATGGACGGTTCGCCCTGGCCGCGGGTCTGGTCGATCTCGTTGAACCAGTTCCAGCACTTGGAATGGTTGGCCTGGCGGTTCTGCTCTGGATACACGACGAAGTATTGCTGCTCCTCGGCGATCTGGTTCATGCGGGTGCCGGCTGCGAAATCGTCCGGGTCCTGGGTGCAGCCGTGCAGCATCACCAGGAGCGGCATGGCCTGGCCATGGTAGCTGGACGGGATGTACAGCTTGTAGGCGCGGCTGCCCGCGTGGTTGACATAGCTGCCGCTGATGAATTGCGCGCCTTCCGGCAGCGGCGCGGGCGGCGTGGCCGGGTTCTGCATGCCGGGCAGGTCCAGCCCGGAAAAATCGAAGCGGGGCAGTTCGAAGCCAGCCGGGATGCCATTCGGTCCCGGCCGCAGTCCGGGGGGCAGGGCGGCCTCCATGCTGGCCTGCAGGTTGATGTTGATGCCCATGCGGTTCAGCATGTCCTGCGCCATATCGGTCGGATGCGGCGCGGCGGCCGCCGTTTCGGTCCGGGCCTGCGGCCCGGATGGCGCCGGTCCCTGCCGCTCAGGTGCGGGTTGAGGAGGTGCGGCTGGCCGAGGTGCGGCTGGCGGAGTTGCTGGGGGAGGCGTCGCTGGCGACAGTGGCTGCTGGGCCGCTTGCGGCGGCGGGTTGATGTCGCGCATGGCCGGCCCGGGGGCGGGCGGCGCCGCCTTGGCGCGCTTGCCGAGATTTTCCTGGATGGCCGCCGTGGCGGCCACGGGGCCGCGCGAGAGCAGCTGCTGGGCCGCCTCGCGCATGGTCTTCAATAGCGGTATCTTCATGTGTGCCCTTCGTGTCTGCGTACGGGCAGCAGCCCCGCCGCGTTAATGGATGCGCTGGGCCAGGGCCGTCTTCAGCACGGCGCTGGCATGCAGCGAGCCCAGTACAAAAATGGATTCGATGGTGGCCAGCGCCAGTTCCACCGAGACGTCGCTGGCAATGCTGGCCAGTCCCAGTACCTGTATCTGCAAGCGTTCCCCGGCGGCCTGCAGCGCCTCCAGGTCGGCGCGCGAATAGTGCTGCATGCCGAGCACCAGGCTCTTGCGCGCCACGGTCTGTTTCACCACCTCCGCGTGGCCGTTCAGCTGGTTGCGGATCGCGGTGCGTATCAGGTCGGTGCGGTTGGCGTAAAAGCCTTCCTGTACCAGCAGGTCGATCTGTCCCAGGTCGATGGGGCCCAGGTTGATGGTAATCTTTTCCGACTCGCTGGTCTTGAGCTTGAGTTCTTGCTTGGCCATTGTCTCCATCCATTCGCCATCCATATGGATGGTGAGTATAGGCTCATGGGCGGCCCGGTCAAGCGCGTTTCGCTGGCTATGTGGTTTCGCGCGCATAATGCCGGGATTGCTGTCGTGACTCCGCCCTATGAATATGAATGTTGAAACCCCGGTCCCGTCGCCCTGTGTCAGCCTGTGCAAGATGGACGAGGACAGGCGCTATTGCATGGGCTGCCTGCGCACCCTCGAGGAAATCCGCAACTGGCGCAATGCCGACGACAATTACAAGCGCGCCGTGTGGTCGCAGCTGGCCTGGCGCCGCGAGCAAGTGGTGTTTGAAAGAGAGTGAGCGCTCACAAACGTTGAATGGAGTCCATCCTCTAAGATAAGTACGATCGTACTATTTATAATGGCCCGGTTCACCCCACCCGAAAGCGAGTACGCCATGGCCCTGCCTGCAGCCCTGCAAAACCTGTCCCTCCCCGTGATAGCCTCCCCGATGTTCATCGCCAGCGGCCCGGCCCTGGTGGCGGCCCAGTGCAAGGCCGGCATCGTCGGCTCCTTCCCGGCCTTGAACGCCCGCCCGGCCGAGCTGCTGGACACCTGGCTGACCGACCTGCAGGCCGAGCTGGCCGCCTGGCAGGCCGGGCATCCGGAACAAAAAGTGGGACCGATCGCCGTCAACCAGATCGTGCACCAATCCAACACCCGCCTGGAGCATGACGTCGAAGTCTGCGTGAAGCACCAGGTGCCCATCATCATTTCCTCGCTGCGCGCGCCGCCGAAGGAGATGCTGGACGCCATCCACAGCTACGGCGGCATCGTGCTGCACGACGTGATCTCGATCCGCCACGCCGAGAAGGCGCTGGAAGCCGGCGTGGATGGCCTGATACTGGTGGCGGCCGGCGCCGGCGGCCATGCCGGCACGCTGTCGCCGTTTGCCCTGGTGGGCGAGGTGCGCAAGTTCTTCAGCGGCCCCGTGGCGCTGTCCGGTTCCATCGCCACCGGCGACGCCATCCTGGCGGCCCAGGCCATGGGCGCCGACTTCGCCTACATCGGCTCGCGCTGGCTGGCCACCCAGGAATCGAATGTCTCGGACGCCTACCGCGACGCCATCCTGGAATCGGCCGCCGCCGACGTGGTGTACACCAATCTGTTCACCGGCGTGCACGGCAACTACCTGAAGAAATCCATTGTTGCCGCCGGCCTGGATCCGGACGCGCTGCCGGAATCGGACAAGAGCAAGATGAGTTTTGGCGACGGCACCGCCAAGGCCTGGCGCGACATCTGGGGCGCCGGCCAGGGCGTGGGCCTGATGGACGACGTGCCGACCACGGCCGAGATGGTGGCCCGCCTCAAGGCCGAGTACGACGCCGCCCGCGCCCGCCTGAATCTGCGTTAAACGCTGCGCCAGGCTATTTTTTGCCCCGGCCCGGCCCCAGCAGGCTGGCCGGGTAGTGGCGCCGGTATTCCTCCTCCACCTCGCCCGATTCCGCAACGGCGCGCAGCTGCTCGGCCAGCACGCGCCGGTCTTCCGGCGTAAGCGACTTGCGCGACAAATACACCCCGCTGTGGCGCGCCGGCAGTTCCGGCAATACCTCGATGCGCAACTGGTCCAGCAGCGGCTTGACGCGCGCGTCGTCCTTGATGGCCTCGCCCAGCGTGGTGGGGGTGAGGATGGCGGCGTCGGCCATGCCGCCGCCCAGCAGCCGAGCCACCCGCAGTGGATCCGGTTCCTGGTACAAGCGGCCCTGGCGGGTCAGCTCGGCCACGGCGGCCTGGTAGGCTTCGCCGTAATCATTCCCGCGCACCACCGCCACCCGCAGTTCGCGCCGCTCCAGGAGCTCGGCCAGCGAGCGCACCGGCGCGCGTTTTTGGTCCACCGATACCAGCATGGCGCGCGAGGTGGCCAGGGAGATGAATTCGCCCAGCTGGTCGCGGTGCGGCGTCTGGCTGGCCGGCGCCAGCATATCGGCAAGACCCAGCTCGAACATGGATTCCAGCCGCGCGCGCGGCACCACCGAGGTCTTGAATTCGCAGCCGGTGCGCGCCGTGATGGATTTCAGCAGGCGCGGGTAGATGCCGCCCAGCTTGTCGCCATCCACGGTGACGCTGATCCCCAGCGGCGACATGGGCACGACCAGCGCGCGGCTGCAGCCGGCCGCCGTGGCTGGCGCGGCCACCGCCAGCAGCAGGCCCACGAGCGCGCCACGCAGCGGTAATGGTAAGCAAGTCAACATGGCCGGTATCGTGACAGGAGTTGAGCCGCTAGGCAACAGCCCGTTAGCTAGTGCTATGATTGCAAAATCGGCCATGTTAACGGAGAGGTAAGCCATGTTGAAGACCTTGCTGGCGCTGCTGTGCGCCGCCATGCTGGCCGCGCCGGCCGGCGCCGTCGTCCTGGGCAACCCTGCCTGCCAGGCCTTGCTGCAGGAAGGCCGCGCCCTGGCCGCCAGCGGCCGCTTCAAGGAAGCGATGGACAAGTTCATGGCCGCCAAGAATGCCGATCCCAGCGCGTCCGCACCGCTGGCCGCCGTCGGCCACCTGCTGTGGATGCTGTCCGAAGACAGCGCCAACCCCAATGCCGCCAAGGCGCGCCAGCAGGCCGAACTGTCGATACAGATGGCGCTCAAGCTCGATGCCGAGGATCCGCTGGCGCAGGAAGTGCAGCGGCTGATGAGCGAAGAAAAGCCGGCGCCGCTGCACCAGCCCAGCCGCGAGGCCAACGCCGCCGCCGCCGAGGGCGAAGCGCTGTTCCAGGCCGGGAAATATGCGGAGGCGCTGGTCCGCTTCCAGCGCGCCGCCGAGCTGGACCCGGCCTTTTCCACCGCTTATGTGTATGCCGGCGACTGCTATTTCGCGCAAAAGCAATATGCCCCGGCCGAAGCCCTGTTCCGCAAGGCCACCGAGGTCGAGCCGCTGAACGGCCAGGCCTGGCGCTTCCTGTCGGATGCGCTGGCGCTGCAGGGCAGGATGGAAGCGGCGCAGCAGGCGCTGCTGAACGGCATCGCGGCCCAGCCCAGCCAGCGCCCCAGCTGGGACAAGCTGGCCTACCTGCGCAAGGCCGCCGGCAAGCCGCTGCAACCGCTGCAGCTGGTGCGCAAGGTGCGCCTCAAGCAGGACGGCGACAGCGGCAAGTACAGCATGGTGCTCGACGCCAGCCTGGCGGACAAGGACCAGGCCAGCACGCCCGACAGCGCCCTGTGGATCGCGCTGGGGGCCATCGAAGCCAACCTGCGCAACCAGAAGGATGGCCCGCCGCTGTCGCCCTACCAGCTGGAACTGGAATCGTGGCGTAAAACGATGACGGTGGCCGACGAGCTGAGCGTCAAGCCGGACTTCAAGCTGACCGATCCCGGCCTGCTGCACATGCGCGAACTGGCTAAAGCCGGCCAGCTGGAAACTGCCGTGCTGCTGCTGCTGTACAAGGAAAGCTACCGTCCCGAGCTGGAAGCCTGGAAGGCCGCCAACCCGAACGGAGTGAAAAAATTCATCGACACGGTTGCGCTGCGGCCCTGAGGGCCCGGGCCGCGCTCAGTTCTCGGTGCGGATGGCCCACAGGCCGGGCAGGTTGCGCCAGTAGCCGTAGGCGTCCATGCCGAAGCCGACCACGAAGCGGTTGGGGATGGTGATGCCGACAATGTCGGCGTAGCAGGGCTTGGCCTTGCCGATGTCCTTGTCCGCGAACACGGCCAGTATCACTTCCCTGGCGCCCATGTCCAGCAGGCGTTGCTTGACGTGGGCCAGGGTTTCGCCCTCGTCCAGGATATCGTCCAGCACGATCACGGTGCGGCCCGCCACGTTCGAGCGCGGCACCACTTTCCACACCACCTGGCCGCCGCGGTCCTCGTCGCCGTAGCGGCTGACGTGGATGTAGTCGAACTCCAGCGGGAAGGCCAGCTGCGGCAGCAGGTTGCCGGTAAAGACCACGGCGCCGCCCATCACGCCCAGCACCAGCGGGAATTCCTCGCTGTCGTCGGCGTTGAAGCGGGCGTTCAGGGTGTCGGCCATGCGGGTGACGGCCTGGTCCACCTGTTCCTTGGTGTAGAGTTCTTCGGCGCTGGCTAGCAGGGCGCGGGCGCGGCTGTGATGGAAGTCTTGCATGGTTCGCTACGGGGTCTGAAACGGAAGGGAGCGCTATTATCGTCCATATCCCGGCGCCGTGCTCGCAGTTGGGTTTACGCCACAGGCCGGATTTCGCGCTGCAGCTTGCGGGTCAGCTTGGCAAACACCAGTTCGTAGGAGCGCTTGAGCAGCTCGGCCGCCTCGGCGTCGCTGACGGCGTGCAGGTCCGTGATGCGCACCCATTTGGCGCGCGCCAGGTAGGGCGAGGGTACGATGCCGGGCCGGTCGGTCAGTTCCAGGAAGCGCTCGTCGTCGACCTTGAAGCTGATGCCGTCGGCATCGTCGCCGTTGCCGGTGACGGCAAACATCTTCTGGCCGACCGAGAACACCAGGTCGGCGCCCCATTTCACGTCCTCGGTGGCGCCCGGCAGGGAACGGCATAGTTCCTTGGCCTTTTTCAAATTCATCGCAGCTCCTGCATGAAAAAGCAATCGCGGTATCATAGCAACAATCATGACGACTTCCTCCCCCCACGACGTCGCGGAGCGCCTGGCGCGGCTGCGGCTTGCGATGCGCACGCATCAGGTCGACGCGCTGCTGGTGCCCTCGGCCGATCCCCATCTGTCCGAATACCTGCCGCCGCGCTGGCAGGGCCGCGAATGGATTACCGGCTTCACTGGCTCGGTGGGCACCTTCATCATCACGGCCGATTTCGCCGGCGTGTGGACCGACGCGCGCTACTGGACCCAGGCTGAACGCGAGCTGGAAGGCACGGCCGTGCAGCTGATGAAAATCCCGTCCGGCGCCAGCGTGATCTACATAGCCTGGCTGGCCGCCCATCTGCAGGCAGGGCAAACGGTGGCGGTTGACGGCGCCGTGCTGGGCCTGGCCACTGCGCGCCAGCTGGCGCAGGCGCTGGAGACGCGCGGCGTGGCGCTGCGCACCGGGCTCGATCTGCTGGACGGGGTGTGGGACGGCAGGCCCGCGCTGCCGGACGCGCCTGTCTACGAACACCTGCCTCCCTACGCCGTCCAGTCCCGCGGCGACAAGCTGGCGGCGCTGCGCGCCGCCATGCGCCAGCATGGCGCCAGCCACCATGTGATCTCCACACTGGACGATATCGCCTACCTGTTCAACCTGCGCGGGTCGGATGTGAGTTTCAATCCCATCTTCCTGGCGCACGCGCTGGTGGCGCCCGATCGCGCCACGCTGTTTGTCGCCGATGGCAAGATCGCGCCGGAACTGCGCGCCACGCTGGCGGATCAGGGCGTCGATCTTGCCCCGTATGCCGGCGCCGCCGCCGCGCTGGGCGCGCTGCCGGCGGACGCCGTCCTGCTGCTGGACCCGCGCCGCATCACGCATGGTACGCGGCAAGCCGTGCCGCCTGCCGTCAAGGTGGTGGAAGCCATCAACCCGACCACCTACGCCAAGTCGACCAAGAGCGAGGCCGAGGCGGCCCACGTGCGCGCCGCCATGGAGCAGGACGGCGCCGCCCTGTGCACATTCTTCGCCTGGCTGGACGCCGCCCTGGCCGATACCCGGCGGGCGCCGCTGACCGAACTCGATATCGACGTCCGCCTGACCGCCGAGCGCGCGCGCCGGCCCGGTTTTGTCAGCCGCAGCTTCGGCACCATTGCCGGCTTTGGCGCCAACGGCGCCGTGATGCATTACCGCGCCACCGCAGCCCACCACGCCGTGATCGAGGGCGACGGCCTGCTGCTGATCGATTCCGGCGGCCAGTACCTGGGCGGCACCACCGACATCACGCGCGTGGTCGGCGTCGGCAAGGTCAGTGCGCAGCAGCGCCGCGACGTCACCCTGGTGCTGAAGGGGATGATCGCGTTGTCGCGGGCCCGCTTCCCGCGCGGCACCCGCTCGCCCATGCTGGACGCCATCGCCCGCGCGCCGCTGTGGGCCGAGGGGCTGGACTTCGGCCACGGCACCGGCCACGGGGTCGGCTACTTCCTCAATGTGCACGAGGGGCCGCAATCGATTTCGCCCTCGGCCATGCCGGAACCGCACACCGCCATGGAACCCGGCATGATCACCTCCATCGAGCCGGGCCTGTACCGTCCGGGACAGTGGGGCATACGGATAGAAAACCTGGTGCTCAATTGCCCGGCGGGACAGACCGAGTTCGGCGACTTCCTGCAGTTCGAAACCCTGACCCTGTGCCCGATCGACACCCGCTGCCTGGACGCCTCGCTGCTGCGCGCGGATGAAGTCCAGTGGCTCAACGCCTACCACGCCACGGTGCGCGCGCGCCTGGCGCCCCTGCTGTCCGGCCCCGCGCTGGACTGGCTCCACCAACGAACGGAGGCCTTATGAGCGCACGCTCGACCCGCGCCTCGAACGCCGTCGACCGCCTGAAAAAACGCAGCGGCAACGGCAAGTACAGCATGTCCATCACCGGCAGCGGCCACTTCTTCCTGACCGAGGGCGCCGGCCAGCCGCCGCTGTGCGCGCCCATGGAGCTCGATGATTTCGTCGCCTACGTCAACGGCTTGGGGCCGCAGACGCCCAGGCGCGTCAGCAAGCTCGATGTGGCGTTCGAAAAGCAGCTGGTCAAGAAAAGCTGACGCCGCGCCATGCCCACGCTTGAATTCCTGACCGCCTACTGGTCTCACGGCGAACTCGCCACCAATGGCGTGATCCTGCTTAACCTGCTGGGGGCGCTGGCGCTGGGCCTGCTGGTCGGCTACGAGCGCTCCTACCACGGCCGCGCGGCCGGCATGCGTACCTATGGCCTGGTGTGCATGGCCTCGGCCGCGCTGACCGTGATCGGCGGCTATCCGGCCCACTGGTTCGGCGGCCATGTCTCGCAATACCTGGTCAGCTCCGACCCGACCCGCATCGTGCAGGGCATCGTGACCGGCATCGGCTTTTTGGGCGCCGGCGTGATCATGCGCGAGGGCTTCAACATCAGCGGCCTGACCACGGCGGCCTCGATCTGGGCCTCGTCCGTGATCGGCGTGATGGTGGGTGTGGGCTTCTACATGGGCGCCATGGGGCTGGCGCTGCTGTGCGCCTTTTCCATGATCTATATTTCGAAGCTGGAAGCCTGGCTGCCGTCGCGCCACGCGGTGGCCATCACCATGCGCTTCAAGCCCGGCTTCCTGCCCAAGGAGCAGGCCCTGCGCGCCATGGCGCTGGAGCGCGGCTACGAAATCGCCGGCGGTTCGCTGATGATCGCCTGCGACCACGGCCAGCAGGAATGGCGCTTCGTCGCCATCGCCCTGGGCAAGCGCAGCGGGGCGCCGCTGTCGGCCCTGTCGGCCGAACTGAACGCCTTCGAAGGCATCGCCAGCTTCCAGCTGACCCATGCCCGCAACTGACAGGAGAGCGCCATGAACGCACAGGCACGCGAGGTGCTGGATTTCTGGTTCCCGGACCCGCAGCCGCAACGCGCCTGGTTCGTGAAGGATGAACAGTTCGACCACCAAATACGGCAGCGCTTCGGCGAACTGGTCGGGCAGGCGCTGGCGGGCGGCCTGCAATCCTGGGATGCGGAAGGCCCGCCATCGGCGCTGGCGCGCATCCTGCTGCTGGACCAGTTCACGCGCAATATCCACCGCGGGACCCCGCTCTCGTTCGCCGGCGACGCCCAGGCCCTGGCGGCCGCGCTGGACATGGTGGACGCCGGCCGCGACCTGGCCCTGCCGCCGCTGCAGCGCGCCTTCGTCTACCTGCCGCTGGAGCATGCTGAGGACCTGGCCATGCAGAAACGCTGCGTCGCGCTGTTCTCTCGCCTGGCCGGGGAGGAGGGTGGCGAACACCTGGCCGGCATGCTCGATTACGCGCGCCGCCACTGCGACGTGATTGCCCGCTTCGGCCGCTTCCCGCACCGCAACCGCATCCTGGGCCGCGCTTCCACGCCCGAGGAAAGCGCCTTCCTGCAGCAACCGGGATCGTCGTTCTGATGCCCACCCTGAACCTGATCGGCGCCGGCCACGTGGGCCGGGTGATGGGCCGCTTGTTTGCCGCCAGCGGCGCGTTCCAGCTGCAGGACGTGCTGACCCGCTCGCCGCAGTCGGCCGCCGACGCGCTGGATTTCATGGGCGCCGGGCGCGCCGCCGCCTCTTGGTCGGACTTGCGTGCCGCCGACGTGCATCTGCTGGCCGTGGGCGACGACCAGATCGCGCCGGCCTGCGCCTCGCTGGCGGCGGCCGTGCCGCTGGACGGCAGCATCGTGTTCCATTGCAGCGGGGCGCTGCCGTCCGCCCAGCTGCAAACGGCGCGCGAGGCTGGCGCGCTGCTGGCCAGCGTCCACCCCATCCGCAGCTTTGCCGATCCGGCCGCCGTGGCTGAGCGCTTCCACGGCACTTTTTGCGGCGTCGAGGGCGACGCGCAGGCGCTGGCCGTGCTGGTCCCGGCGCTGCAAGTGATAGGCGCCGAGCCGGTCGCCATCGACGCCGCCGCCAAGACCGTGTACCACGCGGCCGCCGTCTTTGCCAGCAATTACCTGGTCACGGTGCTGGACGCCGCCCTGCGCGCCTACCAGGCGGCCGGCATCCCGGAAGCGGTGGCGCGCCGCCTGGCCGAACCCCTGGCGCGCGAATCCATGGACAATGTGTTCCGCCTGGGCGCCGCCGCCGCCCTCAGCGGCCCGGTGGTGCGCGGCGACATGGCCACGGTGGCGCGCCAGCAGGCCGCCGTGGGCGCCTGGGACCCGGCCACCGGCGAGCTCTACCAGAACCTGGTGCCGCCCACGGCGGCGCTGGCGCGACGGAAAAACCACAGCTGAGCGGCGCGCTGCGGCCCCGCTTGCGGTTTGCGGGATTAAAACTATAGTTGATGATGTTACTGACAGGATTTTGTTGGCCTCAGGACACAACTCGGCACACAAATGTCCCGGTGCTTATCGACAAAGCGCCCAAGAAGCAATAAGCTTGACTCTCAGAATCTTTTCTTCAAGAACTATAAGCCGCGGTAAAGATAGGGGTAAGAACCATGTTATTTTTGAAATCGACGACCGTCACCAAGGCGCCTGGCATTTACGATGTGGACGTAGCGGCCAAGCCGCCGGGCAAGACCTACGGCGTGTTCATCGCTACCGACCCCGATCATCCGCCCACCGACGTGCTGACCGCGCTGGCCAACCTGGGCTTCGTCAACACCCACAGCTCGGGTTACACCCACAAGGACCGCGGCAAGGTGCTGGACCTGCACTTCCACAAGGATGGCACCGACCTGTTCAAGGGCTGGAAGGCCGAGGAATGCGAGGCCAACCTGGCCGCCATCAATGCCCTGTTCAATGGCGTCGGCATCACCATCACGCCGCGCGTAATGTCCCTGGCCGAAGCCTACGCCTGAGGGCGCCCTCTGCGGGCTCGGGCCCGGAGTTCGCTCAGGCCTGTATCTCGATGTAATACAAGCCCCACGGACAGCTGCCGTAGCGGTCCGGCAGGGGCTTGTTTGCCATTTCCGGTATCGAGTCCGGTTCATACACGGCCCATAGCGGCCCCACCCCGCCCAGCGCCATCGGTTCGCCATCCATGCTGGCTGCCACGATGTAGCGCAGCGCGCGTGCCTGGGCCACCGTCAGCGCCGCCACATAGCCATCCACGGCGCGCATCAGCAGCGTGGCCTTGTCGGGCGGGACCTTGCCGGTGGCGGCCGCCACCACGTCCAGCAGCAGCGGCCCGCGCAGGGTATGGCGCTTGCCGTCGTATTCCAGGGTGGGCTTGATGGTCACCGCCGGCAGCGCCTGGATGGCGGCATAGTCGAACACGTGGGCGCGCTCGAAAGTCACCTTGTGCTTGGCCATCATCTCGTCGCGGCCGGGATCGAACTTGCCCCGGTTGGGCTGCACGCTGGCGCCGCTGATGGTCAGCAGCACCGGGCCGGACGGCTTGGCCGCCGCCCGCGCGACCAGCGGCAGCGGCAGGGCGCCGGCGGCGGCGAGGGTGGTCAGGAACTGGCGTTTTTTCATGTCACTTTGCGGAAGGTGAGGTTGATGCGCTGCTGCCCGGTCAGCGGGTGCTCATCTTGTTTGAGCGTCAACACGCCATGGAAGTATAGCCGCGCCGGGCCGCCCCAGACCACGATGTCGCCATGAGACAACGGAATTTTCACCACGGGATCGCTGCGACGCGCGCCGCCGAACTGGAAGGTGGCCGGCACGCCCAGCGAGACCGAGACGATGGGATGGCGCAGGTCGCGCTCGTCGCGGTCCTGGTGCAAGCCCATTTTCGCGCCCGGTTCATAGCGGTTGATCAGGCAGGCGTCCGGCTCGAAGCCGGGGAAGCCGGCGGCGTCGGCCGCCGCGCGCGCTAGGCCGCGCCAGTCTTCCGGCATGGGCGGCCACGGCATGCGTGTCAGGGGATCGAGGGGATCGTAGCGGTAGCCGGTCTTGTCGCTGACCCAGCCAACCAAGCCGCAATTGCTCATCGCCACCGACATGGCGCCGCTGGCGGTCTGCATGTGGCGGAACGGCGCCACCTGGGTCAGGCGCCCGACGTCGGCCAGCAAGCCGGGCGCTTGCTGGCGGGCGTGGCCGCGCAGCACCACCGCGCCATCGGTGATGGCTTGCTGCCAGGGCTGGTCGTCAAACAGGTCGCGAGTCATTATCGGAGTACCATCAGGTGCTCCGATTATAGCTGCCGCCGTTAGCGGTAGCGCGCGGCCGGTTTGGTGCCGGACAAATCGTTGGCCATGGCCAGGCGGGCGTTGTTGAAGTTGTCCCACAAGCCGTCCGGCAAGGCCGGCACGGTGACCAGCTCACCCAGGTCCAGGCCGGCCAGGGCGGCGTCCACCATGTCCTCGGCCGTCATCACGATGGCGCTGGGCAGGTGCTGTACCGGCAGCCCGGCGCGGTCCCAGAACGGGGTGCTGGTGGCGCCCGGCAGCACGGCCTGCACGCGCACGCCCTTGTCCTTGAGCTCATGGTGCATGGACTGGCTCAGCACCATCACATAGCTCTTGCTGGCCGAGTACACGCCATTGAGGATTTCCGGCGCCAGCGCGGCAATGGAGGCGATGTTGATGATGGTGCCGTTGCGGCGCGCGGCAAACTCGGCCATCGCGGCGTGGCCCAGGCGGGTCAGGGCGGTGACGTTGATGTCGATCAGGGTGGACATGGCCTCGGCCGACGATTCCAGCAGCGGCTTGGTGGCGCCCAGGCCGGCGTTGTTGACCAGCGCCGTGATGGAACTGTCCTCACGCAGGCGCTGCTCGACCACGGCCAGGTCGGCCGCGCGGGTCAGGTCGGCGCGTATGGTGCTGATCTTGCGCCCGGTTGCCGCCTGGCGGGCTGCCACCTGTTCCAGGTTGGCCTGGTCGCGCCCGGTGAGTATCAGGTCGTAGCCGCGCGCCGCCAAGCGGTCAGCGTAAACGGCGCCGATACCCGAAGATGCGCCAGTGATCAATGCAGTACCGAGGTTTTTCATGATGTTCTTCCTTCTGTGGTTGAGTTGACAGGAAGCAGTGTAGGCCCCTAAGCTATGGCCTGTGTGACATAGAAACCTCGAATTGGGACATCATGAGCAAATCCGTCGCGTTTATCGTTTTTCCCGGCTTCCAAGTGGTGGACATGGCTGCCGTGACCGTCTTTGAAATGGCCAATACCCTGCCGGGCGGCCCGGTCTATGACATCCTGATGGTGTCCGAGCACGGCGGGCCGGTGCGCAGTTCGGCCGGCATCGCGGTCGATACGCTGCCCTTGGCCCAATTCGAGGGCCAGGCTTTCGACACCGTGGTGCTGTTCGGCGCCAGCGACGAGGACATCGATTGCACGCCCGGCCTGGTGGACCTGCTGCGCATCCATGGGGCCCAGGCTCGCCGCACCGCCACCATCTGTACCGGCGCATTGTTGATGGCCAGGACCGGCCTGCTGGAAGGCCGCCGCGTCACCACGCATTGGGCGGCGGCGCGCGGCCTGCAGCGCAATCATCCGAAAATACGGGTGGAAGAGGACAGGATCTTCATCAATGACGGCAAGTTCTGGAGTTCGGCCGGCATGACGGCCTGCATAGACCTGGGCCTGGCGCTGGTCGAGCAGGACCTGGGCGTGCAGGCCTCGCGCATGATCGCCAAGAAAATGGTGGTCTACCACCGCCGCAGCGGCGGCCAGTCGCAGTTCTCCGCGCTGCTGGAGCTGGAACCCAAGTCCGACCGCATCCAGACCGCGCTCAGCTACGCCAAGCAGAACCTGCGGCGCGAACTGTCCGTCGACGAGCTGGCCGATGCGGCCAACCTGAGCCGGCGCCAGTTCACGCGCGCCTTCCGCCTGGAAACGGGCCAGTCGCCGGCCAAGGCGGTCGAGACGCTGCGGGTGGAGGCGGCCCGCTACATGATAGAAAGCAGCGCCCATTCCATCGAGGTGGTGGCGCGCGAGACCGGCTTTACCGATACGGAGCGCATGCGGCGCGCCTTCCTGCGCGCCTTTGGCATGCCGCCTCAGGCCATCAAACGGGCGGCCAGATTGCAGTTGGCCTGAAACGAGGTTTCTATGTCCTTCAGGACATGGTGCTTGGCCGTATTCTGTCTCCATAGCCAACCAACTGGAGCACACCATGCAACTGACCGACAACACCATCTTCGTCACCGGCGGCACCTCCGGCATAGGCCGCGCCCTGGCCGAGGCCTTCCATCGCCTGGGCAACCGCGTCATCATCGGCGGCCGCCGCAAGGCATTGCTGGACGAGGTGACGGCCGCCAACCCCGGCATGGCCGCCATCGAACTGGACATCGAGGACCCGGCCAGCATACAGGCCGCCGCAGCCCGCCTGAAAGCCGAACACCCCAGCCTGAACGTGCTGGTCAACAACGCCGGCATCATGCGCTTCGACGATGCGGCCGGCCAGATCGACGAGGCCACCATGCTGTCCTCGGTGGCCACCAATTTGTTGGGCCCGGTGCGCCTGACTTCGGCCCTGATCGAACACCTCAAAGCCCAGCCGCGCGCCGCCATCATCAACAATACCTCGGTGCTGGCCTTTACGCCGCTGGCGGCCACGGCGGTGTACTCGGCCACCAAGGCCGCGCTGCACTCGTACACGCTGTCACAGCGCTTCGCCCTGCGCAATACTTCGGTCCAGGTGCGCGAGATCGCGCCGCCGTGGGTGAATACGGATCTGATCAAGAAAAGCGACGATCCTCGCGCGATGCCGCTCGATGCCTTCATCGAGCAAACCCTGGCCGGGCTCGCGGGCGATGCGGAGGAAGTGGTGGTGGAGGCCGCGCGTCCGCTGCGCGACAACGCCGGCCCGCATGAACACGCTCTCGTGAACGGATTCAACGAGGCGCTGGTGGCCGAGCCTATCCCTGCCTAAGCCTTTAAGTTTCGCTTAAGTCTGCTAATTTCGCCCTATATGGGGTCAACTTCGTCCAGTTCGACCCCCTTTACATCTCGTCACACTTCTTACTGAAAGCATGAGGACGTGGGTTTCCAAAAGCGCTATCTTGGCTCCATCGCACTTCCTCGAACGAATTGCGATCCCTGGCAAGTCTGTTAAAAACCAACAAGCTGAGAGATCCATATCATGAAAAAAATCATCCTTGCAGTCGCTACCGCCGCTTCCGCCCTGTCGGGTATTTCCCTGGCCCATGCTGACGAAGCCGGTACCGGCTATGTCGGCGTCGGCATCGTGGGCAGCCGCTTCAAGTACGACGTGCCCGCCACCGGTGGCGACGACAACAGCGTCAACAAGGCCGGCGGCAAAATCTACGGCGGCTACAACATCGACAAGACCTGGGCCATCGAAGGCGGCTATACCGACTTCGGCAGCAAGGGTTACAACTACAACCTGAACGGCGCCAATGGCCGCATCGAAAGCGATGCGCACTCGTTCTACCTGGCCGGCAAGGGCACGGTGCCCGTCAACGAGCAATTCAATGTGTTCGGTAAGCTGGGCGTGGCGCGCAACCACAATAGCGTGGACGCCACCGGCGCCGCCGCCGGCCTGGGTGGCAGCGGCAACAAGAACGCCCTGTACGCCTCGGTGGGCGGCGAATATGCGATCAACAAGCAAGTGTCGCTGTCGCTGGAGTATGAACACTACGGCAAGAACGACAACGACCTGGGCCGCAAAACCGGCGCCATCACTGGCGGCCTGCGTTACAGCTTCTAAGGCTGCCTAGCTGCGGTCCGATGCGCGCGGAAGCCCAGTCACTGCCTGGGCTTCCGCTTTTGTCTCAAGGGATTTCGTCGATGCGGGTGAACAGTATCTGCGGATCGGACGCCAGCGGTGTAAAACCGTATTTCCGGTAGAAGCCAGCTTGTCCGTCTTTGGCATCGACAAATAGCAGTACATCACCATTTCCGGCGGAAACCTGTTTTATACGCTGCATCGCTTCTTTGAGCAGCAGGGCGCCGACTCCTCTTCCTTGTGCCGTGAGATCGACAGCCAGACGGGCCAGGAGCGCCGTGGGTACATGGACCGGAAATTTTTCTAAAAATTCATCGGGAAGCAAGCTGGTTGGAAAAGGCCGGCGCGCCACCAGCGCGTAGTAGCCCTTCACGACTTGACGCTGGTCGGCAATCACATAGGTCATCGAGCGTCCTTTGCTTGCCGCTTGGCCTGCCTGTGTTTTGAGCCAGACGTTTAGCGCGGCAACGCCGCAATCGAACTGCTCGATGTCATGCCGTTTTTGCTCTTTGTCCAGCGGTTCCGTTAAGTAGCTCATTCTTGTCTACTTCCTTGTAGCGCTCGAACAGATCTACCAGCGCTGGATTAGGCTGCGCTGGTCTCTCCAATGCCTTCATTATTAAATCAGCATCGGCATCGGTAATCTTGATAAAGCGCTCCCTGTCGAGGATACGCTGCGCCTTTTCCAGCGATGCTTGAACGATAAACTGGTTGAGCATCACGCCGCTCAACTCGGCTGCTTCCTTCAGGGTTTCTTCTACGGCTGCAGTAACCCTGGCCGTAATCCGGCCGCGCTCAACTGTGGGATTAGCCATTTTTAATCCTTCCGGCGAGGGTCGCCTATGTTGGCCACTATAGGCTTGCCGAATGCTGGTGTCAAGTTGACACCAGGGAGTCCCGGGCACAAAAAAGCCCGGTCCTTGACCGGGCTTCCGTATGCTTACACCGTGAGCGGCTTGTAGCGGATGCGCTTGGGTTTCGCGCCTTCCTCGCCCAGGCGTTTTTTCTTGTCCGCCTCGTATTCCTGGTAGTTACCGTCAAAGAAGGTCACCTGCGAGTTGCCCTCGAAGGCCAGGATGTGGGTGGCGATGCGGTCCAGGAACCAGCGGTCGTGGGAAATCACCATGACCGAACCGGCGAATTCCAGCAGCGCATCTTCCAGCGCGCGCAGGGTTTCCACGTCCAGGTCGTTGGACGGTTCGTCCAGCAGCAGCACGTTGCCGCCCTTGAGCAGGGTCTTGGCCAGGTGCAAACGGCCGCGCTCACCGCCGGACAGGTTGCCGACGATCTTTTGCTGGTCGCCGCCCTTGAAGTTGAAGCGGCCCAGGTAGGCGCGCGAGGGCATTTCGAAGCGGCCCACGCTCAGCACGTCGGCGCCGCCGGATACGTCCTCGAACACGGTCTTGCTGTCGCTCAGCTTGTCGCGACTCTGGTCCACCAGCGAGATGCGGGCGGTCTGGCCGATCACCACTTCGCCGCTGTCCGGCTTGTCGATGCCGGCGATCATCTTGAACAGCGTCGATTTACCGGCGCCGTTGGGGCCGATAATGCCGACGATGGCGCCCGGCGGGATGGTGAAGGACACGTTATCGAGCAGCAGGCGGTCGCCAAAGCCCTTGGTCACGTTCTTGAACTCGATCACTTCATTGCCCAGGCGCTCGGCCACGGGAATGAAGATTTCCTGGGTTTCGTTGCGCTTCTGGTATTCGTATTCGCTCAGCTCGTTGAAGCGGGCCAGACGGGCCTTGGACTTGGCCTGGCGCGCCTTGGGATTCTGGCGCGACCATTCCAGTTCCTTCTGCAGCGCCTTCTGGCGCGCCGATTCGGTGGCTTCTTCCTGCTTCAAACGGGCCTGTTTCTGGTCCAGCCAGGACGAGTAATTGCCTTTCCACGGAATGCCGTGGCCGCGGTCCAGTTCCAATATCCATTCGGCCGCGTTGTCCAGGAAGTAGCGGTCGTGGGTGATGCCGACCACGGTGCCAGGGAAGCGCACCAGGAATTGCTCCAGCCATTCGACTGATTCGGCGTCCAGGTGGTTGGTGGGCTCGTCCAGCAGCAGCATGTCGGGCTTGGACAGCAGCAGCTTGCACAGCGCCACGCGGCGCTTTTCACCGCCGGACAGCACGCCGATCTTCTGGTCCCAGGGCGGCAGGCGCAGCGCGTCGGCGGCCATTTCCAGCTGCAGGTTGAGGTTGCCGCCATCGGAGGCGGCAATGATGGCTTCCAGGCGCGCCTGCTCGGCGGCCAGGGCGTCGAAGTCGGCGTCTTCCTCGGCGTAGGCGGCGTACACGGCGTCCAGCTTGGCTTGCGCCTCGAAGGCTTCGCCCAGGCCGGATTCCACTTCCTGGCGCACGGTCTTTTCCGGGTCCAGCTGCGGTTCCTGCGGCAGATAGCCGATGTTCAGGCCCGGCATCGGGCGCGCTTCGCCCTGGATGTCGGTATCGATGCCTGCCATAATTTTCAGCAAGGTCGACTTACCGGAGCCGTTCAGGCCCAGCACGCCGATTTTCGCGCCCGGGAAGAAGGACAGCGAGATATCTTTCAAAATCTGGCGCTTGGGCGGGACGATTTTGCCCACGCGGTTCATGGTATAGACGTAATTTGCCATTGAGAATCTCGGTTGATGATAAAAAGACAGGGAAGGACGACAGGATACGATAAATCCCGCCCCCCGCCCACTATTTAGCCTGGCGCGCGACCCACAGGCCTTCGGCCATGTACAGCAGCAGGGCGGCCCAGATGATGACAAAGCCCAGCAGCCGTGCCGGCGGGAAGGCTTCGTGGAAGAACCACACGCCCAGCAGCGCCTGCATGGTGGGCGAGATGTATTGCAGCAGGCCCAGCACCGCCATGGGTATCTTGCGTGCGCCGGCCGCGAACAGCAGCAGTGGGATGGCGGTGATGGGGCCGGCGGCCGCCAGCAGCCAGCGGGTGGTGTCGGACGGTGTGTTGAGGAAGCTGTTGTTGCCGTTCGAGCTCAGCCACAACACATAGGCCAGCGCAGCCGGGAACAGTATCATGGTTTCCAGCGACAAGCCTTCCAGCGCGGCCAGGGCGGCGGTCTTGCGCAGCAGGCCGTAGGCGCCAAAGGTGAGGCCCAGGATCAGGGCAATCCACGGCACCTGGCCGGCCTGCCAGCTGAGCCAGGCCACCCCGGCGGCCGCCACCATGATGGCCATCCACTGTCCCCGTCGCAGCTTTTCCTTCAGCACGAGCAGGCCCAGCAGCACATTCACCAGGGGATTGATGAAGTATCCCAGGCTGGCGTCGATCACATGGCCATTGTTGACCGACCAGATATACACGAACCAGTTGGTGGACAGCAGGATGGCGCTGGCCGCGAAACTGGCCAGCACCCGGGGAGTGGCCAGCACGCGCGGCAGCCACTTCCATTGCTGGCGCACGGTCAGCACCACCACCAGGAAAGCCAGCGACCACAGGATGCGGTGGCCGAGGATTTCCTGGGGCGGCACGCCGCTGATGGCGTGAAAGTACAACGGGAACAAACCCCACAGGAAGAAGGCGAGGGCGGCGTAGAGGATACCTGGATTCATGCGGTGCGTGCGGCGTATGCGGGGAAAAGCCTGCCATTATCTCCCATCCGGACGCTACCTGCCGGGAACGCACCGCATGCTGTCTTTTTGCCATGGAGCGGGCGCTCGGCGTACACTGCGGCTATCGGCCCACAGGACCTGTCAGGCATGCCAAAATATTCTTGCTATTTGCGAAAACCTATCCTATTGTGCAATGCACCAAAACAACAACAGGTGCAATCTTGACCGCGCAACACAAGAAAAGCAGTCTCGCCGCGCTCACGCTGGCGGCCGTCGGCATCGTCTACGGCGACATCGGTACCAGCCCCCTCTACACCCTCAAGACCATCTTCGACCCGGAACACGGGCTCGCGCTGAACACCCCCAACCTGCTCGGCATCGTGTCCCTGATCTTCTGGGGCCTGACCA
This sequence comes from Duganella kummerowiae, assembly GCF_053572355.1. Classification (NCBI taxonomy): domain Bacteria; kingdom Pseudomonadati; phylum Pseudomonadota; class Betaproteobacteria; order Burkholderiales; family Oxalobacteraceae; genus Duganella; species Duganella kummerowiae. The sequence goes on from NZ_JBKFEH010000021.1 coordinate 38,846, forward strand.
TGATCGTCTCGCTCAAGTACGTGACCCTGGTGCTGCGCGCCGATAACCGCGGCGAGGGCGGCATCATGGCGCTGATGGCGCTGGCCCTGAATTCCGTGCCCAAGCGTTCGCACTGGTCGTACACCCTGATGCTGCTGGGCGTGTTCGGCGCCACCATGTTCTATGGCGACAGCGTGGTCACGCCGGCCATCTCGGTGCTGGGCGCCATCGAGGGCCTGGAAGTGGCGGCGCCGGGGCTGGAGCAGTACATCGTGCCGCTCACCATCATCGTGCTGGTCACCCTGTATTCCGTGCAGCGCCACGGCACGGCCGGCATCGGCCGCTTCTTCGGCCCCATCATGGTGGTGTGGTTCGCGGCGCTGGCCATCATGGGCGTGATCAACATCGCCAAGTCGCCCGAAATCCTGACCGCTTTGAATCCCCTGCACGCCTTCCGCTTCATGCTGGAAAACCGCTACACCGCCTTCGTCGCCCTGGGCGCCGTGGTGCTGGCCTTCACCGGCGCAGAAGCCCTGTATGCCGACATGGGCCACTTCGGCAAGACGCCGATCCGCGCGGCCTGGTTCCTGATCACCTTCCCGGCGCTGGCGCTGAACTACCTGGGCCAGGGCGGCCTGCTGATCGCCCACCCGGATGCGATTTCCAATCCCTTCTTCCAGCAGCTGGGCGCCTGGAGCGTGTACCCGCTGGTGATCCTGTCCACCATGGCGGCGGTGATCGCCTCCCAGGCCACCATTTCCGGCACCTTCTCCATGACCAAGCAGGCCATCGCCCTGGGCCTGCTGCCGCGCATGCGGGTGCTGCACACCTCCGAGAGCGAGATCGGCCAGATCTACATCCCGGTGGTGAACTGGCTGCAGCTGATCGTGGTGCTGATTGCCGTGGTCGGCTTCGGCTCGTCCGACCGCCTGGCCGGCGCCTACGGCATCGCCGTCACCGCCACCATGCTGGCCACCACCTTCATCACCTTCTTCGTGGTGCGCTTCCGCTGGAACTTCCCGCTGTGGGTGGCGCTCAGCGCGACCGGCTTCTTCATCGTGATGGACATCATGCTGTTCTCGGCCAGCACCCTGAAGCTGTTCCACGGCGGCTTCTTCCCGCTGCTGCTGGGTTCCATCCTGTTCACCATCATGCTGACCTGGAAGCATGGCCGCAGGCTGGTGTTCCAGAACCTGCAGAAGCACGCCATTCCGCTGGAGGAGTTCCTGTCCTCGCTGTTCGTGGCCCCGCCCACGCGCGTGTACGGCACCGCCATCTTCCTGCGCGGCGAGAGCGACGGCGTGCCGCATGCGCTGCTGCACAACCTGTCGCACAACAAGGTGCTGCACGAGCGGGTGGTGTTCATCACCGTGCACATCGTGGAAGAGCCCTTCGTGGTCGAGGCCGAGCAGGTCAAGGTGACCGACCTGGGCCACCAGTGCTACCAGCTCAACGTCTACTACGGGTTCAAGGACGAGCCGGACATCCCCAAGGCCCTGCGCCTGTGCGAATGCCTGGGGCTGCCCTTTGAAATGATGGAAACCTCGTTCTTCATCGCCCGCCAGACCGTGATCTCGACGCCAGGTTCCGGCATGGCGCCGTGGCGCGAGCACTTGTTCGTGGCCATGTCGCGCAACGCCCGGGCGGCGGCCGATTACTACCAGATTCCGCCCAACCGGGTAATCGAGCTGGGCACCCAGGTCGAAATCTGACACTAAAATATGTAACCGAATGTAGTGGCCGGGAGGCCGGCGTGACGTTCTGCTAAACTTCTGCTCCGAATGGCGCGCAGGAATGCGGGCGGAAGAGACCAAACAGACAAAGGTAACCATGAAATCGATGTTCCAAGTTATAGCTGCCGTGGCGTGCGCAGTGGTCCTGGCGGCCTGCGGCGGCGGCAGTTCCAAGACCAGCACCGGCACCACCACGACGGTAGCGCAGCCGGCCTTCAAGACCATCGACACCGTGACCGGCACCGGCCTGACGGCGTCCTACGGCGACGTGCTGGTGGTCGATTACGTGGGCTACCTGTACGACGCGACCAAATCGGACTTCAAGGGTTCCAAGATCGACAGCAGCATAGACCGCGCCCAGCCCGAGACCTTCACCCTGGGCGTGGGCGCGCGCCTGGTGGGCTGGGACCAGGGCATCGTCGGCATGCTGGTGGGCGGCAAGCGCACCCTGATCCTGCCGTCGTCGCTGGCCTACGGCGCCACCGCGCGCACCGCGCTGGCCTCGGTCAACGGCAACACCTATGCCCCGATTCCGGCCAATTCGCCGGTGGTGTATGACATTACCCTGATCAGCGTGGTGAAAGCGACCACGCCCGTGACCGTGCCGCCGCCGACCGCGTTGCTGATCCATGACGATACCGTTGGTACCGGCGACGAAGCGGTTGCTGGTAAAACCGTCACGATCAATTACGCCGTATGGCTGTATGATGGCACCCGCGCTAACCTGAAGGGTACGCAAATCGATTCGAGCACCACTTCTGGCGCTTTCACTTTTGTTGTGGATGCAAGCCCGCTGGGCGCGATCGTCGGTGTGAACACAGGCGTGAAAGGATTGAAGGTAGGTGGTACCCGGACCTTGACCATTCCTTCCGACCAAGCTTACGGTACTACCGGTAACAGTTCTGTTCCGCCTAACACAGCGCTGATCTTCACGATGACGCTGACGGCTGTGAAGTAATTGCCGGATCTGCGCAAAAAAAAGCGGCCTGGGCCGCTTTTTTTACGCCTGCAAACCGTCGTGCAAACCGTCGGGGTCAGATCTCTCGTTAGTACATGAGTCCGCTTCTGCTTTGGGATGGTGGATAATTCGGCTGACAGTTTTATAGGAGATGCCAAAATGTGCCGCGATTTCGCGCATCGAGTACACGGTTGAGAGATATGCGTGGACAATGGCTTCGTTCCTGTCTGGATAGCGTAATTCGTATTCCGGCAGTGATAATGCCATGCTGCGGCGCTGTGAACGCGCAACCTCGAATGGCGCGGGCGGCTCGGGGTGTGCAAGATATCGAGCGCAAAAAGCCTCATCCCCAAGCAAAAGCTGGTGGCGCATGGCGCGCAGCGGACTGGGGCGTCCGGAGCCTGCGCGGACAAAATCGGTATATACCGCCCGCGCCGCCGCCGTATCCTGGCTGAACTGCGCCCATATCCATTGCTGATCCAGCCATGACGGAAGGTGCCTCCCATGCAGGGCCAGGTAGTGGCTGCTCCAGCGCCAGTCATCTGCCGAGCACACCAGCTGAGCGCGGACGGGATTCAGAGCGATATAGCGTATCAGCTCCAGCAGGTAAGTCTGCTTTTGCACCAGTATCGCCTTATAGCGGCCCTGGAAAAGATGGCCGACGACTTTATGGCGCCGGTTGAAGTACTGGGTGTAGGCGCCGTTCAGGTCGCGCATGGCACGTGACAGGTTTGCTTCCGGCGTTTCGAGTAGCAGATGGTAGTGATTGGTCATCTCGCAATAGCTGTAGATGATCAGGTTGTGCCTGAGGCACATGGTGTCGAACATCTCTAGCCATCGCTTGCGATCGGCATCATCGCGATAGATTGCGTCTTGCCGGTCGCCACGTGAGGTAACGTGGTAGACGGCATCAGTACATTCGAGTCGGAGTGGACGGACCATCCCGCCATCATATGGAAAGGCCTGCTGGACCTGTTTGATAAAGCTCAGCAGGCGTCTCCAACGGTCTCATGTACTAACGAGAGATCTGACCCCGGTGTTGTCTTAGTCGCGCAGGGCAGCGGCAGGAGCGATGCGTAGCGCGCTCAAGGTGTGGCGGGCGGCGGCCAGTGCCACCACGGCGATGGCGGCCAGCAGGGTCACGGCGATCGGCCACCAGCCCAGCGGCGCGCGTTCGGCAAAGCCGGCCAGATAGCGCTGTACGGCCACCATCGCCGGCGCCAGGCCGAGCAGGGCGGCGGCGGCCGTCAGCCACAGGAATTCGCGTCCCAGCAGCAGCGCGATGGCGCGGCGGCCGGCGCCGTGCAGCTTGCGCATCACGATCTCGCGCGCGCGGCGCTGCACTGCCTGCGCCGCCAGCACATACACGCCGCAGGCCGCCAGCGCGAACACCACGCCGCTGGACCAGGCCAGCAGGCGCGCCACCCGCACATCTTCCGCATAGCCCTGAGCAAGATAGCTGGAGGCGTGCTGCGCCGCCAGCGGCTGGCCGGGAAAGTGGCGCTGCCACGCCGCTTCGATGGCGGCCAGCGCCGCCGTATCGCGGATGTCGGCCATGCGCAGCGTCAGCGTGCGGTCGCCGCTGCCTATCCTGTACATGGTGGGTCGTACCGGATCGCGCAGGGTCTGCCAGCGCAGCTCGGGCGCCACGCCCACGATCTGCAGTTCCCTGCCGTTCAGCCATGTGCCGAGCGCCTGCAGCGGCGACGCGATCCCCAGCGCCCTCACGGCCGCCATGTTGACCACGATGCCGCTGGCGCTGGCGTCCCGCTCGATGCGCGTATCGAGCATGCGCCCGGCCAGTGGGCGCACGCCGTAGACGCCGAAGAATTCCGCGCCCACCTGGCGTATCGACATCGGCACGGCGCGGCCATCCGGACCTTGCACGGTCTGGCTGGCGCGGGTGCCGCCATCCTCGTCGCGGCCCGGCACGGTGCGGCTCAGCGCCGCGCCCAGCACGCCCGGGACGCGGGCCGCGGCCTCGCGCAAGGCGCCGTTGGCGGCGTCGTCGGCCTGCCGGGGCAGTTCCAGCACCAGCAGCGGCGCCGGATCGAAGCCGGCCGGCGCCTGGCTCGCATAGCGCGTCTGCCAGGCGATGGACAGCGCGATGCTGCCCAGCCCCATAGCCGCCGCCAGCTGCAGCACCGCCAGCGTGCGGCGCAGGCGTGCGCCGCCTGGCGTGTCGCCGCTGCGGCGCGACAGCGCCTGGAGCATGTCCACGCCGCGCGCCAGCCAGCCGGGATAGGCGCCCGCCAGCAGGCCCACTGCGGCGCCCAGCAGCAGGAAGAGGGTCACCGCACCGGGGGTGTACAGGCCATCCAGCTGGCGCTCCACCAGCGCGGCAAAGGAGGGCAGCAGCAGCCACGCCAGCAGCATGCCCAGTACAGTCGCGCACAGCGCCACCAGCAGGGCCTCGGCCATGAATTGCGCCAGCAGCTGCGGGGCCGAGGCGCCCAGAACGCGGCGCATGGCGATCTCGCGCTGGCGCCGCAGCGTGCGCACCGCCGCCAGGCTGACGTAGTTGAACACCGCCAGCGCCAGTATCAGCAAGCCGACCGCGCCCAGGCCCAGCACCACGCGGCGGTCGCCGCGCTGCCCGGCGCCTATGGTGTTGGCGACCGAGGTGTCGAAGTAGGCGTCCTTGAGCGAGCCGAGTCCGATGTCCACCAGCTTGCGCCCGCCCAGCCCCACGCGCTGCTCGGGCGGAATGGCGCTCTGCCACGGCGCGTGGTCGGTGGCGTTCTGCAGGGCGGCGGCCAGCGCCTCTGCCGTCAGCCCGGGACCGGCCTTGAGGTAGATCTTGCCGTTGATGCCCATCCAGTTGGCCAGCGCCGCATCGCGCTCGGCAGCCGGCCATAGCGATGTGCCCATGCCCACCAGCGCCGTGTAGGGCACGACGGTGTTGGACGGCGGATCGTGCAGGATGGCGCGCACCCGCAGCAGCTGCCGGTCCAGCTGCACGGTGCGGTCCAGCGCATCAATGCGGCCGAACAGGCGCAGCGCGGCCTGTTCGGTGAGGGCCAGGCCATCCGGCCGGGTCAGCGCCGCATGCAGGTCGCCGGCCTTGGCGCGCAGCCCGAAGATCTGCTCGAAAGCGGGATCGACCACGGTCAGTTCCGCCTCCTGCTCGCGGCCATCCTGCCGCAGCGTGGCCTTGCGCGGCCAGTACGCGCTGGCTTCCAGCGGCAGGCCGCTGCGCAGCGCCACCTCGCGCAGCGCGAACGGGGTGTACTCCAGCCACTGCGGCTGCGGGATGAAATTGAGCCTGTGCTTGACCACGTAGATGCGCTCGCGTTCCGGCACATGCTCGTCGTAGCTGTAGCAATAGCGCACATAGCCGAGCAGCAGGAAGCAGACCGCAAACCCCAGCGCCAGTCCCAGGATGGCGATGGCGGAAAACGCCGGCTGCTGCCTGAGCAGCCGCCAGCCGATACGAAAATCGCGTAAGTGCATGTTCTCTCCTCTGTTCAGTCGCGCAGGGCCAGCGCGGGAGACAGCCGCAGCGCGGCCAGCGTGTGCCGTGCCGTGGCCAGCAGCGCCACCAGCATGGCCAAGAGCAGCGCCGCCGCCAGCGACCAGTGGCCGGCGGGCGCGCGCTCCACGAAGCCGTCCAGGTAGCGCTGGATGGCGGCCGCCGCCAGCGGTAGTCCGAGCAGCGCGCCCATACCCACCAGCAGGGCGAACTCGCGTCCTACCAGGCGCGCGATGGCGCCCTTGCCCGCGCCGTGCAGCTTGCGCATCACGATCTGCCGCTCCTGGCGCTGTACGCTGCTGGCTGACAGCACATAGATGCCGAATGCCGCCAGCACGATCGCAAGCGCGCTGCCGACCGCCAGGATGATGGCCAGTCGCCGGTCCTGGTCGTACTGCGCGCCCAGCAGACCCGCTTCCGTGTGCAGCTCCATGATCTGGTCAGGAAAGTGCTGCCGCCACAGCGGTTCGATGGCGTGGTACAGCTGCGCCGCACTGGTACTGCTGCGTATCGTCAGCACGTTTTGCTGCTCCAGCCTGTACATGATGGGGCCGCCGGCCTGGCGCATGGACTGGAAGCGGATTTCCGGTGCGATGCCGATGATGGTGCTGCCGTCTCGCGCCAGCTTGCCGACCGCCTCGTATGGCGTGGCAAAGCCCAGCAGCCGCGCGGCGGCGGCGTTGAGCACCACCGCCTTGCTGTCTTCCCGGTCCTGGTCCGGATCGAACAGGCGGCCGGACACGGGATGCAGCTGGTGCTGGCTGAACCAGGAGGCGCTGACCGACTTGTATTCGAGCCGGACGTCGCGTCCATCGCGCGTGGTCAGGCTGCCGATCATCTTCAGGCCGTCGCGCCCCACCGCATCGGAAATCGAGGCCACGCCTTGAATGCCGGGCAGGCGCTCCAGCGCCCGCTGGAAGGCCCGCGCCTGCTGGCGGCTGGCGTCCGACAGGTCCGGCGGCAGGTCCAGCACCAGCAGTCCGGCGGGATCGAAACCGGGTGACGCAGTACTGGCATACCAGGTCTGCCACCCCACCGCCAGCGTGGTGGCGCCGAGCGCGATGGCGGCCGCGAACTGCGCCACGGTCAGCGCGCGCCGCAGCCAGCGCCCGCTGCCGCGCTCCGCATTGCCGCGCCCTGCCAGCGCCAAGCCGGGCCATATGCCCAGCGCGCACCAGGCCGGATAAGCGCCCGCCAGCATCCCGGTCAGCAGCGCCGCCAGCAGCATGGCGGCGCAGTGCTGCGGGGTGAAAATGCCGGCCAGCGGGCGCTGCACCAGCTCGGAAAGCAGCGGCAGCGCCAGCCACGCCAGCAGCAGTCCGGCAACCACCGCCAGCAGCGCCACCAGCACCGACTCCGCCAGGAACTGCCGCACCAGCGGCCCGGTACCCGCGCCCAGCACCTTGCGCAGGGCGATCTCGCGCTGGCGCCGCAGCATGCGCACGGTGGTCAGGTTGACGTAGTTGATGGCTGCCAGCGCCAGTATCAGCAGGGCCAGCGCGGCCAGGCCGTAGACGGTGGCGCGCTGGCCGTGCTGGCCGGCGTTGCGTCCCGTGGCCAGGCCGGGATCGAAGTACAGCTGCGCCAGCGGCAGCAGGGCGATATCGGTCACATTGCGCTCGCCCAGCGAACGGCCCATGGCGGAGGCGCGCGCCTGGCGCTCGTGCGGCGTATCGTTCAGGGCTTGCTGCAACAGGCGCGTGAGGGTGGCGGCATCGGCGCCCCGGTTCAGCTTCAGGTACAGCGTGGCGCGGCCATTGCCCTCATATGCCTGGGCGCGCTGCGCTGCAGGCCACAGCACGCTGGCGCTGCCCACCAGCGCTTCGTAGGGTATCGATGTGTTGGCCGGATGGTCGGGCAGGATGGCGCGCACCTGCAGCGCCTTGCCGTCCACGTGCAGCACCCGGCCCAGCGGTGGTGCGGACCCGAACAGCCTGGCGGCGGCAGAGCGCGTCAGCGCCACGCCATCGGGACTGGCCAGCGTGGCGCGCAGGTCGCCCTGCAGCGCGGCGACGCCAAAGATATCGGCGAAATCGCCATCGACCATGCGCAGGTTCAGGCGCGACAGGCGCCCGCCATGGCGCACCGGCTGCTCCACATCCCGAACGATGGTGCTGGCCTCCACCATGCCGCTGCGCTGCGCATCGCGCTGCACGGACAGGAAGGCATAGTTCTGCCAGTCGGGACGCGGGAATACATTGATGCGCTGCGTGACCGCGAACACGCGCTCGCGCTGCGGCACCTGGCTGTCGTAATCCAGGCAGTAGCGCACATAGCCCAGCAGCAGGAAGCAAGCGGCAAAGCCCAGCGCCAGGCCGCACAGCACCACGGCCGTGTAGGCCGGCTGCTGCACTAGCTGCCGCCAGCCGATGCGGAAGTCGGACAGCCTCATGCCGCTTGCAGGGCGTCGACCATGATGCGGCCATCCAGCAGGCGCAGGGTGCGCGAGGCTTGCGCCGCGTGGTCCGGCGAGTGCGTCACCATCACCACGGTGGTGCCTTCGGCGTTGATGTCGCGCAGCAGGCGCATCACCTCGTTGCCGTGGGCCGTGTCCAGGTTGCCGGTCGGTTCGTCGGCCAGCAGCACGGCCGGACCGGCCACCAGCGCGCGCGCGATGGCCACGCGCTGCTGCTGGCCGCCGGACAGCTGCGAAGGACGGTGCCCGGCGCGGTGCGCCACGCCCAGCTTGTCCAGCATGGCCGAGACCCGCTCGCGCCGCTCGCGCGCCGGCGTGCCGTTGTATTCCAGCGCCAGTTCCACGTTCTCGAACACGGTCAGTTCCTCGATCAGGTTGAAGCTCTGGAAAATGAAGCCGATGCGGCCGCGCCGCAGCGCGTTCAGGCGCGATTCGCTCCAGCCGGCCACGTTCTGGCCTTCGAACCAGTAGTCGCCCTCGGTCGGCACGTCGAGCAGGCCGAGTAGCCCGAGCAGCGTCGATTTGCCGCAGCCGGAAGGGCCGGTGATGGCGAGGTATTCGCCTGCCTCGATATCCAGGTCGATGCGGTCCAGCGCCCTGGTCTGGATTTCCCCTGCCTGGTGGATTTTGCTGACGCCTGCGAGTTTGAGCATGTGCTGAGCCTCTGGTTGGTAGTGGGTGAGAATTTACTGTGTAATCTGCAGCCTGGGTGAATTTCCGTAGGCCGCGTAGCTGGACAGGATCACCTTGTCGCCCGGCGCCAGCCCTTGCAGCACTTCGATCTGCGCGTTGTTGCGGCGGCCGGTGCGGATCGCGCGCCGCACCACCTGGCCATCGCCTTCCAGCACGTAGACCCAGGCGCCGCCGCTGTCGTTGATGAAGGCCCCATTGGGCAGCAGCAGGGCGGGCGAGGGCTGGCCCAGCGTGACCTGCGCATCCAGGCTCTGGCCGGGATTGAGCACGGGCGGCTGGCCGGCCGTGAACACCAGCTCCACGGTAAAGCGGCCGTCCTTGATCTGGGGGTAGATGGTACGCACCTCGACCGGGTAGCTGCGGCCATCCTGCTGCACGCTGCCGCGCCGCCCGATGGCCACGCGGTTCAGGTAAAACTCGTCCACCCTGGCGGACAGCTTGAAACGCGCGGGATCGTCGATGCGGCCCACGTTCTTGCCGGTGGCGATGGATTCGCCCACCTGCAGGCGGAAGTCGGTCAGGCGGCCCGCGACCGGCGCGCGCACGGCCAGCGCATCCACGGTGGCGCTGACCAGCTTCAAGCCGGTGCTGAGGCCATCGATGGCGGTCTTCAACTGGCGCAAGGCGTCGCGCCGCACGCCGGATTCGGTGCATTCGGCGCGCACTTCCTGGTCCAGCACATGCTGCTGCTGCGCCAGCCGGTCGCCGGATTCTTCCAGCGCGACGGCGGAGATAAACCCTTGCGCCGCCAGCCGCACGTTGCGCGCGTGCTGCTTGCGCGCCTGCTCCAGCGCAAAGCGCAAGTCGTCCAGGCGGCGCTGGTGGTCGCTGCCGGACGCCTCCTGGGCCACGCGCAGGTTGGACAGGTTGGAAATCTGCTGCGCATGCTCGGCCTGGCGCGCCAGCAGTTCCAGGTTGCGCTGCGGGTTGGAGATGCGGAACAGCAGTTGTCCCTGTTTCACCAGTGCGCCATCGCTGGCATAGACTTCCTCGATGCGGCCCGATTCCACCGAATCGAGTATCACGGAGCTGAGCGGCTCGGCGCTGGCGCGCACCACGATATCGTCCACGAACACGCCGCGCTCGGCCACGCCCATGCGCAGCTCGGCGGCAGGCACCTGCAGCCCGCGCGGCATGGCTAGCCATAGCGCGTAGGCGGCCACGCACAGCGCGACGACGCCGGCCGCCGCCAGGGCGATGGCCTTGCCGCGCTTGCGCGGCACCACGGTATCCATGGCGGCGCCGCTGGCGGGAGGTGGAAGCTTGGGGTGCGGTGTGCTCATGGCCGCTGTTCTGCAAGGCCTGTGCCAGGGCCGAAAAGCCCGTATTTGCGGGCGTTGCGTGGCGCCGCTGTTCATTTCCGGACACTAGCGGCACCGGCCCGATGTCCGCTGTCGAACACACGGCAAAAGCCCTGTCACAAGCGCAAAAGCTGCTGCTAGAATGCGTCACCAACCACCCGCAAGCACACCGATGGCCGATGCATCTTCCCACGTTCTGATACTGGACGACGACGCCGATGTCGCCTGCGCGGCCCAGCTGCTGCTGCGGCGCCGCCACGGCAAGGTGGAGACGCTGAGCGATCCGGCGCGCCTGGCCGCGCTGCTGGCGCAGACCGTGCCGGACGTGGTGCTGCTGGACCTCAATTTCACACCCGGCCTGATCGACGGCGCCGAAGGCCTGGCGCTGCTGGACCTGCTGCGCGGCCGTCCGCATCCGCCGGCCGTGATCGCGATGACGGCGTATGCCGGCGTGCCGCTGGCGGTGGAGGCGCTCAAGCGCGGCGCCAGCGATTTCATCACCAAGCCCTGGGACAATGCGCGCCTGGTTGCGGCCGTGGACAGCGCGCTGGCGCGCCGCGCAGCCACCGCCGGCGCGGGCAAGGCGATACCGGAGCTGATGGGCGATGCCGCCCCCATGCGCGAGCTGAAAGCCATGATTGCCAGCGTGGCGCCGACCGAGGCCAATGTCATGGTGCTGGGCGAGAACGGCGTCGGCAAGGAGCTTGTGGCGCGCGCCATCCATGCCGCCTCGCGCCGCGCTTCCGGCACGCTGCTGGCGGTGGACATGGGCGCGCTGCCGGAATCGACGTTCGAGAGCGAGTTGTTCGGCCACCGCAAGGGCGCCTTCACCGACGCGCGCTCGGACCGCGCCGGACGCTTCCAGGCCGCGCGCGGCGGCACGCTGTTCCTGGACGAGATAGGCAACATGCCGCTGGCCGCGCAAGCCAAGCTGCTGACGGCGCTGGAGCGGCGCGAAGTGACGCCGGTCGGTGCCGACAAGCCGGAAGCCATCGACGTGCGCATCATCAGCGCCACCAACCTGGAGGAGGCGCGGCTGTTCGATCCGTCCGTGTTCCGCGCCGACCTGCTGTTCCGGCTCAACACCATCGTGCTGCGCGTACCGCCGCTGCGCGAACGGCGCGAGGATATCGCCATGCTGCTGCGGCATTACCTGTCGCTGTACGAGCAGCAGTACCAGCGCCCGCCGCGCGGGATCGATGCGGCGGCGCTGGCCGCGCTGCAGCGCCACGACTGGCCCGGCAACGTACGCGCGCTGCGCCATGCCTGCGAACGCGCCGTCATCCTGGGCCGCGATGCGCAATACGTCATCACTGATTTCGGCCTGCCCGGTGCGTCACTGTCATCTGCTGGTGTCACTGCACCGGAAGACATTCCTGTTTCGACCGCTGCCGAAGTCGCCCATGTCCTGCGCGCCGACCAGACGCTGGATGCGCTGGAGCGCGACGCCATCGCCGCTGCGCTGCGCCAGTTCAACGGCAATATCAGCCATGCCGCCAAAATGCTGGGCATCAGCCGCGCGGCGCTGTACCGCAAGCTGGAAAAGCATGGCATCTGAACGCGGCCTGAAGTCCGCCATCCTTGGCAGCGCTGCCGCGATGGCGGCGGCGGCTGGCGGTGCAGGCTACTTCATCGCACTGTCCTCTCCGCGCGCCGCCGTGCTGTGCGGATTGGCAGCGCTGCTGCCGCTGCCCCTGCTGGCCCGCGCCCTGGCCGGTCTGAGCGTGCGCCTGCCGCGCATGGAAGATGGTCCATCGCCAGTCCGTGTTGAAGACGCCCAATCCGCGAGTGATACGGCAGCTTTGCTGGAAGCCACGCTGGAACATGCTCCCATCGCCTTGTTCCGCATTGAGGCCGCCGGCGCCGCCACCGCTCCCGCCGCCACCGCCGGCACTGCTATCGCCACTGCGGACCACGGCACCACCACCATCGGCACGGCCAACACCAGCATGGCCAACACCAGCATGGCCACCACCACTGCCACCACCACCGTCGCGCCGCTGAATACCAGCGCGCGCCGCCTGCTGGCGCCCGGGCGCGCCGCCGAGCCGCAAGCCCTGTACCAGCTGTTGTCCGCCCAGCCAGCCGGGCAGCGCACCCTGGTCAGCTTCGACACCGAGCGCGGCGTCGAGCGCGCCCTGCTGGCCGTTTCCGCCTTGAGCGTGCAGGGCAGCGCCCAGCGCCTGGCCGCGCTGATGCCGGTGGAAAGCGAGCTGGAAGCGGAAGCGATGAACGCCTGGCGCGAACTGGTGCAGGTGCTGACCCACGAAATCATGAATTCGCTCACGCCGGTGGCTTCGCTGTCGCGCACCGCGCGCGACCTGGTGGAGGAAATCAGGCCGCAGCTGCAGCCGGACTTGCACGCTGACCTTGATACCGCGCTGGACGCCGTCGCGCGCCGCGCCGCCAGCCTGGTGGACTTCGTGGCGGGCTACCGCAGCCTGTCGACGCTGCCGCCGCCGCAAGCAGAGCCGGTGCGGCTGGAACACCTGTTCCAGCGCCTGCACGCGCTGCTGGCGCCGGAATGGCTGCAGCGCGGCGGCCGCCTCGGCTTCTCGGTGGAGCCCGCGTCACTGGAATTGATGGCCGATCCCGGCCAACTGGAACAGGCCCTGATCAACCTGCTGAAGAATGCAGCCGACGCCACCCAGGCCGTGGCCCAACCCATGGTCAGCGTGAGTGCGCGCCTCGTCCGGGGCGGGCGGCTGCGCATCGAAGTGCTGGATAACGGGTCCGGCGTGCCCGATGCGCTGGCTTCGCACATCTTCACGCCCTTCTTCTCGACCAAAAAGCAGGGCCGGGGCATAGGCCTGGCGCTGGTGCGCCGCCTGGTGCACGGCAATGGCGGCACGGTGCGCTACGCGCGTTCGGTCAGCGCCGGCGCGCGCTTCCTGCTGACGTTTTAATCGGCCGCGCGCAGCATATCGATGTGCATGATGCCGTCCTCATCGTACGGTTCCGTGACGGTCACGAAGCCGAATCCCTGGTAGAACTTCTCCAGCCGGTGCTGGGCGCCGATGCGGATCGCGTGGCCGGGATACTGCGCCACCGCGCGCCGTATGCCCTCGGCCACCAGCTGGCGGCCGATGCCGGTACCGCGCGAGGAAGCGGGCGTCAGGATGCGGCCCAACGACATTTCCTCGTATTTCAAGCCGGGCGGCAGGCAGCGCAGGTAGGCGGCCAGTTCGCGCTTGCCCTCCACTTCGCGCCATGCCATCAGGTGGTGGCAATGCGGATCGAGGCCGTCCATGTCGGGATACAAGCAGGTTTGCTCCAGCACGAACACCTGCTGGCGCTGCAGCAGGACCTCGTACAGGTCGGATGGGGAGATGTCGTTGAAGGCGAGCCAGTGCCAGGAGATCATGGGCGTTCCGCGCGTGAGTCGAAACGCCCATTGTAAGGCACGGCCCCGGGGAGGGGCCGGATGTGTTGCTTAGACGATGGTCAGGGTCACGTCGATGTTGCCACGGGTGGCGTTCGAGTACGGGCACACGATGTGGGCGGCGTCCACCAGTTTCTGGGCGGTTTCGCGGTCCACGCCGGGCAGCGAGATTTTCAGTTCGGCTTCGATGCCGAAACCGGTCGGGAGCGGGCCGATGCCCACGGTGGCTTCGATCGAAGCATCGGCCGGCACGGCGATCTTGTCGCGGGCGCCGACGAATTTCAGGGCGCCGATGAAGCAGGCCGAGTAGCCGGCGGCGAACAGCTGTTCCGGGTTGGTGCCGACCGCGCCGGCGCCGCCCAGTTCTTTCGGGGTGGTCAGTTTGACGTCCAGCACGCCATCGGACGAGACGGACTTGCCTTCACGGCCGCCGGTGGAGGTGGAAGTTGCGCGGTACAGGACTTTTTCGAGCGACATGATGAATCTCCTTTTCGGGGTGAGTGTCTGACTACTTAGGTTCAGCGCCGTGTTTGCAGCGCCCATGTGCACACTATAAATCGCTCACAATTGAATAGCAAGCGATTTATATATGAATTTTTACTATGGCAAGCATAGCCTTTTGCTACTGGAGTTCAATGCCTCTTTGGTGGGGACTTGCGCGGGCGGAGCAAACGTAGCAACATGCCTACATGAACGACAGGGCGAGAGGCATACATGACCATTACGACGCTGTCCAGCCGCGAGCTGAACCAAGACGTGGCGCGCGCCAAGAAGGCGGCCAGGGATGGCCCGGTCTTCATCACGGATCGGGGCAAGCCGGCCCACGTACTGCTGACCTTTGAAGATTACCAGCGGCTTACCGGGCAGCGTCGCAATATCGCGGATGCCTTGGCCATGCCTGATGCCGCAGACATCGAGTTCGATACTCCGCCCGTCGATCTCGGCATCCGTGCTGCTGATTTCTCATGATGTACGTTCTCGATACTAACGTCGTATCGGAGTTGCGCAAGGTCGCGGCAGGCAAGGCCGATCCGAATGTAAAGGCTTGGGCTGAAAGCGTTGACGCCAGCCAGCTGTACATATCCGCTATCACCGTCATGGAGTTGGAGCTCGGGGTCCTGGCGCTGGAGCGCAAGGACCCAGTCCAGGGGGCTGTTCTTCGAACATGGTTGGAGCGGCATGTCCTGCCCGAGTTTGTAGGGAGAGTAGTCGCGGTGGATACTGCCGCGGCACAGCGCTGGGCCAGGCTGCATGTTCCCAATAAGCGTAGTGAACGGGACGCCTTGATTGCCGCCACGGCGCTGCAGCACGGCATGACGGTTGTCACCCGCAATGTCGGCGATTTCCTGTCCACGGGCGCGGCCATCCTCAATCCGTGGGACCAACAACTTTGATGCGCATCCGCCCAGGAGTAATCGATGCTGAAACACTGGTTGTGCGGCTTGTTGGCGTGCGCCGGCTTGTGTGCTGCCGCCAGAATCAGCCGCATTTCATCAAACAACGCAACAGGAGAACAGAGTGGGCTTGATTCAGGAACAACTGGTGCTGCGCAAGTGCGCACTGGCGGTGGGCATGGCGCTGGCGGGCATGGCGGCGGCGCAGGAGCAGGTGGTGGTGACGGCGCAAAGCCGCAGCCAGCAGATACAGAACGTGCCGATCGCGGTGCAGACCATGAGCGGCGATTCGCTCAAGGACATGGGCATCTCCAGCCTGGCCGACGTGGACGCCTTCGTGCCCGGCCTGGCCATCGACACTTCGCAATCGACCCGGCCCCAGGTGTTCCTGCGCGGCGTGGGCACCGAGGACTTCGGCATCGGCACCGATTCGCCGGTCGGCATCTACACCGACGGTGTCTACGCCGGCAAGACAGGCGGCTCCCTGCTGAACTTTAACGATATCAAGCGCGTCGAAGTGCTGAAAGGCCCGCAGGGCACGCTGTTCGGCCGCAATGCGGCGGCCGGCGCCATTTCCATCGTCACCAATGCGCCGGTCGACCGGGTCGAGGCCAGCGCCTTGCTGCGCCTGGGCGACCGTGGCACCAAGCATGCGGAAGTCATGTATAACACGCCGTTGTCGGACAGCGTGGCCTTCCGCCTTTCGGCCGTCAACCAGCAGGACGACGGCTGGGTCACCAACGCCTACAATGGCATGCGCATGGGCGACGACGGCGACCGCGGCCTGCGCGCCGCGCTGCGCTGGCATGGCGAGCAAGCCTCGGCCACCCTGAGCTGGGAGCATGAGGTGATGCGCGCCGCCGGTCCGCCCATCCTGTCCGTCACGGGCGGAAAGATCAACTTCGGCTCGCCCACCACCTGGAGCAATCCGCTGGCCCAGACCCTGTCCAACGACGCCGCCGTCAACGCCCAGTCGCGCACCTTCGACGGCGTGACCTTGAAGGTGGAAAAGCCGCTGTCCTTCGCCACCCTCACCAGCACCACGGCCTACCGCCGCTTCAACACCAGCAACTACCAGGACGCCGACGCGTCCTCCAACCCGGCCACCTACCTGGCCCTGGGCCACACCGAGGCCGACACCACCTGGCAGCAGGAATTCAAGCTGAGCGGCCAGACCGGCGCCTTCGACTGGGTCAGCGGCGTGAGCGCCTTCCGCGAGCGCGCCGACGACATGCAAAGCCTCTCGGTCACCACCACTTCGCTGGACACCATCTTCTCCAACGCGGCCGGCTTGAAGCCCTACGCCACCCTGACCCAGCTGGTGCAGGGCGTGGGCAAGGCCACCGGCAACAGCGCCCTGCAAGCCATGAACCTGGGCGGCCTGCCGTGGACCGAGGCCATGACCGACCGCGGCGAATACCGCGCCTACGCCGCCTATGGTGACGTGATCTGGCACGCCACGCCCAGCACCAACCTGACCCTGGGTGGGCGCTACACCCACGACCAGAAGAGCTTCAGCTGGTACAACCCGCCGCGCACCGCCGGCGCGCTGGACACCCAGCTGGCCGCGCTCAAGGCCGCCAACCTGTACACCACCCTGGTCGCCATGAAGCTGCTGACCGCCACCCAGGCCGCCACCTTCCAGAGCGTGATGGCCAACAACCTCAACTTCAACAACCCCGGCTCGAGCACCAAGCCGTTCACCTCGTCCAACAGCTGGAACAACTTCAGCCCGCGCGTGGTGCTGGACCATCACCTGGCGGCCGACCACATGGTGTACGGCTCGTGGAGCAAGGGCTACCAGGCCGGCGGCTACGACGCCGTGGGCGTCAACGGCCACTACGACGAGGAACTGGTGACCAATGTGGAGCTGGGCGCCAAAGGCCAGCTGCGCACGCTGGGCCTGAGCTACGGCGCCTCGCTGTTCCGCTACGAATATACCAACCTGCAAAGCCTGACATTGATCCCGGCCAGCGCCAGCACCGGCATCCCCAGCTATCAGATCGTCAACAGCGACCAGCGCGCCACCGGCATCGACCTGGAAGCGCAGTGGAAGCTGAACCGCATCTGGCGCCTGAACGGCGCCGTGGAATACCTGGACCAGACCTATTCCAGGTACACGGCGCCGTCCGGCGTCAACCTGCGCGGCCAGCCGGCCGGCGCGCCTTACCTGTCGGCCTCGGTGGGCGTGGCGGCCAAGTGGCCGGTGCTCGACGGCCAGGGCGACTTCAACCTGATGTACGGCTACCAGGGCGAAAAGCGCTGCAACGCCGATACTCGCGGCGACGGCACCTGTTTGCAGAGCAACGGCGTCGGCGCCGGCGCCCAGCGCGAAAAGGTCGACGTGCGCCTGGGCTGGAGTGCGCCCACCGGCAACTGGGGCGTGGCCCTGGTGGTGAACAATGCGCTCGACAAGCAGTACGTGTCCATCAGCAACCTGGGCAGCGCGGTCGGTTCGCCTTACGCCTATGTCACCAAGCCCCGTGTGATCGCGCTCGAACTGCGCGGCCGCCTGTAAGCGGGGGGCGACGGCATGCGTAGGCTGGCCAAGACCGGCTGAGGGGCCAGGCACGGAGCAGCGGCGAAGACGGCGCGCGGGCAAGGCGCGGCGCCGACAGCGACGCCATGGCGCCTCAGGCGGCCGCCCTACAGCGCGGTCTCGTAGCCTTCCAGCACGTTGACCACGTTCACGCCCAGTTCCTTGACCGCGTAGCCGCCTTCGAAGATGAAGGCGGTGGGCAGGTTGAGCCAGGCCAGGCGCTCGCCCACCTTGAGGTAATCGGCGCTCTGCAGGGCAAAGCGCGACAGCGGATCGCCGGCAAAGGTATCCACGCCCAGCGACACCACCAGCGCATCCGGCGCAAAGCTGCCGATGCGGATGCAGGCCGTCTCCAGCGCCGCGAACCAGGCGCTGGCCGAGGTGCCTGCCGCCAGCGGCAGGTTCAGGTTGCAGCCCAGGCCCGCGCCCGCGCCGCGCTCGTCGGCATGGCCCAGGTAGAACGGATATTCGTGGCGCGGATCGGCGTGGATGGAGATGAACAGCACGTCGTCGCGGCCGTAGAAGATGCTCTGGGTGCCGTTGCCGTGGTGGTAGTCGATATCGAGGATGGCGACCTTGCGCGCGCCATCGTCCAGCATGTGCTGGGCCGCCAGCGCCGCATTGTTGAGGAAGCAGTAGCCGCCGAAGAAGTCGGCGCCCGCGTGGTGGCCCGGCGGGCGGCTCAGCACGAAGGCGGCGCGCTCGCCCAGGCGCAGCGCGTGGGCCGCGTTGACGGCGCAATCGGCGCCGGTCTTGGCGGCGGTCCAGGTGCCGGCCGTCAGCGGGGTGCCGCTGTCCATGGAATACAGGCCCAGGCGGGCGCAGAAATTCTCCGGCTCCACGTCGTCGCGCAGGGTGCGCACCGGCCACACGGCGGGAAAGGCGTCCTTGCCGGCGTTGGCCGGGTCCAGCGCCAGCCATTCGCTCCAGGCGTTGCGCAGGAAGTGCAGGTAGCGCGGGGTGTGGATGCGTTCCAGCGACATCAGGGGCACACCATGCGGCGTGACGATGCGGCCCAGGCCGCGCCGTCCCAGCTCGGCCAGCACGGCGTCGGCCCGCTCCGGCTTCTCGAAGCAGGGTACCATCTCGCCGCGGAAGATCTCGTGGCGGCCCCGGTGTTGGGCGTGCTGTTCGTTATAAAAGGTAAGCACGCGGGCCTGGTCCGTTCAATGGCAGTCGGGCAGCGATTTGCACAGGTTGCTGGCGCGGTAGGCCGCCACGTAATCGTCGAAATCCGATTGCGGTTCCGCTTCCATGGCGGCCTGCTGGGCCAGCGATTCTGCCGCCTGGCGGTCGAAGTCGGCCGCTTGCTCCGCCGTGGGCGGATGGCTGCGGAAGTAGGCCGCGTGGCGCTCGCTCTGGGCCAGGCCGAAGGCGGCAAACGAGCCGCCATGTTCGCGTTGCAGCGTGTCCAGCACGCGCGCCGAGGGCGTCAGGGACGGGTCGGCCAGCTTGGCGGCGGCGGCGGCCAGCGCCTCGGCGTGCTCGCTGCCGCCGCGCCGTTCGTCCAGCAGGGCGGCCACCGGCGCCATCAGCTCCAGCAACTGTTCGCCCCACTCGCGCAGGCCGATGTCGCGCTCGCCGTTGTGCAGCATCAGGCCGGGACGGCGGCCTTCCTTGACGGTGCGGCCGAAGTTGGCCAGGAACAGCCGGCCTTGTTCATCCGTGATGGACGGACTTTCGCGCAGGGCGCAGAACAGCAGGAACACGTCCAGGAAGCGGCCGGTGGCCACGCTGATGCCGACCGGCTCGAACGGGTCCACGTCCATGCAGCGCACCTCGATGTACTGCACGCCGCGCGCGCACAAGGCCTGGATGGGACGCTCGCCGGTGCGGATCACGCGCTTGGGGCGGATGGTCGAGTAGTACTCGTTCTCGATCTGCAGCACGTTGGTGCTCAGCTGTATCCACTCGCCATCCTTCTTGGTGCCCAGCCTGGCGTAGGGTTCATAGGGCTGGTTGACGGCGCGCGTCAGGGTGGCGACATAGCTGTCCAGGCAGTTCTCGCGCGGGATCAGGCCGGACTGGGCGTCGTTCTGGTAGCCCAGGTCGCTCATGCGCAGGCTGGTGGCGTAGGGCAGGTACAGGGTGTCGTCCGACAGGCGTTCCAGCTTGTGCGGCTTGCCGCGCAGGAAGCCGGCGTCCAGCGCCGGCGAGGCGCCGAACAAATACATGAGGAACCAGCTGTGGCGGCGGAAGTTGCGGATGGTGGCCAGGTAGGCTTCCGACTGGTAGGACATGGGCGTCAGGCGCTTGCCGCTGACCTCGTTGGCGGCCAGCACCTTCCACAAATCCTCATTCAGTGAGAAGTTGTAATGGATGCCGGCGATGCATTGCATGGCCTTGCCATAGCGCAGCGCCAGGCCGCGCCGGTACACATGCTTGAGCGTGCCCAGGTTGGACGTGCCGTACCAGGCGATTTCGATTTTGTCTTCAGCGGGCAGCGCGCAGGGCATGGACTGGCTCCACAGCAGCTCGCCGTCCAGCTTGCTGTAGGCGTAGCGGTGGATGCCGTCCAGTTTGGCGATGGTGGCGGCAATGTCGGGCTCGGCCGGGGTGATGAATTCCAGCAGCGTCTCGGCATAGTCGGTGGTGATCTGTTCGTGCGTCAGGGCGCTGCCGAGTGCAACCGGGTGCGGCGTGGCGGCCAGCTGCCCGCGCGCATCGACGCGCAGGGTTTCCCGTTCGATGCCGCGCAAGCCTCCCAGTACCGCACGGTGCTGTGGCTGGGCCAGCAGGGCCAGGCGGCGTTTCAAAAGATGGGGCACTGGACTTTCCTTTCTTGTGCAGCAAATAAATGTTTGGTGCAGAGAGTAACCGAAAATCGCCAAGCGCGCCGAAGCGCCGCAAAACCCGCATTTTAGCAAAGGCCGGGGCCGCGCCCCGCCCCGCAAGACCAGGGAGGTCAGGCCAGCCGGCCGCCCGTGACACGCTCGATGCCGGCCAGGTCGCGCCAGCTTTGTACCTCGCCATAGCCCAGCTGGACCAGTAGCTCGCGCACGGCGGCGGCCTGGTCGTAGCCGTGCTCCATCAGCAGCCAGCCACCCGCCAGCAGGTGGGCCGGGGCGCCGGTTGCGATGCTGCGCAGGGCCGTCAGGCCGTCGGCAAAATCGGTCAGGGCGCCGGACGGCTCATAGCGCAAATCACCTTGCGCCAGGTGGCTGTCGCCGGCCGCGATGTAGGGAGGATTGGACACCACCAGTTGGTAGCGCTGGTCCGCTTCCAGGGCGCCATACCAGTCGCTGCGCAGGAAGCGCACGGCCGCGCCGTGGCGGGCGGCGTTGCGGGCGGCCACGGCCAGGGCTTGCTCGCTGACGTCCAGGGCCGTGACGGACGCGTCCGGGCGGCTGTGCGCCAGCGAGACGGCGATGGCGCCGCTGCCGGTGCCCAGGTCCAGCACCCGGCCGCGCGGCGGCAGCCGTTCCAGCGCCAGTTCCACCAGCAATTCCGTATCGGGGCGGGGGATCAGCACTGCCGGTCCGACCTCGAACGCCAGGCCGTAGAACTCGCGGCTGCCGGTCAGGTAGGCCACCGGCTCGCCGTCCAGGCGGCGCTGCAGCAGGGCCGACAGGCGCCCGGCCTCGTCCGCCGTCAGCACCCGCTCCGCTTGCGTGATCAGGGCCACGCGTGGCAGGCCCAGCGCGTGGCAGACCAGGATGCGCTGGTCGACCGGGTCGAGCAGGGGGCGGCGCTGCAGGGCGCCCAGGGTGTCGCCGGCTTGGACCAGGGGCCTGCTCATGCGCGGCGGCGGCGCACCAGCAGCCATACCAGGGCCACGCTCAGCAGGCCGAACCACAGGAACGACCACTGCGGGATGGACAGGCCGAACCAGGGCGCGGTGGCGTCCTCGCACAGGCCGTCGGCGCGGAACAGGGACGGCAGCAGGGTGGCGGTGGGGATCTTGTTAAGGAAGGTTTCCATGGGGTCGATGCCGCACGACAGGCCGGGATGGGCCAGCACCCACAAATGCTTGCCGGCCGTGCCCAGGCCGCCCAGCGCCGCCAGCAGGGCCAGGCCGGCGGCCGTGCGCGGCTTGCTGTAGGCGCCCACCAGGCAGATCACGCCCACCGCGATGAACAGGTAGCGCTGGATCACGCACAGCGGGCAGGGCAGCATGTCCAGCCCGTGTTGCAGGTAGAGGGCGACGCCGATCAGGCCGAAACAGGCCACGGCGATGGTCAGCAGCAGGGAGCGGTGTTGCGTCATGGGGGTGTCCGGTGGGTTGAATCGGGCGATTTTCGCATAAAGTTGCCAACATCGCCTTAGGCCGTGGTTAAGAACCCGTTTCAAAATGAGCAGGGCTAGGCACGGCGATGAAGACAGTGCGCCTGCACGGCTAGGAGCCGTAACGACGCCATGGTCATTTTGAAACGGGTTCTAAGCCGCAGGCCTCGGTCCCTTGCTCAATCACCGAGGGCGGCCAGCATCTCGGCCTGGTGCTCGGCCTGCAGCGCCGTGGTCAGCTCGGCCAGGTCGCCGTCCATGATGAAGTCCAGCTTGTACAGGGTCAGGTTGATGCGGTGGTCGGTCATGCGGCCCTGGGGGAAGTTGTAGGTGCGGATGCGCTCGCTGCGGTCACCCGAGCCGATCAGGCTCTTGCGGGTGGCCGCCTCCTTCGATTGCTGCTCGCGCAGCTGCACGTCCTTGATGCGCGCGGCCAGCACCTTCATGGCCTGGGCCTTGTTCTTGTGCTGGCTGCGGTCGTCCTGGCACTCGACCACGATGCCGGTCGGCAGGTGGGTCAGGCGCACGGCCGAATCGGTCTTGTTGATGTGCTGGCCGCCGGCGCCCGAGGCGCGGAAGGTGTCGATGCGCAGATCGGCCGGGTTGATGTGCACGTCCTCCACTTCATCGGCTTCCGGCATCACGGCCACGGTGCAGGCCGAGGTGTGGATGCGGCCCTGGGTCTCGGTGGCCGGCACCCGCTGCACGCGATGGCCGCCCGATTCGAACTTCAGCTTGGAGTACACGCCGTTGCCCACCAGGCGCACGATCACCTCGCGGTAGCCGCCCAGGTCGGACGGCGATTCGGACACCATCTCCACCTGCCAGCGGTTGCGCTCCGCGTAGCGGGTGTACATGCGCAGCAGGTCGCCGGCAAACAGGGCCGACTCGTCGCCGCCGGTGCCGGCGCGGATTTCCAGGAAGATGTTGCGCTCGTCGTTGGCGTCCTTGGGCAGCAGCATTTTCTGCAGGTCCAGCTCCAGGCCCGCCATGCGTTCTTTTGCTGCCGCGACTTCCTCCTGGGCGAATTCCTTCATGTCGGGATCGGCCAGCATGTCCTGGGCGGCGGCGATGTCGGCCTCGGCCTGCTGGTAGTCGCGGTAGACCGCCACCAGCGGGCCCAGTTCGGCGTGCTCGCGCGTCATCTTGCGGTAGTTGTCCATGTTCGCGGTGGCGTCCTCGGACATCAGCAGTTGATCCAGTTCGACCAGGCGGTTCGCCAATTGGTCCAGCTTGGACAGCATAGAAGGTTTCATAGCATTCCGGTGTGTCAGTGTTCGGGAGGGATGCCGCGCGCGGGCGGCTGCCGCAAAGGGAGACGGCGGGGCAGGGCGGCAGGGCCGCTAACGGCGGCTGCGGAACAGCTGCGGCAGCAGCTGGGCCAGCTGGGCGCGCTCTTCGCCCTGGGCCCGGTGCAGGGCTTGCTGCGGGCCGTGCATGAACTTGGCGGTCAGGCCGCGCGACAGGGCTTCCAGCACGGCGTCCACGTCCTCGCCCTTGGCCAGCATCTTGCGGGCCCGCTCCAGTTCCAGCTGGCGCAGTGCCTCGCCATTCTCGTGCAGGCTCTGGATCACCGGCACCACGGCGCGGTCGTCTATCCAGTGCATGAACGATTGTACCCGGGTCTCGATGATGGCTTCGGCCTGGGCCACGGCGGCCTGGCGGTTTTCCAGGCCCGTCTGGACCACCTTGCCCAGGTCGTCCACGGTGTACAGGAAGGCGTCGTTCAAACGGCCCACTTCCGGTTCGATATCGCGCGGCACGGCCAGGTCGACCATGAACATGGGCTTGTGGCGGCGCGCCTTGATGGCCCGCTCCACCATGCCCAGGCCGATCAGCGGCAGCGAGGAGGCGGTGCAGGAAATCACGATGTCGTAGTTGTGCAGCTGGTGCTGCAGGTCGGCCAGGCGGATGGCGCGGCCGTTGTAGCGGTGCGCCAGCTGCTCGCCGCGCTCCAGGGTGCGGTTGGCGATGGTGATGGACTTCGGGTTCTGCGCCGCGAAGTGGGTGGCGCACAGCTCTATCATTTCGCCGGCGCCGATGAACAGCACGTTCTGGGCCGAGATCTTGTCGAAGATGCGCTGCGACAGGCGCACGGCGGCGGCCGCCATGGACACGCTGTGGGCGCCGATCTCGGTGGTGCTGCGCACTTCCTTGGCCACCGAGAAGCTGCGTTGGAACAGCTGGTGCAAATAGGTGCCCAGGCCGCCGGCTTCGTCGGCGGTGCGGATGGCGTCCTTGATCTGGCCCAGGATCTGGGTTTCGCCCAGCACCATGGAGTCCAGCCCGGAAGCGACGCGGAAGGTGTGGCGCACGGCGTCGTGCTGGGGCAGCAGGTACAGGTGGGGGCGCAGCTCGGCGTGGTTCAGGTGGTGGAAATCGGCCAGGAAATGGGCCGCCGCGTCCAGTGGCTGTGGCGCCTCGCTGGCCGCGTATAGTTCCGTGCGGTTGCAGGTGGACAGGATGGCGGCTTCCTCGCCGCCACGGCCGTCGGCCCGCTCGAACCAGGCCCGGGCCGCGCGCACCGCCACACCGAGCTGCTCGGGCGCGAACGCCAGCCGTTCGCGCAGGGCGACCGGAGCGGTATGGTGGTTGAGGCCGACGGCAAGGAGTTGCATTTCGGAACGTGTTTGGGTGGGATAGGGCGCATTATACCGTGATCTCCGCCCATCTTGCCCGAGCATTGCCCTAAGGTATAGCTCGCTATCCCTATATGGGATATCAGTTTGGGGACCGGGTATGCGGACTCAGGCGCCGAGTTTTTCCAGCCGGTAGCCGTAGCTGTAGACCGGCACCAGGCGGAAGCCGTTCTCGGGCTTGAGCTGCAGCTTGTTGCGCACGCGCGAGACGTGGGTATCCATGGTGCGCGAGGGCACGGCGGTTTCGCGTATCCATACCGCCTCATGGATGTAGGCGCGCGACAGCGGACGGCCGATGTTGCGGAAAAACAGCAGCGCCAGGTAGAACTCCTTGTGCGTGACATCCAGCACCGCGCCATCCATCAGCAGCCGCCCGGGCCGGGTCTCGAACACGTATTGGCCGAACTGGAGCTGCTCGGCGCCGTTCTGGGCCGGATAGGCAATGCGCAGCAGGGCTTGCACCCGCGCCACCAGTTCGCTGCGCCGCAGCGGCTTGATCATGTAATCGTTGGCGCCGGCCGTCACGCCGGCCACGATGTCATCCTCGCCCGAGGCGCTGGTGAGAAACATCACGGGCGCCGTTTCCGGCAATCTTTCGCGCGCGCGCTTGAGGACTTCGGACCCGCCCATATCTGCCACCTGCCAGTCCATGATCAGCATGTCGTAGCTTTCCTTGCGCAGCTGCGCCAGCAATTCCTTTCCAGTGGCGAAAGTGTGGCACACGTGACCGGCGGAGCCCAGCACCTGGCTGATCAGTTCAGCCTGGCTGCGGTCGGTATCAAGGACGGCGATTCTCATGGCGGCATTGTTAAGGAATAGTCACTTTGAATATAACAGAGATTTACATTCTTAGTTAGCAAATTGGCCAACTATTTTTCCTCTGATACACAAATTTACCACAAGATACAACAGTTACACTGCGCCGGCCACTGATGCCGTTCCACGGTACACTGGAAAAACGCTTAATTCAATCAATAAGCTGGACGCAGGCAACATGCCCGGCGTCCGTGCGCGGGAGGATGGATATGCCGAAAAAAGACACAGTCTGGACCCTGGTTCCGGCCTCGCAGGCGGAGATCGATGCGGTGCGCGCGCGCTGCCGCGACCTGGTGCGCAAACGCGCCCTGCTGTCGGCCGGCGTGGCGGCGGTGCCCATCCCGGGCCTGGACGTGGTGTCGGACCTGCGCCTGTTCGTCGAGCTGATCGAGGACATCAACCGCGAGTTCGGCCTGACGGAGCAGCAGATCGAGCGCCTGCATCCGCGCCTGCGCATCCTGGCCTACCAGGCGGCGGTGGGGGCCGGCAGCGTGCTGATCGGGAAAGTGGTGACGCGCCAGCTGGTGTGGCAGCTGATCAGGCGCAGCGGCGTGAAGATGCTCACGCGCCAGGCCGGCAAGCTGGTGCCGCTGGCCGGGCAGGTGGCCTCGGCCGCGCTCGGCTATGCAGCCTTCCGCAAGATAGGCGACCAGCACGTGGAGGCTTGCGCGGCCGTGGCCGGCGAACTGCTGGCAGCCGGCGCGCCGCAGGCGGCGGCAGCGTCTTAGGGCTAGCGGCGCACCATGGCCGGCGTTGCCTCAACGCAGGCGATCTCCTCACGCCGGCGCTGCACCGGCCGCAGCGGCGCGGCGGCGCCTACGCCGCGGGCCGCGCCCGGGGCCACAAGCGGCAACGCCGGCGTGAGGCCGGCGTTGCTGGAAGGAGGAAGACGGCGCTCAGGCGTCCGGCAGCACCACGTTCACGTCCAGCACCTCCAGGTTGCCCTGGCGGTCCAGCGAAATCTTGATGTCGTCGGCGTTGACCTTGGTGTACTTGGAAATCACTTCGATCAGCTCCTTGTGCAGGGCCGGCAGGAAGTCGGGGCCGGCGCGGCCGCTGCGTTCGCGGGCGATGATGATCTGCAGGCGCTCCTTGGCCGCGTTGGCGCTCTTGGCCTTGGGCGGGAACAGGAAAGACAGCAATGCCATGTCACTTGCCTCCAAAAATGCGCTGCAGCAGGCCGGGCTTTTCGTAGGTGGTGAAGCGCAGCGGCACGTCCTGGCCCAGGAAGCGGCTGACCACGTCCTCGTAGGCGGCGGCCACGTCGGTACCCTTGAAGTGGATGGCCGGATTGCCCTGGTTGGAGGCGTGCAGCACCGATTCCGACTCGGGGATGATGCCGATCAGCGGGATGCGCAGGATGTCCTTGACGTCGTCGTAGGACAGCATTTCGTCGGCCTCGACCCGCTTGGGCGAGTAGCGCGTGATCAAGAGGTGTTCCTTGACCGGCTCGCCGCCGCTCTGGGCGCGGCGCGACTTGGCCTGCAGGATGCCCAGGATGCGGTCGGAGTCGCGCACCGAGGACACTTCCGGGTTGGTCACGATCAGGGCCTCGTCGGCAAAGGTCAGCGCCATCAGGGCGCCGTGCTCGATGCCGGCTGGCGAGTCGCAGATGATGTATTCGAAGCCCATGTTGATCAGCTCGTGCAGCACGGCTTCCACGCCTTCCTCCGAGAGCGCGTCCTTGTCGCGCGTCTGCGAGGCCGGCAGGATGAACAGGTTGTCGCAGTGCTTGTCCTTGATCAGGGCCTGGTTCAGGGTGGCTTCCTTGTTGATCACGTTGATCAGGTCGTACACCACGCGGCGTTCGCAGCCCATGATCAGGTCCAGGTTGCGCAGGCCCACGTCGAAGTCGATGACCACGGTCTTGTGGCCGCGCAGGGCCAGGCCGGTGGAGAAGCTGGCGCTGGTGGTGGTCTTGCCCACACCGCCCTTGCCGGACGTTACTACAATAATTCTTGCCACGAATAATCCTTTAAAGAGTAGGAACAGCAGACTGTCTTAAGTGCGGGTTGGTGGATTGACAGATGATATATCGATTCTGTCACCAGCCAAACGAATTTGCGTGGGTTTGCGCGCGTGTTCGGCCGGGAAACCATCCTCGAAAGTACGGTAGACACCAGCGATGGACACCAGTTCCGGCGCCAGGTCCAGGCCGAAGATGCGGGCTTCGGCATTGCCGGAGGCGCCGGCCAGGGCGCGCCCGTTCAGGGTGTTATAGATGTGGATGCTGCCGTCGGCGATGATCTCGGCGCCGTGGTTGACCACGGCCGTCACGATCAGGTCGCCGCCGCGCGCATAGATGCGCTGGCCGGCCCGCACCGGGGTGTCGATGATGGTCACCGGCGCCACATGAGGCGTCGGGGTGGGCGCATTCACGGCGGCGGCGGGGGCCGGGGCCGGCCGGGGCGCGGGCGCCTCGGCTTCCTTCTGCGGGCCGGTGGCCGTTTCCAGGCTCAGGCCGTGGGCGGCGATGGCGGCCGCCATGGCCACCGGGGCGTTGCGCACCGCCACCGGGTTCAAGCGGTATTTCTTGAGCAGGGCGATCAGGCCGGCCCAGTCGATATCGGCGCCTTCCGGCAGCGCGGCGACGTCGATCACGGTCAGGTCATCCTCGAAAAAGTCGTTGCTGCCGCCGGTCATTTCGGCCAGGGCCGCGTCCAGCGCCAGGCGGTCGGCGGTGGACAGGATGGCGGAGACGGCGACAACGGTGGAAATCTTGATCTCTATGGGCTTTTGAAACAGGCTTTTGGACATGGGCGACCGTAGTAATGGTTAGCAGCGCAGGGCGCTAGCATTTTACTGTGGAATATACCTGCCGGGGAGGGCGTGCAAGCGTGCGCGTGGCCGGGCATCGGGCGTAACCATTGTCATTTTGCTGTCATCCGCATTTCATATTGATACGCTAAAGTATGCAGCGTATTCATCTATAATCAAAACGCAAGCATACGCGCTTCATCATGAAAACCATTCAACCACATGCTTGAGATACGCCACCTGCGCACCCTGAGCGCGCTGCGCTCGGCCGGCAGCCTGGTGCGCGCCGCCCAGCTGCTGAACCTGACACAGTCGGCCCTGTCGCACCAGATCAAGCTGCTGGAGGACCGCTATGGCGCGCCGCTGTTCGAGCGCAAGTCGGTGCCGATCGGCTTCACCGCCACCGGCGCCCGCCTGCTCAAGCTGGCCGACCTGCTGCTGCCCGAGATCGAGGCCGCCGAGCGCGAGGTGGCGCGCCTGAGCCAGGGCGACCACGGGCAGCTTCGGGTGGCGCTGGAATGCCATGCCTGCTACGACTGGCTGATGCCGGTCATGGACCAGTTTCGCCAGCGCTGGCCGGAAGTGGAGACCGACCTGGTGTCCGGCCTGCCGGGCGAACCGGCTGCGCTGCTGCGCCAGGGCGAGGCCGACCTGGTCATCGGCGCCGCCCACGGCCCGGATTTGGCCACCTTCCCCCTGTTCCGCTACGAAACCCTGGTGGCCATGGCGCCCCGGCACCGGCTGCAGGCCCGGCGCCGCCTGGCGCCGTCCGACTTCGAGGGCGAAACCCTGATCACCTACCCTGGCCCCGAGCAGGGCGTGGACCTGATACGCGAGGTGCTGCAGCCGGCCCGCATCCACTACCGGCGCCGCACTGCGGAACTGACCGTGGCCATGCTGCAGCTGGTGGCCAGCCGGCGCGGCATCGCCGCCCTGCCCAGCTGGGCCATCAGGCAGCATATCCAGGACGACTACGTGGCGGCCCGTCCGGTGGGCGAGCAGGGCTTGTGGAGCGACTTGTTCGTGACGGTGCCGGAAGCCCTGCGGCACCAGGCCTACGTGCTGGATTTCGTCAATGTGATACGGGAACAGTGCGCGGCATCCCTGGATGGTATCAAATTATTGTCGTGACAAATTGATACTGTTTCTTCAGAATGGTGATGCTGCTTTTGATATAGGTCAAAGGCAACAGTGTTTACCGCGCTTACGATGAGCTTGTCCATTCATCCACTTTGAGGAGCATCAACATGTTCTACTTTGCGGAATCGTACGCCCGCGCCGCCGCGCTGCTGCTGCAGGCGCCTTTGCAAGCGCTGCAGGCCTGGGGCGCTGTCCTGGCCGATGGCGGCCTGGAAGCGGCCGAGCGCCAGCGCGACGCGCTGCTCACATCACTGGCCTGTGGCACGGTTGCTGCTAAGGAGTTATGGGCCGGTCCTGGTGGCAGCGCACAATAGGAAACCCTGGCCCGGCCCCACGCCACGGGGGTATGATCGGGAACTTGCAACAAGGTTTGTGCTTGAGTTTTGCTTAACTAAGCCGGCTTGCCGGCGTACTGGAGAAACACATGGATGATGTAGTTATCGTGGCCGCCGGCCGCACCGCGGTCGGCAAATTCGGCGGCAGCCTGGCCAAGATCCCCGCTTCCGAGCTGGGCGCGCACGTGATCAAGGGCCTGCTGGCCAAGACCGGCATCGATCCCAACCTGATCGGCGAGGCCATCCTGGGCCAGGTGCTGACCGCCGGCGTGGGCCAGAACCCGGCCCGCCAGGCCGTGATCAAGGCCGGCCTGCCCAACACCATCCCTGCCTACACCATCAACAAGGTGTGCGGCAGCGGCCTCAAGGCCACCCATCTGGCGGCCCAGTCCATCAAGTGCGGCGACGCCAACATCATCATTGCCGGCGGCCAGGAAAACATGAGCGCCTCGCCGCACGTACTGAACAATTCGCGCGACGGCTTCCGCATGGGCGACGCCAAGCTGGTCGACACCATGATCGTGGACGGCCTGTGGGACGTGTACAACCAGTACCACATGGGCATCACGGCCGAGAACGTGGCCAAGAAATACGAAATCTCGCGCGCCGAGCAGGATGAATTCGCCCTGCAGTCGCAGCTGAAGGCCGAGGCGGCCCAGAAGGAAGGCAAGTTCAAGGACGAGATCCTGCCGCTGGAAATCGTGCAGAAGAAGGGCAGCGTCGTGTTCGACACCGATGAATACGTCAAGCCCGGCTCCACCCTGGAAGCCCTGTCCGGCCTGCGTCCCGCCTTCAACAAGGAAGGCACGGTCACCGCCGGCAACGCTTCCGGCATCAACGACGGCGCCGCCGCCGTCATCATGATGTCGGCCACCCAGGCCAAGGAACTGGGCCTGCCGGTGCTGGCCAAGGTGAAAGCCTACGCCTCGTCCGGCCTGGACCCCGCCTTCATGGGCATGGGCCCGGTGTCGGCCACCAAGCTGTGCCTGAAAAAAGCCGGCTGGACCCCGGACGACCTGGACCTGATGGAAATCAACGAAGCCTTTGCTGCCCAGGCCATCGCCGTCAACAAGGAAATCGGCTGGGACACCAGCAAGATCAACGTCAACGGCGGCGCCATCGCCATCGGGCACCCTATCGGTGCATCGGGCGCGCGCATCCTGGTGACCCTGCTGCACGAAATGGTGCGCCGCGACGCCAAGAAAGGCCTGGCCTCGCTGTGCATAGGCGGCGGCATGGGCGTGGCCCTGGCCGTGGAACGCGCCTGAGTTGGATAAGCCCGCCGCCGCGCATGGTTAGCGGGGCGGCGGGAACGGTTTTTACTGCAGTGACTTAGTTTGAGGGGACAATAATATGGCAAGAGTTGCATTGGTAACCGGCGGCATGGGTGGTTTGGGCGAAGCGATTTGCTACAAACTGGCCGCGCTGGGCTATAACGTGGTAACGACTTACTCCCCTGGCAACCCCAAGGTGGAACAATGGCTGGCCACCACCCGCGATCAGGGCTATAACTTCCGCGCCTATCCCTGCGATGTGTCCGACTACGAGTCGGCGCAAGCCTGCATCGCCGCCATCCAGAGCGAAATCGGTCCGGTGGACGTGCTGGTGAATAACGCCGGCATCACCCGCGACATGACCTTCAAGAAAATGGACAAGACCAATTGGGACGCCGTCATGGGCACCAATCTGGATTCCGTGTTCAACATGACCAAGCCGGTGTGCGACGGCATGGTGGAGCGCGGCTGGGGCCGCATCATCAATATTTCGTCGGTAAATGGCCAGAAGGGCGCCTTCGGCCAGACCAATTATTCGGCCGCCAAGGCCGGCATGCACGGCTTCACCAAGGCGCTGGCGCTGGAAGTGGCGCGCAAGGGCGTGACCGTCAACACCATCTCGCCCGGCTACATCGGCACCAAGATGGTGATGGAAATCCCTCAGGACGTGCTGGACACCAAGATCATCCCGCAAATCCCCATGGCCCGCCTGGGCAAGCCGGAGGAAGTGGCGGGCCTGGTGGCTTACCTGTCCTCGGACGAAGCGGCCTTCGTGACCGGCGCCAACATCGCCATCAACGGCGGCCAGCACATGTCCTGATACGGACTGCTGTCCGCGAGACCAGCACCGCTGCGGCGGTGCTTTTTTTATGCTGCAACGCGGCACACTGGAAAATCCAGCCGCGCCTGTGTACATTGCAGCCACCCAGACCACACGAGGACCGCCATGAGCATCGCCCCCACCGCCCTGTTTCCCCCCATCGCCCCGCTGCGCCAGGGCATGCTGCCGGTCGATGAGATCCACACCCTGTACTGGGAGGAAGTGGGCAATCCCGATGGCGTACCGGTGATCTTCCTGCACGGCGGCCCCGGCGCCGGCCTGTCGCCCCGGCATCGCCGCTTCTTCGATCCCCGGCATTACCGCGTGATCCTGTTCGACCAGCGCGGCGCCGGCAAGTCCACCCCGCTGGGCGAAACCCGCGCCAACACCACCCAGCTGCTGGTGCAGGACATCGAACGCCTGCGTGTATTGTTTGGCATCGAGCAATGGCTGGTATTCGGCGGCTCCTGGGGCTCGACGCTGGCGCTGGCTTACGGCCAGGCCCATCCCGAGCGCTGCCTGGGCTTCGTGCTGCGCGGCGTGTTCCTGTGCACCAGGGCCGAAATCGACTGGTTCATAGACGGTATCCGCTGGTTCTATCCCGAGCTGCACGAGGAATTCGCCAACGCCATTCCCGAGGCCGAGCGCGGCGACCTGCTGCAAGCGTATGTGAAACGCATCCTCAGCGACGATCCGGCCGTATATTGGCCGGCCGCGCGGGCCTGGAGCCGCTTCGAGAACCGCCGCGTGTTCCTGCTGCCGCAGCCCGAGGAAGCGCCGTCCGACAGCCTGGACCTGGGCGTGGGCCGCCTGGAATCGCACTACATGGCCAAGCTGGGCTTCTTCGAGGAAGGCCAGCTGCTGCGCGATGTCGGCCGGATTGCCCACCTGCCTGCCACCATCGTGCAGGGCCGCTACGACGTGATCTGCCCGCCGGTATCGGCCTGGGAGCTGCACCGCGCCTGGCCCGGCTCGGTGCTCCACATGGTGCCGGACGGCGGCCACGGCGCCATGGAGCACGGCATCGCGGCGGCGCTGGTGGCGGCCACCGAACAGTTCAAGCGCAGCGGGTCCTTCAGCGCCGCCTAGAAGCTGTTTAAAAATGAACGGGGCGAGCCGCCGCAACGACGCCCTGGTCTTCTTTGAAACAGCTGCTTAAACTTTGGGACGGCTGGTCCGGGCTGTTACACTGTCGCCTGGAGCAGCCCATGTCCACAGAGGCGCGTATCAAACCCAGCTTACATACCCTGATGAATATCCAGATCGGCGACATCGGCCACATCATCCAACTGGCGATCGCGCCGGTTTTCCTGCTGACCGGCGTCTGCACCAACCTGACCGTGCTGACCAACCGCCTGGCGCGCATCATCGACCGCTCGCGGGTGCTGGAGGACCGCCTCGACATAGGCTATAACGACAACTACCTGAACGAGCTCGATGTGCTGTACCGGCGCTCGCACCTGATCAATGTCGCCATTGCCTCCTCGACCGCCTGCGGCCTGCTGATCTGCCTGGTGATCGCCATGCTGTTCCTCGGCGACATCACCAACATCGGGCTGGATAAATACATCGCGGGCATGTTCGTGGTGGCCATGGTCTGTTTGATTGCCAGTTTCGTCTACCTGCTGCGCGAAATCTTCATCGCCTCGGCCTCCATGCGGTCGCACCGCCACGTGCGCCAGCCCACTCCACGCTAATTCCGGACCTATCATGCACGACTATCAACGCCCCCCCACCCTGTACCGCTACGGCGTGCGCGAAGACCTGGAACTGGCCCTGGCCCAGGGCCAGTTCGTGCTGCGCCCGGCCGCCGGCTGCCTGACCCTGAGCTTCTCGCAAGCCTGGGAACCCAAGCTGTTCGAACTGTTCAACGCCGACGCCTGCCTGATCATCCATAACACCGAGGAATTCGGTGAGCGCATCCACCGCGCCGTGCAGCGCGCGCTGCCGGCCTGGGCCGGCATCGATGGCGCGGTCGAATACGGCGCCCGCGCGGCCCTGGGCGCGGCCTTCACCAAGACCGCCGCCGAAGCGGTGGAACAGGAATGGCAGTTCGCCTGGCGCGCCATGCAGGGCACCAAGCTGAGCTTGAATCCGCTGATGGTCAAGATCGGCAGCATCGAGCAGTACGCCGAGCTGCGCGCCCGCGATACCTATCTGGCCTAACTGCCTGGCCTCGCTTATCTGGCTGGCGCCGGCGCCGGCTTGGCCGCATCGCCGTCGCGCCGGTCCAGGCGCGCCAGCACGGCCGCCATCATGCGCTCGATATCGTGCCGTATCATCTTCGCGCCCAGCATGCCGGGCACATAGAAGTTGGGCACCATCTTGCCGCTGTAGACCACCTTGGTGCCGCCCGTTTCCGGCACCGGCACCAGTTCCCAGCGCGATTCATAGTGCTTCATGTCGCCCGAGATCAGCGCAATATCGATCGACGATACCGGCTGCTCCGTGGCCCGCACGATCAGGTGGATGGACTTGGACATGAACAAAAAGCGCGCCACCCCGAACTGCTCGATGATGGCCTCATTGCCATTGCGCGACAGGACCTTGCACGATTCCAGGTCCGGCACGAACTCGCTCATGCGCTCGTAGGTGGTCAGGATGCGCCACACGGCCGGCGGCGAGGCCGCCACCGTGCCGACCGCGTTGACCTCGAACATATGCTGCGAGTCCACGTCCACCCGGTTGACCGATACCTCCAGCTTGGGCAGTTCAGGCTTGGGAGCCTGGGCCCACGCCGGTGCCATTGTGGCAAGCAACAGTAACAGGAGGAATTGCGTCATGGAGGCCAGCGTACGGGAAAGGGTGGCAGAATACAAGAGCGGCACTTTAGTGGCCGAGGTCTAGGATTTTCGGGTTTTAATCCGGCCACCATTCCTCCATTACTGGCGCTCAAGCTGATAACGACTATGACCACCGCGAGCTACCCCCACCTGCTGGCGCCCCTGGACCTGGGTCACACCACCCTGCGCAACCGCGTCATCATGGGTTCCATGCACACCGGCCTGGAAGACCGCTATTACAACTACGGCAAGCTTGCCGCCTTCTACCGCGAGCGGGCGCGCGGCGGCGTGGGCCTGATCGTCACCGGCGGCATCTCGCCCAACCGGCAGGGCTGGCTGCTGCCCTTCGGCGGCACCCTGAACATGCGCGGCGACCTGCGCAACCACCGTCGCGTCACGGCCGCCGTGCACGAGGAGGGCGGCAAGATACTGCTGCAAATCCTGCATTCCGGGCGCTACGGCTACCAGCCGCTGGTGGTGTCGGCCTCGGCGCGCAAGTCGCCGATCTCTCCGTTCAAGCCGCGCGCGCTGAGCGAGGCCGGGATCGAATCGACCATCCGCGACTACGTGCGCTGCGCGCGCCTGGCGCGCGATGCCGGCTACGACGGCGTGGAAGTGATGGGCAGCGAAGGCTATCTGCTCAACCAGTTCCTGTGCGCGCGCACCAACCACCGCACCGACCGCTGGGGCGGCGCCATCGAGAACCGC
Source organism: Duganella kummerowiae (assembly GCF_053572355.1). Taxonomy (NCBI): domain Bacteria; kingdom Pseudomonadati; phylum Pseudomonadota; class Betaproteobacteria; order Burkholderiales; family Oxalobacteraceae; genus Duganella; species Duganella kummerowiae. The sequence continues at coordinate 74,209 of NZ_JBKFEH010000021.1, forward strand.
ATGCGCCTGCCGGTGGAGATCGTGCGCCGCATCCGCGCCGAGGTGGGGACGGACTTCATCATCATGTACCGCCACTCGCTGCTGGACCTGGTCGACGGCGGCAACAGCTGGGACGAGGTGGCCACGGTGGCGCGCGCCCTGCAGCAGGCCGGCGCCAGCATCCTGAACACGGGCTATGGCTGGCACGAGGCGCGCGTGCCCACCATCGTCACCTCGGTGCCGCGCGCCGCCTTTGCCGGTCTGGCCGGGCGTCTGCGCCAGGAGGTCAGCATACCGGTGGTGGCGTCCAACCGCATCAACATGCCGCAGGAAGCGGAGGCGGTGCTGCAGCGGGGCGAGGCCGACCTGATCTCCATGGCGCGGCCCTTCCTGGCCGATGCGCACTTCGTCGCCAAGGCGGCGCAGGGCAGGGCGGACGAGATCAACACCTGCATAGGCTGCAACCAGGCCTGTCTGGACCACACCTTCGCCAATAAGCGCGCCAGCTGCCTGGTCAACCCGCGCGCCTGCCATGAGACGGAGCTGGTGTATGCGCCTGCCGCCCGTCCACGGCGAGTGGCCGTGGTGGGCGCCGGACCGGCCGGCTTGTCGGCCGCCACCGTGGCCGCCGAGTGCGGGCACGATGTCACCCTGTACGAGTCCGGCGACAGCATAGGCGGCCAGTTCAAGGTCGCCATGCGCATCCCCGGCAAGGAGGAATTCGCCGAAACCCTGCGCTACTTCGGCCGCAAGCTGGAAACCACGGGCGTCAAGCTGCGCCTGGGCGTGCGCGCCACGCGCGAACAGCTGCTGGCCGAAGGCTATGAGGAGGTGATCGTCGCCACCGGCATCCAGGTGCGCAAGCCGGCCATTCCCGGGATAGATCATCCCAAGGTGCTCAGCTACCTGGACGTGCTGCGCGACGGGGCGCCCGTGGGCAAGCGCGTGGCCATCATCGGCGCGGGCGGCATCGGTTTTGATGTCGGCGAATTCCTGCTGCACGACCCCCGGCACGCGCTGCCGCTGGCGCCGGACCTGTGGGCCAGGGAATGGGGCGTGGACCTGCGCGGCGAGCACAATGGCGGCCTGCTGCCGCCGGCCGCGCCGCAGCCGGTGCGCCAGCTGTATCTGCTGCAGCGCAAGACCAGCAAGCCGGGCGCGGGCCTGGGCAAGACTACCGGCTGGGTACACCGCGCCACCCTGGCGCGCAATGGCGTGGTGATGCTGTCCGGTGTCGAGTACCGCAAGATAGACGACGCCGGCCTGCATATCGCCGTGAACGGGGAAGAAAGGCTGCTGGCAGTGGATAATGTGGTCATTTGCGCCGGCCAGGACAGCCTGGCGGAACTGATGCCGCCAGAAGGCCAGCAAGGCGGCCCGCGCTTCCACAAGATAGGCGGGGCCGCGCTGGCTTCGGAGCTGGACGCCAAGCGGGCCATCCGCGAAGGGGCGGAGCTGGCGGCGCGCTTATGAGGATGACTAATGAAAAGTAGGGGTCTGGTCTATTCGACCGAAGTGGGGCGCACCTGTCCCGAATGCCGCCAGGCGCTGGCGCAGTGCGTGTGCAAGGCCCGGGCCCAGTCCGTGCCCAGGGGCGATGGCGTGGTGCGGGTAGCGCTGCAGACCAAGGGGCGCGGCGGCAAGGCCGTCACCCTGGTCAAGGGCGTGCCGCTGGACGCCGTCGCGCTGGCGGCCCTCGGCAAGCAGCTGCGCAGCGCCTGCGGCAGTGGCGGCACCGTCAAGGATGGCGTGATCGAGATCCAGGGCGACCACTGCGAGCGCGTGCTGGAAGCGCTGAAAAAGCAGGGCTACGGCAACGCCAAGCGGGCCGGAGGCTGAGGCGTGGGCATTGCCGGCGTCATATTCGATAGCGATGGCACGCTGGTGGACAGCGAGTCGCTGTCGGCGCGCGTCCTCAGCGACATCCTGCGCGAGGCCGGGGCGCCCCTCTCTGCCGAAGCGGTGCTGGAGCGCTTCCGCGGCTGCCGGTTCGCGGCGTTCGCGCAATCCATCCTGGCCGAGTACCCGGTCATGGGCATGGATGAACTGACCTTGGCGTTCCGCGAGCGCGGCGCCGAACTGTATGCGCGCGAATTGAAGCCCATGAACGGGGCCGTGGAGCTGGTCAGCTCCCTCGCCATCGAGAAGTGCGTGGCGTCCAACGGACCCCGCTTCAAGATCGAGCAGTGCCTGGAGCTGACCGGCCTGCTGCCTTACTTCACCAACCGCATCGCCAGCGCCTACGAGGTCCAGTCCTGGAAGCCGGCCCCCGGCCTGATCCTGCACGCGGCCGCCATGATGGGCGTGGCGCCAGAGCGCTGCCTGCTGGTGGAAGACAGCCTGGCCGGCGTCCAGGCCGGCTTGGCGGCTGGCGTGCAAGTGGTGGGCTACCGCTTGGCCGCAGATGCCGTGCGCATGCTGGACCGCCAGGTCCCTGTCATCCAGGAACTGGCCGACATAAACCAATTTATACAGGCCAGTTGACATGAACAGCCAGAAGATCAGAAGCAGCATGGGCGGCGCCCTGGGCGTGGGCGCCGGTTCAGCCATCTACGATGGCTACTACCACGGCTTTTCAGGCATAGCCTGGACCAAGGCCGGCATCGTGGCCGCGATCGTCCTCATCATCTCACTCCTGCTGGCCAAGATGCGTCCGCCAAAACCGTGAGGGTCAACCGTGAGGGGCAGATCTGCCATTAGTACATGGGCTCGCTGCAACCGTGAGGGTCAGATCTGCCATTAGCAACCGTGAGGGTCAGATCTGCAGCAACCGTGAGGGTCAGATCTGCCATTAGTACATGGGCTCGCTGCGAAAAGGCGGCCTCATGTACTAATGGCAGATCTGACACCGGGGTGTAGACACCGAGGTTTATCAGGACTGCCCGGCCACCCACACCAGGTTCCACAAGTGCCCGTCCAGGTCTTCGAAGCCCTGGTCATACATGTAGCCGTTGTCTTCCGGCGGGTGGGGGATGCGGGCGCCGGCGGCGGTGGCTTTGGCGATCAGGCTGTCCAATTCCTCGCGGCTGTCGCAGTTCAGGCAGATCACTACCTCATTGGCTTGCTTCGCTTGCGCCACCGGCTTGCCGATCAGCGACTGGAAGAAGTCTTCCGTGCTCAGCATGGCCTGTATGCTGTCTTCCACGATGACCATGAAGGCCGCTTTTTCATTGCTGAATTCGGTCTTGAAGCTGAAGCCCAGGGCCGTGAAGAAGGCCTTGGACTTGTCCAGGTCCTTGACCGGCAGATTGAAGATGATCTGTTTTTTCATGGCGTCTCCTTGCGGGAAAATGGTTGGGGTGCTTCATCCTGACGACGAACGATGATGCCTGAATTCGACACGCGCACGAAAAATTAATTTGCCCACGCGATGGCGGCCAGCAGGCTTTCCAGTTTCGCCGCGCGTCCCGCGTTCACCATCTTCACATACGATACCCGCCCCGCCAGATAGGCGCGGAAGTCGGCATGGCCGCCGCGGTTCTGCGACGCCGGGCCGTGGCGCACGCAGTTGCTCAGCGTCGCCTTGAGCTTGTCGTACTCATCGCGCGCGATGTTGGGATGGGCGTTGACCACCACCCCGGTCACCTGCTGGCGCACGCCGGCGCGCATCACCCGCGTCTTGCGCGTGTTGACGCGGAAGCCTTCCTCCAGTGCGATGGCAGCCACCTGGATGTGGAAGCGCTGCGCCGCACGCGCCAGTTCAACACCGCCGGAAAACGCCAGGTCGTCCGCATAGCGGCTGTAGGACGCGCCCAGCGACTCGGCCAGCGACTGCAGCCGCATGTCGAGGCGGTAGGCGCACAAATTGGCCAGCGCGGGCGAACAGGGCGATCCCTGCGGCAGGTGCGGCGACTTCAAAGCTTGCCGCTCGCTCCACGCCAGCCCATCGTGCATGGCGCCGCGCGGCGTGCGGTTGCTGCACAGCCGCGCCAGCGTGCCCGCCACCAGGGCCGGATAGCCGAGCTTTTCAAACAGCGCGTGGATGCGCGACAGCGGTATGCTGGGGAAAAAATCCTTGAGGTCCATGCGGATCACGACCTGCCGCCCGCTGTGCTGCGCCGCGTGCGTGACGCAGGAATGGCCGCGCCGGAAGCCATGCGCGGCCGCGTGCGGCGGCACCCGGTCCAGTATCTGGCGCAGGATGCGGACCTGGATGCGCCGCAGCCGCTCCTTGGGAATTTCGATCAGCCGCAGGCCGCCGCTGCGCTTGGGCACCCAGCGGTAGTGGTAGTGCTGCAGCGGTGAGGCCGCGTCGCCCGCCAGGCGCCAGCGGTCGGCCAGCCAGTCCAGCGCGGCGGCCGGCTCATCCAGCCAGGCAGCCAATGCTCCCACCGAGGACAGTTCCGGCAATTCCAGCGCCGCCAGCCAGGCCGGCCGGGCGGGACGCAGCGGCGCATCGAGGCTGTAGCGCCGCACGGCCGGAAAGGTGACGAACACCGGCCCCGTCTCGGCGTCGCCCTCCAGGTCGCAGCATTCCAGCAGCAGTGCGGCCAGTTCGTGCCGGCTGAAATCATGAAAATGCTCTGCGGTGCGCGCCAGCAGCGCGGCGCACAGGGCGGGCGCCCACGGCAGGGTGGCATCGAATACCCGCTGGCAGGCCGCGATGACGCTGGGCAGACTGCCATCGGTGGCCAGCATGGTATCGGCCAGGGCCAGCGCGGTGAGTTTCTGGATATGCATGCGGGATGTCAGGGGGCGGCGTATCTTCAACGAGTCTCGTGATGCGTGAGCAGTCTTGCGCGGCAGCGCAACGCCGCTCATGCGGTGAGTGAGCAACAATCAATCTCCCACGGGGTAACCCCGCAGAGCCGTCCCGGCACGCGGCCGGGACTGGCAGGCTTGAAGGCGCCGCCCCGCCATCACAGTAGGGGAATTTTGCCGAAAGGTCAACACGCTGGCTGGCGCTGCCCGCCGCGCATCCGTGCCAGAATACAGACGGGAGATCGTAATGACACAGGAACTCGTCTGCACCATCGGCCATTCCAATCGCAGCATCGAGGACTTCATCGCGCTGCTGCGCGAGAACGGCATCGCCTGCCTGCTGGACATCCGCACCGTGCCGAAGTCGCGCCACAACCCGCAGTTCGGCCAGGACCAGCTGCCGGCCTCGCTGGCGGCAGCCGGCATCGAATACCGCTATCTGCGCGGCCTGGGCGGCTTGCGCCGTCCGCGCCCTGATACGCCCAACGCCGGCTGGCGCAACGAGTCGTTTCGCGGCTATGCCGACTACATGCAGACCGAGGAGTTCGCGCGCAACGTGGATACCGTGGTCGAACTGGGCCGGCAGAAAGCCTGCGCGCTGATGTGCGCCGAGGCCGTGCCGTGGCGCTGCCACCGCTCGCTGGTGGCGGACGCCCTGCTGGTGCGCGGCGTGCTGGTGGACGACATCATCGACGATCGCCAGCGCAAGCCGCACAAGCTGACGCCCTTTGCCCAGGTCGACGGGCTGCGCATTAGCTACCCGCCGGAGCAGATGCAGCTGGAGCTGTAAGAACCCGTTTCAGGCGACCCTGCGCCGCCTTGCCGTGCAGGGCGCACCGCCATCGTTGCCCCAGCCTGGGCGCGCCCGCCCTGATCCTGAAACGAGCAAGCTCAGTGGTGCTGGCCCTGACCCTTGGCGTCCTCGAAAGTTTCCAGCACATATTCCGTCATGCCCTTGGCCAGCTCCTGCTCGCCCATGAACACCTGGCCGGCGCGCTCGCTGCGCAGCAGTTCCGCTTCCTCGTCGCTGTGGGTGCGCACCACGGTCTTGATGGCGGGATTGAGGGCGCGCGCCGTTTCTATCATGGCGCGCACGTGGAAGGTGTCCGGCGTGGCGATCACCAGCATGCGGGCGCGCGCGATGTGGGCCTGGATCAGCACCGCCGGCTCGCCGGCATTGCCGGCCACGGCCGGCACGCCTTCCTTGCGCAGCTGGTCCACCAGCTCGCGATTCTGCTCCGCCACCACATAAGGGATGCCGCGCTCCTTCAGGCTGCCTGCGATGCGCTTGCCGACCCGGCCATAGCCGACCAGCACCACCTGTCCGGCCAGATGGGTGTGCGGCACCGACATGGGCAGCTCGGCCAGCGGGTCGGTGCTGCGTTCAAATTTGGCGGCCAGCGATTTATTCCTGGCCAGCCAGTTCTCCAGCGGCTTGGTGATGGCGAACACCACCGGGTTGAAGGCGATCGAGATGATGGCGCCGGCCAGGATCAGGCTCTGGCCTTCCTCCGGCATCAGCTTGAGCGACAGGCCCAGCGCGGCCAGGATGAAGGAAAACTCGCCGATCTGCGCCAGGCTGGCCGAGATCAGCAGCGCGCTGCGCACCGGATAGCGCAGCAGCAGCACCAGCAGGAAGGCTGCCACCGACTTGCCGACCACGATGATGGCCACCACCGCCAGCAGCTTGAGCGGCTGCTGCAGGATGATGGCCGGGTCGAACAGCATGCCGACCGAAACGAAGAACAGCACCGCGAACGCATCGCGCAGCGGCAGAGATTCCTCGGCCGCGCGGTGGCTCAGCTCCGACTCGCGCAGCACCATGCCAGCAAAGAAGGCGCCCAGCGCGAAGGACACGCCAAAGAAGTGGGTGGAGGCATAGGCAATGCCGACCGCGGCCGCGATCACGCACAGGGTGAACAGCTCGCGCGAACCGGTGCGCGCCACCTGCCACAGTATCCAGGGGAACAGCTTGCGGCCCACCACCAGCATCAGGGCGATGAAGGCGCCCACCAGGGCGAAGGTGACGGCCAGGGTTTGCCACAGGCTGCCGCCACCGTCGGCGCCGTGGGCCGCGTCCGCCACGCCGCCCAGCGGCACGGCCAGCGGAGGCAGCAGCACCAGCACCAGCACGGTGACCAGGTCTTCCACCACCAGCCAGCCAACCGCGATGCGGCCGTTCAGGCTGTCCAGGATGCCGCGCTCCTCCAGCGCCCGCAGCAGCACCACGGTGCTGGCCACCGACAGCGCCAGCCCGAACACCAGGCCGCCGCCCAGGGACCAGCCCCAGAAATGCGCCAGTCCCATGCCCAGCAGGGTGGCGACGGCAATCTGCAAAATCGCCCCGGGCAGGGCGATCTTGCGCACCTCCCACAAATCGTCGAGGGAAAAATGCAGGCCGACGCCGAACATCATCAGCATCACGCCTATCTCGGCCAACTGGCTGGCCAGTGCGGTATCGGCCACGAAACCGGGTGTGGCCGGACCCAGCAGGATGCCCGCAGCCAGATAGCCCACCAGGGCGGGCAGCTTCAAGCGCGCCGCGATGAATCCGAACAGGAGGCCGAACCCGAGGGCGGCCGCGATGGTGGTGATCAGGCTGATGTTGTGGGGCATGCGTGCGGGTCTCCTTCGCTGTTTGAGAATAAAACAGCACAAGAGTAGCACATCAGCCCGGAAAGTCCCTCAAAAAGGACTCATCTTGCTTGCATCTTTACAGCTTGCGCAGCACCACCGCGCCGATGGAATAACCGGCGCCAAACGAGCAGATCACGCCCAGCGCGCCGGACGGAAGGTCGTCCGAATACTTGTGGAAGGCAATGATGGAGCCGGCCGACGAGGTGTTGGCGTATTCGTCCAGGATCACGGGCGCTTCCTGCGGCTCGGCGTCGCGCCCCAGTATCATGCGGCTGATCAGCAGATTCATGTTGAGGTTGGCCTGGTGCAGCCAGTAGCGGCTGATCTGCGGCACGTCCAGGCCGGCGGCGGCAATGGTGTCCTTGATCATCTCGGCCGCCATCGGGCACACATCCTTGAATACTTTCCTGCCCTGCTGGCGGAACAGCTTGTCCGGCTGGCCCACGCCCGTTTCGTCGAAGCGGTTCAAAAAGCCGAAGTTGTTGCGGATGTTGTTGGAGAAGCTGGTTTTCAGCTTGGTTTCCAGGATTTCATAGCGCTGGCTGGATACGGCGGTGTCGGCCGCTTCCACCACGATGGCGGTGCAGGCGTCGCCAAAGATGAAGTGGCTGTCGCGGTCGCGCCAGTTCAGGTGGCCGCTGGTGATTTCCGGGTTCAGCACCAGCACGGCGCGGGCCTGGCCGCTCTGCACGGCCGCCACGGCGGTCTGTATGCCGAAGGTGGCCGAGGAGCAGGCCACGTTCATGTCGAAGCCATAGCCCTCGATGCCGAGCGCGCCCTGCACCTCGACCGCCATGGCCGGATAGGCGCGCTGCATGTTGGAGCAGGCCACCAGCACCATGTCGATGTCGGCCGGGGTGCGGCCGGCGCGCTCCAGCGCCTGGCGGGCGGCGGCCACGGCCATCTCGGCCTGCAGCGAGATTTCCTCGTCGGCGCGCTCGGCGATGCGCGACACCATGCGCCTGGGATCGAGTATGCCTTCCTTCTCCATCACGTAGCGGGCCTTGATGCCCGAGGCTTTTTCGATGAAGGCCACGCTGGACGGTTCCAGCGCGGTGACGGCGCCGGACGCGATGGCGTCGGCGTTATCGGCGTTGAACTGGGCGACGTAGGTGTTGAAGCATTCAACCAGTTCCTCGTTGCTGATGGACAGGGCCGGGGTGTACAGGCCGGTACCGCTGATGACGGCTTTTTTCATGGTTAAACTTTCAAATTAAGCAAGGGCTCGTGGCCGTAATCAGCAGATTCTACACAAAGGCGGAGCGGGCGATGTAAATATAGTTAGAGGGTTTACACGCTCGGTATGGATAGCCGCGCGTGCGGCAATGACGTGCAGCAGTGGCAGGCCGTAAGCTGTGTCCGAGGGCGCCAGACCGTCATTGCCACGAAAGCGGCAATCCATGCGGCGCCTGCATCGCGGCAAAAAAAAACGGCGCCGGTGGTGGGCGCCGCAGCTGGTTGAAAACAGTTTTATTTTTTTGGTGTGGTATCGGTCTGCACCAGGGTAGGCTCCTGCTTGGCGGTCTGCACCGGCAAGCCTTTCAGGTGGTTCAGGGCCTGGGCCAGCTGGAAGTCGTCGGCGCTGCCGTATTCGAGCGGCTTGCGCTTCTTCTCCTGGGCGATCACCTTCATTTGCTCTTCCAGCTCGTCGCGGGGGTTGCGGGCGACGGCTTCCTTGTCGCGGTCGTTGGACAGGTGCTTGTCCAGGTCGGCCTCGCGGGTGCGCAGGGCGTTCAGGCCGTCGCCGTCGGCGTATTCATCCACCATCACGTCCGGCAGGATGCCCTTGGCCTGGATCGAGCGGCCATTGGGCGTGTAGTAGCGCGCCGTGGTCAGCTTGACGGCGGTGTCGGCGGTCAGCTGGCGTATGGTTTGCACCGAGCCCTTGCCGAAGGTCTGGGTGCCCATGATGGCGGCGCGCTTGTAATCCTGCAGCGCGCCGGCCACGATTTCCGAGGCCGAGGCCGAACCGGTATTGACCAGCACCACCATCGGCACTTTCTTCACGGCTTCCGGCAGCTTGGCCAGGGCGTCGCTCTCGCCATGCAGGGCGTAGTATTCGGCGCGGCCGTAGAAGATCTGCTTGGAATCGGGCAGCTGGCCATTGGTCGAGACGATGGGCGAGTCTTTCGGCAGGAAGGCCGCTGCCACGCCGATGGCGCCCTGCAGCACGCCGCCGGGGTCGTTGCGCAGGTCCAGCACCAGGCCTTTCAGCTTGGGATCCTGGCGGTACAGTTCAGTGATCTTGGCGGCCAGGTCATCCACCGTGGGTTCCTGGAATTGCGAGATGCGCACCCAGGCATAGCCGGGCTCGACCACCTTGCCCTTGACGCTTTTCTGGATGATTTCCTCGCGCGTGATGTTGAACACCAGCGGGTCCGGCACGTCCTTGCGCATCACGGTGAGCGTCACCTTGGAATGCGGCTCGCCGCGCATCTTCTTGACCGACTCGTCCAGGCTCATGCCCTTGATGGAAGTGGAGTCCAGGCGGGTGATCAGGTCGCCCGGCTTGATGCCGGCGCGCCAGGCGGGAGAATCCTCGATGGGAGCGACGATCTTGATGTAGCCATCCTCGGCGGCGCCGATCTCGATGCCCAGGCCGACGAACTTGCCTTGCGAGCCTTCGCGCAATTCCGCGTAGGCTTTCTTGTCCAGGTAGGCCGAGTGCGGGTCCAACGACGCCACCATGCCGGAGATGGCTTCCGTCAGCAGCTTCTTGTCCTCGACCTTTTCCACGTAATCCGATTTGATCAGGCCGTAGACGTCTGCCAGCTGGCGCAATTCTTCCAGCGGCAGGCCGGGATCGACCGGCTTTTGCGCCATCGCGGAAAACTGCAGGGAGACCGCGATGCCGGCCACCACACCCAGGCCCACCAGCCCGGAATTCTTGAGTTTCTTGCCCATGTATCACCTACCTGTTTTCTAACGTTTACCCAACAACCACAAGGTGCTCTGCCGTGGTCCAGTATAAACCTGATTATCGGCAAACGTAGTATCCAAGCCGTAATCCTTGTCATGTTTGCGAGGTTTTACATCCACATCGATCATGTCGCTTATTGTGTCGTTATGTATCAGGATAAAGCTGTCAAAGTTGCAGAAATGATGGGAATGTAAATCCGTGTTCAGACGGGTAAGGATTTGTAAGACTCCCGTCGCGGGCCATTTTCGCCGCTACACTAGGCCTGTATTTCTCTCTACCCTGAAGTGGTTTTTTGCCAGCGCCCCAAGCGCTGGCTTTTTTTTACCTACGGAGTCCGTATGTCGCTTCTCCCGAAATTGTTCCGCGCCGGCGCGCGCCGCCTGTGCGCCGCGCTGGTGTTCAGCCTGGCCGCCGTGCCCGCCTTTGCCGTTCCCATCATGGACATGAACCTGGAAGACCTGATGCCCATGATTGCCGACTTCAAGAAGTCGCTCAACCTGAACGCCAATCAGTCGCTGCTGTGGCAGCAGACCGAGGGCCGCACCCGCCAGCTGCTGCGCGACCGCAAGGCGCGCCGCGAGCATTTGCAAAGCGCCACCCGCACCGCCCTGGACGGCAAACAGGTCGAGCTGCGCGACCTGGTCGGCGCCGTCGATGCTGAAACGGCCGCCAGCGCGGCCGAGGAAAAGCAGCTGCGCGAATGGTGGCTGACCGTCAATGACGCCTTGAGCGATACCCAGCGCGCCGCCGTGGTGCGATTGCTGACCGAGCAGATGGAGCGCGTGGCCGAACCCATGGGCCGCCCCGGCGGCGGCGGCGAAAAACCGTCCGAGGGTGGCGAGCACCGTGGCGGACGCGGCGGCCGTGGCGGCGGCGGCCCTGGCGGGGTGGGCGTCGGCGTGGGCGCCGGTGGCGCCAGCATCAACCTGCCGGGGGGCGGCTGACGACGAGTCGTTTGAAGTGTTGTATGAAAGCGGCGGGTGTGTATCGTAAAGTAAAAAACGCCCTGCCTGGGAACTGGCCACTTGTCTGATCGGTAAAATATCGGCGCGGAAACATTCATTCCCGCCGACAAGACCGAACGACAGCCATGAACACAGTTAATACCACCTGCGCCTGCCTGGCCCTGCTGGGGGCCGCGGCAGGCGCAGGTGCGCAAACGGCCGCCGCCCAGACCGAGCCGGGTGCGGACGGCAAGCCGATACAGCAAGTCACCGTACAGGGCGGCCGCGCCAGCGACATGGACGAGCGCCGCAATTCCATCGCCGGCAAGCAGGTCTATGGCCGCGAGGAGCTGGACCGCAACGGCGACACCAACCTGGGCGACATCCTCAAGCGCCTGCCCGGCGTCACCATGGGCGGGCGGCCGGGACGGGGCGGCGGCGAAATCCGCATGCGCGGCCTGGGCAGCGGCTACACCCAGGTGCTGCTGAACGGCGAGCGCCCGCCGGCCGGCTTTTCCATGGACAGCCTGTCGCCCGACCAGGTCGAGCGTATCGAAGTCATGCGCGGCCCGGTTGCCGAGCACAGCACGCGCGCCATTGCCGGCACCATCAACATCATCCTGCGCGACGGCTACCAGCAGCGCGACAAGCAGCTCAAGCTGAGCGACAGCATCGAGCAGGGCCGCCACGCGCCCAACATCTCGCTGACGGCGCCGGGCAAGGCCGGGCAGCTCAGCTATTTGCTGTCCGGCTCCATCTTCGAGAACCGCCAGCGCGACCGGGCCGACACCGTCAACCGCGACACCCGCGCCGACGGCATCGTGCAAAAGGACGAAACCGTGGTGGATGATACGGTCCGCACCACCAGGGGCATCCACTTCACGCCGAGGCTGTCGTACAAGTTCGGCAATGGCGACACCCTGAACGTCCAGCCTTTCCTGATGAGCATGCGCAGCGACAGCGACGCCACCAGTGTGCTGACCCAGGGGCAGCTGGTGCCGCCGGCCATCCTGCAGGCGCCCGAATACAACTACGCCACCACCCGCGCCCACTCGGACTCCACCTTCCTGCGCGGTTTCGGCAACTGGGTGCACAAGCTCGACGGCGCCGCCAAGCTGGACGTCAAGTTCGGTTTCGGCAGCGGCCACAGCAGCAACGACTCGCTGCGTCCGCAGTACGACGCGGCCGGCGTGCTGCTGCAGCGCTATACGGACACCGATTCCACCCGCGACCGCGGCTTCAACACGGGCGGCAAGTACAGCTCGCCGCTGGGCCGCGACCAGAGCCTGGCGGCCGGCTGGGAAGCGGAATGGAGCCGCCGCGAACAGACCAAAACGTCAGTGGACAAGAATGGCAACGCCCAGTTCGCCGACTCGGGCGACAACCTGTCCGCCGACACCAGGCGGGTGGCCTTGTTCATCCAGGACGAGATGGACATCTCGCCGCAATGGTCGGGCTATGCGGGCCTGCGCTGGGAGGGCATACGCACCAGCAGCAGCCGTCCTGGCGGGGATATCGACAACAGCAGCAGCGTGTTCAGCCCGCTGCTGCATGCGGTCTACCGCATCCCCGGCAAGGAAAAGGACCAGGTCCGCGCCAGCCTGACCAAGAGCTACAAGCCGGCCAATGTGCAGGACTTGATCGCGCTGCCGGCCCTGTCGCGCCTGAACAGCGCCACCCGGCCTGACCGGGTCGGCAATCCCAACCTCAAGCCCGAGCTGGCCACCGGCCTGGATCTCGCCTACGAGCATTACCTGGGCCGCAGCGGCATCCTCACCGCCAGCGGCTTCATCCGCGACATCGACGACCTGATACGGCGCGAGCTGAGCCTGCAAGACACGGTCACCGGGCCGCGCTGGGTGTCCACCCCGGGCAATGTGGGCCACGCCCGCACCAGCGGCATCGAGCTGGAAGCCAAGTTCCAGCTGGCCGAGCTGATGGAGGATGCGCCGGCCATCGATTTCCGCTCCAACTACAGCCGCTTCTGGTCGCGCGTGGATGGCATCCCCGGCCCCAATAACCGCCTCGACCAGCAGGCCAGGCAGACCGCCAATATCGGCGCCGACTGGCGCGTCAAGCAGCTGCCGCTGACCTTGGGCGCCAGCCTGAACTGGACGCCGGCCATCACCGTGCAAACCTCCACCACCCAGGTGGTGGAAACGGGACGCAAGCGCCAGATCGACGCCTACGGCCTGTGGCGCTTCAACGCCGCCAACCAGCTGCGCATCTCGGCCAGCAACCTCGCGGCCGAGGACGCCTTGGGCAGCAACCTGGTCACCACCAATGGCCTGGTCCAGCTGGCCACCACCGTCAACCAGACCTACACGGTGTGGAGCGTGCGCTATGAAACCAAATTCTGATTTGCCTGCCGGCGGCGGCACCCCCGCCGCCGGCGCAACACCCGGCGCACGACCTGTGCGTTATCCTAGCGGTCGGCTAAACGCCGCCTTTCGATCCATGTTCCATAAGGACAAGCTGTGAAACGACATCTGATGAGCACCCTGGCCCTGAGCCTGCTGACCGCGTTTGCGGGTGCGGCCGAGGCCCCCAAATCCGGCATCGATACCCAGTACATCGACGCCAGCGTGCGGCCGCAGGATAACTTCTTCCTGCACCTGAACGGCCAGTGGCTGAAAACCACCGAGATCCCGGCCGACAAGCCGAGCTGGGGCTCGTTTGCCCAACTGCGCGACGACACCCTGCCGCAGCTGCGCAGCCTGATCGAGGCGGCCGAGCACGACAAATCCAAAAAGCCCGGCAGCGAGCGCGCCAAGATCGGCGACCTGTACGCCAGCTACATGGACGAGGCCAAGCTGGAGCAGCTGGGCGTCAAGCCACTGGCCGGCGAGCTGAACCGCATCCGCGCCGTCAAGGACAAGAAAGCCTTCCCGGCCCTGATCGCCCACCTGCAGCAGATCGGCGTCACCACCCCGTACGGCCTGTACGTGAGCCCGGATGCGCGCGAATCGACCAAGTACGCCGTCAGCCTGGGCCAGAGCGGCCTGGGCCTGCCGGACCGCGACTACTACCTGAAGAAGGATGACGCCAAGCTGGCCGACACGCTGGCCAAGTACGAGGCGCACGTGGCCACCATCCTGGGCCTGGCCGGCGACAAGAACGCCGCCGCCAACGCCAAGGCCATCGTCGGCCTGGAAACCGCGCTGGCGGAAATCCAGTGGACCAAGGTCGAGAACCGCGACCCCGTCAAGCGCTACAACAAGACCCCCGTGGCCGAGCTGGCCAAGGTCGCGCCCGGCTACGATTGGGGCCATGCCCTGGCCGCCGCCGGTGTCGCCAACAAGGTGGACTACGTGATCGTGGGCCAGCCCAGCTACCTGGCCGGCTTTACCGCGCAAGTGGAAAAAACCGACCTGGCGACCTGGAAAGCCTATTTCGAATGGCAGCTGCTGCGCAGCGCCTCGCCCTACCTCTCGAAAGCCTTTGCCGACGCCAGCTTCGACTTCTACAGCACCGTGCTGACCGGCGTGACCGAGCAGCCGCCGCGCTGGAAACGTGGCGTGGCCGTGGTCGAGCGCGCCATGGGCGAGGGCCTGGGCAAGCTGTACGTGGCCGAATACTTCCCGCCCGAGCGCAAGGCGCGCATGGAAGAGCTGGTCAAGAACCTGCTGGCCTCGTACAAGACCAGCATCGACGGCCTGGACTGGATGAGCCCGGAAACCAAGAAGGAAGCCCAGGCCAAGCTGGCCAAGTTCACGCCCAAGATCGGTTATCCGAACAAGTGGCGCGACTATTCCTCGCTGGCGATCGCCCGTGGCGACCTGGTGGGCAACATGCTGCGCGTGTCCAGCTTCGGCTACCAGCGCATGATCAGCAAGCTCGGTAAACCCATCGACCGCGAGGAATGGGGCATGACGCCGCAGACCGTGAATGCGTACTACAACGCGACCATGAACGAGATCGTGTTCCCGGCCGCCATCCTGCAGCCGCCGTTCTTCGACGCCAAGGCGGACGACGCGGTCAACTACGGCGCCATCGGCGCCGTGATCGGCCACGAGATCAGCCACGGCTTCGACGACAAGGGCAGCCAGTCAGACGGCGACGGCAACCTGCGCGACTGGTGGACCAAGGAAGACCGCGCCAACTTCAAGGCCAAGACCGACGCCTTGTCCAAGCAGTACAGCAGCTACAGCCCGCTGCCGGGCTACCATGTGAATGGCGACCTGACCCTGGGCGAGAACATCGCCGACAACTCTGGCATCGCGATTGCGTACAAGGCCTACAAGCTGTCGCTGGGCGGCAAGCCGGCCCCGGTGATCGACGGCCTGACGGGCGACCAGCGCTTCTTCATGGGCTTTGGCCAGGTCTGGCGCAGCAAGATGCGCGAGGCGCAGCAGATCGTGCAGATCAAGACCGACCCGCACTCGCCGGGCGAATTCCGCGCCAACGGCACCATGGTCAACCAGCCGGGCTTCTACGAAGCCTTCGGCGTGAAACCGGGCGACAAGATGTACCTCCCGCCCGAAGAGCGCGTGATCATCTGGTAAAGATGCAACAAAGGCTGCCGCTGGCAGCCTTTTTCTTATCGGCCATGCTAGAGTCGCGGCTTACATAAAAAACATCGGTGTCAGGTCTGCCATTGGTACATGAGTCCGCTTCGCAAGCGAACTCATGTACCAATGGCAGACCTGACACCGGGTTTACCGGGAGAGGGTATGAAGTTGAAACTGATGGCCGCCGCGGCGCTGGCCTGTCTCGCCATGGGCGGCGTCCAGGCCCAGGGGGGCAAGAAATCCGGCGTCGACCTGCAATACATCGACCAGGCGGTGCGTCCGCAGGACGATTTCTTCCACTACCTGAACGGCAAATGGCTGGCCCAGACCCAGATCCCGGCCGACAAGGCCAGCTGGGGCGCCTTTGAAAAGCTGGACGACGAAACCCAGGACCAGCTGCGCGCCGTCATCGAGCAGGCCGCCGCCGACACCCAGGCCGCTCCCGGCAGCGACACTCGCCGTATCGGCGACTTCTACGCCAGCTACATGGACGAGGCCAGACTGGAGCAACTGGGCCTGGCCCCGCTGCGCGCGGAACTGGAGCGCGTCGCCGCCCTGCGCGACAAGAAGGACATTCCGGCCCTGATCGCCCGCTACAACCGCATCGGCATCACCACCCCCTACGCCTACGCCGTCCACCAGGACAACAAGGATTCCACCAAGTATGTGGCCGACATCTACCAGGATGGCCTGGGCCTGCCGGACCGCGACTACTATCTGAAAAAGAGCGACGCCAAGCTGGCCGGCACGCTGGCGAAATACCGCCAGCACATCGCGCGCATGCTGGCGCTGGCGGGCCACGCCAACGCGGCGGCCGAAGCCCAGGCCATCGTCGCGCTGGAAACCGAGCTGGCCAGGGCGCAGTGGACCAAGGTCGAACTGCGCGATCCCGTCAAGGCCTACAATAAATTCGAACTGCCCAAGCTGGGCAAGCTGGCTCCCGGCTACGACTGGAACAGCTACCTGGCGCAGTCCGGCCTGCAGGGCAAGGTCGATTACCTGATCGTCAGCCAGCCCAGCTTCGTCACCGGCTTCAACAAGATCCTCAACCAGACCCCTTTAGCCACCTGGCAGGCCTACTTCCAGTGGCAGGCCATCAGCAGCCTGTCGCCCTACCTGAACAAGGATTTCGCGCTCGAGCACTTCGCGTTCTACGGCAAGGTGCTGGCCGACGTGAAGGAGCAGGAGCCACGCTGGAAACGCGGGGTGAAGGCCACCGACACGGCCCTGGGCGAAGTGGTCGGCAAGCTCTATGTGGAGCAGCATTTCCCGCCCGAGCGCAAGGCGCGCATGGAGGCGCTGGTCAAGAACCTGCTGGAAGCCTACCGCGAGAGCATAGACCAGATCAGCTGGATGGGACCGGATACGAAGAAGGAAGCCCAGGCCAAGCTGGCCAAGTTCACCACCAAGATCGGCTACCCCAACAAGTGGCGCGACTATTCCGCGCTGGAGATCCGGCGCGACGACCTGGCCGGCAACGTGCTGCGCGCGCGCGATTTCGCCTACCAGAAGGAGCTGGACAAGCTGGGCAAGCCCATCGACCGCGATGAATGGGGCATGACGCCGCAAACCATCAACGCCTATTACAACCCGGAGATGAACGAGATCGTGTTCCCGGCCGCCATCCTGCAGCCGCCGTTCTTCGACGCCGAGGCCGACGACGCCGTCAACTACGGCGCCATCGGCGCCGTGATCGGCCACGAGATCAGCCACGGATTCGACGACCAGGGCGCCCAGTACGACGGCGACGGCAACCTGCGCGACTGGTGGACCAAGGCCGACCACAAGAACTTCGCGGCCCGCACCAAGATGCTGGTCCGGCAGTACAAGCAGTTCAGCCCCATCAAGGGCTACAAGGTCGATGGCGAATTGACCCTGGGCGAAAACATCGCCGACAATTCCGGCGCCGCCATCGCCTACAAGGCTTACCTGATCTCGCTGCACGGCCAGCCGGCGCCGGTGATAGCCGGCTTGACCGGCCAGCAGCGCTTCTACCTGGGCTTTGGCCAGGTGTGGCGCGCCAAGATACGCGAGGCGCAAGCCATCGTCTACCTGAAGACCGACCCGCACTCGCCAGACCAGTTTCGCACCATCGGCACCTTGCGCAACCAGCCCGGCTTCTACGAGGCCTTTGGCGTGAAGCCCGGCGACAAGATGTATCTCGCTCCAAAAGACCGGGTCATCATTTGGTGAGCCCTGTGGTCGGGCATGTGATACAGTCGCAGACGCCCGTACCCCGGCTGGATTTTTTTCGTTAATCAGTAAGGATATCTTCGTGAAACGTCATCTGTTAAGTGCTATCACCCTGAGCCTGATCGCAGGCTTTGCTGGCGCCGCCGACAACGCCAAAAGCGCTGCGGCTCCCAGCGGCAAACCGACTTCTGGTATTGCGGTGGAATACATCGATCCCGCCGTGCGCGCCCAGGACGATTTCTTCACCCACCTGAACGGCAAATGGCTGGCCACCACCGAGATCCCGGCCGACAAGTCGAGCTGGGGCTCGTTCGCCAAGCTGCGCGACGATATCCAGCCGCAGCTGCGCGCCATCATCGAAGGCGCGGCCAGCAACCCCGGCAAGTCCCCCGACGCCCAGCGTATTGGTGATTTCTACGCCAGCTTCATGAACGAACCCCTGCTGGAGCAGCTGGGCCTGGCTCCGCTGAACAGCGAACTGGCCAAGGTCGCCGCCATCCAGGACAAGAGCGCATTCCCGGCCCTGATCGCCCACTTCAACCGCTCCGGTTTCGGCGCCCCCTACGCCATCGGCATCCACCAGGATAACAAGGACTCCACCAAATACGTGGCCGACCTGTTCCAGGCCGGCCTGGGCCTGCCCGACCGCGACTACTACCTGAAAAAGGACGACGCCAAGATGGCCGACGCCCTGGCCAAGTATGAAGTCCACGTGGCCAACATCCTGAAACTGGCCGGCGACGCCAACGCGGCTGCCAACGCCAAGGCCGTCGTGGCCCTGGAAACCGAGATCGCCAAGCTGCAGTGGACCAAGGTCGAACTGCGCGACCCGATCAAGGCCTACAACAAGGTCGAGATCAACAAGCTGTCCGAAGTGGCGCCCGGCTACGACTGGAACACCTACCTCAAGGACGCCGGCGTGGCCGGCAAGGCCAGCTACCTGATCGTCAGCCAGCCCAGCTACCTGAAAGGCCTGACCGCCCTGATCAACAGCGCCCCGCTGGAGAGCTGGAAAGCCTACTTCCAGTGGCAAGTGCTGCACGCCAGCGCGCCCTACCTGAGCAAGGTCTTTGTGGATGAAAACTTCGCCTTCTACGGCACCGTGCTGTCCGGCGTGACCGAGATGCGTCCGCGCTGGAAGCGTGGCGTCACCGTGACCGAAGGCGCGCTGGGCGAAGCCGTCGGCAAGCTGTACGTGGAAGAGCACTTCCCCGCCGACCGCAAGGCGCGCATGGAAGCGCTGGTGAAAAACCTGCTGGCATCCTACAAGACCAGCATCGACAAGCTGGACTGGATGAGCCCGGCCACCAAGAAGCAGGCCCAGGCCAAGCTGGCCAAGTTCACCACCAAGATCGGCTACCCCAACAAGTGGCGTGACTACTCGGCCCTGCAAGTGTCCAAGGATGACTTGATCGGCAACGTGCTGCGCTCCAACGCCTTCGACTACAACAAGGAAATCAACAAGCTGGGCAAACCCATCGACCGCGACGAGTGGGGCATGACGCCGCAAACCGTGAACGCCTATTACAACCCGGAGATGAACGAGATCGTGTTCCCGGCCGCCATCCTGCAGTCGCCGTTCTTCGACGCCAACGCGGATGACGCGGTCAACTACGGCGCCATCGGCGGTGTGATCGGCCACGAGATCAGCCACGGCTTCGACGACCAGGGCGCCCAGTACGACGGCGACGGCAACCTGCGCGACTGGTGGACCGCTTCGGACCACAAGAACTTCAAGGCCAAGACCCAGATGCTGGTCAACCAGTACAACCAGTTCAGCCCTCTGCCCGGCTACAACGTCAACGGCGAGCTGACCCTGGGCGAGAACATCGCCGACAACTCCGGCGTGGCGATTGCCTACAAGGCCTACAAGCTGTCGTTGAAGGGCAAGAAAGCGCCCGTGATCGACGGCCTGACCGGCGACCAGCGCTTCTTCATGGGCTTTGCCCAAGTGTGGCGCATGAAAATGCGTGAACCGCAGCAGATCGTGCAGATCAAGACCGACCCGCATTCGCCGGGCCAGTTCCGCGCCAACGGCACCATGCGCAACCAGCCGGGCTTCTACGACGCCTTCGGCGTGAAACCGGGCGACAAGATGTACCTGGCGCCCAAGGACCGCGTGATCATCTGGTAAGCTGATCCGCCACGGTGGCTGCGATGGTATCGCGCAGCCACCGGTGTCCGCCATCCCGGTGCAGGCGTTCATGCCACAGCATCGCCATCTCGAAGCCCGGCACTTCCACCGGCGCCTCCACCACCCGCAAGCCCTGACCCGCGCGCACCAGCCGCGACGGCAGCATCGCCACCATGTCGGTGGACGCCAGCACCTCCCTCAGGAACAGAAAATGCGGCACCGACAGCGCCACGCGCCGCTGCATCCCGGCCTGCGCCAGCACCTGGTCCGTCACGCCGCTGAAACCGCCGCCATCGTTGGACACCACCACATGGTCCAGCGCGCAGAACTGCTTGAGGGTAGGGCGGCGCTTTAGGCGCGGATGGCCGTCGCGCCCGGCCAGCACGTAGCGCTCCGTGAACAGGATACGGCTGCGCAGCCCGGCGGGCGCCCCGTCCGTGATGTGGAAGGCCAGGTCCACCTCGCCCTGTTCCGCCATGCGCGCCAGGTGCGCGGGCGCCAGCTGCGTCACCGCCAGCCGGGTGTGCGGCGCCGCGCTGCGCAGCCTCGCCAGGGCCGGCAGCAGGATGGCCGACTCGCCATAATCGGATGCCGCCACCTGCCAGGTCAGCCGGGCGGTGGAAGGATCGAAGGGCGCGGAGGGCGCCACCGCCAGCGACAGGGCTTCCAGCGCTACCCGCAGCGGCTCGCGCAGTTCGTTGGCGCGCGCCGTCGGCTGCATGCCGCGCGGGCCGGGCAGCAGCAGCGGATCGCCGAAGATCTCGCGCAGCCTGGCCAAGTGCACGCTCACCGAGGGCTGGGACAGGGCCAGCTTTTCCGCCGCGCGCGTGACGTTGTGCTCGGACAGCAGCACGTCCAGCGTCAGCAGCAGGTTCAGGTCGAGGCGGCGCAGATCGGTCGTGGAATTACTCATGGCTATACCTGGGATGTGGACAATTCATTTCCAATATACCTGAGCACAACCTAATCTGGGCGCATCCATCCACCGAAAGGAACGCCATGAACATCCTGATCGTCTACGCCCATCCCGAGCCGCAATCGCTGAACGGCTCGCTGAAGAACCACGCCGTGCAGCGGCTGCAGGCGGCCGGCCACACGGTGCAGGTCTCGGACCTGTACGCCATGCAGTGGAAGAGCACGCTGGACGCCGCGGACGGCACCCGCCAGCCGCCCGCACCGCGCTTCGAACCGTCGCGCGATTCCGCCTACGCCTACCAGCACGGCGTGCAAAGCGCCGACATCGCCGCCGAGCAGGACAAGCTGCGCTGGGCCGACGCCGTCATTTTCCAGTTCCCCATGTGGTGGTTCTCCATGCCGGCCATCATGAAAGGCTGGTTCGAGCGCGTGTACGCCTACGGCTTCGCCTATGGCGTGGGCGAGCATTCCGACCAGCGCTGGGGCGAGCGCTATGGCGAGGGCAATCTCGCCGGCAAGCGCGCCATGCTGGTGGTGACCACCGGCGGCTGGGAGCCGCACTACAGCGCGCGCGGCATCAACGGCCCCATCGACGACCTGCTGTTCCCCATCCAGCACGGCATGCTGTACTACCCCGGCTTCGAGGTGCTGCCGCCCTTCGTGGTGTACCGCACCGGCCGCATGGACGAGGCGCGCTACGCCGCCACCGCCGAGGCCCTGGACCAGCGCCTGGACACCTTGTTCAGCACCGCACCGATACCGTTCCGGCGCCAGAACGGCGGCGACTACGTGATTCCCGAGCTGACCCTGAAGGAAGACGTGGCGCCGTCCACCCACGGCTTCGCCGCCCATCTGGACGCGGCTCGGGTAAACTAGCGGGGCTATCCACTCACGAAACGACACCATGCGCCTGCTCCACACCGCGCCGCTGGCCCTGCTGCTCACGCTGGGCGCCTGCGGCGACCAGTACACGCCCGTCAACGTCTACATGGCCACCACGCCGGACTGCAAGACCTGGCAGGAAAGCTCGCGCTTCGCGCTGCCGCGCGGGATCAGCGTCTCGACCACGCCGCCCGTCACCCTGCCGGACGGCGGCGCCGAGTTCACCCTGGTGTATCTGCTGCCGCGCGGCGAGCGGGCGCGCTTCCTGAGCCGCAACTACAACGTCACCCAGCCCAAGGGTCCGGTGCTGGCCACGGCCGAACTGGTGACGCTGTACCAGCGCACCACCAACGCCCCGGCCAACATCGTCGAATCCATTCCGCGCGTGCCCGACATGCTGGTGGCCGGCGCCACCGGCGAGGAAACCATCTGGCGGGTGCGCCTGCGCGTCAAGGACAAGCTGCCCGAGCGCTTCGACCTGGTGCCGCCCGAAGTCGAGATCGCGCTGAAAAAATACCCGGTGCGCACCTTCACCTACCGCTATTTCGCGGACCGCAAGGCCTACGGACTGTGCTCCTGAGGCGGGCGTAAAAAAACCGGCCACGCGGGGCCGGTTGTTTGGTCGCTGCTTGCCGGTCGCGCCAGGGCGTTCGCAGGCGCATGGCAGGGGCGCTGCCGCCGAAGGGCGGCCGCCGGCGTGTTCGCCGGTGTCCGGCGGGCGCGGCAACCCGTGCTTGTTTTACTTGGCCGGCGCTGCGGCAGGTGCTGAGGCGGCGTCGGCGCCAGCGGCGGGAGCGGCTGCCGGAGCCGGGACTTCCGGCTCCTTGAACTTGGCGCCGGCCTTGTTGGCCATGTACACCACCACGCGCGCCACTTCGATATCGTCCAGGTCCGGATTGCCGCCCTTGGCCGGCATGGCGCGTATGCCCTCGATGGCGTGCTTGAGCAGCGTGTCGTAGCCCTGGGCGATGCGGGCCGACCAGGCGGCGGCGTCGCCAAACTTGGGCGCACCGGCCGCGCCGGAACCGTGGCAGGCGGCGCAGGTGGCCGTGTAGACGGCTTCTGCGGTCTGCAGCTGCTTGGGAGCGTTGACGTCCTTGAACGTGAATCCCTCGTCGGCCACGGGGCTGATGCGGGCTGCGACTTCCTCGGCCGACTGGCTGTTGGTGCCGGCCCCGGTCAGCTTCTGGGCGGTGACGTATTGCACCAGCAGTACGATGCCCAGGATGGTGACCGCGAAGAAGCCGACCACGGCGGCTGCCAGTTGCTTGGGGGTGCGGATGAAGGATTGATGTTCTTGATGTGCGTCGCTCATGATGTCCTTAAGTACGAGTCTCGAAAACCGGGTGGCGTTGCAAAACATTACAGCAGGCTGCCGTGTAGAACGCTGGCAATCGGAGGATTATAGGCACAAGAATGCAATCTTGGCACAATGTTGGTGCGTAAAACGACACTTTGCCATGGACGCAAGGCATGAAAACCGGTATGCTTCGTGTCACTTGCAAGTACCCCCCTCACGCGGCTGTAGCTCAGTGGATAGAGTATTGGCCTCCGAAGCCAAGGGTCGCTGGTTCGATCCCAGCCAGCCGCGCCACCCCCTCCTGATTCCGTCCCCAATTTTTTCATATCTTTTGACGTACATCAAAAAGTTCGTGGAAATAGATTTTCGCGCGATCTACTCAGTTATCTTCTCAAAATTGATAAGATAATGAGGAGATTTTGAGAGAGTAGTCATGGCCAAGCATGATCTTCCAATGGAAATTCTGGACTACCTGCGGCGGCAATCGGCTCACGGTGTACAGCGCTCGAGCGCCGAAGACATCACGTTGCATGTCAATGCCAGCCGGGCTACCGTGAACCGCCAGCTGGCCAGGATGACAGCGGCGGGCGAGCTTGGAAAAACAGGGTCCGGACCGGCCACCCGCTATCTCTTGCCTGCGGTACCCGCAATTCAGCCGCAAGCCAAGCTAGTTAGCGGTTTCCTGTTCTCACCCCAAAAGCAGGCCCTCATTGCCGAGTTGCGTGCTCCGATAGGAAGCCGCAAGCCTGTCAGCTATCAGCGGGGTTTCATCGACAGCTATGTGCCCAACCAAACCTCTTTATTGCCGTCAGCTTTGGCCGAGGAACTGTTCGCCCAGGGACGTGCGCGCGGCCAGCAGCCGGCCGGCACTTATGCGCGCAAGGTGCTTGAACAGCTGTTGATAGACCTGTCATGGCACTCGTCCCGCCTGGAAGGCAACAACAAGAGCCTGTTGGATACCCGGGAAATTTTCGCGCGCGGATATGCGGACGAGAATGATATCGATGCGCTGATGCTGCTCAATCACAAAGAAGCAATCGAATTCATGGTGGACGAGGTGCCCGGGTATGGCATGACGGAGACAGTCGTCCGCAATATCCAGGCCATATTGATGCAGGGCCTGGTCATCGGGCCCGGCGCACTGGGGCAAGCCAGGCGTACCGTCGTCACTATTTCGGATTCTGTGTATGTTCCAATGCAAGTGCCCCAGGTTCTGGATGAGATGCTTGCCGTCCTGGTTGACAAGGCCCGCAGTATCAAGAACCCCATCGAGGCCGCTTTCTTCTTCTGGGTGAATATCGCGTACTTGCAGCCGTTCGAAGACGGTAATAAACGCACCAGCCGCCTGTGCGCGAACCTGCCGCTGCTGCTGCAGAACTGCGCGCCTTTATCCTTCCTGGACGTGGAGCAGGCCGATTATGCGCTGGCGGTGCTGGCACTCTACGAGAGGCAGGACGTGTCCCTGGCTGTGGAACTGTTTGAATGGACCTACCGGCGCTCCATCCAAAAATATGGCGTGGTTCTCGACGCGATGGCGGCTCCGGACCTGTTCCGCCAGAGGTACCGGGAGATGCTTGGAGAAGGCGTCAGGCTGGTCGTTGCCGGACGAAAGCCCATGATGGCGGCATTGGAGCAACTGGCGGTGCCGATGGAAGACTTGCCTCCTTTTAGAGATCTCCTGCGGCAGGAACTGGAACACCTGGCATCCTATAACTGCGCCCGCTACCGGCTGGGGATCAGCCTGGCCGATAGCTGGATCAAGGACGGACGGCCAGGGCTGTAATGAGGCCGCTGCAGCGCCATGCAGGGCGCTTGAGCCAGGCGTACCGCGCCGTTCCCCGCCCCGGTGGCATAATGAATTCCCCAACCGGACTGGAGGATCGCGATGAAGGCCAAGCCTGCCTTACCCCGACGCACCTGCGGCACCAGCGAGGCGCATGCGCGCCTGTGCGAGCAGTATCCCGAATTCCGCGTTGCGCGCGGCAAGATCCACGCCGAGACGGCGGTCATGATACGCCGCGGCCTGACGGCCCGCGCCAAGGACGCTGGTCCCCTCACCATCCCGGTGGTGGTGCACGTGGTCTACCGCGACCAGGGGGAAAACATCAGCGACGCCCAGGTCCGGAGCCAGATCGACGCCCTCAACCGCGACTTCAACGCCGAGAACAAGGACAAGGCCAACACGCCCAAGGTGTGGGCTGGGCTGGTGGCCAATGTCGGCCTGCGCTTCGCCCTGGCCGACCAGGACCCCAAGGGCAAGGCCAGCAGCGGCATCGTCCGGGTGGCCACCAGCAGGGAGGAATTTTCCACCAATGACGATGTCAAATACAGCAAGCGTGGCGGCAGCGACGCCTGGCCCACGGCGAAATACCTGAACATCTGGGTCTGCACGCTGGGCGGCGGCCTGCTGGGCTATGCGCAATTCCCCGGCGGCCCGGCCGCCACCGACGGCGTGGTGATACTGAACACGGCCTTCGGCACCAAGGGCACGGCCGCGGCGCCCTTCAACCTGGGCCGCACCACGGTGCACGAGGTGGGCCACTGGCTCAACCTCAACCACATCTGGGGCGACACCAGCGACTGCTCCGGCACCGACCACGTGGAGGATACCCCGAATGCCCAGCTCCCCAACTACAACAAGCCCAGCTTCCCGCACGTCAGCTGCAGCAATGGCCCCAACGGCGACATGTTCATGAACTACATGGACTACGTGGACGACGACACCATGGTCATGTTCACGCCGGGCCAGAAAGAGCGCATGCTGGCCACCCTCAAGGGGCCGCGCAAGAACATCAAATGACGGATCCATCGCAACTGCACGGCCGCTGGCTGCACTCGCACGAGGAAGATACACCCGGCGCTCTGGTGTACCGCCCGGCTAGCTATCCCTTCCCGCGCGCGCGCGGACGCGATGGGCTGGATCTCAGTGCGGGCGGCGCCGCCACCACGCACGCCATCGCGCCCACTGACGGCACCCGCGCGCAGGCTGGCGGCTGGCGCCTGGAACCGGACGGCACGCTGGTGGTGCAGGGCGAAGGCGGCGGCGAGCGCCGCTACCGGGTGCTCTCGGCCGGCGCCGGCAAGCTGGTGCTGGCGCCCCAGGCGCCCTAGGCACCCTGGGCACCCTGCGCGCGGACGGCGCCACCGTCGGCGAAATATCCTTCGATTTCCTCCAGCATGCGGCCACGGTTCCGGGGCGGCAGGAGGGCAGCCGTCAGGAGATGCAGGAGGGGGCCGCCGGCGCCGCTGGGCGTGGCGCAGGTGGGCGCGCTGCCGCGCTAGCCGGACGCCGCCACAGGAACCGCCGGTGCGCGGGGAGGTCGAAGTGCTAGCCCCATGAGGCTAGAGGAGAGCACAATGACCATCAAGTATTTTCCTGTAACGGCGGCTGCGGCAACGCTGGCAGCCTTGACGGCGTGCGGCGGCTCATCGCCGGACGCCCCCACGCAAGCGGCCAGGCTGGCCGCGCAGGCGACGGCTTCCATGCCGTCCATCACGACGGCCGGCAATGTCGAACTGGCCGGCAACGCTTTCATCACCCAGTCGCCGGACGGCGCCAGCATAGGAGGCGGCGGCCTGGTGAACTGGAGCAGCTACGCCACCGTGGCCAGCACCTGGTTCCGCGTCAACGGCGCCGGGCCGGTCACGCTGGCGCTGGATGCCAAACTGGTGGGCGCCGATCCTGCCAGCCTGCTGACGGCCACCGTCAACGGGCAAACCTTCTACGTGCGCCTCGGCGGCAGCGGCACCCGCACCTACACCGTCGGCACGGTGCAGCTGGCGGCGCCGGGCTATGTGCGGGTCGACCTGCGCGGCGTCAGCAAGGGCGGCGCCTATTTCGGCGAAGTGTCGGCGCTGAAGGTGCAGGCCAGCGCCCCGCTGGCCTTTGCCAGCGATACGGCCAACTACTACTGGTCGCGGCGCGGCCCTTCCGTGCACCTGTGGTACGCGGTGCCGGCCAACACCGAGTACTTCTACAACGAGGTGACGGTGCCGGCCGGACAGGACCCGGCCGGTTCCTTCTACATGGCGAACGGCTTCAACGGCGGCTATTTCGGCTTCCAGGTCAAGTCGGCCTCGGAGCGCTGGGTGCTGTTCTCGGTGTGGGATGCGGACAACGGCGGCAAGGCCACGCTGGTGGGCAAGGGGCCGGGCGTGGTGGACAACAGCTTCGGCGGCGAGGGCACGGGCGGCCAGGCCTATTTGTCGTACAACTGGATCAGCGGTCTGACTTACCGTTTTGTCACGCAGGTGCGGCCGGATGGCGCCGGCGGCACGGACTACTCGGCCTGGTTCTACGCGCCGGAGGCGGCTTCCTGGCGCTATATCGCCACCTGGAAGCGTCCCGCCACCACCGCCTATCACACCGGGGTCTATTCCTTCCTGGAGAACTTCATCGACACCAACGGCTACCTGGGCCGCCGCGCCCAGTATGGCAACCAGTGGGCGCGCAGAACGGGCGGCGCGTGGAGCGAGGTGCGCAGCGCCTGGTACACGGGCGACGCCACGGCCAATAACGGACAGCGCCTGGACTATGCGGGCGGCGTCAGCGGCGGCCGCTTCTACCTGCGCAACGGCGGCTTCTTCTCCGACTACGTGCCGCTCAACCAGACCATCACGCGTCCTGCCAGCGGCACGCCGCCGGCGGTGAACGTGGCCGCGCTGCCGCGCTGAGCGCGGCCCGGATGACAGCAATGTCATCCGGCCGTCACGCTGGCGTCAGGTGGCGGACGCTACACTGCGGTTTTTTCCACCAAGGAGAACCCCATGCCGCGTTTCCGCCGCCTGATCCTGTCCCTGCTGCTGGCCTGCGCTTGCGCCGCCGCGGCGGCGGCCAATCCGATCAGCGTCCACATCCTCGACCTGCAGACCGGCAAGCCGACTGCCGGCGTCACCGTGACACTGGAACAACAGCAGGGCGACAGCTGGCGCATGCTGGCCAGCGCCGTCACCAATGCCGACGGCCGCATACCGGAGCTGTACCCGGCCGGCCAGGCCCTGGCCCAGGGCGACTACCGCATCGTGTTCCAGACCGGCGCCCACTACGCGCGCCTGAAGCAGGATACTTTCTTCCCCGAGATCCCGGTCCAGTTCCACGTCGAACGCACCGACCAGCATTACCACATTCCGCTGCTGCTCAGCCCTTACGGCTTTTCCACCTATCGCGGCAGTTGAACCTGCGGCTGCGGGACACCTGACAATTGTCATATCAAAGTGATGGCAATTGCTTCTGGCTGAGTCTCCCCCGGGGCGGCACACTGGCGCCATACCAACTCGGGGGAAAACCATGAAACCTTTGCTGTCCACTGTACTCTTGTCCTGCGGCCTGGGCCTGGCCCTGCCGGCCCTGGCCGACACTGTGCTGATACGCGACGCCCGTGTCTTCGATGGCGAGCAGCTGCACGCCAAACGCTCGGTGCTGGTCAAGGATGGCAAGATCGCCGATGCCGACTTTCGCGGCGCCGCCCCGGCCGGCGCCCGCATCGTGGATGGCGCCGGCCGCACCCTGCTGCCCGGCCTGATCGATGCACACGTCCACGCCTACCGCTACCTGGAACTGCCGCTGCTGTTCGGCGTTACCACCGAGATCGACATGTTCACCAGCGTGGAAGTGATGCAGGACATCAGCGGCAAGATGCGCCGCGGCGAGAACCACCACCAGGCCGACGTGTATTCCGCCGGCACCCTGGCCACCGTGCCGGGCGGCCACGGCACCGAATACGGCATCCCGATTCCCACCCTGACCCGTCCAGAGGAAGCCCAGGCCTGGGTGGACGCCCGCATTGCCGAAGGCTCCTACTTCATCAAGATCGTCATGGAGCCGGGCTACCCCGGCCATCCCATGAAGTCGCTGGATCTGCCCACCGTGCGCGCCCTGGTCGCCGCCGCCCATGCGCGCGGCAAGCTGGCCGTGGTCCACATCGGCAACCTGGCCGACGCCCGCGCCGCGCTGGAAGCCGGCGCCGACGGCCTGGCCCATTTGTTCCCTGGCGCGGCCCTGGGGCCAGCCGAGCTGGCTGCCTTCGTCAAGCTGGCGCAGGACAAGCGCGCCTTCATCGTGCCCACCATGAGCGTCCTGGAGAGCATGGCCGGCCTGCGCGAGGAGGATGTGCTGGGCGATCCGGCCCTGACCGCGCTGCTGACCAGGGAGCAGCTCACGGCACTCAAGGTGACCTACGGCCAGCAGCCCAAGGCCGCCATCCTGGCGGCGCCGCGCCAGCTGGTGGCGGCGCTCAGCCAGGCCCGCGTGCCGCTGCTGGCCGGCACCGACGCCGGCAACAACGGCACCCAGTACGGCGTCAGCATGCTGCACGAGGTGGCTGCCCTGGTGCAGGCCGGGATGACCCCGGTCCAGGCCATGGCGGCCGCCACCTCGGTGCCGGCCCGTATCTTCAAGCTGGCCGACCGTGGCCGCATCGCGCAGGGCTACAAGGCCGACCTGCTGCTGGTGCAGGGCGATGCCGGCACCGACATCGCGGCCCTGCGCAGCATCGTCGAGGTGTGGAAGGATGGCGAACCGGCCGGCGCGCTGCGCCAGGCCCAGCGCGACAAGGTGGCGGCCGAGCTGGCGCCGCGCGCCCGCACCCCGCTGGCGCTGCCCGATGGCGGCCGCATCAGCCAGTTCTCGGAGGCCAAGCTGGCCAGCCCGTTCGGCTTGGGCTGGGGGCCGTCCACCGACCAGGTCATCGGCGGCAAGTCCAGCGTCGCGTTCCAGGTGCTGGAGGCCGGGCCGGACGGCCAGCGCCCGGTGCTGGTGAAGGCGACCGTGGCGGCCGGCTTTGTCTATCCGTGGGCCGGGCTGTCCTTCCTGCCGGGCGCGCAGATGATGCAGCCGGCCGACCTGGGCGGCGCCAAGGTGCTGCGCTTCCGCGTCAAGGGCGACGGCCAGCGCTACAGCGTGGGCATCCTGTCCAGCGGCGTGACGATACCGGTCAACGTGCCGTTCGAGGCCACGGCCGAGTGGCGCGAGGTGGCGCTGCCTTTTGAGCGCTTCAAGGGGATAGACTTCAGCGCCGTGACCATGATAGCGTTCAATGCCGGGCCCGCACTGGGCGGCTACCAGTTCCAGATCGCCGATGTGCGGCTGGCGAGCGAATAAAGGGAAGGTCGACGATGAACAGGATAGGGAGCGCGCTGCGCGGGCCTTGGGTGCCGCCGTCCATGGGCAGGGCTCCGTATGTGTGGGTGCTGGCGCTGCTGTTCATGGGCTGGAAGTATTTCTACGCCGCCCCCGGCGCGCTGGAACTGGCCTTGCTGGCGCTGACGGTGCTGGTGTTCCTGCCGGTGTACTTCGTCAGCATGTGGCGCAACAACGGCGCGGTGCTGCCCTACGTGCTGTTCATGCTGGCGCTGGGCATGGCCTGGGCGCCCTGGAACGCCGGCGCCAGCAATTTCTTCATCTTCGCCGCCTCGCGCTGCGCCGGCTTCGAACGGCGCCTGTTTGCTTACCTGGGCCTGCTGCTGATCCTGCTGTGCGCCTGCCTGATCGCGCCCTTCGTTCTGCAAACCCTGAGCTTCCTGTTGCCGGTGCTGATCTTCGGCGGGCCGGTCGGTGTGGCCACCATCCTGGAAGACAGCCTGCGCCGCTCGCGCGAGGATCTGCTGCGCAAGCAGGAGGAGGTGGTGCACATGTCGCGCATCGCCGAGCGTGAACGCATCTCGCGCGACCTGCACGACTTGCTGGGCCATACCCTGTCCATGATCACGCTCAAGGCCGAGCTGGCGGGCAAGCTGCTGGAGCGCGATCCGGCGGCCTGCCGCAGCGAAATCGCCGACATCGAGCGCACGGCGCGCCAGGCCCTGGGTGAAGTGCGCTCGGCGGTGAGCGGCATGCGCCAGACCGGCTTCGCGCACGAACTGGCCACGGCGCGCGCCAGCCTGGCCGCCGCCGGGGTGGTCCTCAGCGAGCAGGTGCAGCCCTGCGCCTTGCCGCCGGCGCTGGAAAACGTGCTGTCGCTGGCGCTGCGCGAGGCCGTCACCAACATCCTGCGCCATGCCGGCGCCACCGAGTGCCGGGTGGCCATGGCGCTGGAAGCAGGCATGGTGGTGCTGCGCGTGAGCGACAATGGCAGCGCCCGCGCCGGCGCCGCCGCCCTGGCCAGCGGCAACGGCCTGACTGGCATGAAGGAACGCGCACTGGCGCTGGGCGGCCGGCTGGCCCTGCGCGCCGAGCGCGGACTGGCGCTGGAATTGAGCCTGCCCATGGGAGCACACGCATGACGACGATGATACGGGTGGTGATCGCCGAGGACCAGGCGCTGTTGCTGGGCGCCCTGGCCGCGCTGCTGAAACTGGAGGGCGACCTGGACGTGGTGGGGCGCGCCGCCAACGGCCAGGAGGCGCTGGCGCTGTGCCAGTCGCTGCGTCCCGACATCCTGCTGACCGATATCGAAATGCCGCTGATGACGGGGCTGGAGCTGGCCGCCGCGCTGTCCGGCAGCGCTCTGCCGACCCGGGTCATGATCGTCACCACCTTTGCCCGCAGCGGCTACCTGCGGCGCGCGCTGGCGGCCGGCGTGTGCGGCTATTTGCTCAAGGACGCCCCGGCCGAGACCCTGGCGGCGGCGATACGCACCGTGCACGCGGGCGGGCGCGCCATCGCGCCCGAGCTGGCGCTGGAAAGCTGGAGCGGGCGCCAGGACCCGCTCAACGAGCGCGAACGGCAAGTGCTGCGCCTGGCCGGCGAAGGCAAGAGCAGCGCCGACATCGCGCGCCAGATCAACCTGTCCGAAGGCACGGTGCGCAACTACCTGTCCGAAGCCATCAGCAAGCTCGATGCCGGCAACCGGGTCGAAGCCTTCCGCCTGGCGCGCGACGCCGGCTGGCTGTGACGGTACAAGCCGAAAGCTTTTCGCACCAGACCTTGTGATCGCTCATCAGCGCTGCGGGATGGAGCCGGGATACTTGTTTATCTTCCTGCTCCTTCCCGCAGCCATGGAACACAGCAACTACAGGATCGCTTTAAGCGCATTTATCCAGTCGATCAAGGCTGGAAAGACATGCCATGAGTATGCGTTGGAGGTCGGACCGACACCGCCCGTGCTGCAGCGCGTGGGCGTACCTGCACTGCCGATGTTTATCAGCGTGAAAGCAGTCGACAAATGCTACTTCGATCACGGTATTGGCGAAGCAACTCTTGCGCGCCTGTACGACCTGGTCTCCGCTCCAGCGGCGGTGTATAAGTCGGACTCTCCCCATCTCGACCATGCCCGGCTGCAGGCGATAGTCGTGGTGACAATCGAGATGAGGAATGGCGACCCGCTACTGGTCGCCATTCATGCAAACAGCATGCTGGGACGTCAACGGGTCAACCAGATCAAAAGCATCTATACCAAAAAAAGCGAGGTGGTGCGGAAGTGGCGCACCAAGGGGCTGATGCTGTGGCCGTCGGGAAAAAACTAAGCCCCCGCACTTCCACGACATTTTGGCTCCAATTGCCTGGTGTGGTACGAAAGTACGGGGGCGAGAACCACAATACCCTCAATCCGAAACAGCGTCAAGCGGGCTAAACAACGCTGTCCCACGGCGCCGACAGCCGCATAGCGCAGTTGATCAGGCCCACCATGGAATAGGTCTGCGGGAAATTGCCCCACATTTCCCCCGTGACCGGATGGGTGTCCTCGGACAGCAGGCCCAGGTGGTTGCGGGCCTGCAGCATGGTCTCGAAGATGGCGCGCGCCTCATCCTTGCGGCCTATGCGCGCCAGCGCGTCGATGCGCCAGAAGGTGCAGATGTTGAAGGCCGTTTCCGGCTTGCCGAAATCGTCAGGCGCCTCGTAGCGCCGCATGTAGGGGCCGTCGCACAGCGATTTTTCCAGCGCCTCCACCGTGGCCACGAAACGCGGATCTTTCGGATCGATGAAGTTCACTTCCGCCATCAGCAGCACGCTGGCGTCCAGGTCCTGGCCGCCCAGGCTTTCGACAAAGGCCTGGCGCTTTTCGCTCCAGCTGTCGCGCAGCAGCGGCTCGCGGATCTGGTCGGCGCGCTGCTGCCAGTGGGCGGCGCGGTCCGGCAATCCCAGCGCGTGGGCGATCTTGGCCAGGCGGTCGCAGGCGGCCCAGCTCATCAGCATGGACGAGGTGTGCACGCGGGCCCGGGTGCGCAGCTCCCACATGCCGGCGTCGGGCTGGTCGTGCACCCGGAAGGCTTGCTCGCCCACTGCCTCCAGGTGGTGGAACTCGGCGATGCCGGCCCGGTTGAACAGGCGCTGGTCGAGGAAGGCCTGGGCCGCGCCCAGCACCACGTTGCCGTACACATCGTGCTGGAAGTGCTCCTGCGCCTGGTTGCCCACCCGTACCGGGCGGTGGCCGCGATAGCCGGGCAGGTGCTCAAGGATGGATTCCGGCAGCTGCTCCTCCATGCCGATGCCGTACAGCGGCTGGATATGGCCGCCCTTGGAGCGCGCCACGATGTTGCTCAGCCAGCGCAGGTAGTCCTCCATGGTGCCGACCTCGGAGATGCTGTTGAGCGCCCGCACCACGAAGAAGGCGTCGCGCAGCCAGCAGAACCGGTAGTCCCAGTTGCGCTGGCTGCCGGGCGCTTCCGGCACGCTGGTGGTCATGGCGGCGATGATGGCGCCGGTGTCCTCGTACAACGACATCTTGAGCGTGATGGCGGCCCGTATCACCACGTCCTGCCATTCGTAGGGCAGGGCCAGGCGCCGGCTCCAGGTACGCCAGTAGCTGATGGTTTCCTTCTCGAAGCGGCTGCAGATGTCGGCGATGCCGTCGTTCAGGGTTTCGTCGGGACCCAGCGTGAAATTGAGTGCGCTGTTGACCAGGAACCAGTTCTCGGCCAGCACGTAGCTGAGCGAGGCGTCGGTGTTCAGTCGCAGGGTCTGGCTGGCGCCCACGTAGCGGATGTGGTGGCTGCCGCGCGTGATGGACGGCGCCTCGCGGCCCCAGTCGAAGCGCGGCCGCAGCCGCATGCGGATGCGCACCGCGCTGTTGAGGATGCGGATGCGGCGTATCAGCATCAGCGGCCGGAACATGCGGTCACGGCTCATGAAGCGCGGTGCGAAGTCGGTGATCTCGATGCCGTGGTTGTCGGCGTCCGTCAAGCGGGTGCGCAGCACGGCCGTGTTGGGATCGTAGAACTGCTCGGTCTTGACGCAGTTTTCCAGTTCTATGCTCCACAGGCTGCCGTTGTCGCTGTTGTCCAGCAGGGCGTTGAATACCGGGTCGCCGTCGAAGCGCGGCAAACAGCACCAGACGATGTTGCCGGCGCGGTCCACCAGGGCGCTGTAGGAACAATTGCCGATCACCCCGCAATCGAGCGAGGCCGGGGGCGTAACGGGTGCGTTCATATCGTGTCTCCTTGCGACATGGCGATGGCCGCTTGCGCCAGCTGGGCGCGCAGCGCCTGGGGGCTGTCCAGGCGCCGCAGCGCGATGCTGGGGCCGGGACCGATCTTGACGCCCACGCCGCCCGCCTGCTGGGCGTAGGCAAAGCCCGCTTCGTCGGTGGTGTCGTCGCCGGCGAACAGCGGACGGTGGCCGAGGAATGGCGCTTCCTGTAAAAAGTCGGCCAGGGCGCTGCCCTTGGTGCTGGCGGCCGGTTTCAGTTCCAGCACCATTTTCCCATGCAGCAGCACCATGCCGGGACTATCGGCCTGGGCCGCCAGCATGGCGTCCTCGCACACGGCGCGCAGCTCGGGCGCCTGGCGGTAGTGCAGGGCCAGGGCGCCGCGCTTTTCCTCCAGCAGCAGGGCCGGGTGGGCGTCCACCACGCGTTGCAGCAGGACGCGGGCGGCGGCCAGCGGCAGCGCCTCGGCGTAATGCAAATGGCCCTGGGCGTCGCGCCGCTCGGCGCCGTGCACGCCGGCCACGGCCAGCTTGAGCGGCGACAGCATGGCGTCGATCTGGGCGATGGGGCGGCCGCTGACGATGGCCAGGCGGCCCTCCAGCTTGTCGTGCAGCTGGCGCAGCACCTGCACCAGGCCGGGCGCAACCCGCACCGCATCCGGCGTGTCGGCCAGGTCGACCAGGGTGCCGTCGAAGTCCAGGAACAGGCTGCAGTTCATCCAGTCCGACAGCAGGAAGGCGGAAGCGGCCGCCGCGCCGGCCGGGGGCGATATGGCGTGGTTCATCATCGTTCACCCCACCCGGCGCAAATGGCCACGGCTGTGCGAGCGTATCTTCTGCATCACCTTCTCTCGCTTGCGCAGTCGGGCCGCATCCAGCAGCATGTGGCCGGCCCAGCGGTAGACGTTGAACAGGCGCACCCGGTCGCGCATGCTGCGCATGCGTTCGCGCTGCTCCACCGGCGGCATGGTCAGGCCGCGGTACAGGGCTTCGGCGCCCTGCTCGATATGGTAGGGGTTGATGATGAGGGCCTCGTGCAGCTCGCGCGCCGCGCCCGTGAACTGGCTCAGCACCAGGGCGCCGCGCTCGTCGTCGCGGGCCGCGATGTATTCCTTGGCCACCAGGTTCATGCCGTCGTGCAGGCTGGTCACCATGCACACTTCGCTGGCGCGGAAGTAGCGCTGCAGGTCGTTTTGCTCGTGGTGCTCGATCTTGAGCATGATGGGCGGGTAGGGTGCGTCGGCAAAGCGCTGGTTGATGCGGTCCGCCAGGCGCCGCACCCGTTCGTCGAAGTTCATGTATTCCTCCAGGTCGGAGCGGCTGGGGGCGGCGATCTGCACGAAGCTGAACTTGCCCACCATGGAAGGATGCAGCTCCAGCATGCGCTCCACGGCCTGGAAGCGCTCCAGGATGCCCTTGGTGTAGTCCAGGCGGTCGACGCCGAAGCCCAGCAGATGGTCTTCGGGGACGCCCAGCAGCTGGCGGATCTCGCTGCGGCACTGTTCCACCGGCTGGGTGTCCGGATAATCGGGCCAGGCGATCGAGATCGGGTAATCCTCGACCTGGGTCAGGTCGCCGCCGTAGGAAATGGTGGAGGCTTCCGGCTCGATGCGGGTTTCCAGGTAGCGGTCCACCGTGTCCAGGAAGTTCTTGCGGTGGAAGGGCGTGTGGAAGCCCAGGATGGTGCTGCCCAGCATGCCTTCCAGGATTTCCTCGCGCCACGGGCAGATGCCGAACGATTCCGAGTTGGGCCAGGGGATGTGCCAGAAGGTGATGATGGTGGCTTTCGGCAGCGCTTCGCGCACCATGCGCGGCAGCAGGGCGAAGTGGTAGTCCTGCACCAGCACCACCGGATTGTCGGTGCGCGCCTCGCGTATCACGGCGTCGGCGAAGCGGCGGTTGACCTTGACGTATTCCTCCCAGTCCGAGGAGCGGAACACGGGGCGCACGTGGGCGATATGGCACAGCGGCCACAGGCCCTCGTTGGCGAAGCCGTAGTAATAGCCTTTTTCCTCTTCCTTGGTCAGCCACACGCGGCGCAGGGTGTAGCTGGGGTTCTTGGGCGGCACCGGCACGTGGTCGTTGCGGTCCACCGTCTCGCGGTCGGCGCTGCCGGCGCCGTGCGCGATCCAGGTGCCGGAGCAGGCCCGCATCACGGCTTCCACCGCCGTCACCAGGCCGCTGGCGGGACGCCGCACCTTGACGCCGTCGGCGGTCTTCTCGTGGATGTAGGGCTCGCGGTTGGACACCACCAGCACCTGGTCGCCGGCCAGGTCCTGCTGCAGCAGGACCTTGAGCTTGTCCGGGGTCCAGTCGGCGGTGCCGCCGCCGGCGCTGCTCTGGCGCTCCTGGTGGTATTCTTCCAGCAGGCCGCGCAGCTCGCCGATCAGCGGTTCCATCTCGGGCGGCGGTGGCGAGTTGTCGGCCGGCTTGTCTGTTGCTGCGCGCGGCAGCAGTTCGCCGCGCAGGATGTCGTTCAGGCCGGCCAGCCAGCCGCGCCAGCTCAGGTGCGACACCACCAGCGTCAGGAAGGCAATCGCCAGGCCCAGCAGGGCAAAGAAGCCCAGCACGTATTTCTTGGTCTCGGCGCTGCGGCGCTCGATGAAGCTCATGTCGTGCACCAGTATCAAACGGCCGATGGGGGCGGCGCCCACACCGGCCGTGGCCGGGTCGTCGGTCACCTCGCTCTCGGCCACGTGCACCGGGCCGCGCGGCAGCTGCACCAGCGACTTGCGCTCGCTGCCGTCGGCCGGCGCGTTCCAGCAGCCCAGCGACTGCGGATAGGAATAGGTCTTGTACAGCAGCTTGCCGGACGGGTCGCAGAAGCCCAGGCCGAACAGGCGTTCGTCCTGGATGGCGTTGTCGAACAGGTTCTTGATCTTTTCCTTGTCGCGGGTCAGCACGTATTCGCGCAGCGGCACCTGCAGGGTGGAGGCCAGCAGCTGGGAGCGGTTATCGAGGTCGCGCACCGACCAGCGCAGGGTCAGCTTGTCCATCAGCGGCACCACGATGTAGGCGAACAGGCCCAGCAGCACGGCCAGCGGCAGGATGAAGCGCAGGGATAATTTCACGGAACGGGACAGCATGGGGATTCCTCTCATGTGTCGGCCGGGGGTGTAGGGAGATCCGGCCTCAGCTCGGTCTATTGTGTCATTGCAAAGGGTTTCAGCTTCGTTCGCTGGCGCACACAAGGACCAAGTTTTTGTGCAGCGCACCAGTGCGACACGGATCTCTGACATTGCCTACAATCGCCCGCCATGGACCTCGACTATTTCAACGATATCCGCGAGGGGCCGTGGCGCGCGCTGGCCGTGGTCGGCGTGTCGGCCGTGATCTTCGTGATCGCGGGGCTGCTGCTGCACCGGGCCGGCATCCTGCTGCTGCGCCGGATCGCACGCAACCGCCCCTTTACCACCAACGCCCTGCAATGCGGCTACCGCGCCAGCCAGGTCAGCGCCGTGCTGTTCGCGCTGCGCCTGGTGCTGAGCGGCGCGCCGGATAATACGCCGGGCCTGGTGTCCATGGCGCGCATCAACAGCGTGCTGCTGATCGCGGCCCTGACCTGGCTGGCCATCATGGCGGTCAGCTCCATCCAGCGCACCATCGCCCAGCTGCACCCGGTGGACGTGGCCGACAACCTGCGCGCGCGGCGCGTGCTGACCCAGACCCAGGTGCTCACGCGCAGCGCCAATTTCGTGATCGGCCTTCTGGGCCTGTCCTTCATCCTGCTGACCTTGCCGGGGGCGCGCCAGTTCGGCGCCTCGCTGCTGGCCTCGGCCGGGGTGGCCGGGTTGGTGGCCGGTATCGCCGCCCGTCCGGTGCTGGGCAACTTCATTGCAGGTCTGCAGATCGCGTTCTCGCAGCCCATCCGTCTGGATGATGTGCTGATCGTCAACGGCGAATGGGGCCGGGTGGAAAAGATCACCGGCACCTACGTGGTGGTGCGCATCTGGGATGAGCGGCGCATGATCGTGCCGCTGCAGTGGTTCATCGAGAACCCGTTCGAGAACTGGACCCACACCTCCTCCACCATCCTGGGCACGGTGTTCCTGTGGCTGGACTTCAACGTGCCGGTGGCGGACATCCGGCGCGAGTTCGAGCGCGTCACCCGGGCTTCCAAGCGCTGGGATGGCCGGGTCTGCGTGCTGCACGTGACCGACGCCAACGAGAAGGGCATGCAGCTGCGCCTGCTGGTCAGCGCCACCGACTCCGGCACCGCCTTCGACCTGCGCTGCGAAATCCGCGAAGCCATGATTGCCTATGTGGCCCAGCATTATCCGGATTCGCTGCCGCGCATCCGGCCCATCCTGGATTCGCCCGGGCCGCACGAGGATACGGGCGCTGGCCGGCCCGTCCGCCTCCCCGACAGTCCCGCGCCCTGAGCAGTGCATGGCGTCGTTGCCGCGCCTCGCCCTGCACACGCTGAGGCTCGATATTCATGCCAGAAATTGGTTTTTCCATGGCGCACGATTGAACCGTGGCTCTGCCTGGCCGTGTATTTGCGATAAACTTAATCTTCTTTACCGTAAATTCGCGCCATGCCCAACTCCACCCTGGACACCCAGAGTTTCCGCCGCATTCTTTCCCGCAACATCACCCTGCCGCTGGCTGCCGGCGTGGTCAGCGCCGGGGTGTTCGTCGTGCTGCTGGTGTACCTGATCTCGGTGATGAACTGGGTCGAGCACAGCGAACGGGTGATAGGCTCGGCCAACGAGATCAGCAAGCAGATGGTGGACATGGAAACCGGCATGCGCGGCTACCTGCTGGCCGGCGATGAAAGCTTCCTGGAGCCCTATGTGCTGGCCAAGCCCAAGGTGGCGGCCAACCTGAACGCGCTGATGAAGCTGGTCGAGGACAACCCGGCCCAGGTGCAGCGCCTGCGCAACGTGGAAGCCCTGCAAAAACAGTGGGACCAGTACGCCCAGGAGATGGTCAGGCTGCGCGCCACCGGCGGCGACGTGGTGGGGCCGGTCAGGACGGCGCGCGGCAAGATACAGTTCGATGAAATCCGGCGCCAGATCGACAGCTTCGTCAACGTCGAGCTGCGCATGCGCCAGGAACGCAACGACGACGCCCGCACCGTCACCATCACGGTGGCCGTGGTCTACCTGGTGCTGACCCTGGGCGTGGGCGGCTTGCTGGCCTACATGGGGCGACGCGAGATGCTGCGCCTGTCGGGCATCTTCACCACCGCGCTGGACAAGCAGACCGTGTTCAACGAGGAACTGCAGGCCCAGGCCTGG
Organism: Duganella kummerowiae; assembly: GCF_053572355.1. Taxonomy (NCBI): domain Bacteria; kingdom Pseudomonadati; phylum Pseudomonadota; class Betaproteobacteria; order Burkholderiales; family Oxalobacteraceae; genus Duganella; species Duganella kummerowiae. The sequence goes on from NZ_JBKFEH010000021.1 coordinate 113,870, forward strand.
CTGCGCTCGGGCCAGACCGCCCTGGCCGAGCAGGGCATAGGCCAGCTGGCGCTGCCGGCCCTGTCGTCCGTCCTGCTGGAATTCCTGGCCGGCTACCTGGGCGTGGCCCTGGGCGCGCTGTACGTGCGCGAGGGCGACGGCCGCCTGCGCCGGGTCGCCACCTACGGCTTCCGCCAGGAGGATGCCGAGCGCACCGAAGTGCTGCAGCCTGCCGAGGGCCTGGTCGGCCAGGCGGCGCGCGAACGGCGTTTGATACGCCTCGATAACGTCCCGGCCGATTACCTCCACGTCAATTCCGGCCTGGGCCACGCGGCCCCGGCCAGCGTGCTGCTGGCCCCGGTGCATGGCGACGCCGGCGTCAACGGCGTGGTGGAGCTGGCCCTGCTGCGGCCCGTGACCCAGCGCGACATCGATTTCCTCCACCTGGTGGCGGGCAATATCGGTACCGCCATCGAGGCTACCCTGGCGCGCCAGCGCATCCAGGAAGTGCTGGCCGAGACCCAGCAGCTGAACGAGGAATTGCAGGTGCAGCAGGAGGAACTGCGCACCGCCAACGAGGAACTGGAAGAACAGTCGCGGGTGCTGGAGGAATCCCAGGCCAGCCTGGAGAACCAGAAGGCCGAGCTGGAGCAGACCAACGAACAGCTGGCCGAGCAAAGCCTGATCCTGGACCAGAAGAACGCCTCGCTCAGCATCGCCCAGCGCCAGCTGGAGGAGCGCGCCGGGGAGCTGGAAAAAGCCAGCCAGTACAAGTCGCAATTCCTGGCCAATATGTCGCATGAACTGCGCACCCCGCTCAACAGTTCGCTGATCCTGGCCAAGCTGCTGGCCGAGAACGCGGCCGGCAACCTGAACGAGGAACAGGTACGCTTCGCCAACACCATCTACTCGGCCGGCAACGACCTGCTCAACCTGATCAACGACATCCTCGACATTTCCAAGGTGGAGGCGGGCAAGCTGGAGCTGGTGCCCGAGCACCTGCCGCTGCGCCACCTGGTGGACGGCATCGCCATGACCTTCAACCCGCTGGCGGCGCAGAAGAAGCTGGAATTCCACGCCGTGCTGGAGCCGGATGCGCCGGAGACCATGTACACCGACCGCCAGCGCCTGGAACAGATCCTGAAGAACCTGATGTCCAACGCGCTCAAGTTCACCAGCACCGGCAGCATCGTGCTCAGCGTGGGCGGAGCCGATGGCAAGGTGCGCTTCTCGGTGCAGGATACCGGCATCGGCATCCGCAAGGAAGACCAGCAGGCCATCTTCGAAGCCTTCCAGCAGGCCGACGGCACCACCAGCCGCAAGTACGGCGGCACCGGCCTGGGCCTGTCGATCTCGCGCGACCTGGCCGGCCTGCTGGGCGGCGGCATCAGCCTGCACAGCGCGCCCGGCGAGGGCTCGACCTTCACCCTGACCCTGCCGGTGGTGTGGACCGCCGGCGCCGATCCGGTGGCCTCCTCGCCGGCCCCGGCCCCGCTGCGCCTGCCGCCGCCCCCGCCCAAGCAGGAAGCGGCGCCCACCCCGGCCTTGGCGCGGGTGCGCCTGTTCGACGATGACCGCGCCCGCCTGGGCGCCGGCGCCGGCCGCCTGGTGCTGGTGGTGGAGGATGATGCGCCGTTCGCCCGCATCCTGTACGAACTGGCCCACGAGCAGCAGTACCGCTGCCTGGTGGCTTTCGACGCCGACGAGGGCCTGGAACTGGCGCGCCAGCACAAGCCGGACGCCATCCTGCTCGATATCCGCCTGCCGGACCGCTCCGGCCTGTCGGTGCTGCAGCTGCTCAAGGACGACCCGGCCACCCGCCACATCCCGGTGCACGTGGTGTCGGCCTCGGACAATGGCGAGGCGGCCCTGCACCTGGGCGCGATCGGCTTTGCCGCCAAGCCCACCACGCGCGAGCAGCTGATGGAAGTGTTCAGCAAGATCGAGAACAAGCTGACCCAGAAGATCAAGCGCGTGCTGCTGGTGGAGGACGACAGCCGCCAGCGCGACAGCGTGGTGCAGCTGATCTCGGACGAGGACGTGGAAATCGTCGCCGTCGGCACCGGCGAGGAAGCCCTGGCCCTGCTGCGCGGCACCGTGTTCGACTGCATGATCATCGACCTCAAGCTGCCCGACATGCAGGGCAACGAGCTGCTGCAGCGCATGTCGGCCGAGCACATCGCCGCCTTCCCCCCGGTGATCGTGTACACCGGCCGCAACCTGTCGCGCAGCGAGGAGGCCGACCTGCACAAGTATTCGCGCTCCATCATCATCAAGGGCGCGCGCTCGCCGGAGCGGCTGCTGGACGAGGTGACCCTGTTCCTGCACAAGGTGGAAGCGCAGCTGTCCAGCGAGCGCCAGAGCATGCTGCGCACGGTGCGCGCGCGCGACCGCGTGTTCGAAGGGCGCCGCATCCTGCTGGTGGACGACGACGTGCGCAATATCTTCGCCCTGACCAGCGCCCTGGAGCAGAAGGGCGTGCTGGTGGAAGTGGGCCGCAACGGCTTCGAGGCCATCGCCAAGCTGGACGAGCAGCCCGACATCGACCTGGTGCTGATGGACGTGATGATGCCGGGCATGGACGGCCTGGAAGCGACGCGCCGCATCCGCGCCGACAGCCGCTTCGAGCGCCTGCCCATCATCGCCATCACGGCCAAGGCCATGAAGGACGACCAGGAGCAGTGCCTGGCGGCCGGCGCCAGCGATTACCTGGCCAAGCCCATCGACCTCTCGCGTTTGTACTCGCTGCTGCGGGTGTGGATGCCCAACGGTGAGCGGAGCTGAGCATGCAGCCGAGATACAGCGACATCGACATCGAGCTGAAGATGCTGATGGAAGCGATCTACCTGAAATACAGCTACGACTTCCGCGACTACACGGGCGCCTCGCAGAAGCGCCGCGTGCTGCACGCGCTCAAGGAAATGAAGTGCGAGACCGTGTCCGAGCTGCAGGCGCGCGTGCTGCACGAGGCGACCGCGTTTTCCGAGCTGCTGCAGTACCTGACCATCCCGGTCACCTCGATGTTCCGCGACCCGGCCTATTTCGCGGCCCTGCGCGAGCACGTGGTGCCGGTGCTGCGCACCTATCCCTCGCTCAAGGTGTGGGTCGCCGGCTGCAGCACCGGCGAGGAAGTGGTTTCCATGGCCATCCTGCTCAAGGAGGAGGGCCTGCTGGAGCGCACCATGATCTACGCCACCGACATCAATCCGCAGTCGCTGGACAAGGCAAGGCGCGGCGTATTCCCGCTCGACAGCATGCAGGAATACACCCAGAACTACCAGCAGGCCGGCGGCCGCAGCAGTTTTTCCGACTATTACACGGCGGCCTACAATGCGGCCCTGTTCGACCGCTCGCTGTGCGAAAACGTGACCTTCGCCGACCACAGCCTGGCCACCGACAGCGTGTTTGCCGAAACCCATTTGATCAGCTGCCGCAACGTCATGATCTACTTCAAGAAGAAGCTGCAGGAGCGGGCCTTGGGGCTGTTCCACGAATCGTTGTGCCACCGCGGCTTCCTGGGCCTGGGCAGCAAGGAAAGCATCGATTTTTCCGCCTACGCGCCGGCCTTCGAACCGGTGGTCAAGCGCGAGCGTCTGTTCCGGAAGCGCTGACATGGAGCGCGCGCACATCGAGGCAGTGCTGGCCGGACGCGCCATCGAGGCGGTGGTGATAGGCGCCTCGGCCGGCGGCGTGGGCGCCCTGCTGCATCTGCTGCCGGACCTGCCCGCCGGCTACGGGCGCGCCGTGGTGGCGGTGTTGCACTTGCCGGAAAACCGCCAGAGCCAGCTGGCCCATGTGTTTCAGCAGCGCATGGCGTTGCCGGTGCGCGAGGCGGCCGACAAGGAGCAGGTGTTGTCCGGAACGCTATACTTTGCCGGTTCCGGTTACCATCTCTCGGTCGAGGAGGACCGCAGCTTCTCGCTCAGCTGCGAGGCGCCGCTGCATTTCGCCCGTCCCGCCATCGACTATTTGATGGAATCGGCGGCCGACGCCTACGGCCCGGCCCTGCTGGGCATCCTGCTGACCGGCGCCAACAACGATGGCGCGGCCGGCCTGGCCGCCATCGGTGAAGCGGGCGGCCTGACCGTGGTGCAGGACCCGGAGCAGGCCGAGGTGCCGACCATGCCGCGCGAGGCCATTGCGCGGCGCCGTCCCGACCTGGTGCTGGGCCTGGACCAGATACGTACTTTGCTGTTGATGCTGGAGAATAAGAAATGCTAGCCCACCCCACCAAACTCCTGATCGTGGACGACCTGCCGGAAAACCTGCAGGCGCTGAACGCCGTGATCCGGGGCGAGGGACGCGAGATCTACCAGGCCTCGTCCGGCGAGGAAGCCCTGGCCCTGCTGCTCGAGCACGACTTCGCCATGGCCATCCTGGACGTGCAGATGCCCAACATGGACGGCTTCGAGCTGGCCGAACTGATGCGCGGCACCGAGAAGACGCGCCAGATCCCCATCGTGTTCGTGACGGCGGCCGGCAAGGAGCTCAATTACTCGTTCAAGGGCTACGAGGCGGGCGCCGTCGACGTGCTGTACAAGCCGCTGGATGTGCGCGCCGTGCAGGGCAAGGTCAAGGTGTTCGCCGCCATGTACCAGCAGCGCGAGGAAGTGCGGCGCCAGGTCGAGGCGCTGGAGGCGGCGCGGCGCCAGCAGGAAGCCACCCTGGCCGAGCTCAAGGCGGCCCAGGACCAGCTGCAGCGCGCCCTGGCCATGCGCGACGAATTCATGTCCATGGTGTCGCACGAGATGCGCACGCCGCTCAACACCCTGTACCTGGAAACCCAGCTGCGCAAGATCCAGCTCGAGCGCGGCAACATGGCGGCCTTCGGCGCCGAGCAGCTGCAGCGCATGGTGCAGCGCGACGACCGCCAGATCCAGGCCATCATCCGCCTGATCGACGACATGCTGGACGTGTCGCGCATCCGCAGCGGCAAGCTGTCCATCCGCCCCGGCGAGGTCGAGCTGTCCGGCCTGTTGCGGCGCGTGGTGCACGACCTGCGCCCGCAGGCCGACAACGCCGGCAACAGCATCATCCTCGATGCGCCGGAGCCGGCCAGCGGCTGGTGGGACGAGTTTCGCATCGAGCAGATCGTGGTCAACCTGCTGACCAATGCGCTGCGCTACGGCGGCAGCGAGCCGGTCGAGGTCAGGCTGCTGGTGGGGCCGGACATGGCGCGGGTCGAGGTGCGCGACCGCGGCCCCGGCATCGCGCCCGAGGTGCAGGAAACCATCTTCGAGCCTTACGAGCGCGGGGTCGGCAACGAAGTGCCGTCCGGGCTGGGACTGGGGCTGTATATCTCGCGCCAGCTGGCCCAGCTGCACCAGGGCTCGCTGACGGTGGACAGCACGCCGGGCCAGGGCGCCATATTCACGCTGGCCTTGCCACGCCGTGATGCTATAGAGTAATTGTTGCTCTATAATTCATGGGTCATGTACGAGGAGTGAGCCATGAGTGAAAAAGTCCTGCTGTTGCACGGCCCGACCCAGTCGACCGGCATCGTTTCGGTGCTGGAAAAGGAATACAAGGAACGCACCGGCGAGATCGGCCCCTACGCGCCCTATGACGGGCGCGCCAACATCCTGGGCATGGCGCTGGTGTACCGCGCCTGCGGCTTCAAGGTGGCGTTCGCGGGCTGGCACGAGGACCGCGACTGGCTGCAGGAACACATCGCGTATTTCGACTGCGCCATCACCCAGGACCAGCACCAGCTCAATACCGACAGCACCTTCTTCGGCCAGCGCATCGCCAACAACAAGGAAAAGCTGTACTTCATTTCGCTGCGCGGGCTGCAGCTGGTGCGCCAGCACTACGGCGACGACGCCCAGGTGTTCAAGCTGCGCTGCGACGTGGTGGTGGACCAGCGCGCCGCCGTCGCCAACCTGGAGCGGCTGCGCCACAGCCCCAGGGATATCGCCATCGAGTACATCCGCACCGATAACATGTTCTCCTCGCCGGACTTCATGGTCATGGGCCGGGCCGGGGTGCAGGAGCGCATCTTCGACCACCTGTACCGCAACAGCGCGGCCGGCACGTCCTTCCACGTGTCCTCGCACGTGGACCACACCTTCACCTACCTGACGTTGCAGGAACAGGGCCATATCGACCAGATCCGCAGCATGACGCGCGACGTGTTCGATTCGGTGGTGTGGCGCGGCATCCCGCGCTATCTGCAGACCGTGGATCCTGCCTACGCCCGCCACTATTCCTTCGACAGCGCCATGCAGATCAACCCGGCGGTGAAAGTGGCGCAGCTGGTGGCGCTGATATCGCCCGAAGTCTCAGGCAAGGAACAGCGCGCAGCAGTTTAAGAACCCGTTTCAAAATGACCATGGCGTCGTTACGGCTCCTAGCCGTGCAGGCGCACTGTCTTCGGAGCCGCGCCTAGCCACGCTCATGTTGAAACACGCTCTGGCCGAGCAGGCGCCCCGCGTGGTGGGCCAGGAAGTATTCCAGGTCGTCCGGCACGCCCAGGCCGTACATGCCGGCGCGGTCGCTGCCGATGTTGTAGATGCCCAGCCGCGCGCCCCTGGCGATCATGTGGTTGTAGGCCGGCGCCACGTAGAATTCGCCGTTGACGCGCTCGTTGTTGGCGATCATGGCGTCCGCCGCCGCCACGAAATCGGCGCCGCGCGCATAGTTGTAGATGCCCACCGTGGCCTCGTCGGAGGCCACCACCTTTTCCACCACCTCGACGATGGCGCCGTCCGCGCCGAAGCGCACGTAGGACCATTTGGGATGGTCGGCCGTCATGGTCATGATCAGGCCGTCCAGGCCGCGCCGGTCCATGCTGTCCAGGTAGTCGTCGATGCGCAGGTCGACGTACTGGTCGCAATTGGCGATCATCAGCGGGTCGCCATTGTCGATCAACTCGCGCGCCAGCAGCACGGTGCAGGCCGCGCCTTGCGTGACGCTGTCGACCGCAATGATGGCGCAGCCGGGCGCGATGGCCTGCAGGCGCTCGCGCAAGCCATAGCGCTCCAGGTGGGCCTGCTGGCACAGGAAGATGTAGCGGTGCGGCCGGCTCGGGCGCAGATTCGCTATCACCACTTCCACCATGGGGCGGCCGGCCACCGGGATCAGCGGCTTGGGATCAGTGTAGCCGGCGCTGGCGAAGCGGCTGCCGTGGCCGGCCATGGGCAGGACGATGTTCAGCACGGCCGTTGCTCCTGCTCCCCGCCCTGCTCCTGCTCGTGCTGCGGCCGTCCCAGGTATTTGTCATCCACCGCGCCCGGCACCTTGACCACCACCGTCACGGTATCTTCCAGCACCACGAAATCGCTCGATTCCATGGGCGGGATCACGACGATGTCGCCGCTGCGGTATTCCTTGCCGTTCATGAGCACGCGGCCGCTCTGGATCAGGGTGATCTCGGTGGCGACCTTGTGGTAGTGGCGCGCCTCGTTGGCGCCGGCGCGGTACTGCTTGACGCCGACTTCGGCGGCCTGCGTGGCCAGCGCGGTCGGCGTGAAGTCGCCGACGAACCAGCCGCGCACCATGTCGTCCAGCTTAAAGGTGTGCATGTTCGAATTCCTCTATCTTCTTGGGCGAGTAGAAGGTGTGGTAGCTGCCGGGCGGCAGCGGCACCGCCTTCAGGCGGCGGTTCAGCAGTATCAGTTCATTGAGCACGGGCGCCACGTAGTAGACCCCGTCGACCGCGTTGTCCTTGCGTATCGAGTGCTGGGCCGCCGTGACGAAGTCGGCGCCGCGCGCGAAGTAGTAGAAGCCGGCGATGGCGTGCTGGCTGATCGGGTGCTTCTCGGCGGTCTCGATGATGTCGTCGCCGTTTTCCAGACGCACGTAGGACCAGCGCGGATGCACGGAGCTGAAGGTCAGCACGCCGGCGTCGGCGCCGGCCGCGCGCAAACGCGCCAGGCCTTCGTTCAGGTCGGCGCCGAACAGCTGGTCGCCGTTGACGATCAGGAGCGGCTCGTCGTTGCCGATATGGTCCACCGCCAGCAGTGCGCTGCAGGCCGCGCCCCGGGTCTGGTTCTGCATGCGGATGATGACGCAGGAGGGCCCGGCCAGCAGGCGCAGCGTGCTGTCCAGGTGGTAGCGGGTGCAGTCCTCGTCACGCAGCAGGAAGATGAAGCGCTTGGCCTCGGCGATGGTGGACAGGTTGTCGATCGCGTGCTGTATCATGGGCTTGCCCAGGATTTCGATCAGCGGCTTGGGGAAGGGATATTCGCTGGACTCGAAGAACATGGACTGCGCGCCCAGCGGGATCAGGATGTTAAGCATGGGCCGCCTCCAGGGTGGCGATGTGCAGGGCGATGTTGCCGTGGTTGACTTCGCGTGTGTCGGTCACGCACATCACGTGGGCGCCGGCCGCGCGCGCGGCCTTGATGCCGTTCGGGTTGTCCTCCACCACCAGGCATTGTTCCGGCAGCAGGCCCAGGCGGGCAATGGCCGCCACATACATGTCGGGCGCCGGCTTGGGCGTGGCCACGTCCTCGTTGGACAGGAAGAAGTCCATGTATGGCAGCACCTCGGCCCGCTCCAGCATCAGCTGCACGGAATTGCGCACGGAGTTCGAGCACACCGCCATGCGGTAGCCGTCCGCCTTCAGGCGCGACAGCGCGAACTGGTGGTGGAAGGTGGGCTTGCACTTGCTGTAGATCACTTCCATGGTGTAGATCTGCTTCATCTCGTTGATGAAGCCGTGCAGCGCTTCCGGCAGGCCGCGCTCCAGCGACAGCATGCGCAGCTTGGTTTTGGTCGGCAGGCCGTCGTAGGTGACCAGGTGGTCGTAGCGGCTGATGGCCATGCCGAACAGGTCGAGCGCGCGGTTCAGCGCTTCGAAGTGCCACTCCTTGGCGTCGATCAGCACGCCGTCCATGTCGAAGATGACGGCTTTAATCAGGGACATGGAAAAACTCCTTGGCGTGATCGGGGAAATCGGTGCACAGGCGCAGGCCCGGGTGCTGGTGCAGCCGCGCCGTGCGCAATTGCTCCCACAGCGCCAGGTGCGGGCGGCGGTGCAGCTCGGGCGAGACGATGCAGACTTCCTTGCCCTGTTGCAGCCAGCCCGCCACCAGGTCCATGCCGTACCACTCGCCGTGGAAGGCGTCCAGCCAGACCCCGGCCGCGCGCTCCAGGAAGGAGGGCGCGGTTTCGTATTCGCTGCTGCGGGTGTAGGCCGGGATGGACTGCGCCAGGTAGCCCAGCGCGTCCGGCACCGCCATGTCGAACACGAAGGCGCCGACTATGGCGTGGCGCGCCAGGGCGTCACTGACGGCGGTTTGCAGGCCGTCGGCCTTGATGTTCAGGGCCAGCGGACCGCGCTGAGGATGGCGCGCGCACAGGGCCAGGAAGGCGTCCAGCGTGAGCTCGCCGCCGCGCGGCATGTCGTGGGCGATGACCACGGCGCCATGGGCGTCGCGCAGGTCGGCTTCTATGCCGTGGCCGGCGGTCAGGGCCCGTTCGAAGGCGGCCACGGAATTCTTCTCGGAAGGCTGCAGCCAGTGCCCACGGTGCGCGATCAGTTTCATGTCAGGCGGTCTACACGGTATGGAAGGGCGATTGTACCTGCTATTGCCGGTGAACAAAACTGCGGTAATTACAGCGATCTATTACCAGCGCACGGCTGGGCAATCCGGCCTCATCCCTGGCCAAATTCCGCTAAGATAAAACTGATAGAAATGACAACATGGCGGCGGGCGCCCGCCATCGCGTCCCCCTGCCGCAGCGCCTTAGGAGACCGCAACGATGAAACATACCGCCGCAGCCGCCATCCTGGTATCGGCCGCCCTGCTGACCGCCTGCCACAAGAAGGAAAAAGCCGAAGAAGCGCAAGCAGCCGCCACCCCTGCCCCAGCCGCCGCGCCGGCACCGGCAGCACCGCCGGCCGAACCGAGCGCGGACCAGCAGGAGCGCGAGAACAAGCAGAAGCTGCTGGACTACGGCGTCATGGAAGACAAGTACATCAATGACCCGCGCGGCCAGTGGGCCACGGAAGCGACTGCCAGCTCGGTGTTCGGCGACGAAAATGGACGCAAGCCGTCCGAGAACAACCTGCCCAAGAGCGCCACCGGCGCACCTGATGGCAACGAATGGACCAACAACAATATCGACAAGGGCTTCGACTGGCTGCAGCTGGGCTACGCCAAGCCGGTCAACGCCACTGAAGTGCGGGTGGTGATCCCCGACGACAAGGGGCCGGAAGCGGTCAACAAGATCGAGCTGCAGGACACGGATGGCAAGTGGAACACGGTGTGGGAAGGCCTGAGCGACGTCAAGCGCGATACGCGCGGCGGGCGCACCTGGTTCGTCAAGACCTTCGAGAAGACCGTCTACAAGGCCAAGGCCGTGAAAATCACCTTTGCCAACAACGTGCAGCACACCTACAAGGAGGTGGATGCGGTGCAGCTGGTGGGCGATCAGTAAGCGGCAACGTCCGGTGGCGCAGCGCTTGCCGCCGCTGTGCTAGCGGCGGGCGGCGTCGCGGGCGCGCTGCTGCAGGTAGGCTTGCAGGTCGGCGAAGCTGACCTTGCCGCTGTGGCGGGTGTCGATCTGCTCGAAGTGCTGGGCCACGAAGCCCAGGCCGGCCTTCTGCGCCTCTGCCTTGCTCAGGCTGCCGCTGGCGTCCAGGTCGGCTTCCTCGAAGCGCTGGCGCAGCTTGTCCATGGCCTGCTGGCGCAGCGCCGCGCCCTCGGCCGGGCGTTCGCGCGCGGGCGTGCGCTTCTCGGGCGGCAAATACGGGTCCAGCGGCGCCGCGCCCGGCGCCGGATCGGCCGGGTGGGGACGGGCCGGTGGCTGTATGGTTTGCGCCTGCAGCGCCGGCGCGGCCGCCAGCGCGGCCAGCAGCAACATCAGTATGGTTTTCATGCCGCTCTCCTTATCGCCCCGCCGTCACGCTGTTGTAGAAGGCCGCCAGGTCGGCCAGCTGGGTCTTGCGCACGCCGTCGTCCAGGTAGCTCATGTGGCCGGCGCCGTAGTATTTGTAGCTCAGTCCCGCCACCGGGCCCAGGCGTGCCAGGTCCATCTCGGTCTGGTAATAGGGCGTGGCCAGGTCGTAGTAGCCGTTCAGGGCGATGATCTTCATCGATGGATGCTGCGCCAGCGCCGCCGCCAGGTCGGGGATGGTGTCCGGCAGGCTCTTGCCGTCGTGCCGGAAGTTCCAGGAGCTGACGATGTTGATCGAGGTCGCGTAGGCGGTGCGCGCGCTGTAGTGCAGTTCGCCGCTCAGGTAGGCCGGCAGCAGGCTGGTAAACAAGCCATTGGTGACAGTATAGGACGGGTCGCCGTCGGCGGCCAGGGCGCTGCCCAGCGGCGCCGAGACGCGCGCATCGTAGCGCCCCACCATCATGTTGGGCACGGCGTTGGTCTGGTACAGGCCGGGCTGCAGGTTGAAGTTCTGCTGCCAGATCAGGGTGGACATGCCGGTATAGCCGGCCAGCTGCGACACCACCGACGCCGGCGGCGCCACATTGCTGGCCAAATAGGACGCCAGCGCCGTGCGGTAGCTGCCGGCCGCGAAGGCGCGCGCCTGCTGCAGGTAGCTGCCCAGGTCGGTCGGCAGTGGAGTGCTGCGCTGGTAGTAGGCGCTGGTGGCGGCGTAGGTCGGGAAATAGCCCTCGCAGCTGATGGTGGTCTTTTCGTACAGGCCGCAGTTGGTGTTGTAGTTCATGACGGCCGACTGCAGCATGATGCCGTCCACCTGCACCCCGGCCGATTCCAGCAGGTTGGCCAGCACCGCCGTGCGCGGCGTGCCATACGATTCGCCGTACAGGAACTTGGGCGAGGCGCCGCGCTGGTTCACCTCCAGGTAGCGCCGGATGAAATCGCGGAAGGCCGCCGCGTCCGCGTCCACGCCCCAGAACGTCATGTTGTAGTTGGGCGCGATGGCTTGCGAGTAGCCGGTGCCGATGGCGTCCACGAACACCAGGTCGGACTGCTCCAGCAGGGTTTCCTGGTTGTCCACCAGCTGCGCGGCCGGGATGGTGGAACTGGGAATGCCGGTCACCACCCGGCGCGGCCCGAAGGACCCCAGGTGCAGCCACATGGTTGACGATCCCGGCCCGCCGTTGTAGAAGAAGGTGACCGGACGTTTGGCCGGATCGGCGCCCGGCACCGTGTAGGCCACATAGAAGAAGGAGGCCGAGGGCTGGCCGGTCTTCAAATCGCTGGCGGTCAGGTGGCCGGTGGTGGCGGTGTAGTTGAACGGCTTGCCGTTCAGCGTGATCTTGCTGGCGATGACGGCCGCGCCCTCGTTGGGCGCGGTGAGATAGGCCAGGGCGGCGCTGGAATAGCTGTTGCTGTCGGCGTAGGCGCCGGCCGTGGTGTCGCTGCCGGCCGCCGGCGGCGTCGCCGTGGTGATGCCGCCGCTGCCGCCACCGCCGCCGCAGCCGGCAAGCAGGGCAAGGACCAGCGCCGCGCCGGTCCTGGGAATGGAATATGCCACGTTGGTCTCCGCTTCATCGCCTCTGGCCGAGGCTGGCAGCGTGATTATGCGGCGGCCCGCTTATTTTTTCCAGAACCCCGCGTGTGCGATGCGCGCCTCGTCCTCGCGTAGCGGGCCTATCACCTCGGTGGGACGCTGGCCGGCGGCGAACACCTGGCGGCAGGGCAGCGACAGGGTGGGGTTTTCCGGATCGCTGCCGGTCAGCTCCAGCAGGCTGGCTTCCGACATGGCATACACCACCCGGCCCACGCCGCTCCAGTAGGTGCCGCCGGCGCACATGGCGCAGGGCTCGGCGTTGGCGTACAGGGTGGCCGTGGCCAGCTGCTGCGGACTGTGGCGCTGCGAGGCCAGGCGCAGGGCGTTCATTTCGGCGTGCGCGGTGCGGTCGCTGCTGGAGGCGTTCATGGCTTCCGAGATGACGGTGCCGTCGGCCGCCACCACCGTGGCGGCGAACGGGTGATGGCCCTCGTCGCGCGAACGCTGGGCCAGGGCCAGCACCTGGGTGAGGAAGTGATGGTCTTGCGCGGTGGGTGTGCTCATTCTTGCGTCTCAATCGTTGCGCAGCACGCCGTAGCGCAGCTGCTGCTGTTTCAGATAGCCCCGGTAGGCCAGCGACATGCGGTCGCACGCTACCGACACTTCGGCGCCCGGCGCCAGCGGCAGGCGCTGCGGATACTGGCTTTCCAGTATCGGTTTATCCTGCAGGAAGATGGTGTCCTGGAAGCCGCGCAGGTCGTCATCGCCGGTCTCAAAATCGGCCAGCGCCATGATGATCCAGACCCGGGTGGCGGTCTCGGTCAGCGGCTGGGTGAACAGGGCGATGGCGTCCACCTTGCTGCCGGGCGTCTGCTTGGTCAGGATGGTGGTGAGCGGCCGCACCACGCGGTAGGTGTAGGAGACCTGGTTGCCGCCGGTGGCGGCCTTGCTGGCCTGCGGCTGCCAGGCGCGGCAGTCGCGGGTCCGGATGCCGCTGCCGTAGTGCGGGTCGTCGAAGGTCTCGACCGTGTAATCGGCGATGGCGGCCTGCTGCTGTTCGCCCAGGATGCCTTCGTGGACGAAGGCGAAGTGCGCCATGTCGAGGAAGTTCTCGACGATGCGCGGGGCGCTGCTGGCCACGTCGTAGGGGCCGCACCAGACCTTGCGCAAGCCGGCGTCGGCGCATTCGGGGAAGGCCGGCGGCCCGGGGTGGGCCGGCGTGCCCAGGCAGACCCACAGCAGGCCGTAGGCTTCCTGCACCTGGTAGGTGGCCACCTGGGCCTTGAGCCGGTCGCCGGACAGGTCGGGCAGGGCGGGAATGTGGCGGCAGCGGCCTTCGCTGCCGAAGGTCCAGCCGTGGTAGGGGCAGCGCAGCGTATCGTCCACGATGGCGCCCATGGACAGTCTGGCGCCGCGGTGCGGGCAGCGGTCTTCCCAGGCGTGGGCCTGGCCGGCGCTGTCGCGCCACAGGACCAGCCGGGTGTCGAGCAGTTCGCTGGCGGCCATGGCGCCGGGGGCGAGCCCGGTGGACAGGGCGACCGGGTGCCAGTCGTTCATGACCACGGGGTCGCGCAGGGGAATATTCATTATCGTGTCCTACGTTGTAGTCGCGTCGCTGCCGCGCAGGCGGCAGCCCATGCCGGGTGGGCGTCTACGCGGCCTCGGCATGGACTCCCGCTTTCACGGGAGTGACGGTTCATGGCCTGGTGGCGCTTACTTCGGTATCGTGCCTTCCACGCCCTGCACGTAGAAGTTCATGCCCAGCAGGTCCTTGAGCGGCACCACGGTGCCGGCCGGGTACTTGACGGCGCCCGACTGGTCCTTGATGGGGCCGGTGAAGGGGTGGAACTTGCCGGCCGCGATGGCGGCTTTCTTTTCCTCGAAGATCTTGGCCGCGTCGGCCGGGACCACCGGGTTCAGGGGCGACATCTTGACCATGCCTTCCTTCAGGCCGCCACGGGTGTCGGCCGATTTCCAGGTGCCGGCAATCACGGCCTTGGCGGTGTCGATGTAGTAGCCGCCCCAGTTGTTGGTGGCCGCCGTCAGGTGGGCCTTGGGCGCGAACTTGCTCATGTCCGAGTCCCAGCCGAAGGCGTACACGCCTTTTTCCTGGGCTACCTGCAGGGTGGCCGGCGAGTCGGTGTTCTGGGCCAGCACGTCGGCGCCCTGGGCCACCAGGGTCTCGGCGGCCTGGCGCTCCTTGGCCGGGTCGTACCACGAGTTCACCCAGATCACCTTGGTCTTGATGCCGGGGTTCACGCTCTGGGCGCCCAGGGTGTAGGCGTTGATGTTGCGTATCACCTCGGGAATCGGGAACGAGGCCACCAGGCCGATCACCTTGGACTTGCTCATCTTGCCGGCCAGGATGCCGTTCAGGTAGGCGCCTTCGTACAGGTTGGTCTCATAGGTGCCCAGGTTCTTGGCCTGCTTGAAGCCGGTGGCGTGCAGGAACACCACGCCAGGATAGGCCTTGGCCACTTTCTCGGTGGGGTTCATGTAGCCGAACGAGGTGGTGAAGATCAGCTTGTTCCCGTCGGCGGCCAGCTTGCGGATCACGCGCTCGGCGTCGGCGCCTTCGGGCACGCTTTCCACGTAGGTGGTCTTGACCTTGGCGCCCAGCTCCTTTTCCAGGGCCTGGCGGCCGGCGTCGTGGGCGTAGGTCCAGCCGGCGTCGCCCACCGGGCCAACGTAGACAAAGCCCACTTTCAGCGGTTCGGCGGCGTACGACGGGGCGGCGGCCAGGCCCAGGGCGGCCAGCGCGGCCAGGGCGATCAGTTTGCGGCGGTTCATCATGCGGTTCCTTATACGGTGGGTGGGTGCTTAGAAGTGGTATTCGGCGCGGACCATGGGGGTCTTGGCGGTGGCGCCGGGATTGTTCTTGTCGGGATTGCCGAACTTGTTCTTCCAGTACTGGTACTCGACGCCGACCTTGAAGGTGTTCTTGGGGGCGCCCACGGCTGCGCTCAGGTCGTACATGACCTGGGCGTCGATGTTGGTCTCGGGCGCAGTGCCGCCGCCAAACTCATTGGTGCCCTTGGCGGAGATGAAGTTGGCGTAGCCCTCGAACGACAGCGGGATGCCCAGGCTGAACGGCACGCCCCAGGCGGCGGTCAGCATGGCGTGCGTCTTGTACGAGTAGCGCGGCGTGGCCTGGTTGGTGAAGGTGTTGTAAGGCGCGTTCGATTCCCACAGGGCCAGCAGGCTGACGTCCAGGAAGCCCGGCACGTCCAGCATCAGGGTCGGACCTGCCACCACCATGCGCTTCTTGGAGTTGTAGCCGGCGTCGGTCTTGCTGTTGTAGTCGAAGCCCAGGGTGGCGCCCAGGCCGCGGATGCCGGGGCCGGAGAAATTGTTGCCGGTGATCTTGCCCAGGTCCAGCGTGTGGCGGTACACCACGTAGGCCTCGTGGGCGCCGCTGTTGGAGCCGGCCGCCGACGGGTCCAGGTCGGACGACATCAGCAGGTCCACGCTGAAGAAGTTCTTGCCGTACTTGTATCCCGACACACTGCTGAGGTTGACGATGTTCTTGGTGATGTCGTTATTGTTGAACGGCTCGGCGAACTTGGTGCCATAGCGATAGCTCAGCGAGGTGTCGCTCCAGTCGGCGGCGCCGGCTGCGCAAGCGCAGCTGGCGAGTAGGGCGAGGGCGGCGGTGCGCTTTACGAGATGGGACATTTAGCAAACTCCTGGGTCAGGTTGACGGTGATAGGAAGACAGCCGAAACACAAAATAAAGTCTTTGAATCCAATTCGCAGATCAGATTGGATTCAATCTCGCTTACCTTCCTAGCAATTAGCGGGCCAGACTATTTCCTATGGGAGAGGCCGGCCTTAGTCCCTTCGGATGCACCATTAGCGGGAAGCAAGCTCCCGGCTGGTGCGATTGCACGCACGCTTTGTATGCAATCTTGATCTACATCAGTATCCGCTGAGCGCTTCCGCCAGGTTGATCTTGCGGTCAGGCTCGCCCAGTCGCAGGCGCGCCTCGATCTCCAGCAGATGGTGCTCGATCAGGTGCAGCGCCTCCTGCTCCTTGCCTTGTTCGATCAGCGACATCAGGTCCTGGTGTTCGTCGTTCTCGCACATGGGCGCGCCGGGCGTCTCATACAGGGCGATGATCAGCGAGCAGCGCGACACCAGCTCCTGCATGAAGCGCTGCAGCACCTGGTTACCGGCCAGTTCGGCCAGCAGCAGGTGGAATTCGCCGCCCAGGCGTATCCAGTTGGCGCGGTCGCCGCTGCGGCGGGCCTGGTCCTCGGCGTCCAGCGCCTCGCGGATCTGGCGCAGCGAGGACGGGGTGGCGCTGCGTATCACCAGCGGCACGATCTCGCGCTCGATGGCGCGGCGCGCCGCGAAGATGTCGCGCGCCTCTTGCGGCGAAGGCGAGGCGATCACGGCGCCGCGATTGGGCCGCAGCTCGATGATGTGGTCGTGCGCCAGGCGCTGCAGGGCCTTGCGCACGGTGGTGCGGCTGACCTGGTACAGCTCGCAGAAATCCGCCTCGCCCAGATGGGTGCCGGGCGGCAGGCGGTGGCTCATGACGGCGTTCACCACGGCGCGGTAGATGCGCAGGTCGATGGCGGTGGTGCCGCGCTTGGTGCGCACGGCCTGTTCCGCCTGTGCAGCGGGTTCCGGCTTGGAACTGGCGGGCTTGCGCTTGCCTTGTGGGCGCGCAGGATGCGGGTTGCTCATTGCTGGTTTCTCCGAAAGCGATTGCTCGATGCCTTCGTAAAGCAGGAATTGTGCTCACCCGTGTGCCTGCGGTTTGTATCAACCGTGGCGATGGATTGTGTACGAAATCTGTGCCGTTTTGGTGACCAAATCGCCGCGCGCGCACTTTTGTGGTGAACTTGCATGTTTTATTCAGTGCATTTTTTTGTGCCAAGGCTCAGCAGGCATGCGGGCTGCCCGGGACGGCCGTGGCACGTAACTTGCGTCTGCCTTTAGGCTGAACAGATCAAATACTTGTATACAGTTTCCAGATTCAGAGGGAGGTAGGCCGATGAATGACACGGTGGTCCCGCCGCTGCGCGTCGAACCGCGCTTGCAGATGCTGGGCATCTCGAAGATATATCCGTCCGTGGTGGCCAATGCGGACGTCAACCTGACCGTCATGCCGGGCGAGATACACGCCGTGCTGGGCGAGAATGGCGCCGGCAAGAGCACGCTGATGAAGATTATCTATGGCGTCACCAAGCCGGACGCCGGGCAGATCATGTGGGAAGGCCGCCAGGTGCAGATACAGTCGCCGCATGATGCGCGCAAGCTGGGCATCGGCATGGTGTTCCAGCACTTCGCCCTGTTCGAGACCCTGACCGTGGCCGAGAACATCGCCCTGGCCCTGGACCAGAAGACCACGCCGGCCGAGCTGGCGCCGCGCATCCGGGCCGTGTCGGAACAATACGGCCTGCCGCTCGATCCGGCCAAACTGGTGCACAGCATGTCGGTGGGCGAACGCCAGCGGGTCGAGATCGTGCGCTGCCTGCTGCAGTCGCCGCGCCTGCTGATCATGGACGAGCCGACCTCGGTGCTGACCCCGGACGCCGTGCAGAAGCTGTTCGAGTCGCTGCGCCGCCTGGCCGCCGAGGGCGTCAGCATCCTGTACATCAGCCACAAGCTCGACGAGATCCAGGCCCTGTGCGACCAGGCCACCGTGCTGCGCGGCGGGCGCGTGTCCGGCACCGCCATCCCGAAACAGGAAAGCGCGCGCTCGCTGGCCGAGCTGATGATAGGCCGCGAGCTGCCCACCTGCAGCCACCAGCCGCGCGAGCCGGGCGCCGTGCTGCTGCAAGTCGACAAGCTCAGTTTGCGCAGCGACGATCCCTTCGGCACCCACCTGAAGGAGGTCAGCCTGAGCCTGCGCGCGGGCGAGATCGTCGGCATCGCCGGCGTGTCCGGCAATGGCCAGCAGGAGCTGCTCAAGGCCCTGTCGGGCGAGCGCACGGTGGACCTGGCGGGCGCGATCCGCCTGTGCGGCCAGGATGTGGGCAGGCTGGACGCGGCCCAACGCCGCCAGCTGGGCCTGGGCTTCGTGCCGGAGGAGCGGCTGGGACGGGGCGCCGCGCCCGAGCTGTCGTTGGCCGACAACGCGCTGCTGACCGGCTACGTCGCGGCCGCCAACACCGGCATGTTGAAGCGCGGCCTGATCCAGCGCGGCGCCGTGCGCGACTTCGCGCGCCAGGTGATCGCGCGCTTCAACGTGAAATGCGGCGGGGAGGCCTCGGCCGCCTCCAGCCTGTCCGGCGGCAACCTGCAGAAATTCATTGTCGGGCGCGAGATCGCGCTGGCGCCCAGGGTCATGATCTTTGCCCAGCCCACCTGGGGCGTGGACATCGGCGCGGCCATGCTGATACGCCAGGCCATCATCGACATGCGCGACCAGGGCGTGGCGGTGCTGGTGCTGTCCGAGGAAATCGACGAATTGTTCATGATGAGCGACCGCCTGGCCGTGATTGCCGACGGCCGTTTGTCGCGCACGGTGCAGGCCTCGGCCACCAGCATCAACCAGATCGGCGTGTGGATGAGCGGCGACTTCGACCACACCGAACCACCTGCCAACACGCAAGGAGCGCCCCACCATGTCACGGCTTGAACTCCGTCCCGAACCATCGCGCCGCATGATGCTGGCCTCGCCGTTGATCGCGGCCGTGGCCATGCTGATCACCGGCTCGGTGATGTTCTTCTTCCTCGGCCAGGAGCCGCTGCACGCGTTCTACGTGTACTTCATCAAGCCCGCCACCACGCTGTACGGCGTGGGCGAGCTGCTGCTCAAGGCCACCCCGCTGATCCTGTGCGGCGTGGGCTTGGCGATCGGCTTCCGCTCCAATGTGAACAACATCGGCGCCGACGGCCAGCTCACCATGGGCGCCATCGCGGCCGGCGTGGTGGCCCTGTATTTCGACGGCGTGGAGGCCTGGTGGGTGCTGCCGCTGATGATCATCGCCGGCGCCCTGGGCGGCATGGCCTGGGCCGCGATACCGGCCCTGCTGCGCACCCGTTTCAACACCAGTGAAATCCTCACCAGCCTGATGCTGGTGTACGTCGCCTATCTCTACCTCAGCTACCTGGTGCACGGCCCGCTGCGCGATCCGGCCGGCTTCAATTTCCCGCAATCGAAGATGTTCAGCGACTCGGCCACCCTGCCGCTGCTGATGGAAGGGCTGCGCACCAACGCCGCCTTCCCGTTGTCGCTGCTGGTGGTGGCGGGCGCCTGGTTCTTCTGCAACAAGACCTTTGCCGGCTACCGCATGCAGGTCAGCGGCATGGCGCCGGCCGCCGCCCTGTACGCCGGCTTTTCCGAACCGCGCAATGTGTGGGTGGCCTTCATGATCAGCGGCGGCCTGGCCGGCATCGCCGGCGTGGGCGAAGTGGCCGGTCCGCTGGGCCAGCTGCAGCCGTCGGTGTCGCCCGGCTACGGCTTTGCCGCCATCATCGTGGCCTATGTGGGCCGCTTGCATCCGCTGGGCGTGCTGCTGGCTTCCTTGCTGATGTCGCTGCTGTACATCGGCGGCGAGTCGGCCCAGATCGAGATGCAGCTGCCGTCCGCCATTACCGGCCTGTTCCAGGGCCTGCTGCTGTTCTACCTGCTGGCGGCCGACCTGTTCATCCACTACCGCTTCAAGCCGCGCCAGCGTGCGCTGCCGGCGGTCTCCGCCACCCCCGCCACCGTTGTGGAGAGCCATTGATGAATACCGAATTGTTGATCGCCTTCCTGGCCAGCACGGCCGGCGCCGCCACGCCGCTGATCATGGCCTCCATGGGCGAGCTGGTGACCGAGCGCTCCGGCGTGCTGAACCTGGGCCTGGAAGGCATGATGCTGGTGGGCGCCGTGGTCGGCTTCATGGTCACCCTGGGCACCGGTTCCATGAGCCTGGGCCTGCTGGCGGCCGCCGCCGCCGGCATGGCGCTGGCGCTGATCTTCGCCTTCCTGGTGCTGACCCTGCAGACCAACCAGGTCGCCACCGGCCTGGCCCTGACCCTGTTCGGCATCGGCCTGTCGGCCTTCATCGGGCGCGGCCTGGTGGGGCAGACCGTGGCGCCCATGCCGCACCTGGCCTTCCCCGTGCTGTCCGATATTCCCTTCATCGGGCCGCTATTGTTCCGCTTCGACGCCATGGTGTACGCCTCGCTGCTGGCGGTGGCGCTGATCGGCTGGATGCTGGCGCGCACCCGCCTGGGCCTGGTCATCCGCGCGGTGGGCGAATCGCCGCACAGCGCCCACGCCATCGGCTTCCCGGTGATCGGCCTGCGCTACGGCACGGTGCTGTTTGGCGGCGCCATGGCCGGCCTGGGCGGCGCCTACCTGTCGCTGGCCCTGACCCCCATGTGGGTGGAGGGCATGACGGCGGGCCGCGGCTGGATCGCGCTGGCGCAGGTGGTGTTCGCCACCTGGAAGCCGCGCAACGTGATCACCGGCGCCTACCTGTTCGGCGGTGTGACGGTGCTGCAGTTCCACGGCCAGGGGCTGGGGTTGGACGTGCCCTCGCAATTCCTGTCCATGCTGCCGTACATCGCCACCATGGTGGTGCTGGTCATTATCTGCCGCAATCCGCAAACCATCCTGCTCAACAAGCCCATGTCGCTTGGCCAGAATTTCAAGGCTGACTGAACGACAACGCCGGCCGCCCGGCCGGCGTTGTAATTGCGCTGCATGGCCGCGCGATTACGACAATTTGTGAGAATTGTCCTAAATCAAGAGTGTATAGTGGAACGGTCAGCGCATGCGGCCGTCCAACCGCCCCATCCCTATTGCCAGCGGCTGCCGCGCTGGTGCGCTGCCTGCGGCCCCCAACCCCGGCCCGCGTTGCACTCCCACAAACATAAACAGAGGATAGCGACATGCGCACAAACATGCCGGTGACACAGAACGAGTACGTGCTGGAGGATGGCCGCACCATCGTTTCGACCACCGATTTGCAGGGCAACATCAATTACGCCAATCCGTACTTCATCGAGGTGTCCGGTTTTACCGAGGAAGAACTGATGGGGGCGCCGCAGAACATCGTGCGCCATCCCGACATGCCGGTGGAAGCCTTTGCCGACCTGTGGGCCACCATCAAGGCAGGCGAGCCGTGGACGGGAATGGTCAAGAACCGCTGCAAGAATGGCGATTACTACTGGGTGCTGGCCAACGTCACTCCGGTGATCGAGCAGGGCCGGCCGGTGGGCTATATGTCGGTGCGCACCAAGCCGACCCGCGAGCAGGTGCGCCAGGCCGACGCCGCCTACCGCGAGATCAAGAACGGTAATCCGCGCAAGCTGCTGGTGCTCAAGGGCCGGGTGGCCGGCAGCGGCCTGCTGGCCAGCTTCAAGCGCGCCACGCGGCTGTCGTTCAGCGGCCACCTGGCGCTCAACGCCGCCATCCAGAGCGTGCTGATGCTGACCTTCGCAGCCGCTTTCTTCAGCCACGACCGTCCCTGGCTGGGGGCGTTCGCCGTGGCCGGCTTGCTGGTGACCCTGAATTTCTGGCGCACCCTGTACATCACGGTGGCCGATCCGCTCAAGCGCGCCACCCATTACGCCCGCAAGATGGCGGGTGGCGACCTGACCGGCGTGATCGAGGTCCGGCGCGACGATGAGGTCGGCCAGCTGCTGGCCGCGCTGCGCCAGATGAATGTCAACCTGCACAGCATCATCGGCGATGTGCGTTCCAGCTTCGAGGAGATATCCCAGGCCACGGGCGAGATTGCCACCGGCAATATGGACCTGTCGGAACGCACCGAATCGCAGGCCTCCAGCCTGCAGCAGACGGCGGCCAGCATGGAGCAGCTCAATTCCACGGTGCGCCAGAGCGCCTCCAGCATTGCCAACGCCAACGAGCTGGCCGGGCGCGCCTCCGGCGTGGCCGAACAGGGCGGGGAAATCGTCAACAAGGTGGTCACCACCATGGACGACATCAGCGCCTCGTCCAACAAGATCCTGGACATCATCGGCATGATAGACAGCATAGCCTTCCAGACCAATATCCTGGCCTTGAACGCGGCGGTGGAGGCGGCCCGCGCCGGCGAGGATGGGCGCGGGTTTGCCGTGGTGGCCTCCGAGGTGCGCAGCCTGGCGCAGCGCTCGGCCACGGCGGCCAAGGAAATCAAGGGCCTGATCGATGTCTCGATCGAGAAGGTCAACGCCGGCACGCTGCTCACCAGCAGCGCCGGCGCCACCATGAGCGAGGTGATCGCCTCGGTGCTGCGGGTGACCCAGGTGATGGACGAAATTTCGATGGCGACCCGCGAGCAGACCCAGGGCATAGGCGAGGTCAACGAAGCCGTCATCAAGATCGACGACATCACCCAGCAGAACGCCGCGCTGGTGGAGCAGGCGGCGGCGGCGGCCGGCAACCTGGCGCAGCAGACCCGCAGCGTGTCCCAGGCCATGGCCGTGTTCAAGCTCAAGGCCGAAGGCGCGGCGGCGCGGCCGGCTGCTGCCAAGCCGGCGGCGCCGCGCCCCGCTGCCGGACGCGAGGTGCGCCAGCTGGCCTGAGCCCGCGCATCGCTTATCATGGCGTTCCACCAAGGGGGAGCGATACGATGGGCGATACGGTACGCATACGGCTGCAGGGACAGGGCTGGGAATTCGAGGCGGCGGCGGGCGTGCCGCTGCTGCTGGCGGCCGAGCGGGCCGGCATCCGCCTGCCCAGCTCCTGCCGCAATGGCAGCTGCCGCACCTGTCTGTGCCGCATGGAAGGGGGCAGCGTGCGCTATCTGATTGAATGGCCGGGCGTGAGTTCCGACGAAAAGCGCGAAGGCTACATCCTGCCCTGCGTGGCCGTGGCCGAAACCGGCCTCACCCTGATCGCCCCCGCCGCCCGCAAGCTGCCCACCTCCGCGTAATCTCAACTCCAATCTCATACATCGCTCTACAGTTGGCAGACGTGCTAACCTTGGAGTGTCGCGTGAAAGTCCTCGGGCGTGATCTGCTGACGGCATTTGCTGCGCGCATGAAAAGTACACGAAACGGTTGCGTCAACATGGCGAATGAGATCCACAACGAGACAGCGTACCGCGCCGCAATGGCCGAGATCGATGCGCTGATGGCCTTGCAGCCTGCCCCCGGCAGCGCGGAAGGAAGCCGCTTGTTTGCGCTTGCGACCCTGGTCGAAGCATACGAAAAACGTGTCTATCCGTTTCCCGAGCCTACGGTGGATGAGCTTGCTGCATTCATTGAGCAAGAGCGGGATTCCTATCGCGGGCCACTCTGACCTTACAGATCGTCTCCGTGTCGGGCGGATGCCGGTTGGCGCCGCCAGGCGCCGGGCCCCATGCCGTGCTGGCGCTTGAAGGCGCGGTGGAAGGCGGCTTCCGATTGGTAGCCGACCGCCTCGCCCACCGCGCCGGGCGGGGCGCCGCCGTCCAGCAATTGCGCGGCGCGCGCCATCCGCAGGCGCAGCAGCACCTCGGCCGGTGTGGCGCCGGCCGCGCGGCCGAACAGGCGGGCAAAGGTGGCGCGCGAGACATGGCAGGCGGCCGCCATCTGTTCCATGGTCCAGGCCCGCTCCGGCTCGGCCAGCATGCCCAGCAGCGCCGGCTGCAAACGCGGCTGCGCCAGCAAGGCCCATAGGCCGGGCGCGGCCAGCGCATGTTCCCCATCCTGCTGCGCCAGCCAGGCGCGGACCAGCAAGGCAAACAATGCCGACGCCAGTTGCGCCACGATCAGGCTGGCGCCGGGCCGCGCCGTTTCGGTTTCCGCTTGCAGCAGGGCGATCAGGCTGCGCAGGCCTTCGGCTTCGGGGTGGCCGGCGCTGCGCACCACCAGCACCGGCGGCAGGGCCGCCAGCAGGGCGTGGCCGCGCCGCGCCTCATAGCGGAATTCGCCGCACAGGATGTTGGTCAGCTCGCCTTCACCGCCGTTGTGCTTGGACAGCAGCACAGTGCCGCCGGCGCCGCTGCGCACCGGCAGCGCCGCCTGCGCATCGCCCAGGTACAGCCGGTGTGCGCCGCCGTGCGGGAACAGGACGATGTCGCCGGCTTCCAGCGCCGCGTCTTCCAGCCCGCCCGCGTCCAGCCTGGCTGCCCCGCGCGTGATCACATGGTAGGGCGCGGCGCCGGCCGCCACGGCCTCATGCTCCAGCAGCCAGGGCGCGCCGAAATGGCAGCGGATATCGAGCGCGGCTTGCAGGGGATACAGGGAAAGCAGGTGGCTGAGGGCGTCCATGGCGGCGATCGGTGAGACGAATGAGCAAATTTTAGCGCATTACGGGCATTAACTGTATCGGGTGACCGGCCTATACTGGTTTCCATGGCATCGACATCACCGTGAAGTCGAGCAAACCTGAAAGGAAGCATCATGTCCCGTCTGTTCCAGCAACCCGTTTCCGAAGCCAGCGGCCAGGCCGCCCACCTGTTTGGGGCCATCAAGGGCGCGATCGGCATGGTGCCCAACGCCTATGCCGCCATCGGCAGCAACAGCCCGGTGGCCCTGGAAGCGGCCCTGCATGTGGATGGCGCCCTGCGTAAAAGCAGCCTGAGTGCGCGCGATATCGAGGTGATCAAGCTGGCCGTCAGCCAGGATGCGCTGTGCGACTACTGCCTTGCCGCGCACTCGCTGATGGGCCGCAAGGCCGGCCTGGACGCCGCCGCCATCCACGGCGTGCGCCACAACCAGCCCAGCGGCGACGCTAAAACCGACGCCCTGGCCAGCTTCGTGCACACCCTGACGGCCATGCGCGGCACCGTGCCGCAAGCGGCGGTCGATGCCGTGAAGGCGGCCGGCTACACGGATGCGCAGATCGTCGATACGCTGCTGGCCATGTCCAGCATCAATTTCACCAATCTGTTCAACCGCGTCAACGACACCGTACTGGACTTTCCGCCGGCCGCCGCCTGAGCCTCGGCTCAGCGTCACTCCTCAGGGCCGCGCTTGCGCAGGCGGCCCAGCAGGGCCTCGGTGGTCTCGCTCATGGGCAGGTTGTGGCGGCGCAGCAGCTGTATGTTGAGCACCATGTTTTCCAGCACCAGCTTGGCCGCCACCGCCAGCATGGTGAGCTGGCGGTCTTCTTCGCTGAAGTCGCGCATGGCGTCCGCCATCTCGCACAGATGGCTGGCGATCAGGCCGCGCAGCTCGCTGTCGTCGAACGGCAGGTCGGCGAAATCGATGGGGTCTTCCTGTTCCACTTCCTGCATCAGCAGTTCCAGTTGTTCCGGGGTGATGGTCATGCCTTGCTCTCCGGTGATGGCCCGGTTTCATTGTACGCCCAGGCGCGCTAGAATCGCTGCACCATGGCGCGATTGCACTTTACCCAGCAACTGGGCCGTTTCCTCGACGTGCCCGAAGTGAACACCGACGCCGCCGAACTGCGCGGCGCGCTGGAACACGCCTTCGTCAGCCAGCCGCGTTTGCGCGGCTACGTGCTGGACGAGCAGGGCGCGCTGCGCGCCAACGTGGTGATTTTCATCGACGGCCGGCGCTGCCGCGATCCGCGCCTGCTGGACGATGCGCTGCGCCCCGATTCCCAAGTCTACATCCTGCAAGCCCTTTCCGGAGGTTGACACCATGAGTACCAACGCCTGGTTGGCTACCAGAAAAGGCCTGTTCGAACTGGCGCGCGTCGATGATGGCGCCTGGGCGCTGGCCGATCCCGTCTTCGTCGGCGATCCGGTCTCCATGGTGCTGCCGGATCCGCGCGACGGCAGCGTCTACGCGGCCCTCCACCTGGGCCACTTCGGCGCCAAGCTGCATCGCCGCGCCCCGGATGGCGTCTGGAGCGAAGTGGCGGCGCCGGCCTATCCGCCCAAGCCGGCCGATAGCGAGGACAAGACCGAATGGACGCTGCGCCAGATCTGGTCGCTGGCGGCCGGCGGTGCCGACCAGCCCGGCCTGCTGTGGGCCGGCACCCTGCCGGGCGGCCTGTTCGTCTCGCGCGACCACGGCGCCAGCTGGGCCCTGGTGGACGCCCTGTGGAACGCGCCCGAACGCAGCCAGTGGATGGGCGGCGGCTACGACGTGCCCGGCATCCACAGCATCTGCGTCGATCCACGCAACAGCAACAGCGTGCTGGTAGGCGTGTCCTGCGGCGGCGCCTGGCTGACCACGGACGGCGGCGCCAGCTGGTCGCTGCGTGCCCACGGCATGCGCGCCAGCTACATGCCGCCCGAACTGGCCGACAGCCAGGCGATCCAGGATCCGCACCGCATCGTGCGCTGCCCGGGCCAGCCGGACCAGCTATGGTGCCAGCACCATAACGGCATCTGGCGTTCGGTGGACAACGGCGCCCACTGGACTGGGGTCGATACCGGCGAACTGCCCGATTTCGGCTTCGTCACGGCGGTGCATCCGCAGCATGGGGAAGTCGCCTGGTTCGTGCCGGCCGAGGCCGACCAGCGCCGCGTGCCGCGCGATGCGGCCCTGATGGTGACCCGCACCGGTCCGGATGGCATGCAGGCCTTGCGCGACGGCCTGCCGCAACGCCACTGCTACGACCTGGTCTACCGCCATGGCCTGGCGGTGGCCGATGACGGCCGCACCCTGCTGATGGGATCGACCACCGGCTCGGTCTGGCTGTCCGAGGACGGCGGCCAGCGCTGGCGCACCATCTCCACCCATCTGCCGCCGGTGTATGCGGTAGCCTTCGGCTCGGTCGCCTGAGTATTTGCCAGGAAGTCTTTCAAAAAAGAAAATAATGTGGCATGGTAACTCCATGACCACCCCTATCCTGTTGCCTGCGCTGCGGCGCCAGGTAGCGGCCGCCCTGGCCGTCCTGTCCCTGTCCGGCGCCACCGCGGCCGCACCGGCGCCCGGCGATCCGTTGCCTATCGATCCGCTAGTCAGGGTCGGCAAGCTGGACAATGGATTGACCTACTACATCCAGAAAAACGCCAAGCCGGCCCAGCGCGTGGAACTGCGCCTGGTGGTACGGGCCGGCTCGGTGCTGGAGGATGAGGACCAGCGTGGCATGGCCCATTTGCTGGAGCACCTGGGCTTCAACGGCAGCACCCATTTCAAGAAAAGCGAACTGATCGACTATCTGGAATCGATAGGAGTACGCTTAGGCGCCGACCTGAACGCCGGCACCGGCTTCGATACCACCACGTATCAGCTGCCCATCCCGAACGACAAGCCGGGCAACCTGGAGCGCGCTATGCTGGTGCTGGAAGACTGGGCCCACGGCCTGACCCTGGGCGACAAGGAAATTGAGGAGGAGCGTCCCATCGTGCTGGAGGAAAAGCGCCTGCGCAGCGGCTACGGCGAGCGTCAGCTGGAAGCCATCCTGCCCAAACTGGCCAACGGCTCGAGCTACCAGGACCGGCTGCCGATCGGCACCGAGGACGGCATCCGCCACGCCACCCCGGCCGCTGTGCGCCGCTTCTATACCGACTGGTACCGGCCCGACCTGATGGCCGTGATCATGGTCGGCGACGTCGATCCGGAGCAGGCCGAGGCCATGGTCAAGCGCCATTTCGCCCAGATGAAGATGCCGGCCCGGCCACGCCCGCTGCCGCGCTATCCGGTGCCGCCGCTGGCCGCGCCGGACGGCGTGGTGTACGTCGACAAGGAAGCGCCCGGCAACCGGGTGGACCTGATGTACTCGATTTACCAGTACCAGCAGCCCACCACCGTCGGCGGCTACCGCGATGACCTGGTGCGGTCGCTGTTCCGCTCCATGATGGGCAGGCGCCTGGCAAGGCTGCCCACCTTGCCGGAACCACCGCTGTCGCAGCCCGCAGTGGGAGAATTCGGGCTGCCGTTCGGGGCCAACCAGCGCACCTACCAGGCGACCGCCATCGTGGGCAAGGCCGGTGTGGACGCTGCCATCGACGCACTGGTCAGCGAGAGCCGCAGGGCGCGCGAATTCGGCTTCACGCAGGACGAGCTGGAAGTGGCGCGGCGCGACGTGCTGGCCGGCGCCGAGTTGCGCTACAAGGCGCGCGAGACCCAGCAGTCGGCCGCGCTGGTGGAGCGCTACATCGCCAATTTCGTGATGGACCTGCCGATGCCGGGGGCCGCCAGCGAGTACGCCTATGCCCAGGCATTCCTGCCGCAGATCACGCTGGCCGAGATCAACGCCCACGCCCTGGCCATCATCCCGGACGGGCCGCCCAAGCTGGTGCTGTATAGCGGCAATGACAAGGCCGGGCCGGCGCCCACCGTCGCGGCGCTGCAGGCCGGCATCCAGGCCGCACAGCGCCTGCCGGTGGAGCGCCTGAGCGAGAAGCCGCTGCCGGCCAGCCTGATTGCCGAGCTGCCGGCGCCGGGCTGCATCGTCGGGCAAAGCGAGGATGCGGCGCTGGGCCTCACCACGCTGGTGCTGTCGAACGGCGTCAGGGTGGTGCTCAAGCCTACCGCCTTCAGCAAGAATCTGGTGCAGATGGAAGCCGTGCGCCCGGGCGGAACCATGCTGTTCGCCGACGCTGACAAGACAGCGGCGCGCTACGCCAGCGCGGTGCAGTACGCCATGGGCATAGGCCAGTTCTCGCCGCTCGACCTGAGCCGCATGCTGGCCGGTAAGAACGCTTTCACGCGCGCCAGCATGAGCAGCTATGCCGACACCCTGGCCGGCAACAGCCGCAGCGAGGCTATCGAGACCATGCTGCAGCTGAACTATCTGCGCGTCACCAGTCCGCGCCGCGACGAGGATCTGTTCCGCTCCTATGTCAGCCGCACCGCCGCCCAGGTGCGCAACCTGCTGGCCTCGCCCGAAGAGCGTTTTGCCGAGCAGCGCCTGCTGACGCGCTATGGCAACCATCCGCGTGTGGAGCTCACGCCGCGCCCCGAGGAAGTCGAGGCGCTCAAGCTGGACCGCATCGGCACCCTGTTCCGTTCGCACATGGGCAGCGCACGGGACATGACCTTCATCCTGGTCGGCGACTTCCAGGTGGTCGCCGTCAAGCCGCTGCTGGAACGCTACGTGGCCACGCTGCCGACCGCCGCGGTGGCCCCAAGCTACCGCGATCCCGGCATCCGCCAGGTGCCGGGGGTGGTGCGGCGCGAGTTCCGTGCCGGCGTCGAGCAGAAAAGCCTGGTCAGCTTCGATTTCGGCGGCGAGCTGCCATATTCCCAAACCGAGGCCACGGTGTTCAGCATCATGGCCGATGTGCTCAAGCTGCGCATCACGGCCGGGCTGCGCGAGAAGCAGCAATTGATCTATACCGGCTCGGTGGGCGGCAGCTACGACAAGATCCCGCATGGCGCCTACAGCCTGACGGTGCAGCTGCCGACCTCGCCCGAGAAGGTGGCCAAGGTGGAAGCGGCGCTGTGGAACGAGATAGCCAGCCTGCAGGCCCAGGGGCCGACCGCTGCCGAGCTGGACAAGGCCAAGCTGGCGCAGACACAGGGCTATCGCCGCGCCCTGAATGAAAACGGCTACTGGATGCAGTCGCTGCGCAAGGCTCAGCTGGAGGGCAGCGACCCGCACGATATCCTGACGGTCGAGCAGCGCGTCAACGCCGTCACGGCGGCCCAGGTGCAGGCCGCCGCGCGGCGCTTCCTGAGCCGCGAACAATATGTCGAAATGGTGCTGCTGCCGGAAACCACGGCAACGGCAGCGGCCGCCCCAGCGGCCAGCCAGCCCTGAACCACGAGGTAATACCATGACCCTGTTCCGCATCCTCATCCTGTCGGCGGCGCTGCTGCTGGACGCCGCCGCCTGGGGCGCACCCGCGCTCACCGACCCGCTGCCCATCGACCCCCAGGTCAAGCTGGGCAAGCTCGATAACGGCCTGACCTACTACATCCACCGCAACGTCAAGCCGGCCCAGCGCGCCGAGCTGCGCCTGCTGGTGCGGGCCGGCTCGGTGCTGGAGGACGATGACCAGCGCGGCCTGGCCCACTTCGTCGAGCACATGGGTTTCAAGGGCAGCACCCACTTCAAGCAGCATGAGCTGGTCACCTATCTGCAATCTATAGGGGTGCGCTTCGGCGCCGACCTGAACGCCTTCACCGGCTTCGACAGCACCATCTACCACCTGCCCATCCCGACCGACAAGCCGGGCAACCTGGAGCAGGGCATACAGGTGCTGGAAGACTGGGCCCATGGCATGACCCTGGACCCGGCCGCGATGGAGGAGGAGCGCACCATCATTTTGGAGGAAAAGCGCCTGCGCAGCGGCTATGCGGCGCGCCGTTCCGACGCCATGCTGCCCAAGCTGGCCAACGGCACCCGCTATCAGGAACGGCGCACCATCGGCACCGAGGACAGCATCGCCCACGCCACCCCGCAGGCGCTCCGCCGCTTCTATGCCGACTGGTACCGGCCCGACCTGATGGCCGTGATCGTGGTCGGCGACATCGACCCGGCCGAGGTGGAGCGCATGGTGCGCCGCCATTTCGGCCAGATCAGGATGCCGGCCCAGCCGCGTCGGCTGCCGCACTACCCGCTGCCGCCCCTGCAGCAGCCCGACAGCCTGGTGTTCATCGACAAGGAAGCCCCCGCCAACACGGTGCAGCTGGTGTACTCGCTGTACCAGCGCCAGCCGCCCAGCACGGCCGGCGGCTACCGGGAGGAATTGCTGCGCCAGGTGTTCAGCACCCTGATGAGCATGCGGCTGACGCGCCTGACCATGCTGTACGAGCCGCCCCTGGTGCAGGGCGCGGCTGGCGAGGGCGGCCTGCCGTTCGGCAGCAACCAGCGCATGTACACGGCCAACGCCACGGTCGGCAAGGCCGGCGTCAACGCGGCGGTCGATGCGCTGGTGCGCGAGAACCGGCGCGTGCGCGAATTCGGCTTTACCGACGCAGAGCTGGCGGTGGCGCGCAGCAATGTGCTGGCCGCCTACGAAGCCCGCTACAAGGCGCGCGACACGCGCGAATCGGCCGCCCTGCTGGCGCTGTACGTGAACCACTACCTGGCCGGCGCGCCCATACCCGGCATCGCCGCCGAGGTCGAGTATGCCCGGGCCTGGCTGCCGAACGTCACGCTGGATGAGATCAATGCCTATGCCCTGGGCCTGATCCCGGCCGGGCCGCCCCGGCTGGTGCTGTACAGCGGCAGTGGCGAGGCGCCGTCCGGCGCGGAACTGCTGGCGCGGGCCCAGGCCGCGCAGTCGCTGCCGGTGACCCGGCTGGTGGACCGTCCGGTGCCGTCCAGCCTGATGGAATACAAGCCCGAGCCGGGCAGCATCGTCCAGCAGAGCGAGGACAAGGCGCTGGGACTGACCCGGCTGCTGCTGTCGAACGGCGTCAAGGTGGTGCTCAAGCCGACCACTTTCAGCAAGGACGCGGTGCAGATGCAGGCGGTGCGCCCGGGCGGCCAGATGCTGTTCCCCGACGCCGACAAGAACCCGCTGCGCTTTGCCGCCGCCGTGCAGGGCGCCATGGGCGTGGCCGGCTTCACGCCGTCCGACCTGTCGCGCATCCTGGCGGGCAAAACCGCCAACGCCGGCGCCAGCATGAGTGCCTACGCCGACCACCTGAACGGCGGCTGCCGCAGCGCCGACATCGAAGCCATGCTGCAGCTGACCTACCTGGGCATGACCAATCCGGGCCGCGACGAACGCCTGTTCCGCGCCTTCGTCGCCCGCAATGCCGAGCAGGTGCGCAACAGCCGCGCCGCGCCGGAAGCGCGCTTTGCCGAGGAGCGCCTGAAAACCCTGTACGGCGGCCATCCGCGCGTGGACCTGGCGCCGCGCGCCGAGGATTTCGAGACCCTGAACCTGGAGCGCGCCACCAGCCTGTTCCGCTCGCGCATGGGTAGCGCCAAGGGCATGACCTTCATCCTGGTGGGCGACTTCGAGGTCGAGGCCATCAAGCCGCTGCTGGCGCAATACCTGGCCACCCTGCCCACCGGCGAGGTGGCGCTGCAGTACCGCGATCCCGGCATCCGCCAGGTGCCGGGCGTGGTGCGGCGCGAAGTACGCGCCGGGGTCGAGCAGAAAAGTGTGGTCAGCGTCGATTTCAGCGGCGACGTGCCGTATTCGAAGGAGGAATCGCTGGCCTTCCGCGCCCTGGTCAACGTCCTCAACATCCGCATTGCCGAGGAATTGCGCGAGCAGCGCAAGCTGATCTACAGCGGCAACGCCAGCGGCCGCTACGAGATGGTACCGCGCGGCTCCTACGCCCTCAGCGTCAGCCTGCCGGCGGCGCCGCACAATGTGGCCAAGGTGGAAGCGGCCTTGTGGGAGCTGATCGCCACCTTGCAGGACCAGGGGCCGCAGGCGGCCGACCTGGACAAGGTTAAGCAGGCCATGCTGCAGGCCCACCGCAAGGCGCTGGGGGAGAATGGCTATTGGCTGCAGATACTGCGCATCGCCGCGCTGGAAGCCACCGATCCGGCCGACGCCCTGACCCTAGAAACGCGCCTACGTGCGCTCACTGCGGCCCAGGTACAGGCGGCGGCGCGCCGCTTCCTGACCCGCGACCACTATGTGGAGATGGTGCTGCTGCCGGAGCCGGCGGCAGGAACACCGGGCGTCGCCACGCCGGGCGTCGCCACGCCGGGCGTCGCCACGCCGGCGGCGCAGCTGTGAAACGCTAGCTGTAGTAAGCGAGGAACATGTCGACCGCCGTCTCCAGCACGCGCTGCTGGGCGGCCTCGTCCAGGGGCGGCTGGCCCATGGTGACCTGGGGCCAGAACGCGAAGGTTTTCAAATGGCCCTGCAGCAGCTGGGACGCCATGGCCAGGTCGGCGCCGGGCAGCAGGCCGGCGGCCTGGGCGCCGCGCAGCCAGGCCGTCAGCGCTTCCTCCTTCTGGCTCAGGCGGGCCACCATGTCCTTGGCCCGCTCGGGCGAATGGATGCCTTCGGCAATCGCCACCCGCGCCAGGTCGAGGAAATACTCGTCGTTCAGCATGGCCATTTTCTGGCCCAGCAGCGCCAATAACTGCCCGCGCAGGGGCTCGCCCGGCTGGTAGGGACGCGGCTGCACCGCCGCCGTGCTGCACCACAGCTGCTCCAGGATGTGGCTGAACAGCGCTTCCTTGCTGGGGAAGTGGTTGTAGACGGTGCGCTTGGAGACGTCGGCCGTGGCCGCGATCTTGTCCATGCTGGTGGCTTCGAAGCCATGGGCACGGAATTCGGCGATGGCGGCATCGACAATGGCTTGTCGCTTGCGGTCTGTCAGGCGCTGGGGGCAGGGGATGATCATTACCTGATTTTACACCGTTTAGTTTACTTTTTCAAAAAAAGGAACTACACTGTGTAGTGTACATCCTACTGACAGGAGCCCCAGCATGGCCTACACCGCCTACACCGCCCATAACGACGAACTCGATAGTATTGCCCCGCCGCGCGCGCCGCGCCAGGGACGCCAGTTCCGCAATCCCGTGCGGATGCAGAAAATGGGCTTGTTCAAGGGCTTGAGCATCATGCTGCGCTTTTTGTTCGACAAGCCGCAGGATACGGTGCCCCGCCAGGCCATTCCGGTACACGCCCTGAGCCGCCAGCAGCTGCTGGATGCGCCCGACCGCAGCTTGTACCGCCTGGGACACTCGACCGTGCTGCTCAAGCTGCACGGCGGCTTCTGGCTGACCGACCCCGTGTTTTCCGAGCGCGCCTCGCCGGTGCAGTGGGCCGGTCCCAAGCGTTTCCACGAAGCGCCCATCAGCATAGACGAGCTGCCGCCCATCAAGGGCGTGATCCTGTCGCACGACCATTACGACCACCTGGATCAGGCGGCCGTGCTGGCGCTGGTGGACAAGACCGAGCATTTCATCACGCCGCTGGGCGTGGGCGACATCCTCGTCAAATGGGGCGTGCCGGCCGCCAAGGTGCGCCAGCTGAACTGGTGGCAGAGCACGCGGGTCGAGGGTGTCACCTTGTCCTGCACCCCGGCCCAGCACTTCTCGGGGCGCGGCATGTTCAACCGCAACCAGACCCTGTGGTGCTCGTGGGTGATCGACGATGGCGCCAGCCGGGTGTTCTTCAGCGGCGACAGCGGCTATTTCAAGGGTTTCAAGGAGATAGGCGCCAAGTATGGCCCCTTCGACCTGGCCATGGTGGAAACCGGCGCCTACGACCCGCAGTGGCCTGACGTGCACATGCTGCCGGAGGAATCGCTGCAGGCCCATATCGACCTGGGCGGCAAGGTCATGCTGCCCATCCACAACGGCACCTTCGACCTGGCGCTGCACGCCTGGCACGACCCCTTCGATAAAATTTCCGCGCTGGCGGCCGAGCGCCGCCTGCCCATCGCCACGCCCGAGATCGGGCAGCGCCTGGACATACTCCATCCCGTGGCCGACGGCCAGTGGTGGCGCCAGGTGGTGGCGCAGGAGGAAGCGGCGGCTGCCGCCGCCGCGTAAGCGTCAAACCAGTGTTGACGGCCCCTCAGGCCGTCACGCTGATCAATTTGCCTATGGTCTGGCCCAGGCTGTTGACGCTGGGCTTGGCGGCCGCCAGTTCGGCAGGCAGCACCTGCTGCGCAGGGGGCGGGTTCTGGATGGCATTA
This sequence comes from Duganella kummerowiae, assembly GCF_053572355.1. Lineage (NCBI taxonomy): Bacteria > Pseudomonadati > Pseudomonadota > Betaproteobacteria > Burkholderiales > Oxalobacteraceae > Duganella > Duganella kummerowiae. The sequence goes on from NZ_JBKFEH010000021.1 coordinate 148,538, forward strand.
TCGAGGCGTACGGCGGGCGTGGCGGGTGTGGCTGCCGATGTGGCCTGCTCGCTCTTGCGCTGGTTCTCGGACAAGGTCTGCTTGTCCTTGTACAGCTGCTCCTTGCTGTCCTGCAGGCGGCTGGCGTCCTCGGTCACGCGCACCTGGTCCTGCTGCACTTGCCTTTCGGCACGGGCAACCGACGCTTGCAGTGCATTGATGGACATCGCCGTAGCCATATTCCCAGTCGGAGCTTGGAGAAATGTTGGACGTGGAGGGACCGCTTGCTCAACGGTCGCGTTACCCCCCAGCGTAAGCCAAAATTCTCGAGGAATCCAGAAAATTCTGCTGATTCCCCGTTTGGTGTGCGACTGCCCTCAGTTGCGCCGGCGCCGCAGCATTGCCAGGATGCCCAAGCCACCGATCAGCATGGCGTAGGTGGAGGGTTCGGGCACAGCGGTAATGACGCTGCTTCCCGACACATGGCTGGTGGCGCTCACAAACGCAACGGCGTCCTGGTCGCTCAGGTTCGAGTAGCTGAGGCTCAGCAGGCGGCTCAGGGTGCTCTCGCCAGGGCTCAGCGTAGACAGGCTGAGTACGTCCTGCTCCCCACCAATCTCGATCGACACGGTGGCATAGGCGTTGGAATAGTTACCGTTCGCGAGGTTATAGTTACCGGAATTGCCTACCTGCACCGTAGCATCAGCGGTAATGACCAGCTGGGTATGGGCCGATAGCGTGAAGTCGCTGAAATTCAGTAGCGACACCAGGCTATCATAACTGACGCTGTTGGAGGCCTTGCCGCCGAAGCCAGGCTGCAGGGAGTAGCCCGATGCGGCAGCGCCAGCGCCATAGATATGCGCCGTCCCGACACCTTCGGTAAGGGCTGCACCGGCCTTGGCACGGTCCGACAATACGGACTGCGTGGCGCTCAGCACTTCCGTGTCATACGAGAAGAAGCTTTTGGACTCGCCAGGCTTGTTCTGTTCGAATACCGAACCGGAGGTCAGGGCCAGGGCATTGAAGGTAATGCTGGGGTCGATGCCGTCGGTAGTATCCAGGTCGATCAGCTGGATGGAAAAATTGCTGAGGCTGGCGGAGGCGTGGGAGCTCTGCGCCTGTACTCCACCGCATGCTGCCGCAGTAAGTAAAACACCAGCTATCGATTGCTTGATCATGAGGCTATCCTTTCCTGACCGGCATCCGCACCGGCCTTATCAACAGAGTAATGGGGATACTATCATGAAAAAATAGCCACATATCAATTTTTAAATAGGAAATCTTTGTTTCTATATCACATATTGCGCCTATACTGTCCGCCCACCTCGAACAGGGCCGTGGTGATCTGGCCCAGGGAACAGACGCGCACCGCTTCCATCAGCTGCTCGAACACATTCGCGTTGGCGATCGCGGCTTGCTGCAGGGCGTGCAGGGCGGCCGGTGCGGCGTCCGCGTGGCGGGCGTGGAACTCGGCCAGGCGCGCCAGCTGCGACTGTTTTTCTTCGTCGGTGGAACGGGCCAGTGCTATGGGCGCCGGCTCGGCCGCCGCCTTGGGGTTGCGGAAGGTGTTGACGCCGATGATGGGCAGGCTGCCGTCGTGCTTGCGCTGCTCGTACAGCATGGACTCTTCCTGTATCTTGCCGCGCTGGTAGCCTGTCTCCATGGCGCCCAGCACGCCGCCGCGCTCGGCGATGCGCTCGAATTCCTGCAGCACCGCTTCCTCCACCAGGTCGGTCAATTCCTCCAGTATGTAGGAGCCCTGGTTGGGATTCTCGTTTTTTGCAAGTCCCCATTCGCGGTTGATGATCAACTGGATGGCCAGCGCCCTGCGCACCGATTCGTCGGTGGGCGTGGTGATGGCTTCGTCGTAGGCGTTGGTGTGCAGTGAGTTGCAGTTGTCGTAGATGGCGATCAGGGCCTGCAGCGTGGTGCGGATATCGTTGAAGTCGATTTCCTGCGCGTGCAGTGAGCGGCCCGAGGTCTGTACGTGGTATTTGAGCTTTTGCGAACGCTCGTTGGCCCCGTATTTGTCGCGCATGGCCACGGCCCAGATGCGGCGCGCCACCCGGCCCAGCACCGTGTATTCCGGGTCCATGCCGTTGGAGAAGAAGAACGACAGGTTGGGCGCGAAATCGTCGATGTGCATGCCGCGCGCCAGGTAGGCTTCGACAAAGGTGAAGCCATTCGACAAGGTGAAGGCCAGCTGCGAAATGGGATTGGCCCCCGCCTCGGCGATGTGGTAGCCGGAAATCGACACCGAGTAGAAATTGCGCACCTGGTGCTGGACGAAGTACTGCTGGATATCGCCCATCACCTTGAGCGAGAACTCGGTGGAGAAGATGCAGGTGTTCTGGCCCTGGTCTTCCTTGAGGATGTCGGCCTGCACCGTGCCGCGCACATTCTGCAGCACCCAGGCGCGTATCTTGGCGGCTTCTTCGGCGTCCGGCTGGCGCTGGTGTTCGGCCGCGAATTTGTCGATTTGCTGGGCTATGGCCGTGTTCATGAACATGGCCAGGATGGTGGGCGCCGGGCCGTTGATGGTCATCGAGACCGAGGTGGCCGGATCGCACAGGTTGAAGCCGTCGTACAGCACCTTCATGTCGTCCAGGGTGGCGATGGACACGCCGGAGTTGCCGACCTTGCCGTAAATGTCGGGCCGCTGCGCCGGATCGGCGCCATACAGCGTGACCGAGTCGAAGGCGGTCGACAACCGCTTGGCCTCCATCCCGGCCGAGACCAGCTTGAAGCGGCGGTTGGTGCGGAAAGCGTCGCCTTCGCCGGCAAACATGCGGGTCGGGTCCTCGCCCTCGCGCTTGAAGGGGAACACGCCGGCCGTGTAGGGGAAGGAACCCGGCACGTTTTCCAGCATGAGGAAGCGCAGGATTTCGCCATGGTCCTCGTAGCGCGGCAGCGCCACCTTGCGGATGGCGGTGCCGGACAAGGTGCGCTGCACCAGGCGGGTACGGATTTCCTTGTCGCGTATGGTCACCACATAGTCCTCGCCGGCGTAGGCGGCCTGCAGCTGCGGCCATTGCGCCAGCAGCTTGCGGGCGGCGGCGTCCATGGCGCCGTCGCGCTCGTCGATCAAGTCATCCAGGCCGCTGGGCAGGCCGGCGGTCTTGCCGGCGGCCGCCAGCATGCGCTTGGCTTCCGTCAGCTGCTGGCGTTCGCGCGCCAGCCGGACCTGGCGGCGCGTGTGCTGGTGGTAGCCGCGCACGGTGTCGGCAATCTCTGCCAGGTAGCGGGACCGGGCCGGCGGCACGATCACGTGCTTGCCGCTGGAATGGCGTTCGCCGGTGGCGGCCAGCTTGCCGGGCACGGTGCGCAGGCCGCGTTCGGCCAGCGCCGGCAGCAGGCCGTGATAGAGAGCAGTCACGCCATCGTCGTTGAAGCGCGAAGCCTGGGTACCGTACACCGGCATATCTTCCGGGCTGGCGTGCCACAGTTCGCGGTTGCGCTGGTATTGCTTGGCCACGTCGCGCAGGGCGTCCAGCGCGCCCTTGCGGTCGAACTTGTTGATGGCGATGAAGTCCGCGAAATCCAGCATGTCGATTTTTTCCAGCTGCGAGGCGGCGCCGAATTCCGGCGTCATCACGTACATGGACAAATCCACATGCGGCACGATGGCGGCGTCGCCCTGGCCTATGCCGGAAGTCTCCACGATCACGAGGTCGAAGCAGGCCACCTTGCAGGCCGCGATCACGTCCGGCAGCGCCTGAGAAATCTCGGACCCGGCCTCGCGCGTGGCCAGCGAGCGCATGAACACGCGCGACTGGCCATTCCATGGGCCGATGGCGTTCATGCGGATGCGGTCGCCCAGCAGTGCGCCGCCCGACTTGCGGCGCGAGGGGTCGATGGAAATCACGGCGATGTCCAGCGCGTCGCCCTGGTCGAGGCGGATGCGGCGTATCAGCTCATCCGTCAGCGAGGACTTGCCGGCCCCGCCGGTGCCGGTAATACCCAGCGTGGGCACCTTGAGCTCGCGGGCGGCGGCCGCCAGTTCGGCCCGCAGGCCGGGCGCGGCGCGTTCGTTTTCCAGCGCCGTGACCAGCTGGGCCAAGGTACGGTGGCGTTCGGCGACGGTCCGGCCGGCGCGCTGCGCCTCCAGCGTGGCCGGGGCGTACTGGCACAAATCGATGTCGCACTGCTGCACCATCCACTGGATCATGCCGGCCAGTCCCATGCGCTGGCCATCCTCGGGGCTGAAGATGCGCGTCACGCCATAGGCATGCAGGTCGGCGATTTCGTCCGGCACGATGACGCCGCCGCCGCCGCCAAACACCTTGATGTGGGCGCCGCCGCGCTGGCGCAGCAGGTCCAGCATGTACTTGAAGTATTCGACGTGGCCGCCCTGGTAGCTGGAGATGGCGATGCCCTGCACATCCTCGGCCAGGGCGGCCGTCACCACCTCGTCCACCGAGCGGTTGTGGCCCAGGTGGACCACTTCGACGCCGTTGGCTTGCAGGATGCGGCGCATGATGTTGATGGAGGCGTCGTGGCCGTCGAACAGCGAGGCGGCGGTGACGAAGCGGACTTTATTGTTGACAGCAACCGCGCGCGGCGGATTGGAGAGGTCGTTCATGATGGTGTCCCTGTAATTCTGTATGTGGCGATCCGGCCGCGATACCGCCGCCGGCGTCGCACCCGCGCACGCGGGTGCCTATGCTGAAGCTGCGCCGTCAGGCGGCGTGCTGGTGTCCCGCATCATGGAAGCGCGCCAGCAGGCGCTCCTGGTCGGCGCGGTAGGCGGCCACCGCCTGTTCCTTCACATGGCCGTAGCCGCGCACTTTTTCCGGCAGCGCGGCCAGTTCCACGGCAATCGCGTGGTTTTCCGGCGTCAGGCCGTCGGCCAGCTGCCGCACCAGGGCGCGGTATTCCGCGATCAGGGTGCGCTCCATGCGCCGCTCGGCCGTGTAGCCGAACAGGTCGAAGGCGCCGCCACGCAAGCCTTTGAGTTTGGCCAGCAGCTTGAATGCGCTGAACATCCAGGAACCGAATTCCGCCTTCACCAGGTGGCCCTGGGCGTCCCTTTTTGCCCACAGCGGTGGCGCCAGGTTGAACTTGAGCTTGAAGTCGCTCTCGAATTGCTGCTTGAGCTGTTCCATGAAGCGGCCATCCGTGTACAGGCGCGCCACCTCGTATTCATCCTTGTAGGCCATGAGCTTGAAGGCGCCGCGCGCCACCGCCATGGACAGCTTGCCACCCAGGCCCAGCGCAGTCTCGCGCTCGCGCACGGCGGCCACCAGCTGCTGGTACTGCGCGGCGTAGGCCGCGTCCTGGTACTCGGCCAGGAAGGCGCTGCGCCTGGCGATCACGTTGTCCAGGCTGTGCGGCATTTGCAGCACCACGGCCTGGGCCGGCGCCGCGCTGCGCTCCACGCGCTTCAGGTCGGCGGCGGCGCGCCGGCCCCACAGGAAAGCCTGCTTGTTGGCCGCCACCGCCACGCCATTCAATTCGATGGCGCGCAGCAGGGCCGCTTCGCTGAGCGGCACGCGGCCGCGCTGCCAGGCATAGCCCAGCATGAACAGATTGGTGGCGATGGAGTCGCCCATCAGCGCCGTCGCCAGTTTGGTGGCGTCGACGAATTCGGTGGCCTCGGCGCCCACCGCTTCCTCGATCAGGCCGCGCACCTGTTCGACCGGATATTCCCAGTCGGCGTTCTGGGCGAAGTGGCCGGTGGGCTGCTGGTGCAGGTTGACCACGGCCAGGGTGCGGCCCGGACGCATCTTGGAGATGGCGTCGGCCGCGCCGGTGGTGAGCATGTCGCAGCCGAGGATCAGGTCGGCCTCGCCGGTGGCGATGCGCTGGGCGCGTAAGTGGGCCGGCGAGCGCGCGATCTTGACGTGCGAGGTGACCGAGCCGTTTTTCTGCGACATGCCGGTCATGTCCAGCACCGAGGCGCCCTTGCCCTCGATGTGGGCCGCCATGCCCATCAGCGCGCCCACCGTGATCACGCCGGTGCCGCCTATGCCGTTGATCAGGATGTTGTAGGGCTGGGCGCAGGACGGCAGCACGGGCGCCGGCAGCTCGCCCCAGCCTTCGTTGGGATCGCTGCGCACCGGGCGGCCTTTTTTCAGGCTGCCGCCTTCCACCGTGACGAAGCTGGGGCAGAAGCCGCGCACGCAGCTGTAGTCCTTGTTGCAGGACGACTGGTCTATGGTGCGCTTGCGCCCGAATTCCGTCTCGCGCGGCAGGATGGAGGTGCAGTTGGACTGCGTGCCGCAGTCGCCGCAGCCCTCGCACACGGCTTGGTTGATCACCATGCGCTTGGCCGGATCGGGGAATTCGTGCTTTTTCCGGCGGCGGCGCTTCTCGGCGGCGCAGGTCTGGTCGTAGATCAGCACCGACAAGCCCGGCACCTCGCGCAGTTCGCGCTGCACGGCGTCCATCTCCTTGCGGTCGTGCAGGCTGACCTGGGCGGGCAGGGCGGAGCGGTCGGTGTAGCGGCCCAGGTCCTCGGTCACCAGGGCAATGCGCTGCACGCCCTCGGCCGCCATCTGCCGGGCGATCATGGGCACCGAGGTCACGCCGTCCACCGGCTGGCCGCCGGTCATGGCAACGGCGTCGTTGTACAAAATCTTGTAGGTCATGTTGACCTTGGCCGCCACGGCGGCCCGTATCGCCAGGTAGCCGGAGTGGAAATACGTGCCGTCGCCCAGGTTCTGGAACACGTGCGGGATGCTGGAAAACGCGGCCTGGCCTATCCAGGGCGCGCCTTCGCCGCCCATGTGGGTGGTCAGCTTGTTGTGCTCGGGGTAGATCGAGGTCGCCATCACGTGGCAGCCGATGCCGGCCAGCGCCAGGCTGCCGTCCGGCACCTTGGTCGAGCTGTTGTGCGGGCAGCCGGAGCAATAGAAAGCGGGACGGAACGGCGTGTGCACGGCTTTTTGCAGCACGGCGTCCTTGGCGTCCAGGAAGGTGAGCCGGGCCTTGATGTGGTCCAGCGTGACCGGATCGGCTATCAGGCGCTTGATGCGGCTGGCGATCACGCGCGCCACCTGCGACACCGAGAAATCGGCCTTGGAGGTCAGCAGCCATTCGCCGCGCGGGGCCACCCATTCGCCCTTTTCGTCGAACTTGCCGATCACGCGCGGGCGCACGTCGTCGCGCCAGTTGTACAGCTGTTCCTTGAGCTGGTATTCGACGATCTGGCGCTTTTCCTCCACCACCAGGATTTCATCCAGGCCCTGGGCGAATTCGCGCACGCCGTCCGGTTCCAGCGGCCACGGCATGGCGACCTTGTACAGGCGCAGGCCCACCCGGGCCGCCATGGCTTCGTCCACGCCCAGTTCCTCCAGCGCTTCCAGCACGTCCAGGTAGGACTTGCCGGAGGCGATGATGCCCAGCCGCGCATCGGGGCTGGTGATGGTGGTGTGGTTGAGGCGGTTCTCTCGCGCATAGGCCAGGGCCGCGTAGATTTTATAGTCCTGCATCAGCGCTTCCTGGTTGCGCGCCTGCTGGCCCAGCGGGATGCTGGACAAACGCGCATTCAGGCCGCCTTCCGGCATCACGAAGTCCTTGGGCAGCTTGATCTCGACGCGGAACGGGTCGGCGTCCACCGAAGCCGAGGATTCCACCGTGTCGGCCAGCGCCTTGAAGGCCACGGCGCAGCCGGAATAGCGCGACATGGCCCAGCCGTGCAGGCCCAGGTCCAGGTATTCCTGCACATTGCAGGGATATAGCACCGGGATCATGGAGGCCGAGAACAAATGGTCGGACTGGTGAGGCAGGGTGGAGGAATAGGCGCCATGGTCGTCGCCGGCCACCAGCAGCACGCCGCCGTGTTTGGCGGTGCCGGCATGGTTCATGTGCTTGAAGACGTCGCCGCAGCGGTCCACGCCCGGGCCCTTGCCGTACCACATGGCGAATACGCCGTCGTACCTGGCCGGGCCGATCAGGTCGACCTGCTGCGAGCCCCACACGGCGGTGGCGGCCAGGTCTTCGTTCACGCCCGGTACGAACTGCACGTGGTGGGCTTCCAGCTGCGCCTTGGCGGCCCACAGGTTTTCATCCAGCCCGCCCAGCGGCGAGCCGCGGTAGCCGGAAATGAAGCCGGCAGTATTCAGGCCGGCCGCCAGGTCGCGCTGGCGCTGCAGCATGGGCAGGCGCACCAGGGCCTGTATGCCCGATAGATAAATGGAACCGGTGGTGGCGGTGTACTTGTCCGCAAGGCTGACCGTGGTCAGCGGGGCCGCGTCCTGGTCGGACGTCTGGTGGCCGGGTGCCTTGGTGGCTGGCATGGCGATGTCTCCGTTGGTCTCAGATCGTGCCGGTCCCTGGGAGCGCCGGATGGACGCGCCGGTAACCAGCCTGCAGCCGCCGGATATGGCGGCTTTTGCGGCCAGTATGCCGCTTGGTTGACGTATACGGAAATAGGGGATGCCTATGGGGGTATCAGAAAAAGTGATGACCTAGCTGACCCTGGCCCCCAGCCACTGCCCGGTCTCGCACAGGCTGGTGCTGACCTGGCGCACCAGGCGCGCCACGGCGGCGGCCGCATTGGTGAGCGGGATGTTGCGCGAGGCGCACAGCACCACGGTGCGCGAAATGGCCGGGCTGTGGATGGGATGGGAGCGCATGCTGCCGGCCGCCAGCTCGGCCAGCACCGGCGCGGCCGGCAGGATGGTGGCGCCCAGTCCGGCCAGGATGGCGGATTTGAGGATGGCGATGGAATTGATTTCCATGGGCGCCGCCACCTCCAGCCCGGCGCCGCGCGCCACCCGCTCGATGCGCGGGCGCACCCCGTGCGGGGCGCCCGGCAGTATCAGCGGCGCCCGCAGCGCTTCGGCCAGGCTCAGGCCGCGCTGGTCCTGCGAGCCGGCGCCGTGCGCCGCGTCGGCGCGGCAGATGAAGCGCAGTTCCTCCTCCACCAGGGGCGTGCAGTCGAAGGCGCCCAGCTGGCCGTCGTCGAACAGCACGGCCAGGTTGACGCGGCCGGCGCGCAGCTGCTCGGCCAGGTTGCCGGTCAGTTCCTCGGTCAGCTGCAGGGTGATTTCCGGATATTGGGCCCGCACGGCCTCCAGCAGCGGCAGGGCCAGCGCGCCGGAGATCGAGTGCGGCAAGCCCAGGGTGACGCTGCCGGCCGGGCGCTCGGCCGACTGCACCACGGCCGAGCGGGCGTCGGCCACCTGCTTGAGGATGGCCTGGGCGTGCTGGTAGAACACCTTGCCGGCGTCCGTGCACAGCACGCCCTGCGGCGAGCGGTGCAGCAGCTGGGCGCCCAGTTCCTGCTCCAGCTGGCGCAGCTGCGCGGTCAGGGCTGGCTGCGCCACGTGCAGCACCCCGGCCGCGCGCGACAGCGAGCCGTGTTCGACAATGGCGACAAAGTAGCGTAGTTGCCTGAGTTCCATGCAGTCCGTAGAGAAACTATTTGTTATACTCGATTGTACTGCGCGCGCTGGCGCGCCTCTTTCAAGGCAGGTCTCCATGCTCAAGAAAGTCCCTTCCGGCCAGCTCAAGGTGGGCATGTACGTCCACGACCTGAGCACCGATTGGCTGAACCACCCCTTCCTGCGCAACCGCTTCCAGATCGCCAGCGAGGAGGAGATCCGCAAGATCATCGCTGCCCGCATCGCCACCGTGGTGATCGACACCGGCAGGGGCCTGGACGTGGACGCCCCCACCGTGCAGGAGGCCGAGGCCGCCAACGAGCAGGAACTGGCGCAGGCGGCTGCCACGCCGCCCCCGGTGCCCAGGGTGGCCACCGGCGAGGAAATGGCGCGCGCCCGCGCCATCCGCCACCAGGCCGCCACCCTGGTGCGGCTGGTGATGCGCGATGTGCGGCTGGGCAAGGCGGTGGAGCTGGACCAGGTCGAGCCGGTGGTGCAAAGCGTGACCGAATCCATCCTGCGCAACCAGGGCGCCCTGGTGGGCCTGCTGCGCATCAAGAACAAGGACGATTACACCTTCCTCCATTCGGTCAGCGTGTGCGCGCTGATGGTGGCGTTCTGCCACGCGCGCGGCCTGGATGCGGAAACCACGCGCCAGGCCGGCCTGGGCGGGCTGCTGCACGACACCGGCAAGTCCATGGTGCCGGACGCCATCCTCAACAAGCCGGGACCGCTGACGCCGGAGGAATGGGAAGTGGTGCGGCGCCACCCGCGCGACGGCTACGAGATCCTGCGCCAGAATCCCGGCATCGGCGCTATCCCGCTGGACATCACCTTGCACCACCACGAGCGGCTGGACGCCAGCGGCTATCCGGAAGGGCTGGACACGGGCGCCATCAGCGAGCTGGCGCAGATGGCCGCCATTGTCGACGTGTACGACGCCCTGACCTCGGACCGCAGCTACCACAAGGGCATGGCGGCGGCCGCCGCGCTGCGCAAGATCCACGAGATGAAGACCCACTTCAACCCGCAGCTGGTGCAGGAATTCATGCGCTGCGTGGGCATCTACCCGGTCGGCACCCTGGTGCTGCTGGAATCGGGACGGCTGGGGGTGGTGGTCGAAGCCCACGAGACCAACCTGCTGGCGCCCAAGGTGCATGTGTTCTTCCACACGCGCCAGAAGCACTACATCAAGCCGGAACTGGTGGACCTGGCGCGCGGCCTGGGCTTTGGCGGCGGCGATCGCATCGTCGGCCATGAATCGCCCGAGAAGTGGCAGGTGGACCCGCTGCGCTTCATTTCCCTGGCCTAGAAGCTGTTCCAGGATCAGCATGGCGAGACGCAACGACGCCATGGTCATTCTGGAACAGCTTCTTCTAGAAGAATTCGACCGTGTCGTTGGAGGCCACGGTCTGCAGCAGGCCGTCGCCCACCAGCTGGTCGTAGTGGCAGGCCAGGTTGCGGCCGTGGCTCTTGGCGTAGTACAGGGCCTGGTCGGCCCGCCCCAGCACCACCACCGGCGCCTCGTAGGGGCGGATGCTGACATAGCCCACGCTGACCGTCACCTTGCCCACCTGCGGGAAGGTGTGCGCCGCCACGTTGGCTCGGAAGCGCTCTATGGTCTTGCTGGCGTCGGCCAGGGTGGAGGAGCGCAGCAGCACCACGAATTCCTCGCCGCCGAAGCGGAACACGCGGTCCTGGGCCCGGAACGATGAGGTCAGCAGGTTGGCGATCAGGATCAGCACCTCGTCGCCGTACAGGTGGCCGAAGCGGTCGTTGACGTGCTTGAAGTGGTCCACGTCCACCACCGCCAGCCATTGCTGCTCCTGCTCGCGCGGGCTGCGCCGCTCCGCCACGCCAGGCAGGGCCGCGTCGCGCGCGCTGCCGGCGGCCAGCATCTTGGCCAGCTGGTCGTCGAAGGTCTTGCGGTTCAGCAGGCCGGTGAGCGAATCGCGTTCGCTGTAGTCCAGCAGGTTCTGGAAGTTGCGGTAGACGCTGACGATGGCGGCGATCAGGTGCATGGTGTCGCTGCTGTAGGGCGCGGGATGGACGATTTCCAGGCAGGTGTCGGCCTTCTCGCCCATCCAGATCGGCAGCCACAGGGTGCGCATGCCGTCCGCGTCGGCGATGTCGGCGCTGGTCTCTCGGCGTGCCAGGCAGGCCGCCAGGGCCGGATAGGCGGCGATGGCCTGGTCCGGGCCCGCCGTGTCGGCCGGTTCCATGCGCGCCTGCTGCCCGGCCTCGGCAATCGCGCGCGGCCGCAGGAACAGCCGGCCGCCCACGCTGGCCAGGGTCCATACCCGCACCCGGCGCGCGCGCGCCAATTCCTGTACCGCCGCGATCACCGAGAGGTCCAGCATCGAGTGGTCCCGGTGGCCGGTCATGTCCACCATGTGTTTCAGTAGCGAATCCATAGCCTTCTCTGGAAGATAGTCACACTGCTGTCGTGTTGCGCCCGTTCCTGGCGCCGGAGAGGCGTGTCGGCAGGCGCACATTGCTGGGATTGCAGGGCCTTCCAAAGGGCAGCTGAACAGGATAATTGCTTTTTGCAAGTAAGGCAATTCGGTTAAGTTCAAAAATGCCATTCTTGCCGAAAATCGCGCGAATTACCGCCACAACTACCGCCACAGCCTCTGCCATCATCATAGAAATAGTTCCATGTGGAAAGCTTGCGTCATGTCAACTCGATGGCTGACGGCTGCCCGTATAGTTGCCTGCAATGGTGCTGAAGTGATGCAAGGCAATGTTTTGCTGGCGCCAGATCCTGTCCACACACTTTGGGAGCCGATGATGAGTACCTTGCTGAGTGCTGCAAAACGTTTCGCCCGCGACGAGCGGGGCATTACCGCGATCGAGTATGGCCTGATCGCGGCCGTCATGGCGGCCGCCATCGCGGCCGCCTTCAAACTGCTGGGCCCGGCGCTGCAAAGCGCCTTCAAAGACATCGCGGACACCATCAATCCGCCGGCCACGCCGTGATGGCGCTGCCCGCCGCCGCAGCCGGCGGCGGGCATTTCCTTGCGATCAAGACATGAACGCCATCGAACTGCTGTTGATACTGCTGGTCGCCCAGGCGGCCGTGACCGACCTGGCGGTGCGCAAGATCCCCAATGTGCTGGTGCTGGGTGGTCTGCTGCTGGCCCTGGCGCTGCACCTGGTGGCCGAACCGCGCTGGGGCGCGGCCGGGTACTGGCTGGCCGGCGCCCTGGCCGGCTTTTTTTTATTCCTGCCTTTGTACGCCGGGCGCGGCATGGCCGCAGGCGACGTCAAGCTGATGGCCATGGTGGGCGCGTTCGCGGGCCCGGGCGGCGCCCTGCGCATCGCCATGCTGACCTGGATGGTGGGCGGCCTGATGGCGTTGGCCATGCTGGCCGCGACCGGCCGCTGGCGCCAGGGCATGCGCAACCTGAGGGTGCTGTGCCGGCCGCTGTGGTGGCGTCTGCTGGGCGTGCCGCTGGCGCCGCTGGCGCTGGAAGAAGGCAGCTCGGCGGGCAGCATGCCCTATGGCCTGGCGATTGCGGCCGGCACCTTCCTGGAGCTGGCCTGGCGCCGCGCCTGACGTCATCTTTTGCTGTTGCTCAATATCCCATCGGAAACGGCAGCCTAGAATGATTCCTCAGTGTAACAAACCGGGAGCCTGCCATGCTGGAACTGGATGTGTCGCCGCCACCCGTGGCGGAAGCGCCGCTGCTGCCGCCCCAGGCGCGCAGCCTGCGCGAGACGGGGCTGGAACACCAGCTGGTGCTGGAGTTGCTGGCCAAGGCCATGTACCTGGGCGGCAAGACCCATCTGCCCATCCTGGCCGGCAAGCTGCGCCTGTCCATCAACGTGCTGCGCGAGGTGCTCGATTTCATGGTGGCCGAGCAGCTCGCCGAGGTCAGCTGGCGCGGCGAGTCCGACCTCGACGTGCAGTACCAGCTGACCGTGGCCGGCAAGGAGCGCGCCGCCGCCTGGCTGGAGCGCAACCCCTACGTGGGGCCGGCGCCGGTGCCGCTGGAGCTGTACCGCGCCGCCGTCGAGCGCCAGGCCGGCCAGCTGCGTCCGCCCACGGCCGATGAACTGTCCGAGGAACTGGCCGACGACTTCCTGCCGGCCGCGCTGCAGGGGCGCCTGGGCGCGGCCCTGCACTCGGGCCGGCCGCTGCTGCTGCACGGCGCGCCCGGCAGCGGCAAAAGCACGCTGGCGCGCAAGCTGGGCGGCTTGCTGCAGGGCCTGGTGGCGGTGCCCTACGCCCTGGTGGCGGGGCGCGACATCATCCAGGTGCATGACGCCGCCGTGCACCTGCCGCCCATGCCGCGCCAGGAGCAGCAGGCGCGCGCGGTGCTGGAGCGGCGCAGCAGCGACACCCGCTGGGCCCTGTGCCGCCGCCCGCTGGTGCTGCTGGGCGCCGAACTGGAGGCGGCCACCCTGGAACTGCGTCCCGATGCGGCGGCCGGCTGCTACCAGGCGCCGCCCCAGCTCAAGGCCAACAACGGCATGCTGGTGATCGACGACCTGGGACGCCAGCGCATCGGCGCCGCCGCCCTGCTGCAGCGCCTGGCGCTGGCCTGTGAGCAGGGCCTGGACCAGCTGGCGCCGCACGGCGGCGGCAACAAGGTGGAGCTGCCGTTCCGGCTGCAGCTGGTGCTGGCCACCAGCGCCGCCCCGGAGGACCTGCTGGACGCGGCCGCGCTGCGCCGCCTGGGCTACCGGGTCGGCCTGGGGGCGCTGGGCGAGGCCGAGTACCGCGGCCTGTTCCGCCTGCAGTGCCGCGCGGCCGGTATCGCTTGCGACGAGGGCGCGCTGCGCCACCTGGTGGCCGAGCTGCACGGCGGCAGCGGCCAGCCGCTGCTGGTCAGCACCCCGCGCGAGATCCTGGGCCGCATCGCCGATTTCGCCGGCTACGCGGGCCAGCCACCGCGCATGACGGTGGCGGCCGTGGAGCAGGCCTGGATCAGCATGTACGCCGGCGCCGCGCCCCATCCGGACCGGCTGGCGGGGAGCCTGGCATGAAGAACCGGCGCGCATTGCTGATGATGGCGCTGGCCGTGGTGCTGGGGCTGGGCGCCGTGCTGCTGGCCTCGCGCTGGCTGCTGCACCGTGGACCGCCGCCGGCCAGCCGCATCGTGGTGGCGGCGGCCGACGTCAGCCTGGGCCAGCGCCTGGGGCCCGACATGCTCAAGCTGGCCGAATGGCCGGCCGACAGCCTGCCGCGCGGCGCCGGGTCCGACCCGGCCCGCCTGGCCGGACGGGTGCTGCGCACCAGCGTGCTGCGCGGCGAGCCGCTGACGGAATCCAAGCTGGCCCCGGTGGGCACCCTGGGCGGACTGTCGGCCCTGATCGCGGACGGCCGGCGCGCCATCACGGTGCGCGTGAACGACGTGGTCGGCGTGGCCGGTTTCGCCCTGCCCGGCAACTATGTGGACATCATCGTCCACACCCAGGCCGAGGGCAGCGGCCAGGCCATCTCCAAGATCGTGCTGGAGCGCATCCTGGTGCTGGCGGTGGCGCAGGAGGTCAGCCGCGACGAGACCCGGCCGCGCGTGGTGAACGCCGTCACGCTGGAGGTGACCCCGTCCCAGGCCGAGCAGCTGGACCTGGCGCGCGGCGTCGGCAGCCTGTCGCTGGCGCTGCGCAACCAGATCGACCCGCGCCCCGGCACCACGTCCGGCGCCACCAAGGCCAGCCTGCTGGGGATGGCGGAGGCGGCGGCGCCGCCCGCTGCCACCGCTGCAGTCGCGCCGCAGCCGGTCCCGCACCGGGTGCAGGCCGCCGCCGCCCCGCCGCGCCAGTGCAGCGGCGTGATCGACGGCATGCGCAGCGCGCGCGAATGCCTGTGAGGCCGGCCATGGCTACCCGTATCCCGCCTGGTATCACCATCCCCATGCCGGCCGCCGTCCTGGGCGCCGGCCTGGCCCTGGCCCTGGTCGCCGCGCCGCCCACCGGGGCCGCCACCCAGGCCGCCACCGCTCCCCAGGCCGCCACCGCGCAGTCACGGCCCGGCCAGCCTTCGCCGTCCTCCCGGGGCGCGGCGGATGGTCCCGCGCTGAGCTGCGCGGCCCAGGCCGGGCTACCCGGCGCGCTCACCCTGGCGCTGGGCAAATCGACCATGGTGCGCCTGCCCGAGCCGGTGCAGAACCGCAGCGTCGGCAACCCGGCCGTGCTGCAGACCATGCTGGTGGCGCCCGATACCCTGTACGTGGCGGCGGCCGACATCGGCAGCACCAACATGATCGTGCAGGGCAGGAGCGGGGTGTGCAGCGTGGTCGAGGTCACCGTGGGCCTGGACCCGGCCGCGCTGCAGGCCGCCCTGGCCGAGCTGATGCCGGAGCAGAAGGGCATACGGGTCAGCGCCGCCGCCGACACCCTGGTGCTGAGCGGCAGCGTGGACGATGGCGAGACCGCCGACCGTGTGATGGAGCTGGCTGCCGCCTTCGTGCGACGCCCGGCGCGCGCGCTGTCGCTGCGCGGCGGCGAGGAAGCCCAGGCCGCCGGCGCCGCCAGCAGCCTGAATGCGTCCAGCCCGCGCCTGGTCAACCTGATGAACGTGAATGCGCCGCAGCAGGTCATGCTGGAGGTGAAAATCGCCGAGGTCTCCAAGACCCTGCTGGAGCGGCTGGAGCTCAACACCGGTATCACTTTCGGCTTTGGCGGCTGGACCGGCGCCCTGCTGTCGAACTTCCTGAGCGGCGCCGCGCGCGGCGCGCTGTCGCTGGCGCGCACGGACGGCAAGCACCTCACCGCCAACGCGGAAAAGCAGGATGGCCTGCTGCGCATCCTGGCCGAACCCAACGTGATGGCGGTCAGCGGCCAGGAGGGCAGCTTCCTGGCCGGCGGCAAGATCTTCGTGCCGGTCTCGCAGGACAACAACAAGGTCACGCTGGAAGAAAAGGAATACGGCGTCGGCCTGCGCTTCACGCCCACCGTACTGGCCGGCGGCCGCATCAACCTGCGGGTGGCGCCCGAGGTGTCCGAGCTGTCGCGCGAGGGCGTCGGATTGTCGGTTTCCGGGGGCGGCGCCGGTTCCGTGCTGCCCCTGATCACCACCCGGCGCGCCGCCACCACGCTGCAGCTGTACGACGGCCAGAGCTTTGCCATCGGCGGCTTGCTGAAGAACAACCAGACCAGCAACATCCACGCCATGCCGCTGCTCGGTGAGCTGCCGGTGCTGGGCGCGCTGTTCCGCAGCACCGACTTCCAGCACGACCGCAGTGAACTGCTGTTCGTGGTCACGGCGCACCTGGTCAAGCCGCTGCCGCCCGGACTGGCCCTGCCCACCGACGCCACCACCACGCCCGGGCGCGCCGGCCTGTTCCTCGGCGGCCGCATGGAAGGCCGCCCCTCAGACAAGGAGCAACAGCCATGAGATCCGTTCCCCCTGTGCTGCCGGCCGCCTTGCTGGCTGCCCTGTTGTCCGGCTGCGCCGCCACCAGCCCGCACTGGGATCGCCATTACGGCCAGGCCGCGCGCGCCGCGCTGGCGGCCCAGGTGCTGGACCCGGAGGCGGCCGGCCATGCGCCGCCCGGGGGCGGCATCGATGCGCGCGCCGCGCGCGCCGCCTACCAGCGCTACCAGCGCAGCTATGCCGAACCGCCGGCGCCGGCCGCCTTCACCATCGGCGTGAGCGCCAAATGAAGGCGTGCGCTGGTTTCGCCCGCGCGCGCCAGGGCGGGGTCCTGATGGTGTGCTTCGCCATGATGCTGGTGGCGCTGCTGGCCTTCATGGGACTGGCGCTGGACCTGGCGCGCGCCTACAGCCGCAACGCCGAGCTGCAGCTGCTGGCCGACGACGTGGCGCTGGCCGCCGCCGGCGTCCTGACCGGCGCCAGCGAGGGCGTCAACGCGGCGGTGACGCAGGCCGCCACCGTGGCCGCCGCGCACCGCTATGCGATGGCGACCGGGGTGCGCTGGAATCCCGACGCGCTCAGCTTCGGCAGCGATCCCGGAGCGCCGGCCGGCGCCTGGCGGAGCGCCGCCGCCGCCGCCGCCGCGCCGGACGGGCTGCTGTATGCGCGTGTCGACACCGCGCGGCTGGACCCCGCCCACGGCGAGGTGGCGCTGACCCTGCTGCGCGCCATCCTGCCGGGACGCCAGGCGCTGCAGCTGTCGGCCCTGGCCGTGGCCGGCCATGGCCAGCTGCGCGTCACGCCGTTGGCGCTGTGCCCACTGTCGGCCACGCCCGCCGCCGCGCGCAGCCACAGCGGTCTGGCGCCGGAACTGGTCGAATACGGCTTCCGGCGCGGTGTGGCCTACAACCTGCTGCAACTGAACGGGGCCGGCGCCAGCCCCGAGCACTTCCTGCTGGACCCGCTCGATCCCCTGGGTGCGCCGGGCGCCGCGGCCAACCTGGGCAGCAGCGTGCTGGCGCCATTCTTCTGCAGCGGCAGCGTGCCGCTGGCGCGCATCGGCGGCGCCGACATCACCGTGGCGCGCGGCACGCTGCCGTTCGCGTTGTACCCCCAGCTCAATTCCCGTTTTGCCCAGGGCCTGGGCACGGTGTGCCGCAACAGCGTGGCGCCGCCCGACACCAACATCCGCACCCACAGCGGCAGCTGGATGAGCGTGGCTCCGGCCGCCAGCGCCGCCCCGCGCGTGCAGGACGGCCAGCTCGCCACCGTGGCCGAGCGCAGCGCGCCGATGGCGGCCGGCGACAATGCCGCTTCCTACGGGCCGCTCTGGACCTATGGGCCGGCGCTGCAGTCGGACGCGGCGCGCACGCCCTACACGGTGGCCGACTGGAGCAAGCTGTACCCGACCGACAGCGCGCCGCAGCCGGCCAGCGCGGTGTACACGGTGCCGCCCTACCAGCGCACCACCTCGGCCTATTTCCTGGCGCCGGGCTCGGCCTACAGCGCGGTGGCCGAGCGCCGCATGCTGAATATCCCCTTGCTGCAATGTCCGGTGGCGGCTGGCGCCGTGGCCCAGGCGCGGGTGATAGGGGTGGGACGCTTCTTCATGCTGGCGCCGGCCACTGGCAGCACCATCATCGCCGAATTCGCCGGCGCCGTGGCCGAGCAGTCGCTGGGCGGCGCGGTGGAGCTGCTGCGATGAAGCCGGCGCGCCAGCGCGGCATCGCCGCCATCGAACTGGCCCTGATCATGACGGCCATTGCCTTCGTGGTGCCGCTGACCGTGGCCCTGGGCGGCATGTTCCGCAACTACACCGTGCTGCAGCTCAGCGTCAACGCGGCGGCGCGCTACCTGGCCTCGCTGCCGGTGGCGGAAATCAAGTCCTACGACGCCAGCGACACGGCGGTGGAAGTGGTCAAGAGCATCGTGCGCGACAGCGCCGTCGACGCCAACCTGGTGGTGATCCCGGGACGCAACGCCACCTCCGTCAAGTGCGACAGCCTCCTGTGTAGCACCTCCACCGCGATCCCAGCCACGGTCACGGTCAGCCAGGTGCTGGTAATAGGCGCCGGCAATTTGCCGGGCCTCAGCTACCTTACTGGAGCTAGCGATGGCTATACCATTACCATTACCAGCACGGTGCCCTATGGCCGCTGACAGGCCGCTTCAACAAGACCGTGGGGTCGTTGCGGCGTCTCGCCGTGCATGGCGCACTGTCTTCGCCGCCGCGCCTCGCCACGCTCATGTTGAAGCGGCGGCCTGCAGGCAGCTGCGGCGCGAGCGCGGCGCGGCGCTGGTGGAACTGGCGCTGGCGCTGCCGGTGTTCCTGCTGTTTATGTTCGCCATGCTGGAACTGTTCCGCGCCACCTATGTGTGGAACAGCACCCAGGAAGTGACGCGGCGCGCCGCTCGCGCCGCCTCGGTGATGGACTTCTCGGACGGCGCCGCGCTGGACGCGCTGCGCCAGGCCGCGGTGCCGGGCAGTTCCAGCGGCGTGCTGCCGCTGGGCGGCGCCATCACGGCGGCCGAGATCCGCATCGACTACCTGTGGCTGGGCAGCAGCGCCGTCCAGCCGCAGGAAATGGCCACGCTGCCGGACAGTCCGGGCCGCAACGCGGTCAACTGCGGCGCCGATCCCCATGCCGCCAACTGCATCCGCTTCGTGCGCGCGCGGCTGTGCGCACGCGGGGCTGCCCCGGCCTGCGAGCGCATCGCCTATCGCCCGCTGCTTGCGCTGGCGAGCGGCCTGTTCGTGCGTGACGGCGCCGCCTTTATGTACCTGCCGCTGGCCACCACGGTGGTGCGGGCCGAGTCGCTCGGCTACCGCGCCGGCCGGCCGGATTGAACCACCACCTTCCAAGGACCATACATGAAAGCGCTGATCATAAGCCGTGACCGCCAGCTGCTGGATGAACTGGCGGCCCAGGGCGCCGCCCGTATGCCGCCGCTGCAGCTGGCGGCCTCGCGTGCCGGCCTGCGCGACGCCGTCGAACGGGTGCTGCCGGAAGCGCCGCAGCTGGTGCTGGTGGACGCCGGCGAGGACGGCGCCGACAGCCAGGACGGCGACCAGCAGGGCGAATTGCTGGAGCGGCTCGGCCGCCTTTATCCGTCCGCCTCCTGGATGCTGCTGGCGCGCGCGCCGCGCCAGGACCTGCTGATACGCGCCATGCGCGCCGGCATGCGCGAGGTGCTGGCGCTGCCGCTGGTGCACCGCGCCTTCCACGAGGCCATGGACCGCATCGAGGTGGCCGCCGGCGTGACCCGCGCGCGCGACGGCAAGGTGCTGGCCTTCATCTCCTGCAAGGGCGGCAGCGGCGCCACCTTCCTGGCCACCAACTTCGGCTTCGCCCTGGCCGCGCTGGCGGAAAAGCGGGTACTGCTGATCGACCTGCACGGCCAGTTCGGCGACGCTACCCTGTATGTGTCGGACCAGAAGCCGGCCATGACGCTGTCCGACATCTGCGCCCAGATAGGCCGCATGGACGCCGCCTTCCTCGATTCCTGCCTGGTGCACGTGGCGTCCAACTTCGGCGTGCTGGCGGCCGCCGACGACCCGCAGCGGGCGGTGGACATGAAGCCGGAGCACATGGACGCCATCCTGCGCGTGGCGCGCCAGCACTACGACTACGTGGTGCTGGACGTGGGACGCCAGATCGACGCGCTGTCGCTGCGCGCGCTCGACCATGCCGACGCCATCCATCCGGTGCTGCAGCTGGCCCTGCCCGACATCCGCGACGGCCGCCGCCTGCTGGACATCTTCCGCTCGCTCGGCTACCCGGCCGAACGGGTGCGCCTGATCGTCAACCGCTACGAGAAGGGCGGCAAGCTGCGCCTGGCGGACCTGGAGCAGGCGCTGGGCGCCGACGTGGTGCACACGGTGCCGAACGATTACCTGGCCGCCACCGACTCGGTCAACCAGGGGGTGCCGGTGCTGCAGCTGTCGCGCGCCAGCCCGGTGGCGCGCAGCCTGGCCGAGCTGGTGGAACTGGTCACGGCGCGCCGCGTGGCCGAGAGCAAGGGGCTGTTCGACCGCCTGTTCGGGCGGGAAACCGAGATGAGGAGAAAACCATGAGCTTACGCGAACGCCTGGCCCTGGCCGACGACGGCCGCAGCGAGGGCGGCGTCCGGGGCGAAGCCCCGGGCCTGGCCGCCAGCGCCTACCAGCATCTGAAAAAGAGCATGCACCAGACCATCCTGGACCGCATCGACCTGGAGCGCTTGAAGCGCCTCACGCCGGAGCAGTTCAAGCACGAACTGGCGCTGCTGGTACAGCGCATCATCGAGGACGAGCGCATCGTGCTCAACCAGCACGAGCGCCACAACCTGGTGCTCGACATCCAGCATGAGATGCTGGGCTTCGGCCCGCTGGAGCCGCTGCTGGCCGACGGCGGCGTGTCCGACATCCTGGTCAACACCGCCAGCCAGGTGTACGTGGAACGGTGCGGGCGGCTCGAGCTGACCCCTGTGACCTTCCACGACAACGCCCACCTGATGAAGATCATCGAGAAGATCGTCTCGCGCGTGGGGCGGCGGGTGGACGAGTCCAGCCCCATGGTGGACGCGCGCCTGCCGGATGGTTCGCGGGTGAACGCCATCATCCCGCCGCTGGCGGTGGATGGCCCCATCCTGTCGATACGGCGCTTCTCCAGCCATCCGCTGACGGTGGCCGACATGCTGCGGTACAAAAGCCTGGCCCCGCCCATGGTCAAGGTGCTGGAGGCGCTGGGCCAGGCCAAGGTCAACATCCTGATCTCGGGCGGCACCGGCAGTGGCAAGACCACCCTGCTCAACGTGCTGTCCGGCTTCATTCCGTCCTCCGAGCGTATCGTCACCATCGAGGACGCTGCCGAGCTGCAGATGCGCCAGCCGCACGTGGTGCGGCTGGAGACGCGTCCCCCGAACATCGAGGGCAAGGGCGAAGTCAACCAGCGCTCGCTGGTGCGCAACGCGCTGCGCATGCGGCCCGACCGCATCATCCTGGGCGAGGTACGCGGGGCCGAGGCGCTCGACATGCTGCAGGCCATGAACACCGGCCACGAGGGCTCGCTGGCCACCATCCACTCCAACACCCCGCGCGACGCCCTGGCGCGGCTGGAGAACATGGTCGGCATGGCGGGCGTCAACCTGACCCCACGGGCGGTGCGCCAGCAGATCTGCTCGGCCGTGACGGTGGTGATGCAGGTATCGCGGCTGACCGACGGCGCCCGCAAGCTGGTCAGCATGCAGGAGATCACCGGCATGGAGGGCGAGGTGATCGCCATGCACGAGATCTTCCGCTACGAGCAGACCGGGGTGGCGGCCGGCGGCGCGGTGCAGGGCCGCTACCACGCCACCGGGGTGCGGCCGCGCTTTGCCGAGCGGCTGCGCATGTATGGGGTGCCGGTGCCGGACGCGCTGTTCGACCCGGACCGGGTGTACGAATAGGAGGGCGCATGGACATGATCTTCCCGGCCTTCGCCGTGCTGCTGTTCGCGGCCGTGATCCTGCTGGTGGAGGGGGCCTGGCTGTGGTGGTCGGCCAGCCACGGCGGCGGTGCGCGCCGCATCGCGCGCCGTTTGCGACTGATGTCGGCGCGCGGCGAGGGTGGCGGCGAGCGGGGCATGGAGCGCGGCATCCTCAAGCAGCGCCGCTATGCGGACAGCCCGGCCCTGGAGCGCTGGCTGCGGCGGGCGCCGCGCCTGGCGCTGCTGGACCGCCTGCTGCAGCAGGCCGGGGTGCGCTGGTCGGTGGCGCAATTCCTGGGCTGGACGCTGGCGCTGGGCCTGGCCGGGCTGCTGCTGCCGCCGCTGCTGGGCATGCCACGTCCGGCCGCCCTGGCCGCCCTGTGCGGCTGCATCCTGCTGCCGGCCGTGGTGCTGCTGCGCCAGCGCGCGGCGCGCCTGGGGCGCCTGGAACAGCAGTTGCCGGAAGCGGCCGACTTCCTGGAACGCGCGCTGCGCGCCGGCCACTCGTTCGCCAACGTGCTGCAGATGGTGGGCGAGGAGCTGCCCGATCCCATGGCCGCCGAATTCCGCTTTGCCTACGAGGAAATCAACTACGGCGTGCCCATGGCCGAGGCGCTGCACAACCTGGCGCAGCGGGTGCCGCTGACCGATTTGCGCTACCTGGTGATCGCCGTGCTGATACAGCGCGAATCGGGCGGCAACCTGGCCGAGGTGATGGGCAGCATAGGGCGGCTGATACGGGCCCGCCTCAAGCTGCTGGGCCAGGTGCGGGTGCTGTCGGCCGAGGGCCGCATGTCGGCCTGGATACTTAGCCTGCTGCCGCTGGCCGTGATGCTGGTCATGTCGCTCACCAATCCGCAGTACATCAGCGTGCTGTGGACCGATCCGGCCGGGGTGCGGCTGATGTGGTACGCCGCCGGCGCCAGCCTGGTGGGCGTGGCCTGGATGCGGGCCGTGATCCGCATCCGCGTGTGAGGGGGGATGGCATGGACATGTCACAGCTGGCCTTCCTGGCGATCGTGTTCCTGGTGGTGGCCGGCGTCGCCCTGCTGGCCATCCTGCTGTTTGCGCCGGCCCCGGTGCGTGAACGGCTGCAGGTGGTGGCGGACGAGGCGCCGGCGCCCGGCGCGGACGGCGGCTGGGTGGAGAGAGTGGCGCGGGCGGCCCAGCCTTTCACCCGGCTGTCGCTGCCGGAGGAGGGCTGGGAGCGCTCGCCGCTGCGCACCCGCTTCATGAATGCCGGCTGGCGCGGCGCCAATGCGGCCACCCTGTACTTCGCGGCCAAGTCGGTGCTGGCCCTGCTGCTGCCGGCGCTGGCCGCGCTGGTCGGGGCGCGGGCGCTGGAGGGCATGCTGGACAATGGCCTGCTGCTGGTCCTGCTGGTGGCGGCGGCAGGCGGCTACTACCTGCCGAATATGGTCCTGGCGCGCACCGTGCGCTGGCGCCAGCGCGAGATATTCGAGAATTTTCCCGACGCCCTGGACTTGCTGACCGTATGCGTCGAGGCGGGCCTGAGCCTGGAGCGCGCGCTGGCCAAGGTAGCCGGCGAAATCCACATCAAGAGCCTGGCCCTGGCGCAGGAGCTGCAGCTGGTGCTGATGGAAATGCGGGCCGGCTTTTCCAAGGAGCGCGCGCTGCGCAACCTGGCGCTGCGCAGCGGAGTGGAGGATGTCGACACCCTGGTGGCCATGCTGATACAGTCGGAGCGCTTCGGAACCAGCATGGGCGATTCGCTGCGCGTCCATTCCGACAACCTGCGCACCAAGCGCACCCTGATGGCCGAGGAGGCCGCCGCCAAGATCGCCCTCAAGCTGCTGTTCCCGCTGATTTTCTGCATTTTCCCGACCCTGATGCTGACCCTGCTGGGGCCGGCCGGGATCCAGATCCACCGCGTGCTGCTGCCGGCCATGGCCGGCGCACATTAGGAGAGCGCCATGCGCATGCCCACATACCTGGCGGGAGCGGCGCTGCTGGCCTCCTGCGTCAGCCCCGCGCCTGCCCCTGTGCCGCCGGGCCGCACCATGGCGCTGGAGCGGGCCTGCCTGGACAGCCCGCTGGACCCGCAAGCCTGGGACGCCCTGGCGGCCGCCCTGCGCGAGGGTGGGGAACTGGATCGCGCCGCCGCCATGGCGCGCCAGGCCGACACGCTGCGCAGCCACGACCTGCGGCGCGACCTGGCCTTGCTGGCCGCGGCCCGCCGCGGGCAGGAGGCAGCGCAAGCACCGCTGGCCACGTTGCCGGCCGGGCAGACCGCAGCGGAAGGACCGCAGGCCGCGCCATCCGCCGCGCCGCGCATCGAACTGCGCCGCATCGGCGCCGCCATGGTGGAGCTGCGCTATGCGCAGGAGCCCGCGCCGCTGCCGGGGTCACAGCCTTCGCTGCAGCCCGTCCCGCAGTCAGTGATGAGAGATGCGGCGCCGCCGGCGCTGCGGCTGGAGATCAGCAACGGTAACGGCGTGACCGGCATGGCGGCGCGCCTGGGGCGCGAACTCGCTGGCGGGCCGTGGAAAACGGTGCGGCTGTCCAACCTGCGGCCGTACACGGAGCCGCGCAGCCGCATCGAATACGGGCCGCGTCAGCAGGAAGCGGCGCAGCTGCTGGCGCGCAGCCTCAAGGTGGTGCGCACCGTGGCGCGCGATGACTACCGCGTGGCCGATGTGAGGGTGGTGCTTGGCCACGACATGCGCAAATAAAAAAACCGTCCGAGGGGTCTCGGACGGTAAAAACACACCCATGTGTTTGCGTTTGCCGCGCACCCGCTACCGGGCTGCGCGGACATTCCTTGGAGGACGTTTCAAAATGACCATGGCGTCGTTGCAGCTCCTCGCCGTGCAGGCGCACTGTCTTCGGAGCTGCGCCTAGCCACGCTCACTTTGAAAACGTCCCCTTACTGCCAGCTCACACTGCCCAGGCCGCGCGCGCTGGCGCTGCGGCTGGCCGGCTTGCCATACACGGTGGCGGAACCGAGGCCGGTGAGTACGAGGCTGGCTGAATTCTTCGCGTAGAGCGTGGCGGAACCGAGGCCGCTCATGTTCACGTCCACCAGGTCGGCGCGCATGCGCTGCGCTTCCAGGCTGCCCAGGCCGCCGAGGTTGGCGCGCAGGGCGCGCGAGTCGCCGCTGATTTCTATCCGTCCCGCGCCCTGCAGGTCGAGGTCGACGCGTTCGCTGCTGCCGCCGTTGACGGTCATGCTGCCCAGGCCGCCGAGGCGCACGTCGAGGTTGCGGTATTGGGCATCCAGCTTGACGGCGCCGGCGCCTTCCAGGGCCAGGCGCAGTTTGTCGCCATTGAAGCCGCGCACTTCCGTGCTGCCCACGCCGCCGGAAGTCAGGGCGTTCAGCTGCGGCAGCACCAGCTCGGCGCGCAGGGCCTTCTTCCTGTTGCCGAAGCTGAAGGAGTGCTTCTGCTCGCGGCTGCCGATGTGCAGGGTATCGCCGCGCTGCTCGATCACCACGTCGCGCAGCTCGTCGCTGTCACCGGTCAGCACCAGGCTGGCGGCCGCGCCCTGGCGCACGTTCAGGTTGATCACGCCGTCCACGTCCACTTTCACGGTGCGCGCATCGACGCTGCGGCTCTCGCTGGTGATCTCGCCGGCCAGCGCGGCGTTCGCGCCGCTGCACAGTACCGTGGCCAACATCGCTGCCTGCATCATCTTGTTCATGTCGCGCTCCGTGTGCGGGTTGGCTTAGTTGCCCAGTGCGGCTTTTTGTTCGGCGGTCAGGCGCTTGGCGGTCACGGTCACCACCGGCATGCTGCCGGCATAGGCCGTGTCGGCTTTCACTGCGGCCGTTGCTTGCACTTGGTCAGGCACGGCGGCGGTGGCGAAGGTGGTGGCGCCGATCACGACCAGGGCGCTGACGAAGATGGCTTCCATGTTTTTTGCGATGTTCATTTTGAGCTCCTTGTGGGTGGTTAGTTCCTTGCGTTGAGTGAACTATAGACAAGGCCCCCGTGGCCAGCCACGGGGATGCGATGAACTGCGTTTTTGACGGATCAGAATGCATTTGAGCGGTGTGAAGCCGCTCAGTCGCCGCAGAGGAGGTCGTGGTTGGCGGCGTAGATCGTGGTGAGCCAGGCGGAGACGGTCTTGAAGCGGGCAATGGAGCCGGCGTCGCGGTGGCTGACCAGCCAGATATCGCGCCGCACCTCGACGCCGGACAAGCGGTGCAGCCCTTCCTGCGTGCCCACGATGCAGGGCAGCAGGCAGATCCCGGCCCCGGCACGGCAGGCGCGCACCATGGTGGTCAGGCTGTTTACGCGCAGTACCTGGCGCGGCTGCGGCTCCAGCCTGGCCACCCACTGCATCTCGGGCGTGGACGACAGCGTGTCGTCGTAGGTGATCCAGGGCTGGGCGCCCCAGCACTCGCGCGGCACGTCCGCATAGCGTCCATTGCCGTACACGGCGAAGCCCATGTCGCCCAGCTTGCGCATGACCAGGGCGGCGTCCTCGCCCGGCTTGCCCAGGCGTAGGGCGAGATCGGCCTCGCGCCGGGTGAAGGACAGGATCTGGTTCTCGGCCTGCAGGGTCAGCTGCAGATGCGGGTACTCGGCGTGCAGGGCCGGCACGTGCTCCAGCAGCCAGTAGTCGAACAGGAAGTCGATCGAGGTCAGGCGCACCGGCCCGGCCGTGCCGGCCGCTTCCTGGGCCGAGGCTTGCAGCATGCTCTGCACATTGCCATACACCACCTCGCCGTGCTGTACGAACACCTGGCCGGCCTCGGTGGCGCGGTAGCCGGTGTTGTCGCGGATGAACAGGCGCAGCTTGAGGGCTTTCTCGGCGGCCGCGACGCGGCGGCTGATGGTGGAGGCGTCCACGCCCAGCTGGCGCGCGGTGGCGCTCATGTTGCCGCTGCGCGCCAGGGCCAGGATCAGGGGAATGTCGTTCCAGTCGAAATCGTTGCTTGTGGGCATGGGAGGGCTGTGCAAAGTTGCAAGGCGGGCTTGCAGTGTTGTCCGTTCCGCAATGCGCTGGAGAGGCCTAAGATGCATTCCATCGCAACGCAGCCAGCGACTGTAGCACAGCGTGGCTGACCCCCAGATCAGACCAAAGGAATAGCATCATGAACAACACCAACGACACCAATAACACCGTGAACCTGTCGCGCCGCTCCGCCCTGATGGGCAGCGCCGTCGCCGCCCTGGCAGCCCTGCCCACCGTTGCGATCAGCGGTGCAGCCCAGGCCGCGCCAGCCAGCCAGCCGGTGCAGCGCAGCGCCAACACCATCACCACCCGCGACGGCGTGGTCATCTATTACAAGGACTGGGGTCCGAGAACCGGCCAGCCGGTGGTGCTCAGCCATGGCTGGCCGCTGAGCTCGGACAGCTGGGAATCGGCCGCGTTCCACCTGGCCAATAATGGCTTCCGGGTCATCACCCACGACCGCCGCGGCCATGGCCGCTCCAGCCAGCCCTGGGACGGCAACGACATGGACCACTATGCCGACGACCTGGCGCAGCTGATCGAAGCGCTGGACCTGAACAACATCATCCTGGCCGGTTTTTCCACCGGCGGCGGCGAGGTGGCGCGCTACGTGGGCCGCCACGGCACCAGGCGCATCGCCAAGCTGGGCCTGATCTCGGCCGTGCCGCCGCTGATGCTGAAAACCGCCGACAACCCGGGCGGCCTGCCGATCGAGGTGTTCGACGGCATCCGCGCCGGCTCGCTGGCCGACCGCTCGCAGCTGTACCTGGATATCGCCTCGGGCCCGTTCTACGGCTTCAACCGGCCCGGCGCCAAAAAATCGCAGGGCCTGGTGCAATCGTGGTGGTCGCAGGGCATGCAGGGCGGCCATAAAAACACCTATGACTCGATCAAGGCGTTTTCCGAAACCGACTTCCGCGAGGATTTGAAAAAATTCGACAAGCCGACCCTGATCATCCACGGCGACGACGACCAGATCGTGCCCATCGATGCCGCCGGCAAAGCTTCCGCGAAGATCGTGAAAAATGCCAGGCTGATCGTCTACCCCGGCGCCCCGCACGGCCTGACCGACACCCACAAGGAGCGTTTCAACGCCGACTTGCTGGCCTTCGCCCGCTCCTGATGCAAGACCCCGGGGCCGCCAGGCTCCGGGTCATCGCATCGCGGAGTAGAAGTCCTCGGTGAACTCGGCAAGCGGGCGCTGCTGGCGCCGCGCCTCGACTATACCGTGGATGGCATGCGCGTCACGCATCCAGATTTCGTACTCCTCGTTGTCGAGTCCGAGAAACGCCTGCAGGGACAACGGTTGTCCAGCAAGCCCGTCATGCCAGCGTCCGACAAAATCATCAATGGAATCAGGCCTCGCTGCGTTCGCCAGGCAAAGCTGCAAGAAAGTCGGCTTTTCAGACATAAGTTCCCCCACTGCTAACTTTGTTCAGACAGCGGCATCAGCCGGGAAGTTCATCGCGGCGCAGGCTTAAGCGGGCCTCCAGCCCGCCGCCGGGGCGGGGGTGCAGGGTCAGGCTGGCATTCATGGCCAGCGTCAGTTGGCGGGCGATGGCCAGGCCCAGGCCGGTGCCGCCGGTGTGGCGGTTGCGCGAGGTTTCCAGCCGCACGTAGGGCTGGAACACGCCTTCCAGCGCTTCCTCCGGGATGCCGGGGCCACGGTCCAGCACCGCCACCGTGACGCCGCCATCCTCGGCGCGCGCCAGTTCGATCTCTGCCGCGCCGCCGAACTTCAGCGCGTTGTCGACCAGGTTGGCCACCACCCGCCTGAGCGCCTGCGGCCGCGCCACCAGCGGCGCTCCCACGCTGCCGCGCAGCACCACGTCCTGGCCGGCGTCCGTGTAGTCGCATACCAGGCTGTCGAACAGGGCGTCCGGATCGATGCGTACCGGCGCCTCGGCCACCCCATTCAGGGTGCGCGCATAGGCCACGCCTTCCTTGACCAGGCTTTGCATCTCGCGCAGGTCCTGCTGCAGCTTGTCCTGCTGGGCCGCGTCCTCCAATGAGTCCACGCGCAGGCGCATGCGCGTGATCGGCGTCTGCAAATCGTGCGAGATGGCGGCCAGGATCTGGATCCGTTCGGCCGTGTAGGCGGCAATCCGGTCTTGCATGGCGTTGAAGGCGCGCGCCGCGCGCGCCACTTCGGACGGGCCATCCTCGGGCAGGCGCCGCGCCTTCATGTCCGGTCCCAGGGCGTCGGCGGCGGCCGCCAGCTGGTGCAGCGGCGCCGTGGCCAGGCGCACCGCCAGCCAGCAGCAGCCGCCCAGCACGGCCAGTTGCAGCAGCAGCAGGGGCGTCAGCCATTGCGCCATCGGCAAACTGGGCATGGGACGCACATCGATGGTAAGCGGCGCGCCGTCGCTCAGCCTGAGGTGGACCTGGAAGCGTTCGCGCTGGCCCGGCACCGCGTTGGCGCTCAGCATGTAGTCGCGCCCCAGGCCGTCGCCGATGGCGGCGTTGACCCGGGCCGACAGGGCGGCGTCCGGCGCCGCGCCACCCACGCCGGGACCTAGCACGAATTCGTAGCTGCGCCGCGCCAGACGTGGCAGCCAGGCCGCCCGCTCGCCGGCCGGCAGGCGGTCCAGCAGGGCCACCGAGGTCGCCACTTCCCTTTCGATATAGCCCATCATGAGATTGATTTGCGCCTGGTTGCGCTCGGCCATGGTGAGCCAGAAGGACAGCGCCTGCGCCGCCGCCAGCCCCAGGCACAGGATCAGCGCCAGGCGCGCGAACAGGGTGCGCGGCAGCAGGGCTGTCATGGCGCGCCGTCCAGCAGGGTCACGGCCGAGGAAAACACATAGCCCTCGCTGCGCAGGGTCTTGATGTAGCGCGGTTCGCGCGCCGTGTCGCGCAGACGCTGGCGCAATCGCGACACCAGCAGGTCGATGGAGCGGTCGAACTGGTCGGCGTTGCGGCCCTGGGTCAGGGTCAGCAGCTGGTCGCGCGTCAGCACCCGCTGCGGATGGTCGAGGAAGACCCGCAGCAGCCGGTATTCGGCGCCGCTCAGGGCCACCATGGTGCCGTCGGCGTCCAGCAGGTGGCGTTCCGTGGTATCCAGGCGCCAGTCGCCAAAGGCCAGCAGGCGCGCCGCCTCGGTCAGCTGCATGTTACGCGGCACCATGCGCGCGCGCCGCAGCACGGCGCGAATGCGGGCCAGCAGCTCGCGCGTGGCGAAGGGCTTGGACAAATAATCGTCGGCGCCCATCTCCAGGCCCAGGATGCGGTCGGCTTCCTCGTCGCGCGCGGTCAGCATCAGCACCGGCACCGTGTTGTATTTGCCGGACCGCAGTTCGCGGCACAGGGTGAGGCCATCCTCGCCGGGCAGCATCAGGTCCAGCACGATCAGGTCCGGCTCGCGCTGCTCCAGCGCGGCGCGCATCTGGCGGCCGTTGGCGGCCAGGGTCACGGACATGCCGTTCTTTTCCAGGTAGGCGGCCAGCAGCTCGCGGATGCCGCGGTCGTCGTCGACGATCAGTATGTGGTCGGTGTCTTCCATGCGCGGATGATACCGGGATTCGGGCAGGGGATTTGTATCCCAGTGTGTCTGCACCGTACCCATACACACTACATTGCATCAACCGGGGGGCGGCTGACACAGCCGGGATACGTGGCGGCGGTCCAATAGCACCATGTTCAACCCACCCGGAGCCGCCATCATGCACCAATTGATAGACACGCCGCTGGCCCTGCTGGCCGGCGCCCTTACCATCGCTTCGCCCTGTGTGCTGCCCGTCATGCCCATTTTGCTGGGCAGCGCCGTGCAGCGCCAGGCCCCGCGACGTCCGCTGTTCATCGTGGCCGGCTTCATCGTCACCTTCACCGGCATCGCCATGCTGCTGGGGGCAGTGTCCAGCGCCGTGCACGTGGCCCAGGATGCGCTGCGCAACGCCGCCATCGCGCTGCTGGCAGTGTCCGGCCTGCTGCGCCTGTGGCCCGCGCCTTATGACTGGCTGGTGGCGCGGCTGCAGCAATACGGCTTCGGCCTGGCCCTGCGCACGCCTGGCGAGGGCAACGGCGGCGGCTTCGTGCTCGGCATGTCGCTGGGCGCGGTCTGGACCCCGTGCGCCGGGCCGGTGCTGGCTTCCATCCTGGTGCTGGTGGTCAAGGCCCAGGACCCGGCCTGGTCGGCCCTGCTGCTGGCGCTGTACGCCATCGGCGCGGCCGTGCCCATGCTGGGCATTATCTATGGCGGCCAGGCCGCCACAGGCAAGGTGCGCGCCATCGCCCGCCATGCTGCCGGCCTGCAGCGCGCCTTCGGTTTGCTGGTGGTGGTCAGCGCCATCGCCATGTATTTGCAGGTCGACGTCCTGGCCTATGCC
Source organism: Duganella kummerowiae (assembly GCF_053572355.1). Classification (NCBI taxonomy): domain Bacteria; kingdom Pseudomonadati; phylum Pseudomonadota; class Betaproteobacteria; order Burkholderiales; family Oxalobacteraceae; genus Duganella; species Duganella kummerowiae. Next base: position 179,863 of record NZ_JBKFEH010000021.1, read on the forward strand.
TGGATCTCCTCTTATTTCCCCCACCTGAAAGGACTGTGATCATGATCTCCACTCTCAAAACCCTGGCCGCCGCCGTCGCCATGAGCGCTACCGTCGCCACCGCAGCCCAGGCCGCCCCCGTGAAAACCGCGCCTGAGTTCACCGGCATAGACCAGTGGCTCAACAGCGCCCCGCTCACCATGCAGCAGCTGCGCGGCAAGGTGGTGCTGGTCGATTTCTGGACCTACAGCTGCATCAACTGCCTGAACACGCTGCCGTATGTGAAAGCCTGGAACGAGAAGTACAAGGACCAGGGCCTGGTGGTGGTGGGCGTGCACACGCCCGAATATCCGTTCGAGCGCAGCACCGACAACGTGCGCAGCGCCATCAAGCGCCTGCAGATCACCTACCCGGTGGCGCAGGACAACCGCTACGCCACCTGGAGCGCCTACGACAACAACTACTGGCCGGCCTTCTACTTGATCGACAAGCAGGGCAAGGTGGTGTACAGCCACTACGGCGAGGGCGACTACGGCCGCACCGAGTCCGTCATCCAGTCGCTGCTGACGCAGAAGTAGCCGTGCAAGCAGGGGCGATGCCGCCCAGCCAGCGCAGCGCGGCGAGACCGGGCAGGAACAGGTACTCGCCGCCGCGCAGGGTGCAGAAGGCCTGCAGCCCGTGCAGGCGGCGCCGCACCGGCTGCTGCGGGATGGTGTAGGTGTCCTGGCGCTGGTGCAGGCCCAGCAGCGGATCGTTTTCCTGTCCCAGGTTGGCGAAGTCGCCCTGCATCACCCATTCCTGCTGCATGAATTCCACCGTTTCCGGGGCGCGGGCGCTCAAGGCGATGAAGTACAGGCCGCGCTCCTGGCCATCGTCCTGCAGCAGGTCCGGACTCCAGGGCGGGCCGTAGGTGGTGCTGCGCCGTATCAAACGGTGCAGCTTGACGTCGGTGAGGATGGCCAGCTTGCTGTCGCGCGGGTTCATGCGCCGCATGTGGCAGCCGGGCGGCGTCGCCAGGCCGGCCTGGTCGTCCGCGTAAGTGAAGTCGTTGTTGCGGCGCGGGTCGGCGCCCAGCGCCGGGTCGTCGTGGTGCGGGCGCAGCGCCAGCGGGGCGCCGCTGCGCCAGCGTCCCACCAGCTTGGCGGCCAGCAGTTCCTGCGCCGCCTCATCCTCCGCATGGGCGCGGATGTAGCGGTTGAAGCCGGCCGCGTCGGCGCTGTATTTGCGCAGCACGGCAAAGCTGCCGTTGCGGCCCAGCGGCGCGGCGGGGGCGGGCAGGGGCGAGCCGGATTCGCCCGCATAGCCGAGGATGAATTCGCCGGCCTTGATGGCCTCGCCCTGGCCCGGCAGCACTTCCTCCACGCCGCCTTCGACGGCCGGGTTGCCGATGTTGTCGCGGTAGCCGAAAGGATTGCGGCTGTCCGGCTGGGTGCCGAAATCGTGGCTGCCCAGCAGGGTCACGCCCTGCAGCTCGGCAAAGGCGGCGCGCGCCTGCTCCAGCGCCGCGCGCCAGGATGCCTCATCGGGCGCGAAGATGGAGACCGCCACGTGCAGCTGGTCGCGGCCATACGGCGCTTCCCAGTGTTCCGGCGCGTTCTGTCCTTCATCCAGCAGGCGGGCGGCGCGGCCGGCCATGCCGGTGCGGTAGGCTTCGGGAAAGCTATCCAGCATGTCCTGCGGCAGGCCGAGCGCGCGCAGGCCGGCGTGGCTGAGCGCCACCGCGATCCAGGCGTCGCGGTTGCCGCGCGCGTCGGCGGCCGAGCGCACCTGCGGCGCCAGGCGCGCCAGCAGGGCGCGGCCACCTTCCGGCGTATCGACGCCCAGCATGGCGTGGGTGCCGTAATAGGGGTCGGGACGGTTGAACAGCACGGTGGCCTGGATGTCGTCCAGCTCCAGTGCCGGCGCGGCAGGCTGCAGCGCATGCTTGATGGTGTCGATAATGGACATGGGCGACTCAGGCTATCTTGTCGAGGAATTCCTGCAGCGCCGCGTCGATTTTCTGCAGGCGGCGGATCTGCACCACTGAGATGTTGGGGTTGGCCACGTACCAGCCGTCGGCATTGATCTGGTGGCTGGCGATGAAGTCCTTCACGCCGGGATCGGTGATGCCGGGCCAGCCCTCCACCGAGGAGAACAGCAGGTCCATCAGGTCGGGGATCTTGGTGGCGAAATCGTCGATATAGGTGTCCCAGTCGCCGTCGTAGGTGGTGGCGAACAGGATGCGGGTATCGTTATCGAAGAACACGAAGCGCATGTCGTGCAGGGTGGCGACCTTCTGCGCGCCGCTGAAGTTACCCTTGACCAGCTTGAAGATGCGGCGCAGGCGGTCGGCGCCGCCCGGCTTGAGCCTGGCGATCGCGGTCAGCTCGGACACCGTGCCAGATTGCAGGCCGGCGCGTCCCGCGCTGCCCACGCTGCCCTCGGTGGCGGGATCGTGCTCGCGCAGCATGGATTCGAGGGCGATCTTCATCATGTCGGGCGCGTCGCCCAGGACTTCCTGTATGGTGCGTTTCAATTCTTCTGCGGTCATGTGTGCTCCTTATGCGGGAATGTCGTTGATGTGGAGGATTTCACGGCGCGGCTGCGCATTCATTTCATGGCGGAAGCGCGAGGACGCCTCATAGGCCTTGATGCGGGCGCGCATGATGGAACCCAGCGGCCGGTGCTCTGCAATGCAGTGCCAGGGATTGAAGGACAGCACATCGTCGAAGAACACGCGGCGCGCCGGGCTGTAGGCTTCCTGCGGTGGGATGCTGATGCGCGCCGCCGGCTGGTACGGCGAGACATCTTGCGGCCACTCGATGGAAGCGTCTTCCACCGGCATGCGCTCCAGGTCCGTGCACAGCTGCACGCGCAGCTCGTATTCCGCACCCTGGCTGCGGAAAAAGTCCACCACCAGGTCGCGCAATTCGGAATCGCCGGCGTCGCTGCGCAGCGGCTGGCCGGTGAGGGCGCGCACGTTGGCGCTCAGCGGCGCGGCACACAGCTTGGCCACGTAGTCGCCGTAGCGCAGCGCGGCCATGCTGTAGAAGGTCTCGCCCAGGATGTGGTGGTTGGCCGCGCCCAGCCCTTCCAGGGTGGGATTGTCCACGCCCAGCAGGTGCAGTGCCTTGCTGCCGGCGCTGGCCAGCGTAGCGGCCACCTTGCGAGCGGCGTCGCTGGTGTCGGCGTGCTTTTCCAGCAGCGCCTGCATTTTCGCGTAGGCGTGAACGTGGCCGAAGGGGATCACGGGCTGGTTCACCAGCAGCAGGTCCTGGGTCGGGGTGGCGGCGCGTTCACTGTGGTACTGCAGGCCCGGCACGCCCAGGATCTTGAGCGCCATGCCGCGCGGCGAGGGCACTGTGTCGCTGTGCAGGTCGCCCGGCGCGGTGGACAGGCGCAGCGCCACCGGATAGCTGGCGGGGCGGGCGAACAAGCCCTGGCGCAGGTGCTCGGGCAGCCCATCGTAAATGGTGATCTCGCCCACCAGCATGCCGTGGCTCTTGGCGTGGGCATCGCGGGTGGCGTGGCGGTGCTTGTCGCACACTTTGCGGTTGACGCGGCCCATGGAGGCGACGATCTGGTCTATCAGCTGGTCTTCGTTGGCGGCGTGCTGTTCGATGCCGTCGTGGTAGCGCAGGTACATGATGCGGTCTCCAGTTGCAGGAAATGCATCAACTGTACGATCCGCGCCGCAGGGCACGATAGAACTGCGGCTCTAATAACGGTTCCGTGGTCGGCTCTGTGGGACGGCGCACATAGCGCGCCGCGCCCGCGCCGCAAGATGGTCCTTTACCGTGAAGGAGGCGTAATGGACAACCAGCATCCCGACAGTGGGCATCCCGATAAACAAAGACGCGTGCTGGTGGGCGGCGTGGCCACCGGCCTGCTGGGCGCGGTGATGACGCAGGCAGGCGCGCAGGCTGGCGGCGCCGCCGCCGCGCAGGGCCCAGCCCCCAACCCGGCGCCGGAGTATCCCAAGCCGCCTTTCCCGGAACAGCAGCAGCCCTGGCCGGGACTGGCCAGCAAGATGAATCCGCGTCCCGACCATGGCGAGACCAGTTACCGGGGTTCCGGTCGCCTGAAGGGGCGCAAGGCATTGATCACGGGCGGCGATTCCGGCATCGGCCGCGCAGCCGCCATCGCCTATGCGCGCGAGGGCGCCGACGTGGCCATCAACTACCTGCCGGCCGAGGAGCCGGATGCGCGCGAGGTGGTGCAGCTGATACGCGCCGAAGGCCGCAAGGCGGTCGCCATTCCCGGCGACATCAAGGACGAGAACTTCTGCAAGAAGCTGGTGGCCGATGCGGCGCGCGAATTGGGCGGGCTGGACATCGTGGTCAACAACGCGGCCCGCCAGTTCTCGCGCGATTCCATCCTGGACATCACGACGGCGCAGTTCGACGAAACCTTCAAGACCAATGTCTACGCCACCTTCTGGATCTCCAAGGCGGCGGTGCCGCTGCTCAAGCGCGGCGGCGTGATCATCAACACCGCCTCGGTGAACGCCTACGATCCGGGCGAGAACATCATCGACTACGCCGCCACCAAGGGCGCCATCATGATCTTCACCAAGGGCCTGGCCAAGCAGCTGGCGCCCAAGGGCATACGGGTGAACGCGGTGGCGCCGGGACCATTCTGGACCCCGCTGCAGGTGACCGGCGGCCAGCCGCCCGACAAGCTGCCGGAATTCGGCAAGGACACCCCCATGGGCCGCCCCGGGCAGCCGGCCGAACTGGCCGGCGTCTACGTGCTGCTGGCCTCCGGCGAGGACAGCTACGCCACCGGCCAGGTCTACGGCGCCTCGGGCGGCAAGGGCGTGCCATAAGGCTTGCCGCCTGCGCCTGCGCCCGCGGCAGGCCTTTGATATATACTCTGGATACGCGGAGAGCGGTCTTGGCCGCCTCGTCACTGGAAAAACGGAGCCGTATCATGCCCAGCATGCCAGCGAAACAGGAACCAGGATTTCTTCTGCGTTTGCACAAGCAGGACAGCGCTGAAGGGGTAAGCGAGGAGACTGTCCAGAAATTGATGGATGTGACCGGCCTGAGCAGGACCGAAGTGGCTCACCTGGCTTTGAGGCAGATGGCAAACCGGTATTTGCCATGCTATGAGCAGGACGAGGGCGCCTTAACCCCGGAACAAATACGAGCTATCCGCCAGGCGAGTCCCGCAACGGATACCCCGGAAGATAGTTTTACCGACCGGATTTTTTAGGCCATGGCGCCTCCGGCACCGGCAAGAAGATTTCATCCGCTTCCTGCGCCAGGAGACATCGTATGGTGTGCATTTCCCCAAACGCTGGGGGAGCCTGGTCCCAAGAAGCGCCCTGCGCTGGTGGCCAGGGTTTCCCACGCTACGCATGAAGTTTCTGTTGTCTATGGTACGAGCCAGAAAACACACCGGCTCTATCCCACCGAAGTTGCTCTGGATCCTGCTGACTCCGGTTTCTCAAGCAGCGGCTTATCGCATCGAACAAAGTTTGACGTTGCCGTGCAGGTCCAGCTGCCATTCGATAGCGATTGGTTTGCCCCGGCCCCGGGGCCTGGCGTCCACTCGCCCTTGCCAAAAATGGGCATACTCCATCCGAGCTACATGGCGGCCATCGCCAATGCGGTTAAACGCAGCCAGCCCTAGTCACACGCTGCCGGCCCGTTCTATCACCAGGACGCGGGCCGGACCGCGTGGCCGGGCCAGGTGTGCGCAGCCGGGGCCGGCGCGGAAGATGTCGCCGGGGCGCAGTTCGGCCACCTGTTCGGCGCCATCCGCGCGGTAGTGCATGTCGACCACGCCGTCCAGCACGGCAAACACTTCTTCGCCGTCGTTGACGTGCCAGCGGTAGGGCTGGTCGGTCCAGTGCAGGCGGCAACTGGCGCCGTCCACGGTGGCGATGTGGAGCGCGTCCCAGGCCCGCGCGCCCGTATAGCTGCGGCTGCGGATGATGGTCATGCCTGCTTCCAGCCGTATTCCATCTGCAGCGCGGTGCGCGCGGCCAGTTCATGGCCGGCCAGGCGCGCCACCAGGTGCAGCGACATGTCGATCCCGGCCGAGATGCCGCCCGAGGTGACGATGCGGCCCTCGTCCACCCAGCGCCGGTCGGTGCGCACCCGCACCCCGGGATAGCGGCGCAGCGCATCCATGTCCTCCCGGTGGGTGGTGGCCTGTCTGCCGTCCAGAAGGCCCGCTTCGGCCAGCAGCAGGGCGCCGGTGCAGACCGAGGCCGTGACCTCGCAGCGGGCAGCGGTGGCGGCCAGCCAGTCCAGCACCTGGCGCTTGCCCAGCTCGCGCTCCACCACGCCGCCGGCCACGATCAGCACGTCCAGCGGCGGGTGGCTGGCCATGGACGCTTCCGGCAGCACCGCAAGTCCGGCGCGGGCGCGCAGCGGCGCCAGGTCCTCGGCAATGGTGCGCACCCGGAACGGTGGCGGCGTGTGCGGCGAGAGGCCGGCGGCCACGCGCGCGGCGCAGGTGAACACTTCATACGGTCCGGCGAAGTCCAGCACTTCCACGTCCTCGAATACATAGATGCCTACGGTGCGCGTCATGCTGATCCCCTGCTGTGGTATGCCGCTATCATGGCGCGGCGGCGGTTGACATAAATGACATCCATGGTTGAATATCTGCCACATGACAGACATCTTCATCCTGGTGTTCCCCGGCTTCCTGCTGCTGGACGCCACCGGTCCGGCCCAGGTGTTCTCCACCGCGAACGATGAAGCGGCGGACCGGGGCCAGGGCCAGCCCTACCGCATCCGCCTGCTGTCGCGCGAGGGCGGGCTGGTCGCGTCCTCGTCCGGCATAGTCGTGCAGACGGACAAGCTGCCGCGCCGCCTGCCGGCGGGCGCCACCCTGCTGGTGTCCGGGGGCAGGGGAGTGGAGCATGCCGATCCGGCCATGGTGGCTTGGGTGGCGCGCGCCTGTCCGGCCCTGGCGCGCTGCTGCTCGGTGTGCACCGGCGCCTTCGTGCTGGCCGCGGCCGGACTGCTGCAGGGACGGCGCGCCGTCACCCATTGGCAGGACGTGGCCCTGCTGCGGCGCATGTATCCCGATATCGCGGTGCAGGAGGACGCCATTTATGTCAAGGATGGCAAGATCGCCACCTCGGCCGGCATCGCGGCCGGTATGGACCTGGCGCTGAGCCTGGTGCAGGAAGATCTCGGCCGCCCGTATGCGCTGGGCGTGGCCAAGCGCCTGGTGCTGTTCCTCAAGCGGCCGGGCGGACAGCGCCAGTTCAGTGCCGAGCTGCTGGCCCAGGCCGGGGAGGAAGGGCTGGCGGCGCGCCTGACGGCCTGGCTGCGTCCGCGCCTGAAGCGCGAGCTGGACGTGGAACAGATGGCGGCCGCATTTTCCATGTCGGTGCGCACCCTGCACCGGCGCTTGAGGCAGGAGGCGGACCTGAGCCCGGCCCGGCTGCTGCTGCGCCTGCGCATGGAAGCTGCCTGCGCCCTGCTGGAGCGGCCCGGCATGACGGTCAAGCGGGCCGCCGCCCAGAGCGGCTTTGGCAGCGAGTACAATCTGCGGCGCGCGTTTGCGGCGCAGCTGGGCGTGGTGCCCAGCGAGTACCAGTCGCGTTTCGGCTGAGCCGGGAAAGAGAGCTATGCGGGAATTTGAAAAGTGGGTGGCCAGGGTACTGCTATTAAATAGTGTGCTGGCGCTGGGCGTGGTGGCCGGCCTGCTGGGCGAGCCCCAGGTGGGCACGGCGCGCCTGGGGCTGCTGGCGGCGGCGCTGCTGGGCCTGATCGCTGCCGTGTTGTCGCTGCGCGGCCACCTGCCGGGCCTGTGGGGCGGGATCGCCTATTATGTGCTGCAACTGGCCAGCTACTTTCCTTATGAGGGCGATTGGTCGTTCGCGGTCAAGGCCGGGGTCAGCATAGGCCTGGTGCTGCGCCTGGGCGGCGGCATCCTGGTGATCAACATGGTGGCGGCCGCGCTGCTGTCCTGCACGGTTGCAGTCCTGGTGTGGCGGCGGCGCCAGGCGCGGCCCGTCCTCTGAGCTGGTCCGGCCGCAGTCCATCCCTTCGTATCCGCCGTTTGTCGCAGCGCGCTGGGCTTGGCGGCGGCGCGCCGCTACAGTGGCGTTTCCATTATATAAAGGGGAAACCATCCATGAGCACCATGAACCGCCTGGGCGCCGCCGCGCTGCTGCTGTCCGTGCTGGCCGGCGCCGTCCATGCCGCCGACGCCAGCCTGGAAAGCCGCCGCAAGGCGCTCGACAGCCTGATCAAGGAACAATGGGACTACACCATGCGCACCAGCCCGGAATGGGCTTCGCTGCTGGGCGACAAGCGCTACAACGACCGCTGGTCCGATTTTTCCCAGCAGGGCATAGACGCCGACATCCGCGCCACGCGCGAGTTCCTGCGCCGCTTCGAAGCCATTTCGACCGACGGCTTCCCGGTCCAGGAGCGCCTGAATCGCGACCTGATGGTGCGCAACCTGCGCCAGAGCGCCGAGGGGGCCCGCTATAAAGAATGGGAAATGCCGCTGGCGCAGAATTCCGGCATCCACATCGACGCCCCGCAGATCGCTTCCATGCTGCCCTTCGATACGGTCAAGGATTATGAAGATTACATCGCCCGCCTGCACAGCCTGCCGAAACTGTTTGCCCAGACCACTATCCAGATGCAGAACGGGGTGCGCGACCACCTGATGCCGCCCAAATTCCTGATCCCCAAGATCGCCAGGCAATGCGAGGACCTGGGCGCCATGGCGCCGGAAAAATCGCCGTTTGCCGAGCCGCTCGGCAAATTCCCGGCCGCTTTCACGGAAGCCGACAAGGCCCGCTTGCGCGCCGGCGTGCTGGACGCCATCGCCAGGGACGTCAATCCGGCCTACAGGAAGCTGGCCGTGTACGTGAAGACGCGTTACGAGCCGCACGGCCGCAAGGAGGCCGGCATGTGGTCGCTGCCGGACGGCGCCGCCCGCTACACCTTCCGCGCCAAATCCTCCACCACCACCAGCCAGACCCCGGAGGAAATCCATCAGCTGGGCCTGGCGGAGGTGGCGCGCATCGAGGGCCAGATGCTGGGCGTGGCGCACAAGCTGGGCTTCCAGGACCTGAAATCGTTCAATGCCTCGCTGGCCGGCAATGCTGCGCTGCACCCCAAATCGCGCCAGGAGATGCTGGATCTGTACGGCAAGTACACGGACCAGATGTATGCCCAGCTGCCCAAGCTGTTTGGGGTGTTGCCAAAAGGTAAGGTCGAAATCAAGCCGGTCGAGGAATTCCGCGAGGAGGGCGCCTCGGCCGCCGCTTACAACCAGGGCACGCCCGATGGCAGCCGTCCGGGCCGGGTCATGGTCAATACCGGCGACTTTGCCAAGCGCCTGACCATCAGCATCGAAACCACGGCCCTGCACGAGGGCGTGCCGGGCCACCACATGCAGATCGCCATCGGCCAGGAAATCCAGGGCCTGCCCATGTTCCGCCAGCAGGGCAATTACACCGCCTACACCGAGGGCTGGGCCCTGTACGCCGAGCGCCTGGGCGAGGAGCTGGGCTTCTACCAGGATCCCTACAGCTACTACGGCCACCTGCAGGACGAGATGCTGCGCGCCATCCGCCTGGTGGTGGACACCGGCCTGCACTATAAGAAATGGAGCCGGCAGCAAGTGGTGGATTTCTTCCATGACCATTCCGGCATCGAGGAAGTCGATGTGCAGAGCGAGACCGACCGCTATATCGTGTGGCCGGGCCAGGCCCTGGGCTACAAGATCGGCCAGTTGAAAATCCTGCAACTGCGCGACTATGCCAAGGCGGAGTTGGGCGAGCGCTTCGACATCCGCGGCTTCCATGACGAAGTGCTGGGCGCCGGCGCACTGCCCATGGATGTGCTGGAAGCCCGCATCAAGGATTGGGTGGCGGCGCGCAAAAGCGGGGTAGTGGCCTTGCGCTGACACCACGCAAGCTGTCCGAACCGGCCCGTGGGCCGGTTTTTTTTCGTCACGCGCCTGTCATGTGCATGGACCACAATCGGTCCAGTGCGCATTTTCTTTGAAGAAAAATTGTCTCAAATCATGCTTTTCGATGGAAACATTGCAAGTTGCGCTATAGAATGATCATTCTGGTTTGTCTTTTCTATATGTAAACTGCTTGAACTTAATTGCAATGTTCATCAGCGTGAAATGTTCCCGCCGGAAATGGTTGCGCCGCAGCTACAAGGCTGCAAATAAATGCTTTGCGGAAATGAAGTCCGCTATAATGACCCGTCCTGGACCCTGTTTGGGGGCCGCGGAGAGAGGTAGACGAATACTTCATTCCTAAAAAAAAGTTTACTTAATGAAATTGAGTTTTGGGTCGTTATACAGGGAACGGATTCCAAGTTCGTGCCGACGACCGCCCGAATTTGCACTTACATAACGTTGCGTCGGCCGACGCGTAGTACCAGATAGAGCAGCGCCCCCTTCAGGAGAAAGAGAATGAGCTTCGTCACCAGCTTGACCACCCAGCAGATCGCAGATCTCACCACGGCACAGATTACCACGCTGGCCACCGCCGACATCGCGGGCCTGAACTCGGACCAGTTCCAGGCGTTCACCTCTTCTCAGATTCCTGCTTTCACCACCGCGCAGATCGCGGCGGCATTCAATACTACCCAGACCGCGCTGCTCACTACCCTGCAGATCGCGCAGCTGACGTCGAATCAGGTGGGGGCCCTGTCGACCGCCAGCTTTGCCGCCATCACCACGGCCGATATCGGCGCGCTGCAGACGACCGCCATCGGCGGCGTCAGCGCCAGCCAGATCAAGGCCCTGACCAGCGACCAGACCGTGGCCCTGACCACGGCCCAGGCCGGCGTGCTGAGCTCGTCGCAAGTGGCGGCGCTGTCGACCCGCTCCATCGCTGCGCTGGAAACCGCCGACCTGGCCCAGATCAAGACTGCCGCCATCGCCACCCTGAGCACGGCGCAGAGCGCCGCGCTGACCACCGACCAAGTCAATTCGCTGGCCACCGCCTCGCTGACCGCGCTGTCCACCGCCGTGTTCGCTTCGCTGAGCACCGACCAGGCCGTGGCCCTGACCTCGGCCCAGGTGGGCGCCCTGAGCACCGCCCAGACCGCCGCACTGTCGAGCAAGGCCATCGCCGCCATTGAAGTGGCCGACCTGGCCGGCCTGACCACCAGCCAGGTTGCCGTCCTGAAGACGTCGCAACTGGCCGCGCTGACCACCGACCAGGTGGCCGCCCTGTCGAGCACCCAGGTGACCGCGCTCTCCACCGCCGCCTTCGCCGGCGGCTTGAACACCGCGCAAATCGTGGCCCTGACCACGCTGCAAGCGGCCAACCTGACCTCGGCCCAGGTGGCCGCCCTGTCGAGCAAGAACCTGGCCGCGCTGGAAGCCACCGACTTCGCCCAGCTGTCCACCGCCGCCGTCGCCGCCCTGAGCGCCGCCCAGGTCAAGGTGCTGACCTCCGACCAGGCCGAAGCCCTGACCACCAACCAGGCCGGCGTGCTGAGCACCGCACAGGTGGCTGCCCTGTCCACCGCCGCCATCGCCGCGCTGGAAACCGTCGACCTGGCCCAGATCAAGACCGCCGCCATCGCCGCCCTGGGCACCGCACAAGTGGCCGCGCTGAGCACCGAGCAAGTGAACTCGCTGGCCACCGCCTCGCTGGCCGCCATCACCACCGCCGGCATTGCCGCCCTGACCACCGACCAGGCCGTGGCCCTGACCTCGGCGCAAGTGGGCAGCCTGTCCACCGCGCAGACTGCCGCCCTGTCCAGCAAGGCCATCGCCGCCATCGAC
>NZ_JBKFEH010000022.1:0-4192 GCF_053572355.1 Duganella kummerowiae
GTGGCCGCCCTGGAAACCCTGGACCTGGCCCAGATCAAGACCGCCGCCATCGCCGCCCTGTCGACCGCGCAAGTGGCCGCCCTGAGCACCGATGCCATCAACACCCTGGCCACCGCGTCGCTGGTGGCCATCAGCAGCGCCGGCATCGCCTCGCTGACCACTGACCAGGCCGTGGCCCTGACGTCCTCGCAAGTGGGCTCGCTGGGCACCGCGCAGATCGCGGCCCTGTCCAGCAAGGCCCTGGGCGCCATCGACGTGGCCGATCTGGCCGGCCTGACCACCGCCCAGGTGGCGGCCCTGCGTACCGCGCAGCTGGTAGGCTTGTCCACCAATCAGGTGGCCGCACTGTCAAGCACCCAGGTCGCTGCGCTCTCCACCGCCGCCTTCGCCGGTGGCCTGTCCACCAACCAGATCGTGGCCCTGACCACGGCCCAGGTGGCCAACCTGAGCACCGCGCAGATTGCCGCGCTGTCCACCGCCAACCTGGCCGCCCTGCAGACCGAAGACTTCGCCCAGCTGTCGACCAACGGCGTTGCCGGCCTGAGCGTGGCCCAGATCAAGGCCCTGAGCACCGACCAGATCGTGGCCATGACCACCTCGGAAGCCGGCGCCCTGAGCACCGCCCAGGTGGCGGCCCTGTCCACCGCCGCCATCGGCGCGCTGGAAACCGCCGACCTGGCCCAGATCAAGACTGCCGCCATCGCCGTGCTGTCGACGGCGCAAGTGGCCGCCCTGAGCACCGAGCAGGTCAACACCCTGGCGACCGCTTCCCTGGTGGCGATCAGCACCGCCGGCATTGCCGCCCTGACCACCGACCAGGCCGTGGCCTTGACCTCGGCGCAAGTGGGCAGCCTGTCCACCGCGCAGACTGCCGCCCTGTCCAGCAAGGCCATCGCCGCCATCGACGTGGCCGACCTGGCCGGCCTGACCACCAGCCAGGTCTCGGTCCTGAAGACCTCGCAACTGGCTGGCCTCTCCACCGACCAGGTGGCGGCCCTGTCCAGCACCCAGGTCGCTGCGCTGTCCAGCGCCGCCTTCGCCGGCGGCCTGTCCACCGCGCAGATCGTGGCCCTGACCACCCTGCAGGCGGCCAACCTCACCAGCGCGCAAGTGGCTGCCCTGTCGACCCGTAACCTGGCCGCCCTGGAAACCACCGACTTCGCCCAGCTGTCCACCGCTGGCGTGTCTGCCCTGAGCGCCGCCCAGGTGAAAGTACTGACCACCGACCAGGTGCAGGCCCTGACCTCGTCGCAAGCCGGCGTGCTGAGCACCGCCCAGGTGGCGGCGCTGTCCACCGCCGACGTGGCCGCCCTGGAAACCCTGGACCTGGCCCAGATCAAGACCAACGCCATCGCCGCCCTGTCGACCGCGCAAGTGGCCGCCCTGAGCACCGAGGCTGTCAACACCCTGGCGACCGCCTCGCTGGTGGCCCTGACCACGGCCGGCATCGCCTCGCTGACCACCGACCAGGTGGTGGCGCTGACCTCGTCGCAAGTGGGCAGCCTGACCACGGCGCAAGTGGCCGCGCTGAGCACCAAGGCGGTCGGCGCCCTGGAAGTGGCCGACCTGGCCGGCCTGACCACCGCCCAGGTGGCAGCCCTGCGCACCGCGCAGCTGGTGGGCCTGACCACCGACCAGGTGGCCGCGCTGTCGAGCACCCAGGTGGCTGCCCTCACCACCTCGGCCTTCTCCGGCGGCTTGAACACCGCCCAGATCGTGGCCCTGACCACCAGCCAGGCCGGCAACCTGAGCAGCAGCCAGGTGGCGGCGCTGTCGACCCGCAGCCTGGCCGCCCTGGAAGCGGAAGACCTGGGTGCGATCTCGACCACCGCCGTGACCGCGCTGAGCTCGGCCCAGCTGGGCGCCCTGAGCTCCGGCCAGGGTGCGGCGCTGAGCTCGGCCCAGGTGGCCGCGCTGGAAAGCCGCCAGGTGGTGGGCCTGTCCACCGCCGCCCTGGCAGCCCTGGATACCGCCGACCTGGTGGCGCTGAAAACCGCCGCCATCGCGACCCTGAGCACCAGGCAGATCGCCAGCCTGACCACCAGCCAGGTGTCCAGCCTGACCACCAACCAGGTGCATGCGATGACCACGCAGCAGATCCACGCCCTGACCAGCGCCCAGTCCGCGGTGCTGAGCTCGGATCAGATCCACGCCCTGGTGTCGCTGACGCCTATCGTGCTGGACCTGAACGGCGATGGCGTGCAGACCCTGTCGATCACGGCCGGCGTCAAGTTCGACCTGGCGGCCACCGGCCAGGCAGTCAACACCGGCTGGACCGCCGGCGGCGACGGCCTGCTGGCCCTGGACCGCAACCATGACGGCGTGATCAACGACGGTAGCGAGCTGTTCGGCTCCGGCACCACCCTGGCCAACGGCCAGAAGGCGTCCAACGGCTACGAAGCCCTGGCCCAGCTGGACACCAACGGCGACGGCGTGATCGATGCCAAGGACAGCGCCTTCGGCGACCTGCGCGTGTGGGTGGACGGCAATGCGGACGGCGTCAGCCAGGCCGACGAGCTGAAGACCCTGGAACAGCTGGGTATCACCAAGCTGAACCTGGACAGCAAGCTGAACCCGACGTCCAACAATGGCAACATCGTCGGCCTGACCTCGACCTACGAGACCAGCGACGGCCAGAGCCATGCCGCAGCCGACGTGTGGTTCACCGCCACCGCGCCGGCCCAGGCGGCCACGGCGCCGCTGAGCAGCAGTGTCAGCGGCCTGGCCAACGCCATCAGCGCGTTTGGCGCCGATGCGGCCGGCACGGCCCAGGCCGGCAAGCTGGACCTGCCGAGCAAGGCGGCCAGCAGCGCGGCCCAACTGGCCGACGCCCTGCGCCAGTACGACGCCAACGGCAAGCCGCAAGGCAGCCCGGACGCCGCCACGGCCACCGACAGCACGCTGCGCCTGAAAGCGCTGCAGTCGCAAGCCAGCCACGGCATCCTGGCCGCGAAGTAAGACCGGGTTGCTTGAGTAGCATAGTCCAGTAGTCTCCAGACGGCAGAGCCTGCAAGCTCTGCCGTTTGTATTTGCAGCGTCGTATTTGCCCAGGACAGTTGATTCTTAATGCAGGTTAATTTTCCGTCGCCTTGTACAGTTATCCGCCAGTGCCGCCCCGCTGATGAAAGTTGAGTGCAGGAAAATGCCATGCCCTAAAGTTGGTGCGATTATTGACGTTAAGAACTAAAACCCGGAGTCGCGCGCCGCATCGCGGCAGCCCCGGGCGCCTGATCCGCAGTCCCCAATTCAGTGGAGCCGGGAGGACATCCCTCCCGGCTTCATTCTTGTCCGCCATACCTGAGCAGTGCCCCTAGGAGAATGAAATGAGCCTCGTAACCAGCATGTCTACCGCCCAGATCGCAGCGCTGGCGACCCAGACGGTCGCCGCGCTTGCCACGGCCGATATCGCGGCGCTCAACACTGCCCAGTTCGGGGCACTGACCACCGACCAGATCGCCGCCCTGACCAACACCCAGGCCGCCGTGCTGACCACCACCCAGCTGGCTAGCGGCATCAGCACAGACCAGATCGTGGCCCTGTCGTCCAGCCAGGTGGGCGCGTTCAGCTCGCGCCAGGTGGCGGCCCTGTCCACCAACTCCCTGGTGGCCCTGCAGACCGAGGACTTCGCGGCCCTGAAGACCTCCGCCATTGCCGGCCTGACCACCGGGCAGATCAGCTCCTTGACCACCGATCAGGTGGTGGCCCTGTCCAGCGGCCAGGTCAACGCCCTGGGCACGGCCCAGGTGCTGGCCCTCACCACGGCTGGCGTGGCCGCCATTGAAACGGGCGACATCGTGGCCCTCAAGACGGCCGCGATCGCCGCCCTGTCCACCCAGCAGGTGTCGGTGCTGACCACCGACCAGGTGGTGGCGCTGGGCACGGCCCAGGTGGCCGCCCTGTCGACCAATAACCTGGCCAACGGCCTGACCACCGACCAGGTGGTGGCCCTGACCTCGGCCCAGTTCGGCGCCCTGAGCACCGCCCAGTTCGGCGCCCTGAGCACCAACGACGTGGCCGCCATCGAAACTTCGGACCTGGCTTCGCTCAAGACCAGCATCATTGCTTCCCTGAAGACGGCCCAGCTGGCGGCGCTGACCACCGACCAGCTGTCCAATCTGACCACGGCCCAGATCGGCGCCGTCACGAGCGCCAACATCGCCGCCCTGTCCACCGACCAGGTGGTGGCCCTGAC